>JAFYXL010000011.1 GCA_017546165.1 Clostridia bacterium
AAACTCTGCCTTTTAGTTTTCTATTTGTATTCCCTTGCACCAGACCAAGTTTTTCAACATCCTGAGCAGAGGGCGAAAAACGCCGGTATATTTTGTGAAATTGTTTTCGTCGGCGTACTTGTGTACGGTAGAGAACAATTTCGCAGAAAGCAAGCAAAGGCAAGGAAAACTCGATGTTTCCCTTGCCTTTTAAATTTTACTTTCCTGGTTTGCCGAAAACCACCATACTTTGCCTTTTAGTTTTCTATTTGTATTCCCTTGCGTTAGACCAAGTTTTTCGTCCTTCTCTAATATTTTGCAACCATTCCGTCCTTTAATACTACCAAAAGTTCTGTTAACGTGTCTTTTATGCACTCCCTCACCGTTTCAAAAGCAATGGGTGGGTAATTATTCTCCTCGCTGAGATGTCCAAGTATTATCCTTTCCGTTCCGCTTTCTGCCAAAAGCTTTGCAAGCTTGGCTGTGTCATTGTTGCAAAGATGTCCGCATTCACCCTTAATCCTGCATTTGAGGTCATAAGGGTATGACCCTATTTCAAGCATATTCTGGTCATAGTTTGCCTCAATCAAAGCGGTATGACTGCCGCATATTGCCTCTAAAACACTTTTTGTTATAACACCCATATCTGTAGCAACCGCAACCTTTTCATCCATAAAAGAAAAGGTGTATCCCACCGATTCTGCCGCATCGTGAGAGGTTTTAAATGTTTCTATCTTTATGTCCTTTATGTAAAACTCACTGCCTGTTTCAAAAATGCAGATATTTTCATCTTCAATCCTCCCCAACTGGCCTTTCATAGCCTGCCAGGTTGGCCCGTTGGCATATATGGGTATATTATATTTTCTTGAAATTATTCCAACACCCTTTATGTGGTCACTGTGCTCGTGAGTTATGACGATTGCGTCAATCGTGCTTCCGCTGATTCCTGCGGTTTTGAGGCATTCTTCCAGAGCCTTGCCGCTTATACCGCAATCCACCAAAATCCGGGTATCTCTATTAAAAATAATGGTCGTGTTCCCTTTGCTGCTGCTCCGCAAGGGACAAAGTTTTAGTTCTGCCACGGATTTACCTGCCTTTTTTGAAAAATTAAGGTTGTAGCCTTTGCTACAACCCCTTCTTTACGCAATACCTGCGTCTTTACTCTTTTCTCCGTCCTTGCGCCTTGTAATCTGAGCACCCAGGGAACGAAGCTTTTGTTCAAAACTCTCATAGCCACGGTCAATATATTTGAGGTTGTAAACCTCTGTCACGCCATCTGCCATAAGCCCTGCAATAACAAGTGCCGCACCTGCACGAAGGTCGGTTGATGACACCGGTGAGCCAGTAAGCTTTCCTCCGCCCTCAACAACTGCACATCTGCCGTCAACTGTGATGTTTGCACCCATACGTCTTAGTTCTTCCACATATTTAAAGCGGTTGTCCCACACATTTTCAGTAACAATACTTGTCCCCTCTGTGGAAAGTAAAAGGGTGAGCATCTGTGGCTGAAGGTCTGTGGGAAATCCCGGATAAGGCATTGTTGTAAAGTTTGCCTTTTTCAGGGGCCCGTCGCATTTAACTCGCACACTGTCGTCATATTCAGTAATCTCAACACCCATTTCCAAAAGCTTTGCTGAAATGGAATCAAGGTGCTTCGGGATTACATTTTTAATCAAAACATCACCACGGGTAGCAGCCGCCGCAACCATAAAGGTCCCCGCCTCAATCTGGTCAGGGATAACAGGATATGTTCCGCCGTGAAGGGCCTCAACGCCCTTGATTTTTATAATATCGGTACCTGCACCCTTGATGTTTGCGCCCATACTGTTGAGGAAGTTTGCCACATCAACAATATGTGGTTCTTTTGCTGCGTTCTCAATAACAGTCTGACCTTCTGCCATAACAGCCGCCATCATAACATTTATGGTAGCTCCAACAGAAACCTTGTCCATATAAATGCCTGCCCCTGTGAGCTTCTCGGCACGAATATCCACCAGACCATACTCAACACTGTATTGTGCCCCCAGGGCCATAAAGCCTTTTAAGTGAAGATCAATGGGTCTTACGCCAAAGTCACAACCACCCGGCATAGCAACTCTCGCATGACCAAACCTTCCCAATAATGCACCCATAAGGTAAGATGAAGCTCTGATTTTGCTTACCATCTCATAAGGCGCCTCAAATTTATCTACAAGTCTTGCGTCAATACGCAAAACTCCTTTGTCAATAAACTCAGCACTTCCGCCGAGTTGATTGATTATATCCATCAAAACATAGGTGTCGCTGACAGCCGGCACGTTTTCAATAACGCACACGTCTTTGACCAAAAGTGCTGCCACAATCAGTGCAACCGCCGAATTTTTTGCGCCGCTGATTTCAACTTCGCCACTAAGCTTTGCACCGCCAAGTATAACATACTTACTCATTTTTTCACCCACCATTTTTATCTTTGGTATTATAACTATATGTCAAGCATCTTAAACGCAATTTACACTTTCATCCAGTTTTATATTGTACCACAAAAGAAAGTCAAAATCAAGTCCCAATTGCACAAGAACCTACATTTGGTTATACCCCGTTTCGCCCTCTTTAATACTTATTTTGCCGTTTGTTTTGTCGGTCAAATCCTTGACAAATTTTTCGGTTTTTGACACAGGAACCAAAACGCTGACGCACACATTGTCGGCATAGGTTGTATCGCTCACCTTAAAGCCTTGTCCTAAAACCTCGTTTTGAACCTTGCCAAGAAGTGAATAATCGCACTCTATCAAAACTTCCCGGCATAAAGTCATGGTAACAGGCCTTGCCGCCTCCACTCCCATCTTGGCAGATTTGGAGTAGGCGTGAACCAATCCCCCGGTCCCTAAAAGTATTCCGCCAAAATATCGGGTTACTACCACAATCAGGTTGCTGAGTCCCTCTTTTTTTATCATATCAAGAACAGGAACTCCTGCCGTACCTGCAGGCTCGCCGTCATCGCTGTATCTTTGAATGTTGTTGTCCTCCAATATGTAGGCATACACATTGTGTCGGGCATCCCAATACTTTTTCTTTAAATTCTCTAAAAACTCAATCGCCTCTGCCTCAGTGCGGACAGGCTTTACCGTCGCAATAAATCTTGACCGTTTTTCCACCAGCTCATCTGAGCCTTCGCAAAGAACAGTTCTGAATTCTTCTTTCAATGCCTGCCCCCCCTTTATTAATCTTTCCAAGAATACATCTATTATAATAAATATCGGCGAAACATTGATATAATCAATGTTTCATAGCTGCTTAATCGCAGCTATAAAAAGTATTTTTTAAAAATACTTTTTGAGAACCTAGTTCAAATGAAGTATCGAGAAATTGTTTCACAATTTCTCTGTCAAACCTTGTTTTGACAGGGAAAAACACCAATTGTGTTTTTCCTAAGATACATTCATTATACCATATGTTGTATAAGTATGCAAGAAAAATCCGCACATTTAGTCAGATAGCCTCATCAAAATTTAACAAAACTCTACAAAAGCAAAAGTCTTGCCACAAAAACCGCAATAAGCATTCCGCACAGGTCCGCAACCAGGGCAGACTTCAGGGTATATCTCAGATTTTTTATCCCTACCGCCCCAAAATACACCGCCACTGTATAAAAAGTGGTTTCGGTTGAACCCATCATAACGGAAGCAATCCTGCCCGCCTGGGAATCGGGTCCCATATTTTTGAAAATATCATTTACGATGGCAATGGACCCACTGCCTGACACGGGACGCAAAAGAGCAAGGGGCAAAACCTCTTTGGGCATACCGATTGCGTTGGTTAAAGGCTTTAAAACCTGCCCCAAAACATCCATAAATCCTGATTCCCTGAGCATAGTTATCCCCACCATAAGCCCCACCAAGGGAGGGATAATCTGAACCATATTTTCAATACCCGATTTTGCACCCTCCACAAAGCTGTCGTAAACATTTATGCGTTTTGCCATTCCGTAAACCACAATCCCCACAATCATAAGGGGTATAGCTAAAATTGAGATGATATTCATAAAAGTCTTGACCTCTTTTGAAATAATTTTGCAGCAACCACACCGATTGTCACCGCACAAACACTGCAAATCCACACGGGCACCACAATTTCAGCAGGGCTTTGAGAGCCATACATTTGCCGAAGGGAAATCACGGTTGCAGGAATAAGCTGGATAGATGCCGTATTTATAACCACAAACATACACATCTCATCTGATGCGGTGTTTTTGCCCCGATTCAGCTTGTCAAGTTCCCTCATTGCGGCTATTCCCAAAGGCGTGGCGGCGTTGCCCATACCAAGCAGATTTGCCACCATATTCATAACAATTGTGCGAAGAGCGGGTGAATCCTTTTTAAGTTTTGGAAATATTATTTTGGTCACCGGCCTTAAAATTTTTGCAAAAACCTCAACAAGGCCTGACTTTTCGGCAACCTTGGCAAGTCCGGTCCACAGACACATTGTTCCAAGAAGTCCAATGCAGGTCTCAACTGCAGAAACCGCCCCCTCCATTGCGCCATTTGTCACATTCTCTATCCTGCCGTTAAATATGGCAGTCACAAAGGACAAAACAATCATTCCACACCATATGTAATTGAGCATTTAATCCTCACATCCTTTTGCCCCGAAAAATAATTTATCTCAAAACTTCTTATATAAACCTTTCCGGTTTTTGACCATCTTCTCACCAAATGCTTATTCAAATATATTCACCGTCTTTAAAATATATTTATAACCACAAAAAATAATTAAAAAAATATTAAAAAAAGTGTTGACAAGCTCCTTAATTTATGTTATCATAGTTTTTGCTGGTCACGAAAGTGGCTATGCAATCCTTAAGCTGGTGTAGCTCAATTGGCAGAGCAGCTGATTTGTAATCAGCAGGTTGCGGGTTCGAGTCCCATCACCAGCTCCATTTTTTGGGGGGGTTCCCGAGTGGCCAAAGGGGGCAGACTGTAAATCTGTTGCGTCTCGCTTCGATGGTTCGAATCCATCTCCCCCCACCAAAAACTCCAAGCCAAATGGCTTGGAGTTTTTTATTTGTCCCCGAAGGATGCAATATTATCACGAGCATAGTGAGTACATCATTTGTCTGTTTACGATAAACAACCCTTCACATTGTTTTTTATAACAAATTCTGCTTTCTCCCTTTTAGCCCTGCAATTTTTTGATATAGTAATTGCTAAGTCCTGCGCCTAAAGATTTTCGTCAAAAAATTGTTTTAATTTTTCCAAGGCAAGCTCCTCGTCCTCCCCGGAAATTGAAATTTTTACTTCATCTCCACACTTTACGCCAAGGGTCATAACCGAAAAAATCTTTTTTGCATCGGCCTCTTTTTCACCTTTTGTAAGGCGGATATCGGATTTGAACTCGGTTGCAAATTTTACAAGCAACCCTGCGGGCCGTGCGTGAATTCCCACTTCGTCTTTTATTTTATAAACAAATTCTTTCATCTTCTGCACACTCCTTTTTCCCTTAGTTTTACCCGTTTTCAAGGTTTTTAATTATTTTTTAATAAACTCTTGATTTTTTTTTAAAATTGTATTATACTTATGTTTGGTCTCGGAGAGGTGGTCGAGATGGTTTAAGGCGCAGCATTGGAAATGCTGTGTACGTTTATAGCGTACCGTGGGTTCGAATCCCATCCTCTCCTCCAAAACAAAAAATCCTGTCATAATGAGTGTACTGTTAAGGACAGAAATTTAAAAGGCTGAACGAAATCAATCGTTCAGCCTTTTATCGTAGGGGACGATGCCCACATCGTCCCGTTCATAAGGTATTAGGATTATCCTAAATATTTTGGAAGATGCGATACGTCTTCCCTGCTTGTTACAGTACCGGACATATTATTGATAAAATCCTGCATCTCCAATACATACGTCTTTTAGCATATCATCATCATTTATAAAAGTAATTTTAAAATCATTACAACCTGTTATATCAACATCAAACTCAATTGGCGCACTTGTTTTATTAATGATTGGAGATGTATATATGGTTTTGTTGTCTGCTTTTATAGTTAAAGCTGTTTCCCCATTGCATGTTGAACCCTGCTTCACATATATAACGCCTTTAAAACGAGAATACTTCATTCCGCATATTTTTTGATAACAAGGCTCAATTCCCCATGGAATACCACTTTGATATATAGCATTGGTATAGATATTGTCATAATTATCACGCAAATTATTGGAGGTACACCAATAGTCATAACCAATATTATCATCGCAATTTAATTCCTCTGTTGGATACTCTAGATCACCGTTCATATCACCAAGATAAACAGTATAATTAGGTCCATCCCAATATACAGCTTTACCAAGTGCGTTTGCAACTGCTCTCACGGGCAAGTATGTAGTACCCTTATAAATAATTGGCTCAACTTTATTACCATTTACATCGGTTGGATTTAGTTTCTGTCCGTCTACAATAATTTTAACCCCATTAGCAATTACATTATAAAGTGTGGTTGTGTTTGTTGCAATTACAGTTCCGCCAGTCAAAGCTGCACCAATCAGCACACCTGCAATCAATCCTTGCAATCTTTTTTTCATTTTATTTTACCTCCATATATGTTACTTGTTATGTTATATATTATAACATATATCTATAACTTTTGTCAACATATAATATATGTGAGGTGAAATGTTATGGAAGATAAACTTATTATAAATAAAAAGAATTTAAAAGGTGAAGACGGATATAAGACATTTTCTGTAAGGATAAAGGAAGAAACAGTTGCAAAATTAAACAAATTATCCGAAGAAACAAATCGTTCGAGGAATGAGCTAATTAACATTTTATTAGATTATGCCATTGATAACAGCAAGGTGAAATAATGAAATTACCAAAACGAAAACCAACAAGATTGAAAGGATATGATTATTCAACACCCGGAGCATATTTTATTACAATATGCGTAAAAGACAGAAAGCAATTATTATCTAAAATTGTAGAGGACGATGCCTTCATCGTCTCGCAAAATAATTTGTCTGAAATCGGTTTGATATGTGACAGATATATCAACAATATAAACATAAAATATGAAAATGTAACGGTCGACAAATATGTTATTATGCCAAATCACATTCATTTGATTATATTTCTTCACGGGACGATGAGGGCATCGTCCCCTACAAAGAACATAGAAACCATAATTCGTTCATTTAAAACAATGGTTACAAAAGAAATTGGTAATTCTATATGGCAAAGGTCATATCATGACCACATAATACGAGGCGAAAAAGATTATCAGAAAATATGGGAATACATAGACACCAACCCAATAAACTGGGAATTAGATTGTTTTCACAATGATTAAAGGCTCTCGCAAATTCGCGAGAGCCTTTTACTATCCTTTAGAGCACACCCCATATGACAGGATTTTTTTATTTTTTTCTCAAACGTTCTTTTAATTTAAAGATTATTCTTTTTAAAACTCTTAACGGGTATGTGCGGCAGGCACGTTTTGCATAACGCATATACTCAGCATCCCCATATTCCACATACTTGCCGTTGTGATAAAAAGCAGCAAGAACACCTACTATTTCCTTTTCTGTTATATCCCTCTCAAGACGGACCCTGTTGTCACCGCAAATAACATAACCCTTTTTGGTAACCTTTACAATCCGATGCATTGTATAATGATCGTCACGGTGATAAACCGGTATGTCATATTTTTTCAGCGGAAACTCAGCCTTTTTTATAAAAACCGTATCTCTGCCCTGCACAAGCATAGGATTCATACTGTCGCCAGTTGTTTTGCTTGCATATATGCCTTTTTCGGCAATAGCCTTTTCAATTCTATCCGGCATTTATCTCACCTTTCCAAAAGCTGTTATTCAACCAAAAGTTTGGCCTCTCTCATTTTTTTAAGAAAGGAATCAACCCCCACTGCGGCAACCTGAGGCTCTACATCATATTCTGACAAAAGTTTTGAAACAAGCTCGTCACGGCTGACATCCTCCGTCATTGCCGACCACAAAAAGGCTCCACTTCCGTTAAGACTTATCATTCCGTTAAAACTCAAAGCGGCATCGCCAACAGGAACAACTATGTTTTGTCCTGCAACAGATCTTAACATATATCCCTCTTTAATCTTCATCTTTCTTCATCCTTTCGTGGTGAGATTGCATTTTTTATCAGCTTTCGCCAAATTTCTGATTGCTCATACCTTCAAAGGCAACCCTAACAGCATCTTTTGATATATCACAGCCCATTTTGTAAACCCCGGCTTTGCTTAAAACCCTGTCAAGCACACCAAGAAGTTTCCCCATACTCTTTGTATCCGCAGGCCTGATGGTTTGATTCAAAATCCTGTATGCCGCATCCTTTGTCTCAATTTTCTGTATCCAATTTTTCTTATCCCGTTCAATAAAGCATATCCCTTGAAGGGGAACACCTTTGTTGCGGTTTTGATTGGTTTTGCCACTCCAGGGCGTTCCAAAAACCATAACATCATCATCTATCATTCGGATAACAGGTTTGTCGTCATTTATGATATAGGCATCACCTTCAAAAACCTTGCACCAAAGTTGAGTATGAGTTGACTTGCCTGTGCCACTGGGAGCTGAAAACAAATACGCCTTGTCCCCATATACAACCGCAGATGCGTGAAGCATAAACCCGTCATAATTCAGAAGTTCCCGGCAAAACTGCTCCCCTGTCCACATATACTCACAATCAAAGCGGCTAAGGTGGGTATAGTTTGCCTTTTTGTTGTCAATAAACTCATCACTCACCCCTGTGATTATATCGGGAGTCCCCTCAAAGTCACACAGATAATCCCTTGCCTGAACCTCAATTATGCCACCTTTGCGTGCGATAATACCTGTCTTTATGCCTGCTATGATATACTTGTTTTTTAAAAACTCAGTTGCATTGCTGTTTTCCATTATTCAAAAAATCCACCCATGAAATTTGATGATACGTCAAACACACTGTCAGGGCAAATGTAAACACGCTTGATGTTGTTTGTTCCTCCACTTACTGTAACACCCGGCAAAAGAACAACAATAGCATCATATGTGCCCCCTGCAGAAATCTTCTTTCCGCCTCTTACAACAAGCATATCAGATAATTCTGCATTTTCGATGGTAATTGATTCATCGCTTACAGCATCACCTATAACAACCATCTTGTCTGTTTTAAGATTGCTAAGGTTTACACCGTTTGCTCTTATCATAATATTTCCGTCTGTAGGGAAGCTTTCCTGCGGCTCATCAATATAATATTTGATAAGTCTGTCCATAACAACCGCAAACTCAGCTCGTGAAATATTGTTAAGAGGATTTATATATCCGTCGTTGCCTGCAACATAACCTTTTGCAACAATTGAAGCAACACCTTCTTTTGCCCAGTCTGCAATTTTGTCCTTGTCTTTGAAAGCATCAAGAACGCTTTCATCAACTGTCGCCCCTGCTGAAAGACCAAAAACTCTTGAAAGCACCAAAAATGCCTCCTGGCGAGTGATTGGGTTTGAAGGATTCAACTTATTGTCAGAACCTGTGAACGCACCCATTGCAACTGCTCTTGCCATTGATGTGTAGAACCAGTCGTCTGCCTTAACATCAGTGTAGCCTGAAATATCAATTTCACGTGTTGCACCGCAGGCACGCACCATAATGGTTGCCATCTCTGCTCTTGTCATATTGTCCGAAGCCTTGATGTAGCCGCCGCTACCTGTAAGGAGACCATTTGCAACTGCCGCCTCAAGTGCTGAAGTTGACCAGTCGTTTGGCATATCCTTAAAATCCGCTGCAAAAACAGCCGCCTGGAATGTAAATAAACAAACTAAAACTAAAGCTAAAATCTTTTTCATTTTATAAAATCCCTTTCGTTGATTAGTTATACATATATAATTATATATTAATTTAATTCTTTTTTCAATCTTCTTTTTATATCTTGCTTTTTTTCGTTAAATTAAACAAAAAAAGACCCTTTTAATCGGCGAGTTTACCACCGAAATCCGAAAACTAAAAACGACACTTTTTTGACAGTGCCGTTTTTTAGGGATATATTTGTTTTAAAGTAAATTTATACCGCTTTTCTCACATTCCTGAACCATTTCACGGGGCCAGGCTGAGGCCTGAACCTCTCCGATGTGCGCTTTGTGAAGAATAAACATACAAATTCTTGACTGACCGATTCCTCCGCCGATGGTGTAGGGGAGTTTGCCCTCAAGCAAATCCTTATGGAAAGGCAGATTTGCCCTCTCCTCGCAATTTGCCGCTTTGAGCTGCCTTTTCATAGACTCTTCTGACACTCTGATACCCATGCTTGATACTTCAAAGGGTATGTCTAAAATATCGTCATAGAAGATAATATCGCCGTTAAGCTCCCAGTCATCGTAATCAGGGGCTCTGCCGTCGTGCTTTTCTCCTGATTTAAGAACTCCGCCTATCTGCATAATAAACACAGCGCCAAACTTTTTGACAATCTGATGTTCCCTCTCTTTTCCCGAAAGGTCAGGATACATATCCTCAAGCTCCTGAGTTGTTATAAAAGTAATATCTTCAGGCAGTCTTGGCTTAATCTGAGGATATTTTGAATTTACAAATTGCTCAGTTGTTTTGAAAACCGAATAAATCTTTTTTACGATATCCTTCAGCGTTTCAACTGTGCGCTCTTCCTTTTCAATCACCTTTTCCCAATCCCACTGGTCAACATATATGGAGTGTATGTTGTCAGTGTCCTCATCACGGCGGATTGCGTTCATATCTGTGTAGAGGCCCTCGCCCCTTTTGAAGCCGTATTCTTTAAGTGCGTATCTCTTCCACTTTGCAAGAGAATGAACAATCTGAAGAACCCTCCCCGTCTCTTTTACATCAAATGCAACCGCACGCTCGCTGCCGCTTAAGTCATCGTTAAGACCTGACTCTGAATCCACAAAAAGTGGTGCAGAAACACGGGTAAGTTTAAGTTCACGGGCAAGATTGTTTTGGAAACAGTCCTTTGTCGCCTTTATAGCAATCTGAGTTTCCCTTAAATCAAGTAGTGAATGATAGCCGTTTGGCTTTATTATTTCAGCCATAATCTAAAATCATTGCCTTTCTTTAAAATAAAATTAATTTATATTGTAACATTTTTGTTTTTAAAAAGCAAGTCGTTTTTATTAACCGTTAACTTGGTCTAAAGCCTGGCGAATATCGTCAATAATGTCTTCCACATTTTCAATACCTACAGAGAATCTTATTAAATCAGGTGTAACACCTGCAGCTTCCAGCTCTGCATCGCTTAGCTGTCTGTGGGTGTGGCTGGCAGGGTGTAAAACAGATGTTCTTGCATCCGCTACATGGGTCACAATTGCAGCAAGTTTTAAGCTGTCCATAAACTTAACCGCTGCCTCTCTTCCGCCCTTGACACCAAATGAAATAACTCCGCAGGAACCGTTGGGAAGATATTTTTTTGCAAGAGCGTTGTACTTGTCATTTTCAAGACCGCAGTATTTAACCCAGGATATACGCTCATCCTTTTCCAAAAATTCAGCAACCGCCTGTGCATTACTGCAATGACGTTCCATTCTGAGTGGGAGGGTTTCAAGACCCAGATTCAAAAGGAATGCGTTATGAGGTGAAGGGATTGACCCTAAGTCTCTCATTACCTGAGCTGTCATTTTTGTTATATAAGCCGCTTTTCCAAACTTCTCGGTATATGTAATACCATGGTAAGACTCGTCCGGGGTGGTAAGGCCCGGGAATTTTCCGCTTTTTTCCCAATCAAATTTACCGCTGTCAACAACCACGCCTCCAACACTTGTTGCGTGACCGTCCATATATTTTGTTGTTGAATGCACAACAATATCCGCACCCCATTCAAAGGGACGACAGTTAATGGGTGTAGCAAAAGTATTGTCTATAATAAGAGGAACACCATGTGCGTGTGCAACCTTTGCCCACTTTTCAATATCCAAAACCACCAATGCAGGGTTTGCAATTGTTTCACCAAACACAGCCTTGGTATTTTCACGAAACGCAGCGTTTAAAGTTTCCTCGTCTGCATCAGGGTCAACAAAGGTAACTTCAATACCAAGCTTTTTCATAGTTACACCAAACAGGTTAAATGTTCCGCCATAAACTGAAGCAGAACATACAAAATGGTCGCCAGCCTGACAAATATTAAAAATTGAATAAAAACAAGCAGCCTGTCCCGATGATGTAAGAATTCCTGCCACACCACCCTCAAGGTCGGCTATTTTTGCAGCTACCGCATCGTTGGTGGGATTTGCAAGACGTGTATAAAAATATCCGCTTTCCTCCAAATCAAAAAGCTTGCCCATTTGTTCGGTAGAACCGTACTTCCAAGTGGTGCTTTGATAAATAGGCAGAACTCTTGCCTCTCCGTTTTCAGGAGTGTAGCCTGATTGGATACATTTTGTTTCTATTCTCATTTGTAAAACCTCCCTAATGGTTTTCTTTTCATTAAAAATATATAGTTATTTTACTCTCCGTAAATAAAAAAGTCAAGAAAAACTATGGTAAAATAACTATTTTTGTGTTATAATACTTCATTATTATTAATTAATTGTTTTTAATTTTAGATACTTCATTTATTCCGTGTAAAAATCCATTCATATCTGTAGATGAAATATCCCCTGCAATAATGCGTTTTTCATAAACCAATATTCCAAGATAAACATCAGATTTGTCAGACTCCACGTGGTTTTGAACCTGATATGTGTAACGTGTGACTTTTTTACCCTTAAATTCAGTTAAATCAAAGCCTGACTTTTTTTGAACTGCATTGTAGGTTTCATAAACCATATCAAACTCATCAGGTATTGTAAGATGTGAAATTTCAGCAGGTGACGGATTTATAACCCACCCTAAATTTCCTACATAATCCACTATCATACGGTTTGTTGAATTATCTATACTGAAAACACCAAGTATTATTATAAAAAGAACAAGTGCAAAAGTTAAAGTTGCCAGAATATAACGATTTTTGTAAATTGCAGCTGTCATTTGAATATCATTCCTTTTTTATTTTAATACTTCTAATATATGTAAAAAATTCTTTTAAAATACCCAAACAGAGGAAAGGTTCTTTATTATGCGTCTTGATAAATTTTTAGCTGAATGCGGTTTTGGAACACGAACAGAAGTTAAAAAGTTAATAAAATCAGGCTGTGTAGAAGTTAAAGGTGATGAAAAAGTACGCCCTGAAACCCATATCGACGAAAATTCTTCTGAAATTTTTGTAAATGGTAAAAAGGCAGATTACCGCAAGTTTGTTTACCTTATATTAAATAAGCCTTCAGGCTTTATTTCAGCAACCTGGGACAAAAAACTCCCCACCGTAATTGACCTTGTACCGGAAGAATATATCCATTTTGATGTATCACCAGTGGGAAGACTTGATATTGACACTGAGGGACTTTTACTCCTCACCAATGACGGAGACTTAAATCACAGACTCCTCTCACCAAAAAACCATGTTCCCAAAACATATATTGCAAAACTTTTAAATCCTGTTAAAAATGAGGACATTGAAACCTTTAAAAAAGGTATGGATTTAGGTGATTTTGAGACTCTTCCCTCTACCCTTGAAATTATTTCTCAAAATGAGCCTTATACTGCAAAGGTTACAATTTGTGAAGGCAAATTTCATCAGGTAAAAAGAATGTTTGAAAAGGTAAATAACAAAGTTCTTTACTTAAAACGCATAAAAATGAAGAATTTAATTCTTGACGAAAATCTTGATTTGGGAAAGGTAAGAGAATTAACTAATGAAGAATTGGAGGACCTTTTAAAATGATAAAATCATTTATACCCAGAGCTGCTGTCATAAATGACCTTTCAGGATTTGGCAGGGTATCTCTTACAGAGGCGTGCCCTATACTTTCAGCTATGGAAGTTGAAGCCTGCCCTCTTCCTACTGCCATTCTTTCAACACATACATACAAATTTAATGATTATACTTTTTTAGACCTTACAGATGAAATGCAAAAAATTCTTAATCACTGGAAGAAAATAGATATAAAATTTGACGGAATTTTAAGCGGCTATATGGCAAGTTCAAAACAGATTGATGTTGTTTCTGAATTTATGAAAGAAAAAAAGCAAGAAGGAAGCCTTATAGTTATTGACCCGGTACTTGGTGATAATGACTTATCTGATGTTGAAACAGTTTATTACGACAGAATGAAAGACCTTCTTTTAAGTATGAAAAAATTTGTAGGTCTGGCAGATGTAATAACACCAAATTTAACAGAGGCCTGTCTTTTGACCGATAGACAATATCCAAAGCATTATTTAAATGAAAATGAAATAAAAGAACTTTTATTGAATCTTTCAGAGTTAGGTCCTGAAAAAATTGCTATAACAAGCCTTATGACGGACTCAAGTCATATGAAAGTTGCAGTTTTTGATAAAAAAGAAGATTTGTTTGAAATGATTGACTGCGGATACATAAAGAGACCATTCCACGGAACAGGTGATATTTTTGCAGCAGTTTTATTAGGTTCCCTCCTTAACAAAAATTCAATGTTTGAAGCATCTTTAAAAGCTGTTGATTTTATAAAAAACTGTATAAGTGAAACTCTTAAATATGAAGATATGAAGATTGAATATGGCGTAATTTTTGAAAAAGTACTCAGAAAACTTTTTTAAAATAATACCAAAAAGGGACAGTTTTAAACTGTCCCTTTAAATTTATTACTACTTCTTTATTTTGTTTGCTTTTCTCGGAAATTGTTTGGGAGTTTCCTTTATTTTTTGAATTAAAACTATTTTTCTTACCAATTCTGAATTTGGAATTTCAACTTCAATTATCTCCTTTACTCTTCCTCCAAGATTTCCTATCATACTTTTTGCTTCATCTAACTCTTCATCAATATCAAATGACTTAAATGCTGCAAAAATACCTCCAACTTTTAAAAGTGGAATGGAATATTCACTTAAAATTTTTAAAGGTGCAACCGCCCGTGAAACCACATAATCAAACTTTTCACGGTACAGTTTGTTTTGACCCACCTCTTCTGCTCTTCCGTGTATAAATTCAACATTTTTAAAATCAAGTTCATTTGAAACTTCTTTCAAAAAGTTTATTCTTTTATTTAAGGAATCAAGATAAGTAAAATTTAAATCATCTCTTATTATCTTAATAGGAATACCGGGAAAACCTGCCCCTGTTCCTACATCAATAATCTTTGAATCTTTATCTATATTTATTTTAAAAACAGGAACTATACTATCCAAAAAATGTTTTACAGAAATTCCCTCAGGGTCTGTAACTGCAGTTAAGTTCATTTTTTCATTCCACTCAACCAAAAGATTGGAAAACTTTTCAAGCTTTTCAATTTCTTCAGATTTTATATCATAACCTATTTTTTTTAATCCTGAAATTAAAATTTCTTTATCCATATTTTATCCATAATCTTTCTTTTAAAAATTTAAAAGAGAGTACAAAAGCACTCTCTTTTTAAAATTAAAATCTTAATGATTTATTATTCCTGAGGAGCATCTACAGGACATACATTTGCGCAGTTACCGCATTCGATGCAAGCATCTTCATCGATTATGTACTTGCCATCGCCTTCTGTTATACATTCAACAGGGCACTCTGATGCGCAAGCACCGCACATAATACATTCATCATTAATTTTGTAAGCCATTTTTTTCACCTCTATTTTAAAAAGAATGATAAAGATACTTCAATTAAAAATATCTTTTAATTATAATAGAACATTTTATCATATTTGTCAATCTTAAATTTAACAAAATTTTAACTTAAAAATGTTACTTATCCACAATTTTAAAGTTAATTAACAGTTAATTTTGTGTTGAAGAAATTTTTCTTAACAACCCCCTGTTAAAATTGTTTATAAAAAAAATTACTTTTTAACAGTTTTTAAACAACCTCAAAAACCTTTTAATAAAACAAAATTTCAACTTCTTAACATCTTCAACACCCCCTACAGCAACAGCTACTAAAATAATTATAATTATATATATTTATATAATATAAAAAATTTTTAGAAGAAAGGTTTAAAAGTACGATTTTCTAAAATAAGAAAAAAATCCTTGAAAAATTCTAATGTTTATGTTAAAATAATAAGGGTATATATAAATCTTTAGAAAGAGCCCTGAAAAGCCGTTTTTTTGGCTAAAATAAAAAAAACACTATTTTGAAAGGAAAATTGAAATGAAAATACTTTGTAATAAAAATATATTAAATGAAGCTGTAATTTCAGTTTCAAAAGCAGTATCAAATCATTCAAATCTTCCTATACTTGAAGGTATATATTTATATGCAAGCGATGATGGTACTCTTACCCTTATTTCAAACGATATGGAAATGGGGATTGAAGCAAAAATTGAGGCACAGGTATATTCTTCAGGCAGAACTGTTTTAAATGCAAAAATTCTTGGAAGTATTGTTAAAAATCTTCCTTTAGATGATGTTTATATAGAACTTAACGACAAAAATATCTGTACTATAAAAAGCGGAAATTCAAAATTTGAAATATCAGGTATGAATCCTCTTGACTTTCCTGAGCTTCCTTCGGTAAATCCTGATTATTCCGTAAATATTCCTAAAAAATCACTTCGTGAAATGATTTCAAAAACAATTTTCTGCGCATCTGTAAGTGACAACAGACCTGTTCTTAAAGGATGTCTTTTTGATATAATAGGAAAAACTATAAAAATGGTTGCAACCGATGGCTTCAGACTTGCTGTCCGTACTTATAATCTTGAAAAAGAATATGAGGACAGACGCTTTATTGTTCCTTCAAAAGCTTTGTCTGAAATAAATAAAATTTTAAAAGATGATGATGAGTTAGTTGAAATTAACTGCACATCAAAAAATGCTGTATTTATATTTGAAAATTACAAAGTGGTTACCCGTTTGATTGAAGGTGAATACATAAATTATAACAGTGCAATTTATGAAACCGGTGAAATTGAAATTGAATGTCCTCTTTACGAACTTTTTGATTCAGTTTACCGTGCTTCACTTATTATAACAGAAAATTCAAATGATGCACCTGTTAAATTTAAGATTGAAGATGACAACATCAATGTTTCCTGTGAGACAATTGTAGGCAAGGTTGATGATAATATTTCTGTTTCAACAGGCGATTCAAGTTTGGAAATAGGCTTCTTTAACGGATTTTTGCTTGGAGTTTTGCGTGCCTGTGATGACGAAGTTGTTAAAATTAAATTTAAAAAGAATATAAATCCAATGATTATAACTCCAATAACAGGTGATGATTATGTTTATCTTCTCCTGCCAAGACGTCTTAAATAATGATTGTTAAAAATATAAGTCTTAATAATTTCAGAAATTACAGTTCTGAAAAGATTGAATTTGATGAAAAATTAAATATAATTTACGGAAACAATGCTCAAGGTAAAACTAATATTTTGGAGGCTATATATCTTTTTTCTCTGGGTAAGTCAAACAGAGCTTTAAAAGACGGTGATTTAATCCGTTTTGGTGAAGATTATGCCAAAGTTGATATTGATTTTATATCAAAAAAAAGAGAATGTAAGGGCAGTCTTATAATTGAAAATTCAAAAAGAAAGAAAATTTTCATAAACGATATTGCTGTAAGACGGAATTCTGAGCTTGTGGGAAAGTTAAATGTGGTGTTTTTTGGTCCTGAATATTTAAGCTTAATAAGAGAAGGTCCAAAAATGCGCAGAAAGAATCTTGATGTTCTTATATGTCAGTTAAATCCAACATATCTTTCTTCTGTTTCGGAATACAAACGATTGAATGAGCAAAAAAGCAAATTACTTAAAAATGACAGAATTGATTGGATTTTATTTGATGTACTAAACGAAAAAATTCTTGAACTTTCAATTTATATTTCAAAGGTAAGATTTGAATATATAAAAAAAATAGAGAGAATTGCCCAAAAAATTCAGCTTGAGGTTTCAGAGAACAGAGAAAAACTTTCAATGAACTATATTTCCTGCGGTCTTAAGATAAGTGAAAAAGAAATTGAAAACTTGTCCGATTTGTACAGCAAAAGAATGTTAGAATTAAAAGAAAGAGAATTAAAATACCGTGAATGTGTTTTTGGACCTCATAGAGATGATATTGAATTTTTTATAAACGGTGCTGATTTAAAATATTTTGGTTCTCAGGGTCAACAAAAAACCGCTGTTTTGGTACAAAAAATTGCAGAGGTTGAACTCTTTTTGGAGGAAATAGGTGAATATCCAATTCTTCTTTTGGATGATATAATGAGCGAGCTTGATACCATTCGCCAGGATTTTGTTTTGAATAAAATAAATAAAGGTCAGATTTTTATTACTTGCACCGACAGTGAAAAATTTAAGAATATTAAATCCGGTAAATTTTTGAGAATTGATAAAGGGGAAATGACAGAATGTATCTCCATTTAGGAAGCGAAACCGTTGTAAACACAAAAAATATAATATCAGTTTTGGATCTTGAAAGTACTTCTGTTTCAAAATATTCAAAGGAATTTTTAAGGATTGCTCAGGAAGAAGGTTTTGTAAGAAACGTTTCGGATGAGCTCCCTAAATCAATTGTAATATGCGAGGAAATGGGACAATCTGTAGTTTATATTACAAATATTTCCACAAAAGCTCTGGCAGGGCGAATTAAAAAACGTGAAAATGTGTAAAGATGAATTAATTTATCTTTTTAAAATGTATTTTAGAGTATATTGGCTCTTTAATTCAGAAAGGTAAGGTATAACAAATGGCAGAAAATATCACAAATGTACCTGTTGAAACAACATATGACGAAAGTCAGATTCAGGTTCTTGAAGGGCTTGAGGCGGTAAGAAAAAGGCCCGGTATGTATATCGGTTCAACTACTTCCCGCGGTCTTCATCACTTGGTTTATGAAATCGTGGATAACTCTATTGATGAAGCTCTGGCAGGCTACTGCAAGGAGATTGTTGTTACCATAAAAGAAGACAACTCCATTACAGTAAGGGACGACGGCCGTGGTATTCCTGTTGGTATTCAGGCGCAAACAGGACTTCCTGCAGTTGAAGTTGTATTTACCGTTCTTCACGCCGGAGGTAAGTTCGGTGGTGGCGGATACAAGGTTTCAGGCGGTCTTCACGGTGTTGGTGCATCTGTTGTTAATGCCCTTTCTGAATATCTTGAAGTTGAGATTTGTGATGGTGAAAATATTCATTATCAAAAATATGAAAGAGGAAACAAAACCGACAACCTTAAGGTTATAGGAAAAACCGATAAAACAGGAACTTTTGTTCACTTTAAACCGGACGGTGAAATTTTTGAAGACCTTGTCTATGACTACTCTGTTTTGCACAAACGTCTTCAGGAACAGGCTTTTTTAAATGCCGGGGTAAAGATTGTATTAAAGGATGAAAGACCTGACGAAAACGGAAAATTAAAAGAAGCTACCCTTTACTACGAGGGTGGTATCCGTGAATTTGTAAAATATCTCAATCGTCACAAGACACCTATTCACGAAAATGTAATTTACGTAAATTCAGTGCGTGAAAATTCCGAAGCTGAAATTGCAATGCAGTATAATGATGGTTACACCGAGGATATACAAAGTTTTGCAAATAATATCCATACAGCAGAGGGCGGAACCCACGAAACAGGTTTTAAAGCCGCTTTAACAAAAGTTATCAATGATTATGCCAGAAAGTATAAAATGATTAAAGAAAACGACGAAAACCTCAAAGGTGAGGACGTTCGTGAAGGTCTGGCTTGTATAATTTCCGTAAAAGTGACAGAAGCTCAGTTTGAGGGCCAGACAAAAACCAAATTGGGAAACAGCGAGATGCGTACCATAGTTGAAAAAATGCTTAATGAAAAATTAAGTGAATTTATGGAAGAAAACCCCTCTGTTGCAAAGATAATTGTTGAAAAGGCTCTTACCGCTTCACGTGCAAGGGAAGCCGCAAAGAGAGCAAGAGAAAATACAAGAAGAAAATCCGCTCTTGAGAGCAGCACTTTGCCTGGTAAATTGGCAGACTGCTCATCAAAGGATACAGAATTTACCGAGATTTATATTGTAGAGGGAGATTCAGCGGGCGGAAGTGCCAAGCAGGGCAGAGACAGACGTTTTCAGGCTATTTTGCCACTTTGGGGAAAAATGCTTAATGTTGAAAAGTCCCAGATTGACAAGGTATTCAACAATGAGAAACTCCTCCCTGTTATTACTGCCATCGGTGCAGGTATCGGTTCTGACTTTGATGTTTCAAAAATCCGTTACGGCAAGGTAGTTATTATGGCGGATGCCGACGTTGACGGTGCCCATATCAGAACACTTCTTCTTACATTCTTCTTCAGATATATGCTGCCATTGATTGAAAATGGTCACGTGTATATTGCACAACCGCCTCTTTACAAGGTTTACAAAGGTAAAAAGGTGATTTATGCTTATAACGATGAAGATTTAAAAAAGGCGTTGGAAGAAATTCCTGAGGCTTCAATCCAGAGATATAAGGGTCTTGGTGAAATGAACCCTGAACAGCTTTGGGAAACCACAATGGACCCTGAAAAGAGAATTATGCTCAGAGTTGACCTTGAAGATGCACGCCGGGCAGACGAAACCTTTACTATCCTTATGGGTGACAAGGTTGAGCCAAGACGTGATTTTATTGAGGAGTATTCAAAGACTGTTGTTAATTTGGATATTTAAATCCCTTGAATTGATTAAAATTGACATTCTTGCTTGTTATTTTTGCATCATACGGTGTTGTCGTCAATCGCAATACACAAAGTATTGCTCATTCTTCCGCCTTGTATGATAAAAAAATTTCTACGCAATAATTATCAATTTTAAAACAATGCAAGTTTGTGGGAAATTGTTAAAAAATAAGCTTATGAGGGTATAAAATGAGTAAAGCAGATAAAATTTTTGTTGATATGTGCCGTGACATAATTGAAAACGGCTGGTCGGATGAAAATCAGCCTGTCCGCCCAAAATGGGAAGACGGAACACCTGCCCATACAATAAAAAAGTTTGGTGTGGTGAACCGTTATAACCTGGCGGAGGAATTTCCTATTCTCACCTTGAGGCCAACCTATCTCAAAAGTGCAATTGATGAAATTCTCTGGATCTGGCAAAAGAAGTCCAATAATATCAAGGATTTGAAAAGCCATATATGGGACAGCTGGGCAGATGAGGACGGGTCAATAGGTAAGGCTTACGGCTATCAGATGCAGGTAAAACACAAATATCCTGAGGGTGAGTTTGACCAGGTTGACAGGGTTCTTTATGACCTTAAAAACAATCCTTACAGCAGACGTATTATGACAAATATTTACGTACATCAGGATTTGTCTGAGATGAATCTTTACCCTTGTGCATACGGCGTTACATTTAATGTGTCGGGAAATAAGCTCAATGCAGTTTTAAATCAGCGTTCACAGGATGTACTTGCAGCAAACAACTGGAATGTTGTCCAGTATTCCGCACTTCTTTTGATGTTTGCTCAGGTAAGCGGTTTAGATGCAGGCGAGCTTGTCCACGTAATTGCAGACGCACATATATATGACAGACACGTGCCCTTGATAAAAGAATTGATTGAAAGACCGCAGTTTGATGCACCAAAACTTATTGTAAATAAAGAGATAAAGGATTTTTATGACTTCACCACCGATGATTTTATTTTGCAAAATTACAAATCAGGTGAGCAAGTTAAAAATATCCCTGTTGCTATCTAAATTTTAAAGAGGAAGATTGACTTATGAATATTATTGCGGCAGTTGACAAGAATTGGGGAATAGGCAAAGATAACGGACTTCTTGACCATATTCCTGAAGATATGAAGTTTTTCAGAGAAACAACAAAAGGTAAGGTTGTTATTATGGGGAAGAATACATTTTTGTCCTTTCCAAACCAAAAACCTTTGCCAAACAGACTCAATATTGTCCTGACCCACGACAAAACCTTTGGTTTTGAAGGGATAACTGTGTGCGATGACCTCAAAAAGGCAATAGAAATTGCAAAAATTCAGTATAAAGATGAGGATATATTCATTATTGGAGGCGAGTCAATTTATAGGCAAGCTGAACCTTTTTGCAGTAAAGCATATATTACAAAAATAGATAATGAATATGACGCCGACAAATTTATGGTTAACCTTGATAAACTCCCTGATTGGAAAGTTAAGTCAGAGGAAAGTTTAAAGACTGAAAAAGGTCTTTATATCACTTTTACAGAATATGTGAAAATTTAATAAAGGAGCTGCCTGTTTTAAAGTAGTATTGAACAAAAACTTATAGGTAATGGCGGTTTCCGGCATTACTGATACAAAATTGCCGAAAAAACCAACCTTGCTGAATATATTTTGAGCGATAAAACTTTAAAACAGGCAATTCTTTTTATGAGGTACAAAATATGATTGAAGTAAAAAACCTTACGAAAATTTACAAAATGTATAAAAATCCTGCAGAAAGGATTAAGGAATCTCTCTTTCCCAAAAGTTACGGAAAGAAGATACGTGATTTTTATGCTCTGAACGACGTGAGCTTTTCAATTGAGAAAGGTGAAACCGTGGGAATTATCGGGAAAAACGGCTCAGGCAAATCCACTCTTTTGAAAATCCTTACCGGAGTAATAAATGCAACCTCCGGCAAAAAGGTGATGGATGGCACCATCTCCGCCCTTTTGGAGCTTGGAACCGGCTTTAATCCGGAATATTCAGGTATTGAAAACATATATTTAAACGGCACTATTATGGGCCTTACCCGTGAACAGATGAAAGGAAAAATCGACGAAATCTGTGCATTTGCCGAAATCGGAGATTTCATCAATCAGCCTGTAAAAAATTATTCCAGTGGTATGTTTGTTCGCCTTGCCTTTGCAGTAGCGATAAATACCGACCCTGAAATTTTGATTGTTGACGAAGCTCTGGC
The DNA here is from genome assembly GCA_017546165.1 of Clostridia bacterium. Taxonomy (GTDB): domain Bacteria; phylum Bacillota; class Clostridia; order Monoglobales; family Monoglobaceae; genus SIG440. The sequence goes on from JAFYXL010000011.1 coordinate 22,812, forward strand.
GGTTGGTGACTATCGGTTTCAGGCGAAATGTTATAATAAGTTTGAAGAAATGAAGGAACGGGGAAAAACAATCCTTTTTGTAAGCCACGATATTGATGCTGTACGCAGATTTTGTTCCCGTGCTATATGGCTTGACGGCGGAAGGGTTGTTATGGACGGTGACGTAAACAGTGTTTCATCAAAATATATGGAGTTTATAACAAGCAACGAGACGGATGCGCTGGCTGTAATAAATAAGCAGAAAAAAGAACGGGAGATAGTGGTTGAAAAAGAGTTTGACCCAATAAACCGTTTTGGAGACTATATAGGTACAATTAAAAATGTCCGCGTATTTAAAGGAATTGAAGAGACGGAAGTCTTTAATTCGGGAGATGAAATCACCGTTGAGGTGGATGTGGAAATCCCCGAAGGAGCCGACCTTGAAAACACAGGCCTTGCTATTTCAATAAAGAGTAAAAACGGCACCGACCTGGTTGTGTCGGCACTTCACGATTATGATATGAGATTTAAGAAAACAGGTCATAACCGGGTAACTTTTAAACTTAATGCATACCTGAACGTGGGGGAATATACCCTCACAACAGGTCTTGAACACAGGGACTCGCTCCCTATAAGCTACTTTGACTATATTGAGGGTTCGGCGTACATAAAAATTTTAACCGACCGTGAATATTTTGGGGTTTTAAAAGTTCCCGCAGAGGTAAAAATAGAGGATATCTGATATGATTGATAAGGAAAAAGATTTAAAGTTAGACAAAGCTAACCAAACGGCTGAAGAAAAGCTTTTAACAGCAGAAGAAAAGATAAAAAGCCTTGAGGAACGCATAGAGGCTGACCGCAATGCCATTATGCAAATTCAATTTGAGGCAAAACAGCACAAGCAAGAGGAGTTGGATTTGCACGATACATATGTGTGGCGGACGGGTCTCAAAATAGAAAAGTTGTTGCAAAAGACGGGTATTGCCTTTATCCGTTCGCTTCTTGAAATTTCAGATTACAAGCGAATGGGTCTTTTGGTGACTTTGCGCAAAGGTATAAATGAAGGTTTGCACAGAGAAAACGTGGAAAAAAAGAAAAAAAGAAGACTTGAGCTTTGCCGTCAGAAGTTTGTAAGATACAAAAAGGAAAGGGAAAATATTGTCCCTTGCCAAATAACAAAATTTGATGTGCCAAAGACAGAGGGCCTTGTATCAATTGTTCTTCCTGTTTTTAACGGTGAAAGAGTTTTAAAAAATTCTATTGAAAGTGTGCTTTCACAGGAATATAAGAATATTGAGCTTATATTGGTAAATGACGGCTCCACCGATGCAACCCTTCAGATTATGGAGGAGTTTAAAAATAGGGATTCACGAATTAAAATAATCAATCAGGAAAACAAAAAGCTCCCCACAGCTTTGTCTGTGGGATTTCGTGAAGCAAATGGCGAGTTTTTTACCTGGACCTCTGCTGACAACATTATGCTGCCCCACTGCATAAAAACAATGGTTGAGGACTTAAAGAGAAAACCTGATGTTGCAATGGTTTACGGCAATATGCGTCTTATTGATGCAAGGGGATATATAAAGCGGGGAAAATTCTGGTTTGAAAAACCCTTCTTTTCAGGCAATGTATGCTTCCCCAATGATGCCAAGTGCCTTAACACTTATGCCAACAACACAATAGGCGCAGCGTTTTTGTACAGGGCTGAGGCGGCATATATTTTGGGGGATTACTCAAAATATAAGACAAATCTTGAGGATTATGATTATTGGATGAGGATGAATTCTCTCCTTAAAATTGAACACACTGATGACAAAAGACCTCTTTATCTCTATCGCATCCATGACGAGTCTCTTACTGCCCACGACCGTGAGCTGGGTATAACAAAAAACCGTTACAAGCTTATGGTATTGGACGATTTCCGCCGTGACTTTTATATGTCCAATTTGGTGTGGATTGCAGAAACAGATTCGCAGGGAAATCCGTACTATTGCGAGTTCTTAAAGGAAGTTGAAAAATCAGGTCATATGATCCTTTCAAGGGAAGAAGCGTTATCCTGTAGCCCTGCTGAGGAATATTCCTGTTTTTGTTACATATATTTTGGCAAAAACCCAAATCATGAGAGACTTTTGGAGATGAGGAGATTTTCAGGGACAGTTTTGGTTGCAGACAGCACAGATATACAAATGGCTGAGGAGTTTGACCTTTGCATAACAACAAACAAAGACAGCAATCTTAAGAAGCTTTCTGCATACAAAGGTTGGTTTTTGGCTGAGGACAGCAAAAGTATATTTGATATTTCTGAAACCAAAATTAAAAATCAGATATTATACTCTCTTGAACGGATAATTGATGACCCCCCTGAATATGAAAAGAAGATTTCAATTATAATCTGCACATACTTAAGAGGCGAAAAGTTAGCTGACGCTATCTGGTCGGTAATCCGCCAGTCTATGAGCAAGAAAGAATATGAAATTATAGTTGTGGACAATGCCCCCTTTACATCAGGAATACGGGCAGATGTAGATGCCTTTAAGGAAAAGTACAGTGAATATGAAGGCTTTATCCGATATATCGGTGTTCCGCAAAAGGGACTTTCCTATGCCCGCAACGGGGGAATGTGGAACGCAAAAGGCGAATATCTTCTGTTTTTGGATGACGATGTCCTTGCGGATTATTATTTGCTTGAAGAAATTTACAGCGGTTTTAAGTATCATCCCAGTGTGGGGATTGTGGGGGGTCAGGTTATTCTTGACAAGCCATTCCCCACACCAAAGGTTGTTCGCAAAGGCTGGGAAAGTCTTTGGAGTCAGTTCAAAATATCTGGAAGTGCATTCAGAGAGGTTACGCAGCAGTTTGAGTTTCCTTACGGTGCGGATTACAGCGTAAGACGAAGTGCTATATGGCGGGTTGGCGGTTTTAGAATGTGCTATGGCAGAGTTGGCAATGACTTTGCAGGCGGCGAGGAAACTGCTCTTGCTTTCAAAATGCTGGAAATCGGTTACGGCATTGGGCTTCAGCCCCGGGCAAAGGTTTTGCACAGGGTGGATCACTCACGCTTTACCACAGAGCACGTGAAGAAGACAATTATGGCGGGTACTATTACCACATACAGGTTCTTTATAGACCTGCACACACATTTTGGCTGGACAAAGAGATATGTAAAAAATCAGATAAAAATAACCAACAAGGAAATTGAAATCCTGACAAACAAGAAGGCGGACTCCCTTGATATATACTTCAAAAAGTGTTATCTTGGGGCCTGGGAAAGACTTATTCAATATATGACGCAAATTGAGGAGGACGGACGAGATGCTTAGTTATCTGAAAAAACTTATCTGGGGCCAAAAGCTCCCTGACAAAAAACCTCTTAATCTTTATCAATACAAATTTATAAGATATAAGGAGGAACGCGAAAAGGCATATCCTCTGCCTCTTTCAAAGGTTCACGTGCCGCAGATAGACGACCTTGTGTCGGTTATCCTGCCTGTCTATAACGGCGGAGATATATTGGCTGACTCGATTGAGTCGGTGCTTGAACAGACCTATGAGAATTTTGAGCTTATAATAATCAACGACGGCTCAAAGGATAAAACCCTGGAAATCGCACAGGAATATGCAAAAAGGGATAAGAGAATAAAGGTTCTCACCCAGGAAAATAAAAAAATACCCCGCACTCTTTCGCGTGGGTTTAACGAAGCAAGGGGCGAGTTTTTGACCTGGACCTCTGCTGACAATGTAATGGACAGGGATTTTCTTGAAAAATTGGTTGAAGACCTTCGCTCAAAACCTGATGTCGGTATGATTTACGGCAATATGCGTCTTATTGACGCCCGGGGAAAACGCTTGCGTAAGCACGGATGGTATGAATTTCCTTTTGGCAGCGGCAATGTAATTTTTCCCAACAATACCTGCGAACTTAATACCTATGCCAACAATACCATAGGTGCAGCCTTTATGTACCGGAAATCTGCAAAGGAAATTTTGGGCTGCTATTCAAGCTACAAGCACACGCTTGAGGATTATGATTACTGGATGCGCATGAATTGTCTTTGCGGAATAGAGCATACTGATTTTTTGGAACCGGTATATTCATACCGTTGGCACGACGGCTCACTGACTGCAAAAGATAAGGAACTTGGTATCACCAAAAGCCGATACAAATTGATGGTTTTGGATGATTTTCGCCGTGACTTTTACCTTATGCCTCTTTTGTGGTATGTAAAAGCAACCCCTGAGTATGAGGAATTGGCAGAGTCATTCAAGGCGGAACTCCGCCGTGCAGGACATGTGATTTTGGTAAAGGAAGACTTTCCTCAATTGTTTTTTGGAGAGGCCGCATCAAATCTTTGTTATATATCATTTGGCGGCGAGCGTGCAGATGTAACTTTGCCTGCGGATACAATAAAAATTGGGTTAGGCGCGCCTAACCACAACGAGAATGGTTTTGACATTCTTTGCTCAATAGGTGAAAAAGCCATAATGGGGTGGGAAAAACCCGAATATGTGTTTGAAGATGTTGCCACCATGTTTTCATTTATTGATGCAAAAGCAAAGAACGATATGCTCTATAACCTGGAGGGCATAATTGAAAGAACAGAGGAATTTGAAAAGAAGCTTTCGGTTATACTCTGCACACACAAAATGACCGATACTTTAAAAGATTGCCTTGATGCAATTTGCAATCAAACAGCAAACAAGAAGGATTACGAATTGGTTTTTGTGAACAACAGTTTCAGGGATGATAATCTTAAGGAGCTTGTTCAGGACTTTAAAAAAGAATATCCTGAGCTTGATATAAATTATATAACAGCCCCCCTGAAAGGTCTTTCTTTTGCCCGCAATATGGGTCTTTGGGCGGCACGGGGCGAATATGTCCTCTATGTTGATGATGATGCAATAATGGATAGCCAAGTAGTTTTGGAAACAATCCGTAGTTTTGATGGGGATTTGGAACTTGGCGTTGTTGGAGGCAAGGTTGAACTAACCATACCCGACGATGCAAAAAATCTTGTCACCAAAAACACCATTGGACTTTGGAGTGACCTGTCCATTGACGGAGATGATATAAAGTACGCAAAGGATTACGGCGACTTTCCCTATGGGGCAAATTTTGGAGTAAGGACATCAGAACTCCGCCGGATTGGTGGCTTTAGAACAGGCTATGGCAGAGTTGGCAACAATTTTGCAGGTGGCGAAGAAACGCTGGTTTGCTTTATGATGGATACAATCCACAAAAAGGTGGCACTCAACCCCCGTTCACGTGTGGAGCATCGTATTGCAGAGGACAGGTTCAATACGGAACACATTGAAAAAACCGTGTATTCGGGGGTTATGACCCAATATCGTTTGCGTCTTGACCTTTATGCGCCTCAGGATTGGAATGATATGAATGTTCGCGAAAGGATGCTTCGGGGTGAACGTCTGGCAAAGATCGAAAAAGAGGGCAGTGCGGATTATATTTTCCACAAGTCAACTGCCAAAGCCTTTGAAGATGTTTTGAATTTGAGACAAAAAGATTATGAATATATGGTTAAGAACAAGGTTTAAATTTGCCGTACGGATTGTATCTGTTTGGCGGCAGAAAGGCTGCGTAAGATAATATGTTTAAAAAAATGCAGTGGAAAATAGTCTGTATATTTGTGGCATTGGTACTTGCCATAATGCTGGTTGTTGGGTTTTATATGTTCAGCAGTGTGGTAAAGCTTTACAGTGATAGCTTCCAAAGCCAGATGGATAAGGTTATGTCAGGAGATTTTGTTGAGGTAATGAGCGAGGCCCTCTATACCGACGCATCAACCGAAGCAAAAGAAAACCGCATTAATGCGGTCATATCTGCCTATTCAAGCCAGCTTGGACTTTCTGATCAACGCCAGTGTGCCGTTCTTGATGCAAAGGACGCAAGCAGGATTGTTACCACAGGCGCAGGGGTGGGCCGAATTGAAAAAACCCCTAACATAATCCTGGCAATGGCAGGAGATACAGGCAGAGGTATCCGTTCGAATGCTACATATATGGATTATGCCTACTTTGTTGCGGGAAAAAACACAGGCGACAACGGATATATAATTTATATCCGTGACAGCAAACAAAGTGTGAATACTGTAACAAATAATATACTTTATATAATAATTCAAGCTATGCTGTTTGGGGTTCTTGCCTCGTTGTTTCTTGGCTACTTTTTGTCCAAGACCATCACAAGCCCCATATCCGTCCTTACTGAAAAGGCGGAGGATTTTGCCGAGGGGAATTTTGACTCAAATCTTGAAGTCCAATCCAGGGACGAAATAGGAACTCTGGTTGAAACCTTCAACTATATGGGCGGTGTTATGAAAAATGCCATCTCGGAGGTTGCAGGGGAGAAACACAAGCTTGAAATAATTCTTGAACATATCAACAATGGTATTATCGCCTTTAATACAAAACAGGAGGTAATCTCCATCAATCAGACAGCAAAGGATATGCTTAATATAGATGATACAAAAAACATCTATTTTGATAAGTTTTTCGCAGACCTTAACTCTGACGTTTGTATGGCGGCATTTATGTACCTGGCAAGATATCGCACGGAGATGCGCGATATTGAAATTAACAACAAGCACCTAAAGGCTTACTTCTTGCCCTTTAAATTTGAAAATGACCGTATTGCAGGTGTGGTTTGTGTGTTTAGCGATGTTACAGAACAGTTTAACCTTGAATTGTCACGAAAAAAGTTTGTGGCAGAGGTATCTCACGAGTTAAAGACGCCCCTTACCACCATAGGCACATACACCGAAACCCTGCTTGACAATTATCCTGTAGGAGATGAAATGACCATTTCCTTCCTTAAAACAATTCACAACGAGACCGACAAAATGACCAGTCTTGTGAAGAATTTGCTCACCTTATCAAAGTTTGATGCACAAAGCATCGAGATGAACAAGGAATTTTTTGACCCGGATATGCTTGTTTCGGATATAGTTGAAACCTTTAAGGTTCAGGCAGAAAACAAGGGCCAAAAGCTTGTGTATAAAAAGGTGAATGATGTGCCCAATATTTTGGGGGACATTTATCAGATAGAACGGGCTATAAAAAATATAATCTCAAACTCAATGAAATATACCCCTGAAAAGGGTAGCATCCACGTATATGTAGGGGCTATTTACGGTGAAGTTTATATCAAAATCGAAGATACCGGCAAAGGCATTCCGGAGCAAGACCTGCCACATATATTTGAAAGGTTTTACCGTGTGGATAAGGCAAGGTCAAGAGAACAGGGCGGCACAGGTCTGGGACTTGCAATCGCAAAGGAGATAATTGAAAACCACGGCGGAAGCATTACCATGGACAGTAAGCTGGGTGAATATACAAAAGTAACAATAAAACTTCCCCCCGGCGGAGGGAATGCTTAAAAATTTTGTTTACAAATAAAAAAAGGACAGCGGAACACACCCCAAAATATCCTAAGGGGATAAAATCATTAAAGATAATAAAATAAGCTATCTCATCAGAGATAGCTTATTTTTGTAAATCAGATAAATTTTCCAAACAAAATATATACTATTGTGGTTATTCTTTATCAAATGAAGTGTTTTAAAGTTTACAAATGTCAGCTTCTGTTATAAGTTTAAAGCCTGCATTTGTGAGTGCTGATTCTGCAGCTTGGTTGTTTTCAACTCTCAGCACTACATAAGCGTGCTTTTCTGTACGAGCCATAAAAGCATAGAGATATTCTACATTGATATCTGCCTTATCAAGAATGTCAAGAGCTGCGGTGAGTTTGCCCGGTTCATCACCGATTTTAACCCCCACAACATCAACTACCTTAATAAGATAGCCCTGTTCTTTGAGCACTTTTTCTGCTGTGTTCTCGTCATTTACGATAAGACGGAGAATACCGAAATCTTCTGTTTCCGCAATGGAAAGTGCTCTCAGGTTAATGTTATTTTTAGCAAGTATATCTGTTACTGCAACGATTGCACCTTTTCTGTTTGGAACAAAAACTGTTAACTGTTTAATAGCCATTTTCAAATCCCCTTTCTTAAATTAATTTACGCTTATCAATTACACGAACTGCCTTGCCTTCACTTCTTGCAATGCTCTTGGGAGCAACAAGGTGAACTGTCGGATTGATGCCGAGCATTGTTTTCATTGCATTTGCAAGAGCTTTTTCCATTGCAAGAACATCGCTTACTTTATCTGTGAACTGTTCGGGAGACATTTCTACATTTACCTCAAAGGTATCTGTATTGTTTGCTCTGTCAACAACAATCTGATAGTTCGGCTGGTAACCCTCGTTAAGAAGAACAGTTTCAATCTGGCTCGGGAATACATTGACACCTCTGATGATGAGCATATCGTCTGTTCTGCCCATAGGTTTGGCCATTTTTATGAGGGTTCTTCCGCAAGAGCATTTCTTTCTTGAAAGAACACAAATATCTCTTGTTCTGTATCGAAGAAGTGGGAATGCTTCTTTGTCTAACGATGTGAATACAAGCTCGCCTTTTTCGCCTTCAGGAAGAACTTCACCGGTATCAGGATTGATAATCTCTGCAAGGAAGTGGTCTTCGTTGATGTGCATACCTGATTGTTCACTGCACTCAAATGAAACTCCGGGGCCTGATGTTTCAGTGAGTCCGTATATGTCATAAGCGCGAATACCAAGTGTTTCTTCAATACCTCTGCGCATTTCTTCTGTCCAGGGTTCAGCTCCAAAGATACCTGCTTTAAGAGGAATATCCTCAGGTTTATATCCCTGTTCTTTTAATGTTTCGCCAATATATGCCGCATATGAAGGAGTACAGCATAGGATTGTGGCGCCGAGGTCCGTCATAAACTGAATCTGACGGTCGGTGTTACCGGATGACATAGGCAGCGTAAGACAGCCAACTTTGTGAGAGCCACCGTTGAGTCCCGCACCGCCTGTGAAAAGTCCGTATCCGTAAGCAACCTGGCAAACGTCTTTATTGCTGCCGCCTGCCGCAACAATTGCACGGGCGCAGCAATCTTCCCAAAGGTCAATGTCCTTTTGTGTGTAGAAAGCAACCACACGGCGGCCGGTTGTTCCTGATGTGGACTGAATACGAACACAATCTTCAAGAGGTTTTGCAAGCAAACCGTAGGGATAAGCGTCTCTTAAATCCGCTTTTGTAAGAAACGGGAGTTTGTGCAAATCTTCAATTCCTTTGATGTCTTCAGGTTTAACCCCTTTTTCGTCCATTAAGTTGCGGTAGTACTCCACATTTTCGTAAACATGCTTAACCTGTTTTACCAGTTTCTCGGATTGAAGCTTTTTGATTTCTTCAACCGGCATGGTTTCAATTTCTTTTTGATAGTAGTTCTGAGCCATTTCTTTGTTCATCCTTCCCAATACACTTAAATTTTGTTTAAACAGGCCTTTGATGCAAGGAAAATAAAAAAGCCCCCTGCAATCCTGTTTCAGGATACAGAGGACGAAAATAACATTTCCGTGGTACCACCTCAGTTCGCCGCTATCTCACGGTAGCGACCTTATCAGGTACTAATATACCTTAGTTCTGTGACGGGAACGCCCGTTGCCTCCTACTTAAGATTACTCTTGTTCAGTGCACTGCTAACAGAAGGAATTCGTCAAGGTCATCACCATTGCCTCGCACCCACCGGCAACTCTCTTAAGGGCTCTTTCCAGGATTACTTAGTTCTGCTCAAACGCATTTAACTTTTTTGTATTATATCACTTTACCTAAGGAAAGTCAATATTTTTTAATAATCTTTTCATGATTAAAGGGTATTGTCGTTGATTTTGTTATAATTATATGCTATAATTATGTAGAAGTTCCACTATATCCGAGGTATTAAATATGTATTTTGAAGAATTTGTTTTAGGTTCAAAAACACAAATTGAGCCTGCCACCATACATAAAAATGATATGATTGATTTTGCAAAGAGGTATGACAACATTCCTCTTCATACAGATGAGGAATATGCAAAATCCACGTTTTTCGGCAAGCTCATTGCTCCGGGAGTTATGTCATTTATGGCGGTCTGGGCAAAATATCTTGAGATTGATTTAGCGGGGGATGAACTCATTGCAGGAAAATCCACCAAAATTGAATGGGTGAAGCCTGTTTTTGCGGAAGATGTTTTGACAAGCACCTGTACCGTTTCAAAGCTTATCAAACGCAACGAGAAAAATGGCATTGTGGAGCTTACCTTTGAAGTTTTCAATCAAACGGGCGAATTAGTGCTGACGGATGTTACTGAAATGATTGTAAAGTGTAAGTGTGGAAATTAGAAAATCAAAACTCCCTATAAGCCAAAGAGGCAGAACAATTTTTGTTCTGCCTCTTTAAATTCTTACGTAAAATTAGTCTTCGTTGTAGCAAGAGAAGATTTCTTCAATCCTCTCAGTATCCTTATTTTTGGTAAAGGCACTTACCAAAGGAACAACAACCATAGAAACAGCCATTGCAGAAACACCCATTTCAGGAGACATTTTAGCAGCTGTTGCAAAATCCGCATTAAGTGTAATTATAAGCGTTGCAATTCCTACTACCAAAAGTCCTGAAAGAACCCCTGCATAAGCGCCCGGCTTTGTAATCTTCTTTGAGAAAAGTCCCCAGATATAAGGTCCGATAAAGCAACCGGAAACAATTCCCCAGGAGAATGACATAAGGCTTACTATAATGGGGATGTTCTGTGTTGCAAAAATAAACGAACAAGCAATAAATACAAGGCAAAGAAGTCTTGTAAGGAGCATCTGCGACTCAGGTTTTGTTTCCTTTTTTCTTACAGATGGAATAAGGTCAACTGCAACAGCAGATGCAGAAGTTAAAACAACCGCCTCAAGGGTTGACATTGATGCTGAAAGAAGAAGAATTATAATAACTGCAAGGAGAATGATTCCAAGTGTATCGCCGCCTAAAACTTCCATCAGAAGAGCAGGGATGACCGAGTCAATTCCACCTTCAGGAAGAACTCCGCCCAAAATAAGTCTTGATGTGCTTCCGATAAGGTATGCGCCACAGCCGATAACGGTGCAGAAAATGGTGGAAATAATTGTGCCTCTTTTAATTGCTTCTGTGTCTTTGATTGCATAAAATTTGCCAATCATTTGAGGAAGTCCCCAGGCACCAAAGCTTGTAAGCATAATGTTGAAGCAAAGGAACTTAAATGACGAACCTCCAAAAATATTTGTTAGCTGTGCTCCGTTTGTTGGATTAGGGTCGCCGGGAAGGGACTGGAAATTCTTAAGATTTTCAATAAGTCCTGAAAATCCGCCAACTGCATCGTGTCTGAGTACTGCAATGATCAGGCATACAACACCGGCAATCATAACAATTCCCTGAACAAGGTTGGTGTAAGCTGTTGCGATATATCCGCCCGCAACAAGGTAAATTGCTGTTAAGCATGCGATAATAAGCATCCATACCCAAGTTTCAACCCCTGGGAAAACTGCGCTAAAAAGTGAGCCGAGACCTTTGTAAACTGCAGCAGAATATGGAACAAGGAAAATAAAGATGATAACTGCTGCTAAAATCTTCATCCCTTTTGAAGCATATCTCTTTTCAAAGTAATCCGGCATTGTTCTGGCGCCAAGCCTCTTTGTCATCTTTCTTGTTCTGTTTGCAAACAAGAGCCAGGAAAGCAAGCAACCTAAAACAGTGTTGCCGATACCAATCCAAATACTTCCAATGCCGATGTTCCAGCCGTGCTGTCCTGCATAACCTACAAATACCACTGCTGAAAAATATGTAGTTCCGTAAGCAAAGGCGGTAGCCCATGCGCCGATGTTTCTGCCGCCGATTAAAAACCCATCAAGTGTTTTTGATTTACCGTAACTGATACAGCCGATAAGTGCCATTGCCAATGCATACATACAAAGCGCAATGATAGTGTAGAGTTGTGCGTCTTGCATTTTAAATTCCTCCAAGCCTTGCTTTTTTCTACAAAATAGTATATAATAATTTCCAAGATTAGTCAAATGAATGGTTTTGATATTTGCTATCGAATTCTTCGATGCTGGAGGAATATTATGGAATTGCGCAATTTAATCACTTTTATCAATGTAGCAGAGCTTGGCAGCTTTACAAAAGCTGCAGAGCAACTTGGTTACTCACAATCAACAATATCCTTCCAGATAAAACAGCTGGAAGACGAGCTTGGCTGTCTTTTGTTTGAAAGAATAAATCACACCGTAACACTTACCCAGAGAGGACGCGAGCTTATTTCTTATGCTCATCAGGTTCGTGCCCTTACGGATGAATTTAAGGAAAGCCTTGAAGAAGAAAAAGACTGCAGTGGTCACATTCATATAGTAACCCCTGACTCTGTTTGTGATGATATGATTAAGAGAAGCTACATAGATTTTCATAAAAAATATCCTGATATTTCTATTAAGTTCACAACTGCAGATACATCAGTTATGTTTGATATGCTTGATCACAATGAGGCAGATGTGATTATTACCCTTGACAGTCATTCATATCACAAAGACTACATTATCGCAAAGGAAGAGCCGCTTTCAATGCACTTTGTTGCCAATGCAAATTCCAAATTTGCCGGAGCCCCCAATTTATCAATAAATGATTTTGCAAACGAACCTTTTATTTTAACCGAATATGGTCAAGGATACAGAAAAGTATTTGATAACGAACTTGCAAAAAAATCATTGGAAATAACTCCAATCCTTGAGATTGGAAGAACTGATATGATAACATCGCTGATTTCCCAGACAAATATGATTTCTTTTCTTCCTGATTTTGTTACAAAGGATATGATAGAATCGGGGCATTTGTGTTATCTTGATGTTTGCGATATGAGTATAGATATTTGGAAACAGCTTATCTACCACAAAAATAAGTGGCTGTCCAAAGCGCTTAAAACATTTATTGAATATATTAAAGAAAATGAATTTTCAAGCTAAACACTAAAAATGGACTTATGAACGAGCGTCTTAAAATGCTCATTCATAAGCCCTTTTTTAAATTACTTGTTCATTTTCTCCAAGTCGTTTTTGCGGATTTCTACACGTCTTACCTTGCCGCTGATGGTTTTTGGAAGCTCATCTACAAATTCAACGATTCTCGGGTATTTGTAAGGAGCAGTATGTGTTTTTACATATTCCTGAATTTCTTTTTTAAGTCCGTCTGTACCTTCGTTGCCTTTTACAAGTACGATGGTGGCCTTTACAATCTGACCGCGAACTTCATCGGGAACAGGAGTGATTGCACATTCCAAAACATAAGGAAGCTCCATGATAACACTTTCGATTTCGAAAGGTCCGATGCGGTAGCCGGATGATTTGATAACATCATCAATACGGCCAACATACCAAAGGTATCCGTCTTCGTCCATTGTGGCCTGGTCTCCGGTATGATAGAATCCGTCGTGCCATACTTCCTTTGTCTTTTCGTCATCCAGGTAATATCCGGTAAAGAGCCCGCAAGGAACATTATCCTTTGTGCGGATACAGATTTCACCTGCGTCACCGGTTTTACATTCATTGCCGTCAGGATCCAAAATGACAACATCGTAGAGTGGACTGGGTCTGCCCATAGAACCGATTTTTGGTGTTGAGCCCACAAAGTTTGCGATAGAAAGTGTGGTTTCAGTCTGCCCGAAGCCTTCCATAATGGTAAGCCCGGTTGCTTTTTTGAATTGATTGAATACCTCAGGGTTAAGTGCCTCACCGGCTGTTGTTGCATACTCGATAGAAGAAAGGTCATACTTTGACAAATCTTCCTTGATGAAGAATCGGTACATTGTAGGAGGAGCACAGAAGGTTGTGATGTTGTATTTTGCAAACATAGGCAGAATATCTTCTGAATGGAATCTGTCAAAGTCATAGGTAAATACTCCTGCTTCGCAGAGCCACTGACCGTAAAGCTTGCCCCAAAGCGCTTTGCCCCAACCGGTATCGGAAATTGTAAAGTGAAGTCCGTTAGGATTTACATTGTGCCAATGCTTTGCTGTGGGATAGTGACCGAGAGCGTATTTATATGAATGAGTTGCAATACGGGGATATCCTGTGGTGCCTGATGTAAAGAGCATAAGCATTGGGTCGTTTCCGCAGGGAGTGTTTTCGGTACGGTTATAGTGAGTGCTGAAACGCTCCATTTCAACGTTGAAATCGTTCCAGCCTTCTTTACTACCCCCAACCAAAACCTTAATCATTCCGGGGAATTCTTTAGCAGCCTTTTCTGCCTCCAGTGAAACATCTCCGTCTGCGGTACATACAATTGCTTTTACCTTAGCCGCTTTGTATCTGTACTCAAAATCATGCTGGACAAGCTGATTGGTTGCAGGAATTGCGATAGCGCCGATTTTGTGAAGGGCAAGCATTGAGAACCAGAACTGATAATGTCTCTTTAAAACAAGCATTACGGTGTCACCCTTTTTGATGCCGAGAGATTCAAAATAATTCGCAGTTTTTGCTGAATACTTTTTCAAATCACTGAAAGTAAATTTGCGGTCCGACTTATCATTTGCTACCCACATCATTGCTAGTTTATCAGGGTTCTTCTTTGCAATAGCATCAACGCAATCAAATGCAAAGTTAAACTTATCATCATTTTTGAAAGTGATGCCGTTAAACACGCCGTTTTCATCATAAGATGATTCAATGAATTTATCTGCAACAGTCTCTGATTTTGCTTTTTGTGCAGCAACTTTAGCTGCAATTATTGGAGCCTCAGGGTATTCTTCGCTTACCTTGCCGTCCTGGGGATTGAGTACAACCGCATGGAATTCACACCCGCCCTCTGATGCTGCGACCATACCGTGAGGGATTATGCTGTTGTAGAAGATAGAGTCGCCTTCGTGGAGAATATCTACGTGATTGCCAACCTGAACTTTGAGTGAACCCTTAACGATAACATCAAATTCCTGACCATTGTGTGAATTTAACTTGATTGGTTGGTTTTGTTCTTCTTCAAGATAAGGGAATTTAACCAGAAATGGCTCTGCAAGCTTTTCTTTGAACTTTGGAGCAAGGTTGTTGTAAACCACGCCATGCTTTTTAACAATTTTCAAACCTTCGCCTTTTCTTGTGATAGCAAAAGATGTAAGGGTTGTACTTGTACCTTCAAGCAAATCAACAACCTCAACGTTGCAGGCCTTTGCGCATTTGTAGATAAAGGTAAAGCTGAAGTCTGTTTCACCCATCTCCAAAACTTTGTAATCCTCAACTGACACACCTGTGAGCTTTGCAAGTTCCTCCTGTGTGTATCCTTTTGCCTCGCGCAGGTCTTTGATTCTTCCTGCCACTTCTTTTAAACTGTAATCCATTGTTTTGTCTCCTTTCATTTTCGTAATCTTAAATTTGGTTACGAATTCGAATAAAACAAAAAACCCGTCCCAAAAAAATCTTTTGAGACGAGTTTTGATAACCCGCGGTACCACTCAAATTACGGAAAGAAAATATTCCGTCACTTACCGGACTCTAACAAGCCCTTTGCCTTTACGCAGCATTACGGAAGGAATCTACTAAGCTCTGCCTTTCGGTCCTCCGACTCAGAGGTGATAAGTCATTGGAAAGCTTCACCATTGCCTCGCACCACCCGGCAACTCTCTCAAGGTTTCACAATCCGACCGTCCTCGTCACAGTCGTTTTTTTGTGATATTCAAATTTAAAATGTATTATACTCCCCCAAATTTGCTTTGTCAAGAGTTTTTTGAAAAAAAGTTCAAATTATTTTTTAAGACCCAGCTTTTCGGCTGATATATCACGCATTTTGTACTTCAGGATTTTTCCCGCTGCGTTCATTGGGAACTCATCTACAAACATAAAATATCTAGGCACTTTATGTCTTGCGATTGAAGCATTACCAAACTCCCGCATCTCGTTTTCGTCAGAGGTTTCGCCCTTGTGAAGAATAATCCATGCACAGCATTCCTCGCCGTATCTTTCGTCAGGAACACCAACTATCTGAACGTCACGAACCTTCGGATTTGTTAAGTAAAACTCCTCGATTTCTCTGGGATATAAGTTTTCACCGCCACGGATAATCATATCCTTAAGACGACCGGTAACTTTGTAATAACCGTCAGGCGTTCTCATACAAATATCACCTGAGTGAAGCCATCCATCGCTGTCTATAGCTTGCGCAGTTGCCTCAGGCATTTTGTAATAGCCTTTCATAATGTTAAAGCCTCTTGCTACAAACTCTCCGCTTTCGCCGTCAGGGAGTTCATCGCCTGTTTCGGGATCAATAATCTTACACTCAACTCCGGGGAAAGCGCTTCCGACTGTTTCAACTCTGTGGTCAAGGTCCTCATTTACTTCACCCATTGTGCATCCGGGAGATGCTTCGGTCTGTCCGTAAACGGAAATAATTTCCCGCATATTCATTTCAACTGAAGCGCGACGCATTAAATCTGCAGGGCAGTTGGCACCTGCCATAATGCCTGTTCGCATATATGAAAAATCGGTTTTTGCAAAATCGGGGTGATTGAACATAGCGATAAACATTGTAGGTACGCCATTAAAACAAGTAATATGTTCATCATTTACACAGGCAAGGGATGACTTTGGTGAAAAATACGGTATCGGGCAAAGCGTTCCGCCGTGTGTCATCATGGATGTCATTGAAAGCACCATGCCAAAACAATGGAACATAGGAACCTGAATCATCATACGGTCTGCCGTTGACAAATCCATTCTGTCGCCGATTGTTTTACCGTTGTTAACAATATTGCGGTGAGTAAGCATAACGCCTTTTGGGAAACCCGTTGTTCCTGATGTGTACTGCATATTACAAACATCGTCTGGTTTAACAAGGGATGCACGCCTTCTGACTTCTTCACGGGGAACAAGGGAAGAACGGGAAAGCATTTGTTCCCATGTAAGACAGCCCGGCATAGAAAATCCTGCTGTGATAACATTTCTGAGGAAGGGAAGATTTTTTGAGTAAAGGGGCTTGCCAGGTTCAAGAGTTTCAAGTTCCGGACAAAGTTCCTGTATAATCTCCTTATAGTTTATATCCTTACAATCTTCAATCATAACGAGAGTATGTGTGTCAGACTGTTTTAACAGATATTCGATTTCGTGAATTTTGTATGCAGTATTGACGGTAACTAAAACTGCACCGATTTTTGTTGTTGCCCAAAATGTGATAAACCACTGGGGCACATTTGTTGCCCAGACTGCAACGTGATCGCCGCTTTTTACACCTAAAGATATAAGCGCTGCGGCACATTCATCAACATCCCGTTTGAATTGCTCGTAGGTCCTTGTGTAATCAAGTGTGGGATACTTAAAGGCATACTGATCAGGATATTTTTCTACCATTGTATCAAGTACATCAGAGAAGGTGGCATCAATAACGTCATACTTTTTCCATACAAACGTACCTGTCTTATCCCTGTTGTAATAAGCTTTATCAAAGGATTTTTTTTCACGGTTAAGGGTAGAAATATAGTTGGCAAAATGGGTAAGAACAATATCTGCATCATTGATTTCTTCGTTCCAGGCCGCACATATATAACCTTCGTAGTTAAGGGATGAAAGTGCGCCTATAAGCTTTGCTACATCAAGCTCGCCTTCGCCAATCAAAACGGTTTTTCCGTCCTTCATATCGCCAAGACGGACGTATTTTATATATGCACCCAAGGTTTTGATTGTTGTTTCAGCTGTCTCACCTGCATCAAAATATGTGCCTCTTACGTTCCATGAAGCACCCACCACAGCAGAAGAAAAATGATTGATTATGTCAATTACATTTTCTGTATTTGCAAGGTATCCAACTGTTTCAAACAGAATATTAATATCTGAAGTTTCAGCTTTGCTTATAGCAGCAGACATTTTTTCGTCCAGACAGTCAAAAGAAACATTCTCGTCAATCCGTACAATGACATTTGAAATTCCCGATGCTGCGGCCATATCCATATATTTAACAATTAAATCTGCAGTTGTTGTTGCACAGTCAACAGACTCCGGCAAACGAAGTGCCGAGACAGCAAGGTTTCTGTTCACAAGCTTTCTCTTTGCATCAGCTATGCGGTCACGTCTTAATATGCTGTCGTGATGTGAACTTCTTTCCTTTATTGCATCGTATATTTCAAAGCCTTCAAATCCGTAATCAAAGGCAAAACGACAGGTGTCAAGAAAGGAAGCGCGACACACATTTTTGGTTGAAAATACTATTTTCATATTAAGCCTCCTCAAAAACAATCTTGTTAAGTGCATTTATATATGCTCTGATGCTTGCTGCGATAATATCGGTTGAAGTTCCGTTGCCTGAATAAAGTTTTCCGTTGTTGCGAAGTCTGACCAAAGCAGAACCTAACGCTTCTTTTCCTTCTGTTACAGACTGAACCTGAAAATCATCAAGCTCATAATGATGCCCTATGCACTGTTCTATGGCGCGGAATGCCGAGTCAACAGGACCGTCTCCGTTGCTTACGCCGCATATAACCTCATCATTACATTTGAGTGTAACCTGTGACATTGAATTTGCCGCATTGCTGCTTGTAGTGGTATAGGTTTCAAAATGATATGTTGAAGGAGCTTGCATAGCAGAACTTGCGATTAAAGCTTCAAACTCTTTTACGCCAACAGCGCCCTTCTTTTCGCATACCTGCATAAGTGCTTTAAACACACTTCCGATATCTGAATCAGAAAGATCGTATCCAAGAACTTTAGCGGCCTGAACAACCTGTGCCATAGAAGAATCTGAGTCAAGTAAAATCTTTTTCTTGTCGCTTACGGGTTTCTCTGTTTCATAAGCTTCGTGATTTATACTTGAGAGCATATCGTCAATGCTTGAATGAATTTTTGTGTTATTGAGTTCAATTTTTGCGTCTATCTGTGAGCCACAAACACTTATGGCATCAGAAAATTCTCCGGCAAGAAGAATATCTTTGCCTGTCATAGCGCATTTGATACCGTCAGCGCCTTTTGAAATTGAAGCAAAGGCTGCTGCTACACCCATATTTATGCGGTCAGAAACCTGAACATATACAGGAACGTTTACGGCTTCTTTAACTGTTGCAATTAACTTTGCGATTTCTTCAGGAGTTGATGCACCTGCATTATCGCAAATGGTGATAATCCCTGCCCCGCTCTGTTCAGCTACCTTTGCGGCTTCAATAAGAAAATCTGCATCTGCTCTTGTTGCGTCAAGGGCAGAAAACTCAACATCATCGCAGTGTGTTTTTGCCTCTTTTGTAAGCTCTGCAATTTTTTCAAGCATAGCTGCCTGTTTAACGTGATATGTGTATTCCATCTGAAGTGTTGATACGGGAAGTTCAACCTGAAGACGGGGTTTCTTTGCATCCTTAATACATTCCCACGAAGTGGCAACATCTTCCTTGTTAAAGCCGACAGAAATGGCAAGAGCTGCGTTTTGAACATTCTGCGCAATTGTTTTATAAATAATTGTATCCTCACGAAGATTTTTCACGGCCGGCAGTTCAACAGCATTTACGCCAAGTAAATCTGCACAATTTGCTATTGCCGATTTCTCACGGAAAAGTAGTGAAATTTCACGTTCCTCTGAAAGTTTTTTAAGAGTAATGTCTGTAATGTTGATTTTTCTCATTTTTGAAAACTCCTTTCAAAATACAAAATATAACAATAAGGTTTTTACCAACAAAAAAACGCTTCCATCTCTTTGCTGATTCAAAGAGACGAAAACGTTAAAATCTCAGCGTTTCCGCGGTACCACTCTTCTTCATCCGAATTGGATGCCCTTTAGATGCAATCACATCCCAACTCTGTTACGGGAGTTCCCGTCTGCCCTTACTGAAAAGTTCACGGCAGCCACTCCGCGGTGAGTTCAGCAAAACTCTCCCAATGCCTCGCACCATCCGGCATCTCTCTCAAGGCGAAAGCCTTTGCATACTATTCCGCATCTCAGCGTTTGAATTAAGAGGTATTTTAACACAATAAACTTTATTTGTCAAGTGTTTTTGGGAAAATTTAATTTAAAAACATACAAAGTAAATTTCTAATCGAAAAATGTGAAGATTATTAAGTTTGTCCTCAATATCCTTGGCATCACATATTTTCCTGCGTTATTGGTTGGTGGAGGCGAGGGGAATTGAACCCCTGTCCGAAAACCTATCCATATCCGACCCTACGAGCGTAGTCTTTGTTTAAGGTTCCCCACACCGATTGCCCAAAGACAGGCGAGCGGTGCCGGTAGCTTCATAAAATCGTGACCTCATCAAAGCTTTTGAGGTTCATGTTCACCGCGTCTGATGATACCCTGATTCACCCTTGCGGTGAGGGTGAGAGGGCAGCGCCTATAACTTAGGCAGCGTAAGCTAAATTATTGTTAGCGTTTAATTTTAAGTTTTAGGTTTTTTGCGCAGCACCCACTGCGGCTCGCTCCGAATACTTCAAAATCCCCGTCGAAACCATTGCGCCCCCCTGTATTTTAGGTAAAAAGTAATAGGGAATAGTGAATAAGTGAAGTTTATTCTTTTTTAAATTTTGCTTTTTTCTTATGCCTTTATTATCTAACCTGTTCCTTCATAGCTCTGTCGATTCTGCGCTTTGAGTCCCTCTCGGCAATAGAATCACGTTTGTCATAATTCTTTTTGCCTCGGCAAAGTCCAAGGAGCACCTTTGCATAAGATCCTTTGAAGTACATCTTAAGGGGTATCAGGGTATATCCCTGTTGCTGAGTCAAACCGATGAGCTTGTTTATCTCCCGCTTGTGGAGAAGAAGTTTGCGTTCCCTGAGGGGGTCTTTGTTAAAAATGTTACCTTTTTCGTAAGGTGAGATGTGCGTACCTATCAAAAACGCTTCGCCGGTTTTGACCGATACGTAACTATCCTTTAAATTGACTCTGCCCTCCCGCAAAGACTTTACCTCAGTTCCGAAAAGGGAAATGCCTGCTTCAAAGGTCTCATCCACAAAATAGTCGTGGTACGCCTTTTTGTTCTGGGCGATGGTGGTGTCTTGATTTTTGTCCTTTGCCATTTTTGTTCCCCTTTCCTTGAGATTTGCATAAGTTAGTATAACACATCAGATATATTTCGTCAACGGAAATAATTTGACATTTTTGCATTTAAAAAGTCAAAAAATATCAGAAAAAGTTGTTGTATCTGTCAAGAACTGTGCGCAAAATATAACCTAAAACTCCGCAAGACAAAATCTCGCCACAGCAGATGGTTGCCATAAAGAAGAAGATTGATCCTTCAAAATTGTAGGCAAACTTTAAAACAAAGGGCAAAATCAGGGTGTTTGAGAGTATAGGCGGAATGAGAGAAAGGACCTTGAAACGTCTTAAAGTCCGTGTAAATACAGCGCCGACAAGAGTGGCAAGACTGCCGAAAATTATATCAATAAAAATGCTTCCCGTCATTGTGTTGGCAAGAATGCAACCGACAAAAAGGCCGGGGATTGCGGCGGGAGTAAAGGCGGGCAAGACGCAAAGCGCTTCAGAAAGCCTTAGCTGAACTATGCCGCTTGAAAGACCCATAAGGCTTGAAAAAAAGGTTAGTGTTACATAGATTGCTGCAATTGATGCGCTTTGTACCAAAAAGCGACTGTTTTTTAAATTTTTCATTTTTAAAAGCTCCTTAGTTTTGATTTAAAACACAATGCTTAGTATGACACATTGTGATTAAGTGAGGATGGTTTCGAACTCACTGATTTTTGAGGCAATCAACCTTTTGATTTTTGAATATTATATGATATTTTTAAAAGCAGCTTTGTGGGTATAAATCTTTGAAAGAATACCCCAAGGCGAATGGTGAGACCCGGTATGATAATGAGCTTTCGCCTGAACATTTTGCGGATGCCATACTCGGCTACCTTTTTTGAAGGCAAGGACTTTAAGTTAAAGCTCACCCCTGCAGTTTTGTTGAATTCGGTGTCAACAGGCCCCGGACAAAGAGCACCTATATAGACATTGCTTTTTTTGCGGCGGAGCTCCTCTGAAATTGCCAAAGTCAGGCGCTGGACGTATGCTTTGGTTGCATAATATCCCGAAAGCAGCGGCCCGGGCAAAAATGCAGCCGAAGATGCCACGTTGAGAATGTAGCCTGAATTTTTCTGCTCAAAGTCTGCAAGGAATTTTTTGGTCAAAATGTGCAGGGCGCGGATGTTTAAATCAATCATCTCAAGCTCACGCCTCAAGGGCGTTTGAGAGAATTCGCCAAAGACTCCAAAGCCTGCATTGTTTATAAGAATGTCAATGTTTTGGTCTTTTAACTCTTCGCAAAGCTCAAAACAGTTTTTTTCGTCGGACAAGTCCAAAGAGATTATCCGGGGTTTGCCCCCAAGCTCATCTTTAAGCTCAAGCAGCATATCCCGGCGTCTTGCCACCAGGATCAGGTCGTGACCCATTTGGTGTAAAGTCCGGGCCATATCACGGCCAATGCCTGAGCTTGCGCCTGTTATAAGAACATTCATAAATGGCACTTCCCTATTCTTTGATTTGATTTGAGTATATCATAAATAAAGAGGGGTGTCAATGCGGTTGCTTGCCATAATATGCTTAAATTTTCTTTACAAAAGATTTAAAATATGATAGAATAACATAAATAAAACAATGAAATTTTTCAAGGAGAATTACATACGATGGAAAATTTATTAGTTATTCAATCAGGCGGACCTACTGCGGTCATCAATTCATCCCTTGCGGGGGTTATAAAGGGTGGTTTTTCACACCCTGACAAAATCGAAAAAGTCTATGGAGGGCTCAACGGCATTGAAGGTGTTTTGGAAGAGCGACTTGTATCGCTGGAACTGTTTAAAAACCCTGAGGCGCTCAGACTCCTTAAGCAGACTCCCTCTTCATATCTTGGCTCCTGCCGCAAAAAGCTTCCTGCAATAGGTGAGGATGACGCCTTGTATGAAAAGATTTTTGATATATTTGAAAAGTACAACATTGGTTATGTTGCCTGCATTGGAGGTAACGACTCAATGGATACAACCGACAAGCTGAGCAAGTTTGCAAAAGAGTTTGGGAAAAGCGTCAGGGTTGTTGGTATCCCTAAAACTGTAGATAATGACCTTGTTTTGACCGACCACACTCCCGGTTATGGCTCTGCTGCAAAATTTGTTGCAAACTGTATGCGCCAGATTGCTCTTGATACAGACGTGTATCAAATGCCATCAGTGGTTGTTCTTGAGGCTATGGGCAGAAACGCAGGTTGGCTTACTGCAGCGGCGGCACTTGCAAATGACGAAAGCTGCACCGGTACTGATATAGTTTGCCTGCCCGAACGAAGCATAGATAAGGCGGACTTTCTTGCCAAGGTGGAAGAAGTCAGCAAGACCAAAAAGACAATTATGATTGCGGTTTCCGAAGGTATCCGTGACAAGGATGGAAATTACATAAAAGAAAACGCAAAAAGAGGCGGCGATGCCCACGACAGATTTGGCCACGCAGCACTTGGCGGTGCAGGCAAAACTGTGGAAGCTTGGATTTCAGCAGAGCTTGGCTTTAAATCAAGAAGCATTGAGCTTAGCACACTTCAAAGATGCTATTCAGCAGGCGCTTCACTTTGCGATGTGGAAGAAGCTTTTTCGGCAGGTTTTGAAGGGGTAGGCTTTGCGGCGGAAGGCAACACCGGTATTATGGCGGGATTTGTAAGGGCCTCGGATGCGCCTTACAAAATGGAAGTTAAACCTTTGCCTGTTTGTGAAATTGCCAACAAGGAAAAGGCTGTGCCGGATGATATGATAACAGCAGACGGATTTGGTATGACGCAGAAGTTTTTGGACTACGCTCTGCCCCTTATCGGCGGAGAGCCTGAACTTATATACAAAAACGGCCTTTTGCAATTTGCACCCACTATAAAATAAATTTTTGTTTTAATTAAAAAACACCTGTCATATTTTTATGACAGGTGTTTTTTTATACATTGTCAGGCAGGTTTGTTTCAAAGCCTTTTAAGTGCTCAGTTATATCCCTTTGTGAAAAGCTGAACTTTCCGTCCTGGTAATCAATGATATTGATTGAAGCATTGGGGGACCAGGGAACATCTTTGAGATGAATGGGGTCAAGACCCGTTGCAAAGCAGGAAATTACCCGAATGGGTGTTGCGTGGGTTGCGATACAAACTGTTTTGCCCTGGTTTTCTTGAACAATTTGCAGGACGGTGCTATGTACTCTTTTGACAAATTCCTTAACACTTTCGCCGTTGGGGCATTGGCAGTTAAAAAGGTCGGTCATCCACAGGTTATATTCTGTGGGGAAGAGATCCCCAAGGTCGTCAAAGGGTTTTTCCTCCCAATCGCCGCTGTCAATCTCGCAAAGGCCGTGAAGTTTGGTTATTTCAAGACCTCTGGCTTCGGCTATGGGCCGGGCGGTGTCAAAGGCTCTGTCAAGTGTGCTTGAATATACAGCATCTATATGGACGTCCTTGAGGTATTCTGCAGCACGTTGAGCCTGAAAATGCCCAAGCTCTGTCAAAGCTACATTTGCCTGCCCTGTAAAAAGACCGCCTTTGTTTGATTCGCTGAATCCGTGGCGGACAAAAATTAATCTTGTTTTCATATATTACATCTCCCGTGGGTTAAAAAAGCTACAGTGCCTAGTATAGCACTGTGTTTCAAAAAAGTCAAATTATTCTAAAAACGAATTAAACATTAAAATCAAAAAACAGGTTGAAATTTTTGTTTAAATGTGTTAAAATAAATTAAGTATATGAATTACCGACAATTCACACAGGAAGGACAAGGCTGTATGCGTAGATTTTTTACTGAGCCTCAGAATATCAACGGTGATAATATTGAAATTTTTGAGGACGCCAAGCATATTGAAAAGGTCCTTCGGATGAGCTGCGGCGACCGGATATTGGTGTTTGACGGCACCGGAGTTGAGTATGTTGCAGAGCTTACGGCTATTGAAAAAAATCGTTGCCACGCCACTGTGGTTGAGAGGTCGGTTTCACTTTCAGAACCTAAAACCGAGATTACTTTGTTTCAAGGTCTTCCCAAGTCCGGCAAGATGGAGATTATCGTTCAAAAGGCTGTGGAACTTGGCGCTATAAAAATTGTTCCTGTTATTATGGACAGATGCGTTGTGAAAATCAACAGTAAGGCAGTAGGGAAAGAAAAGGCTGCAAGGTGGAACAAGGTGTCGGTTGAGGCTGCAAAACAATGCGGCAGGGGAAAGGTGCCTCTTGTTACCGAACCTGTATCTTTTGAGGATGCGGTGAAGCAATTGACAAGTCTGGAGCTTTCCATTATGCCATACGAGGAGCTTGGTCACGCCGGCCAGCTTGGCCTTAAGGCCTTGCTCGAGGCGAACAAAGGTGCTTCAAAAATCGGAATTATAGTAGGACCTGAAGGCGGATTTTCAGAAGAAGAAGCGAGCTTTGCTGCGTCAAAGGGCGTGAATACTGTGGGCCTTGGCAAAAGAATTCTCAGGACGGAAACAGTTTCCGGTGCTATTTTGCCGGTTATAATGTTTGACCGTGATGAGTTTTGACAATTTGCAGTTGGTTTTGAATAAAAATATGGAAGGATAGTGACTTGAATATGGTGGCAAAAATGAATCAGGAGATTAAGAGAGAGAAAAAGCGTGCTAAAAGGGAACGCATTGATAAAACTACAAATCAATATATGATAAATCTTGCTTGGGGAATTCTTGTAATAATTCTTCTCAGGTTTGTGGAAGCAGGATACACATCAAGCAATACGATTCTTCAGATGCCGGGCATAATGAAAACTTTTGCTTGTGTTTTTGCGGTTGTATCTGTGGGGCTTTTTGTGTGCGGCGGCAAAAACCTGTTTGATAAAAAAGCAACATTTTTAGGATATGCAGCATTTGCTCTTACTTTGACTTTGGGAGCTGTCTGGATAGGTTTTTATCCTGAGATAAGAAACCTTCTTGGTGGAATTTCACCGGCAGCACTGAATGTAGATTCAAGATGGTGGATTTCAAGAGGGCCTATTGTTGTGGTTGTGACTTACCTTGTGTTGACCCTTGTTTGGACTGCTGTTAAGATTTCTATGATTGAACGGGGAAAAAAGATTTAAGACCTTTTAATGGTTGACTGAACTGAGATTTGCACAAAACTATATTTGTTCTATATGGGGCGGATTTTATATCCGCCCGTATTTTCGGGGGTGTAATGAAAATGCTTGTATAGAATAAATTGTTTTGCAAAGCAAAAATTCTTGGTGCAGACAGCCTTTTTTGTTTTTTGGGAAAGATTTAAAAAACCGAAAGGAAGTAAATAAAATGACAATTGCACAGCAGCTTGCGCAGGAACTTAATTTAAAACAATGGCAGGTTGACAACACCATTGCCCTGATTGATGAGGGGAACACCATTCCCTTTATCTCCCGTTACAGAAAGGAAGCTACCGGGGAACTGAATGACGAAATACTTCGTGCCTTTGATGACCGCCTTACTTATCTTCGCAATATGGAAGAGCGAAAAGCGGATATTAAGCGCATTATTGAAGAACAGGGAAAGCTTACCGATGAGCTGGTTGCGGAAATAGACAAAGCACAAAAGCTTTCGGAACTTGAGGATATATACAGACCATACAGACCAAAGCGCCGTACCCGTGCCACTGTGGCAAAAGAGAAGGGTCTTGAACCTTTGGCTACAATGCTTTATATGAATACCATAAAGGATGAAACTGCTGAAAGTGCTGCAAAAGCCTTTGTGGATGCTGAAAAAGGTGTTGAAACCGTAGAGGATGCTCTTCTTGGTGCTATGGATATTATTGCTGAGATGGTTTCTGACAATGCGGAACACAGAAAAAAGATAAGAGAATTGACTGCAGAAAAGGGTTTGCTTGTGTCAAAGGCTCAAAATCCGGAAGAAGATTCGGTTTATAGAAATTATTATGACTTTTCTGAGGCGGTTTCAAAGGCTGTGCCCCATAGGGTGCTTGCTATTAATCGCGGAGAAAGTGAAAAAGTACTTTCAGTAAAGATTGAGATTGACGAAGAAAGTATTATTGCATACCTGAAAAAGAAAGAACTTCCCAAAGAAGATTTTATTGGCAGAAAATATGTGGAAAGTGCTATTGAAGATGCCTATAGCCGTCTTATCCAACCGGCTATTGAAAGGGAGGTCAGAAACGAACTTACCGATATTGCCCACGAACAGGCTATGCAGATATTCAGAGAGAACCTCAAAAACCTTCTGATGCAGGCGCCTATCCGGGGACAGGTGGTGCTTGGCCTTGACCCGGGTTACCGTACAGGTTGCAAAGTTGGAGTTGTAGATGAGACGGGCAGGGTTTTGGACACAGGGGTTATTTATATTACCCATTCTGATGCCCAAAGGGAGTCTGCAAAGACTTTTGTAAAGAGCTTGATTGAAAAGTATAACATCACCCTGATTTCAATCGGCAACGGCACAGCGTCTAAGGAAACTGAGATTTTTGTGTCAAAGCTTATAAAGGAAACTACGGGGCACAATGTTAAATATATAATGACAAACGAGGCGGGGGCATCTGTCTATTCTGCGTCAAAACTTGCTGCTGAGGAATTTCCTGACTTTGACGTAACCCAGCGTAGCGCTATTTCGATTGCCAGACGTGTTCAGGACCCTCTTGCTGAGCTTGTTAAAATTGACCCTAAGGCAATCGGGGTGGGGCAGTATCAGCACGATATGAATCAAAAGCGTCTTGGCGAGGTTTTGGGTGGAGTTGTTGAAGATTGCGTAAACAGCGTTGGTGTTGACCTCAACACGGCTTCTGCGCCGCTTCTTCAATATGTTTCGGGCATAAGCACTGCTATTGCTCAAAATATTGTAAAGTACCGTGAAGAGGAAGGCTGTTTTACAAACCGAAGTCAGCTTAAAAAGGTTGCAAAACTCGGCCCGAAAGCCTTTCAGCAGTGCGCCGGCTTTTTGAGAATTGCCGGGGGTAAGAATGTCTTTGACAATACTGCTGTGCATCCTGAAAGCTACGAGGCGGCAGAAAAGCTGATAGCTAATCTTGGCTACACGGTTGATGATGTGAAAAATAATGCTCTTTGTGATATAGATGACAGAATGAAGTCAAAGGATTTGACGGCTTTGGCGGAAGGTCTGGGGGTAGGCGTACCTACACTTCGTGATATAGTTGAAGAAATCAAAAAACCGGGCCGTGACCCACGTGATTCGGTTGAACAACCCCTTCTTCGTGAGGATGTTATGTCAATGGAGGATTTAAAACCGGATATGCTTCTTACAGGAACAGTCCGCAATGTAATTGATTTTGGCGCCTTTGTTGATATAGGCGTTCATCAGGATGGCTTGGTGCATATTTCGCAGCTCAGCGACAAGTTTGTCAAACACCCTATGGATGTGGTTTCCATTGGGGACATAGTAAAGGTGAAGGTTTTGGAAGTGGATGTGGCAAAGAAACGTATTTCTCTTACTATGAAAGGCGTCTAATGTAAGAAAATGGAATATTATGGAATATTATGTAAATGTTTAAGGAGAAAATGGATTGAAGGCTATATATAAAAGTTTTTTCTGGCTTATGATTCCAATGGCTTTAAAGGAGCTTGTGGCAGCATTCATCAATCTTTTGGACAGCGTTATGCTTGGGGGATTTGGTGAGGAAGTTATTGCGGCGGTTGGTATTGCAAACCAGTGGTTCTTTTTGTTTGCGGTTATGGTTTTTGGTGTGTGCGGCGGCGCAGGGGTTTTTGCCTCTCAGTATTGGGGCGCACGGAATATAGGCAGGATGCGCAAGGTTTTGGGCCTTAATATTATTTTGGTAGCTTGTGTCACTGTGATTTTTGTTTTGCCTGCCCTTGTCTGCCCTGAGGTGATTATCAGGGTTTTCAGAAAGGATCCCCTTGTTGTGGAGTATGGGATCAGGTATGTCAGAATTGCCTGCATATCCTATATATTCTCAGGGCTTACATCTGCCTATGATATAAGTCTATGTTGTAGCGAAAAGGCAAACATTCCCTTTATATCCCGCGGAATAGGTTTGGTTGTGAATTTGCTGGCCAATCAGATTCTTATTTTTGGCCTGGGCCCTATCCCTGCTATGGGGGTTGAGGGGGCAGCTATTGCTACCATAATTGCAAGGGCGGTTGAACTTGGTATAATTTTGTGCTGTGTCTATGGCAAAAAAATGATTCAAGCGGCAGGATTGAAAGAACTTTTTTCTGTGCCGGGGGATATGATTGGAGGATACTTTAAGGCGGCTGTGCCTGTTATGATAAACGAGGGTGCTTGGGCTCTTGGTACGACGTTTTATTCCTGGGTTTATTCCCAAATAAGCACAGAGGCTACTGTTATAATGGTTATTGTCCAAAATATTGAAAGGCTTTTGCTGGTGTTTTTTCACGGTGGCGGCAATGCTACCGGAATTATGGTTGGCAAAATGATAGGTGCCTGTGAATACGACAAAGCTTATACTGTTTCCAAAAAGCTTTGTCTTGCCAATGCGGCATTTTCGCTGTTGGTTTCGGGGATTTTTATATTTGTTAGACCTATTGTACTTATACCCTATAATGTTGCGCCGGCGCTTCAGAATAAGGCTTTGGATGTTCTTTTTCTTATGGCAATCTTAATGAATGTCAAGGCACTGACGTTTTTATTTATTGTGGGTATATTCCGCAATGGAGGTGACACCAAAGCGGCGGCGTGTATTGATATTGGTTCGGTGTGGCTTATAGGCGTACCTTGCGTGAGTATTGCCGGGCTTGTTCTAAAATTGCCAATTGAACAAATTTACGTTGCAATGATGATTGAAGAAGTTGTAAAGGTTATACTTTCTGTATGGTACTTTAAGAGCAAAAAATGGATTAAAAATCTGGTTGCTGAATGATGTTTCACGTGAAACATTGATGGTGACGGAAAATCGTTAATGTTTCGAAAGCCTGCCGCGAGGGTGGGCTTTTTTAATGTCTTAAAAAGATTTGTTTGCAGCTTTGTTTCACGTGAAACATTTTTGTCAAATATATATTTTAGTATTGAAATTTATTGAAATAAGTGATATTATATTAAATAAGATAAAAATGGCAAAGGATTGGAGAGGGCGACGATGGGTAAGGTAATTGCGATTGCAAACCAAAAGGGCGGTGTGGGCAAAACTACCACTGCTGTGAACCTCAGCGCTTGTCTTGGGAAGCAAGGCAAAAAGACACTTCTTATAGATATTGACCCACAGGGCAATACTACAAGCGGCCTTGGGGTTGACCCGAGAGGGGTTGAGCGATCAATATATGACTGCATAATTAATGACGTACCAATGGAAGATGTTATTATCAAAACGGAATTTGACAACCTTTGGATTTGTCCCTCAAATATAAATCTTGCAGGCGCGGAACTTGAGCTTGTGGCAAAACCCAACCGTGAATACGTTTTGAAGGAATCCATTTCCAAAATAAAGGACAGATTTGACTTTATTTTTATAGATTGTCCTCCGTCGCTGGGCCTTATAACTCTTAATTCGTTTGCGGCTACCGATTCGGTGCTTGTACCAATCCAATGTGAATATTATGCTCTTGAGGGGCTTAGTCAGCTTACCAATACAATAAAGATGGTAAAAAAGGCGTTAAATCCTGAAATAACTTTAGAAGGAGTCCTCCTGACAATGTTTGATGCCAGGACAAATCTGTCAATTCAAGTGGTTGATGAGGTTAAAAAGTTTTTCCGGGACAAGGTTTTTGGCACAATAATACCTCGAAATGTGCGTCTTTCCGAAGCTCCTAGCTTTGGACAACCTATTATAGAATACGACAGGCACTCTCGTGGCGCAGAGTGTTATACTGAACTTGCAGAGGAAGTAATTGAACGGAATCTGTAAGGCAAATATAAAATCCCCCCTGGGAATTTTGAAGATATGGGAAGGAGAAGATTATGGCGGAAGCAAAGGCAAAAGTTAAAACAAAAAAGGGCCTTGGCAGGGGCCTGGGAGCGTTTTTTGACGATGTTGAAGCGGTTCCTGTGGTTCAGCCTGTAAAGGTGGCTGAGACGAGCGAAGATGCCGCCGACCAAGGCGTTGTGAGACTTAAAATACGTGATATTGAGCCAAACCCCAATCAGCCAAGAAAGGTTTTTAATAAAGAAAAACTTCAGGCGCTGGCTGATTCCATAAGGGAACACGGCCTTATTCAGCCGGTGCTGGTGAAAAAAGAGTCCAATGGTATGCACTTAATTATCGCCGGTGAACGCCGCTGGAGAGCTGCAAAGCTTGCTGGACTCAAGGAAGTTCCTTGTATTTTGGGCGAATATTCTGAAAAAGAGGTTATGGAGATTGCCCTTATCGAAAACCTTCAACGCGAGGATCTTAACCCGATTGAAGAAGCAGAGGGCTATCAAAAGCTGATGGAAACCTTTTCTCTTACTCAGGAAGAGGTTGCAGAAAGAGTGGGCAAAAGCCGCAGCGCTGTGGCAAATTCTATGCGTCTTACAAATTTGTCGGACAAACTGAAGAAGATGGTTTCAAATGGCGATTTGACCCAAGGTCATGCAAGAGCGCTATTGCCATTGGAAAATGAATCGGACAGGCTCGCTCTTGCTGAAAAAATAATCAAAGAAGGCCTTAATGTTCGCCAGACCGAGAATGCAGTTTCTGCTATTCTAAAAGCGAAAGGCGAAAAGCCTGTTAAAAAATCTGTAGATAAAAATATTGAGAATTACTTCAAAAATCTTGCCGACGATTTATCATCCCGTCTAGGAACAAAGGTTTCAATCAAGTATGGCAAGAAACGAGGCAAAATTGAGATTGAATATTATAACAACTCAGATTTGGAAAATATTCTCAAAAAAATCAAATAGTGTAAAATATTGTCAAAAAATCGACCTTCAAAACATAGCCTTAAAGCCAAGAAAACAAGTCGAGCAATGATAGACATCGAAAACGGGACAAAGCAGCTTTAAGGGGCAAAAAATTGGCAAATAGACTAGAGGTGAAATTTTGTGAAGAAAAATTACAAAAAATTATATAGCTATGCAATAATTATGGTTGTTTGCGTTCTTGCCATAGTTTTGATAGCTTGTCTTTCGGAAAATCGGATTGAGGGATATCAAACCGAGTATGAGCACGCGTTAACTGTTAATCAAGAGCAGATTCAGTTGCTTGAAGAAGAAATTGCAAATTTGACAAAGGAAAATTATGAACTTAAAGAAAAACTTGAAGACAATATGAGTCTTGGTTCAGATTTAATAACAGGCCAGCAGGCTATGTCTGATATGAAGGATATATATGAACTTTATAAGTCGGGCAAAGTGGCGGAAGCCAAAAAACAATTTGGTAAAATTGAGCCAATCGGATTTGATGATGCAGCGCTTATGTATTATGAAATTCTTTCAGATTTGCTCAAAAAATAAATTACAGCACACAAAAGCCAATATCTTGGCAGTTAGGAGATAAAGACAATGATTGATATTAAGATTTTAAGAAACGAGCCTGAAAAATTGATTGAGGCACTTAAAAGAAGAAAGGAAGACAGAATTGACGTTGAGGGTCTTATTGCCCTTGATACAAAGCGTCGCGAAGCTCTTTTTGAAGTTGAGCAGATGAAGAGCAAGCAGAACGAAGTATCAAAGCAAATCCCTGCCCTTAAAAAGGAAGGCAAGGATACAACCGAGATTTTTGCTGAAATGAAGGTTCTTTCAGAAAACATAAAGAAGTTTGATGAGGAAATCCGTTCAATTGACGAGAAGATTGATGCAATTATGTACACAATCCCCAATATTGCAAACCCAACTGTTCCCGAAGGTGATACAGACGAGGATAATATCGAGGTCAGACGTTATCTTGAACCTACAAAATTTGATTTTGAGCCTAAAGCACACTGGGATTTGGGTGAGGATTTGGGTATTCTGGACGCTGCAACTGCGGCAAAAATCACAGGTACAAGATTTACTGTTTACAAGGGTGTTGGTGCTCAGCTTGAGAGAGCGGTTATCAACTTTTATCTTGACACACACACCGGTAAGAACGGATATACCGAAATATTTCCACCATTTATGGTACACAGAAACAGTATGGTTGGCACAGGTCAGCTCCCTAAGTTTGAGGAAGACGCCTTCAAGGTTGCAAATACAGACTACTTCCTTGTTCCTACAGCTGAAGTGCCTGTTACAAATATGCATCGTGACGAGATTTTAGACGGATCAAAACTCCCTCTTAAATACTGCGCATATACAGCTTGTTTCCGTGCTGAGGCAGGCAGTGCCGGCAGAGATACAAGGGGCCTTATCCGTCAGCATCAGTTCAACAAGGTTGAGCTTGTTAAGTTTACAAAGCCTGAGGAATCATATGCTGAGCTTGAAAAGTTGGTTGCAGACGCTGAATCTGTACTCAAACTGCTTAATCTTCCGTACAGGGTGGTTAAAATCTGCATAGGTGATTTGGGCTTTACTGCAGCTATGAAGTATGATATTGAGGTATGGATGCCAAGCTACAACCGTTTTGTTGAGATTTCTTCCTGCTCAAACTTTGAGGACTTCCAGGCAAGACGTGCAAATATCAAATACAAAAATTCTGTTAAGGAAAAAGCACAGCTTGTCCATACTCTTAATGGTTCAGGCGTTGCAATCGGCAGAACTGTTGCTGCCATTCTGGAAAATTACCAGAATGCAGACGGCTCTGTTACAGTGCCTGAGATTTTGAGACCTTATATGGGCGGAAAAGAAGTAATTTTGCCGGAATAAGAAAAATGAATAGCACAAAAACCCCGCTAGATTAGTGGGGTTTTTGTTTTTTGGGCTGCACGGAAGCGTTTGGAAGCAAAACGAACTCAAAAACCGGACAAAATACCCATTTGAAAAATAATTTACCTTAAAACTATTGACAATTCAGGATAGAAGTGTTATATTATCAATAGTGATTAGCACTCTCCTTTGCTGAGTGCTAACAAACCTAAAATGTCGGTCACCAAAAACTGAGGAGGTGAACGCAAATGGCATTAGATGACAGAAAAAAATTGATTATGCAGGCCATTGTTGAGGATTATATCAACACGGCAGAGCCTGTAGGGTCAAGAAGTATTTCAAAAAAGCCTGAGCTCAATCTCAGTGCGGCTACCATTCGCAATGAGATGGGGGATTTGGAGGAAATGGGACTGCTTGTTCAGCCGCATACTTCTGCGGGGCGTGTTCCTTCAACAAGCGGGTACAGACTTTATGTTGACTCTTTGATGGAAAAATATGAGATGACGGCGGCGGAGATTGCTGAAATCAAGCAGGCGGCCTGCAAAAAGACTCAGGAACTTGAAAAGATTGTTCGCGATGTTGCGGCTGCGTTCTCGTCACTTTCGGGGCTTCCGGTTATTGGTATGCTCCCCGGGACTGAGACAGGTGTTGTAAAAAACATCAAAGTGGTAAAAATTGATAACGACAAGGCTATGCTTATTGTTTCTGACAAGTCGGGGATTATAAAAAACAAGCTGTTAAATCTGCATCAGGATATTTCGGATGAATTTGCCGACCAGCTTTCCGAAATTCTCAACCAAAACCTTGCGGGGCTTACTATTTCAAAGATAAATCTTGCAAACATAATGGAAGTTCAGTCGGTTATCGGGAAGAATTTTGAGATTTTGGCATCGGTAATGGAGCTTGTTCACGAAGCCGTTATGGAAATTGACACCAAACAGATTTTTGTTGAAGGTCTTTCAAACATACTGCGCTTCCCTGAATACGGAAATGTTGAAAAAGTCAAGGAACTTTTTGATGCGGTTGAAAATCGTGAAAATTTGTCAAAGATAATTATGGAGGCTGTGCCGTCAGGGCAGGCCAAAGTTCTTATCGGCGAAGAGATACCTGTTCCTGAACTCAAACACAACAGTGTGGTGCTTGCACCATATAGGGTATCCGACCAGATAATGGGCGTGCTTGGGGTTCTTGGCCCTGCACGAATGGACTACTCCAAGGTTATTTCCGCACTTGAATTCTTTACAAAACAATTAAGCGATGTTTTGCGCAAAGACTTTGGCGAAAGACAGAAGCTTATAGGCAGAGGAGATGAATAAAAATGGAAACTGAAGAAAAGATAAACCAGACAGCAGAAGTTGAAGAAGAGGTGATTGAAAACGCAGAGGAAAGCGCAGCCGAAGAAGTGGCTGAACCTTCTGAAACCGAAAAGCTGCAGGCTGAAATTGATACATTAAAGGACAAAATGATGCGTCACGCGGCAGAGTTTGACAACTTCAAAAAACGTACCGCAAAAGAACGTGAAGAGCTTTACGTTCTGGCAGTTTGCGACACTGTTGAAAAGGTGTTGCCCGTAAAGGACAATCTTGAACGTGCCGTTGGGGCAGCAGAGGGTTCTGAAAACGGTATGCTTGAGGGCGTAACAATGATTTTAAAACAGCTTGATGATATTTTCGCAGCTCTCGGCGTTGAAAAAATCAAAACTGTTGGCGAGGAGTTTAATCCTGAACTTCACAATGCAGTTATGCACGAAGAATCTTCGGAATACGGTGAAAACACAGTGTCTGAGGAGCTTATGAGCGGGTTTACCTGTCGTGGCAAGGTGGTAAGACACGCAATGGTTAAGGTTGCAAATTAAAGGGATGAAAGCTCGTTAAATCTTATGTGGTTTTAAACGGTAAATTTCCCGTCATACTGTGTTAAAATGCTCGCGAATACACAAAGTATTCACTCCGCTTTTGCCTTGACTGACAAAAAATTTACACATTTAAAACTCTTTGCCCCCATAGACGGGGCACATAATCTTTAACTCACTTACATCCAACAAAGAATATAACAACATATTCAGAGTAGGAGCGGAGGTTCAAATCCGCTTGCAAATATATTTAAACAGAAAAAAGAAAGGTGATTTATTATGGCAAAAATTATAGGTATTGACTTGGGAACAACAAACTCTTGCGTCGCTGTTATGGAAGGCGGCGAGCCAACCGTTATTACAAACCCTGAAGGTGCAAGAACAACTCCATCGGTTGTTGCTTTCACAAAGACAGGCGAAAGACTTGTGGGTCAGGTTGCAAAAAGACAGGCAATCACAAACCCAAACACTATTTCATCAATCAAGCGTGAAATGGGTACAGATTACAAAGTAGATATTGACGGCAAAAAATATACACCGCAGGAAATCTCAGCTATGACTCTCCAGAAGCTCAAGGCTGATGCGGAAAGTTATCTTGGCGAAACCGTAACACAGGCTGTTATTACAGTTCCTGCTTACTTCAGTGATGCACAGCGTCAGGCAACAAAGGACGCAGGCAAAATTGCAGGTCTTGAAGTTCTCAGAATCATCAACGAGCCAACAGCTGCAGCGTTAGCTTATGGCCTTGACAAGGATACAGACCAAAAAATTATGGTTTATGACCTTGGCGGTGGTACATTCGACGTTTCAATCCTTGAAATCGGCGACGGCGTATTTGAAGTTTTGGCTACAAGCGGCAACAACAAGCTTGGCGGCGACGACTTTGACCAAAAGATTATTGATTTCCTTGCTGATGAATTTAAGAAGGAAAACGGCATTGATTTAAAGGCTGACAAAATGGCTCTTCAGAGATTAAAGGAAGCTGCTGAAAAGGCAAAAATTGAGCTTTCAGGGGTTATGTCAACAAACATCAACCTTCCCTTTATCACAGCTGATGCAACAGGTCCAAAGCACCTTGACATTACATTGACCAGACAGAAGTTCAACGAGCTCACAGCAGATCTTGTTGAAAAGACAATGGTTCCTACACAAAATGCTCTTTCAGATGCAGGTATCTCACCATCAGAGATTGACAAGGTATTGCTCGTAGGTGGTTCTTCAAGAATTCCTGCAGTACAGGAAGCAGTACAAAGACTCATCGGAACAGAACCTCACAAGGGTATTAATCCTGACGAATGTGTTGCTATCGGTGCGGCAATTCAGGCAGGTGTACTTTCAGGTGATGTTGAAGACCTGGTTCTTCTTGACGTAACACCGCTTTCACTTGGTATTGAAACAATGGGCGGAGTATTCACAAAGATTATTGAAAGAAATACAACAATCCCAACAAAGAAGAGTCAGATATTCTCAACTGCGGCAGACAGTCAGACAAGTGTTGAAGTTCACGTTCTTCAGGGTGAAAGAGAAATGGCGGCTTACAACAAGACACTTGGCCGTTTCAGCCTCAACAATATTCCTCCTGCACCACGTGGTGTTCCGCAGATTGAAGTTTCATTTGATATTGACGCTAATGGTATTGTTCACGTAACTGCAAAGGATATGGGTACAGGCAACAGCCAGGATATCACAATCACAGCAAGCACAAATCTCTCAGACGAAGATATTGAAAAGGCTGTTAAGGAAGCTGAGCAGTTTGCGGCAGAGGACAAAAAGAAAAAGGAAGAAGTTGACACAAGAAACACAGCTGACAATATGGTATATCAGACCGAAAAGACTCTTGCAGACCTTGGTGACAAGATTACAGAGGATGAAAAGAATGGTATCCAGGCAGAAGTTGATAAGCTCAAGGAACTTTTAAAGGCTACAGAGTTGGATGTTGAAGGTGTAAAGGCCCAGACAGAAGCTGTATCCAAGAAGTTCTATGAAATTTCATCAAAGCTCTATGCGGATGCACAGGCACAGCAGCAGGCTCAGGCAGACCCAAATGCCGGCACAGCAGGCGGCAGTGGCGCAGCAGACGACAACGTTGTTGATGCGGACTACAAGGTAGTAGATGAAGAAGATTAAAAGAGTGTAATAAATTGCGCAGACCGTACTTCGTGCTGCGTCCAAACTACACCACTCGCTGTACATCAAGTACAGCTTCCGGTTAGGTTTGGTCACTCTGCATCAATTTCTTAACACTTTTGATGTGGGGGAAAGTGTGTACAAATAAAACTTTTACGGGGCGATGTGGGTATCGCCCCCTACAATATTTATTGGTTATTTCAGTAGGGGACGATGACCGCATCGTCCTGAACAAATGAAGGTGACAGTTTTGGCAGAAAAAAGAGATTATTATGAAGTGCTGGGCGTTGACAAAAGCGCATCAGCAGATGAAATAAAAAAAGCATACAGACGCTTAGCTAAAAAATACCATCCTGACCTTAACCCCGGTGACAAAGCAAAGGTCGCCGAGGAAAAGTTCAAGGAAGCCTCTGAAGCTTATGAAGTCCTGAGCGATGCTGAAAAAAAGCAGCGCTATGACCAGTTTGGTCATGCAGGGGTTGACCCACAGGCAGGCGGCGGATATGGTGATTTTGGCGGCGGATTTGGCGGGTTTGAGGATATCTTCAGCAGCTTTTTCGGCGGTGGTTTTGGCGGCGGTCAATCAAGACGCAACCCAAATGCCCCTCAGCGTGGCCGTGACCTTAAATATGCAATTGAATTGACCTTTGAGCAGGCCTGCTTTGGCTGTGAGATTGAACTCAATGTAAACCGTACAGAACGTTGTGATTCCTGCAACGGCAGTGGTGCTGAAAAAGGAACTTCTGCCACAACTTGTAGCGTGTGCCACGGTACAGGCCAGGTTACAACTGTGCAGAGAACAGCTTTTGGCAACTTCCAGAGCACAAGGCCCTGTAGTTCTTGTGGTGGCACAGGAAAGGTTATACAAAGCCCTTGCAAAAGTTGTCGGGGCGAGGGAACTGTTCGCAAAAGCCGCAAGGTAAAGGTTAAAGTTCCTGCAGGTATTGACAATGACCAGATTATCTCGGTAAGCGGTCAGGCTGATGCAGGCAAAAACGGCGGTCCGGCAGGGGATCTTTTGGTTGTTACCCGTGTTAAACGGCATAAGCTTTTCACACGTCAGGGCTACGATATTATGTGTGATTTCCCTATTACTTTCGTGGAGGCAACATTGGGGGCAGAAATCAAGGTTCCCACAATTGACGGCGAAGTAACCTACAACATTCCTGAGGGCACACAAACAGGAACAGTGTTCCGCTTAAAAGGCAAGGGAGTGCCCAAGCTTCACGGAAATGGCACAAGGGGCGATCAGTATGTAAAAATCAAGGTTGAAATACCCAAAAACCTTTCCGAAAAGCAAAAGGACATACTCCGTCAGTTTGCAGACAATGTTGAGCCTGCAAAATATAAGGAACGAAAGAATTTTTTTGACAAAGTAAAAGAGTTCTTGAAATAGAATAAGGGCGATAGCTATCGCCCTTATTTGAACTTTGGGAAAGATTTATCTATAGGAGAAATGATATGAATTGGATAGAAGTTAAAATCACAACCGCAACTGAAAACCTTGACAATGTCAGTGACGCACTTTATGCCATTGATGTGACGGAATTTGTAATCAGCGACAAGGAAGATTTTAAGGAATTTCTTGAAAACAACCGAAAGTATTGGGATTATGTTGACGAAACTCTTGAAGAGCTGAAGACTGCAGACAGTTGCATTACGGTTTATTTGTCAGATGACCCCGAGGGAAAGGCTAACCTTGAAAAAATAAAGGCAGCAATAGAAGAACTCAAAAACAAAGGCATTCAAAACCTTGCATTACATACAGCTGATGTGAAAGACGAAGATTGGTCCGAAAACTGGAAGCAGTACTATAAGCCAATTGAGGTGGGCAAAAAGGTTGTTATTGTCCCCGAATGGGAAAGCGTTCCTGATACCGACAGGGTCAAATTTATTATAAATCCCGGATGTAGTTTTGGCACAGGCTCCCACGAAAGTACACGGATGTGCATCGAGGAAATGGAAAAGTATTTGAGTCGGGGCGACGAAATACTGGATCTTGGTTGCGGCTCAGGTATTCTTTCTGTGATAGGACTTCTTATCGGTGCCAAAGAAGCCACTGCGGTTGATATTGACCCTATGGCGGTTGAAACAGCCTACTCAAATCTCAAACTCAACGACCTGCCTCAAAGTATTTACCACGGCTATGCCGGAGACGTTACATCCGATAATGAGCTCAGGGCAAAACTCGCAGCAAAGAAGTGTGACATTGTTCTTGCCAATATTGTTGCAGATGTAATAATCAGTCTGTCAGGGTATGTAAAGGAATTTATGAAAGACACCGGTGTATTTATATGCTCCGGCATCATAATTGAGCGCAAAGATGAGGTAAGGCTAGCTCTTGAAAATGCGGGACTTGAGATAATTGAAGAACGCACTATGGGTGAATGGGCAGCATATACCGCAAAATTAAAAGGATAATAAAAAGTTAAATACAAAAAAGGCAGAACAAAAGGCGTCTTCACACAGGGATAAACCAACTTGAAACTTTGTATTTTGGTACCGTACTGCGGAAAAAGCCTCGCCAATCCATACAGGATTGGCTGCGGTTTTTACTTGTCCGCCACCCAAAATACTGCGTTTCAAGCGACAAAACGGTTTGGATAAATAAAGAAAGACCTTGCAATACAATGTGTTGCAAGGTCTTTTGATTATATTGTGAAATCCAAATTGATTTCTCCCTATGTGAAGACGCCTTTTGTTTTGCCTTTTAATTACTATTCTTCTTCCTCATCGCCCTCAGGCATATCCCAGGTGTGGTAAACGTTCTGGACATCGTCGTTATCTTCAAGCATTTCAATGAGCTTGTTTAAGTTCTTAACAGCGTCGGGGTCTGTTACCTCGGTGAGGGTTTGCGGAATGTAGCTGATTTCTGCCTGCTCAAACTCATAGCCCTTTGCCTCCAATGCCTCACGGACACGGCTGAAGTCTTCAGGAGAAGATGTTACTTCAAAACATTCATCTTCTGCGGCAAAGTCCTCAGCGCCTGCATCAAGAGCATCCATCATAAGGGTGTCCTCGTCTATGCCGTTTGCCTTTGCAATTACAAGCTGACCCTTGCGGTCAAACATAAAACCAACGCTTCCGGTCTGACCAAGGTTGCCGCCGTATTTGTCAAAGTAATGTCTAAGGTCCCCTGCGGTACGGTTTTTGTTATCACTTAAGGTTTCAACCATAAATGCAACACCGCTTGGACCGTAGCCTTCATATACAAGCTCAAAGTATTCCTTTGCGCTGTCCTCGCCTGCTGCCTTTTTGATACTTCTTTGGATGGTATCGTTTGGCATATTGTTTGCCTTTGCCTTGGCAATAGCATCACGGAGTTTTGAGTTGCTGTCCGGGTCCGGACCGCCCTCCTTAACTGCAACTACCAGTTCTCTGCCTATTTTGGTAAAAAGCTTGCCTCTCTTGGCATCAAGTGCACCTTTTTTTCTCTTTATGGTTGCCCATTTGGAATGTCCTGACATAATTTCTCCTCCACATTGTCTTTTGTCTAAAAATTCTCTTAATCAGGCGGTTATTTGCCTTCTCCTATAATTTCCTTAAGGCCTGCAGCAAGACCCGCAACACCCTGAATTTCTGACGGAATAATAATTTTTGTGGCCTTGCCGTCAGCAGCCTTTTCAAAAGCTTCAAGACTTTTGATAGTAAGAACCGCACTGCTTGGTGCAGATTCATTAAGCATTTTTATACCGTTTGCTGTTGCTTCCTGGAGGCTGAGTATTGCCTGTGCTTCACCCTCTGCGACACGGATTGCAGATTCCTTTTCGGCCTCAGCTTTCAAAATCTGAGATTCTTTTTCAGCTTCTGCTTTTAAAATTGCAGCAGCCTTTTCACCTTCTGCAACCAGGATTGCAGATTTCTTCTCACCTTCTGCACGAAGAATGGCTTCACGTCTTTCACGTTCAGCTTTCATTTGTTTTTCCATAGCCTCACGGATACCTGCAGGAGGGATAATGTTTTTAAGTTCAACACGGTTAACCTTGATGCCCCAAGGGTCTGTTGCTTCGTCAAGAATTGAACGCATCTTTGTGTTAATAACATCACGGGACGTTAAGCTTTCGTCAAGCTCCATATCACCGATGATGTTTCTGAGTGTTGTAGCGGTAAGATTTTCAATAGCTGACATAGGCAGTTCAACCCCATAAGTGTAAAGCTTTGGGTCGGTAATCTGAAAATAAACAACAGTATCAAT
Organism: Clostridia bacterium; assembly: GCA_017546165.1. Taxonomy (GTDB): domain Bacteria; phylum Bacillota; class Clostridia; order Monoglobales; family Monoglobaceae; genus SIG440. Next base: position 64,461 of record JAFYXL010000011.1, read on the forward strand.
TTGCATTGTAACGTTATCTTTGGTAATAACCGGCTGAGGAGGGAAATCCACAACCTGTTCTTTAAGAGTAACCCTTTTTGCAACCCTGTCAATAAAGGGTATCATCAAATGCAAACCTACACTCCACGTGCCACTATATACACCAAGTCTTTCGATAACATATGCGTGTGCCTGAGGCACGATTTTGATGTTCGAAATAATAAGAACTAATAAAATAACTAAAATCCAAAAAATAATCATCTTTTAACACCTCCGAAAGTATTGTTGACAAAAGAGGAATAATCATACTGTTTGCTTTACCGCAATGGGTTCTACAACAGCTCTTACCCCTTCAAGGCGTTTAACTAAAACTTCTGTACCTACGCCAATCTGCTGGTCATTCTCGCTTTTAGCAGACCAAATCTGGCCCATAACCTTTATTTTTCCCAAATTTTCAACAGGGTCGATTTTTTCTGTCACAATGCCCTTTTGAGAGATAATCCTGTCGGCATTGGTTGCAACCGTCTTTTTCCCAAGAGCCCGTCTTGCCAAAGGTCTTGTCAAGGCAACCAATACTGTTGCAATGGCCACAAAAACCAATGGCTGTGCAATAATGCTCAAACCAAACCCTGAAAGAATTGCCAAAATAATTGCTGAAATTGCAAGCCAAATGGTGGTCAAGTTTGTTGTAGAGGCTTCGATTATCCCAAAGGCGACTGCCAACAAAATCCAAAAAAATGCGTAATTCTGCATAAAAATCACCTCACAAAATCATAAAGGCAAACAAAGCAAATTTAAGTTCAGGGCTAATAAGATCTTTTGTAACCGCCGTTGCGTTTGCCTTCGGTATTGCGCTTTAAATCCTGAATTTTTTCATCACTGTCCTGTTTGAATTTAAGGAGCTTATCTTCAAATGACATATCGGACATATTATTTCTGCCTGAAAATTCAAAAACCTCTGGCGCACCTTTTATTGCACCGCTGTTCTTGGGGCGGGCTTCCTTCTTCTTTTTCGCGCCGCCATCTTCTGTTGCTCTTTTGATTGACAAACTTATTTTGCCCTTTTCGTCAATGGACATAACCTTGACTTTAACACCTTGACCTACTGTCAGGTGCTTGCTGATGTCCTCAACAAAAGTAGATGCAACTTCTGAGATATGCACCAATCCGTTTTTTCCGTTTTCAAGCTCAACAAATGCGCCAAATGGTGCAATGCCTGTAATTTTGCCGCGGAGCACGATTCCTTCTTCAATCTGCATAACTTACAAAAATCCTCCTCAAGTGTTGAAAAAACAACACCTTATGTAAAAATGTTAAAAATTTAAAATCACTGTTGAGTGATGTCAATAAAGACACGTTCATTAGCTTTTATGAGGCCGAGTTTTTCCCTTGCCACACGTTCCAGATACTCGTCAGTGCCGGCTTTTTTCAGCTCATCCTCCAGCTTTTTGTTTTCCATTTGTGCTTCTGAAATTTTTGCACGGTATTCTTCTGCCGAACTGTCGCACTTAGAAAGGGTAATTTGCTGTTTCACCAAAGTACAAGCCACGTAGATACAAACAGCACATATCCCCAAAACTTTTGCGGCAGTTTTTGGAGAAACCTTTTTGCTTCTTTTGATTTTGGTATTGCGACGCATACTATCCCCGCCTTGTGGAAAATTTTATCCGACTTTGTATATTTAAGAGTGCCAAAACCCTTGCTAATTGCGTTGTTGATACAAAATCCCATTATTAAGTAATTATATATCAGCATTGATTTTTTGTCAATAGAAATCTACTTTTTTTTGAGCAGCGAAAGAGCAGATAAAGCCCGCATTCTGACCCTTGCTCCACCACATTTTGTAATGCGTTTTGCACGTTTCAATCCCGCACCTGTGTACCAGGCTATTATTTCTACAGGTTTCCTTATGGCACGAAGCAAAATTCTCACAGGGAAAGCTATTAGCTTAAACACAGCGAGTGCGGATTTTATCAACCATTTTAAAAAGGTTGTACCTAAATTGACAAAGCGGTTTCGCACAAGGAAGGCGTATAATCCTGCCCCCAAAATACTGCCTATAAACCCTTGCCAACGTATTTCGCCGCTGTTTTTTGTATATGCAGCGTAAAACAGAATCATTGCTGCTGCAACAAAAAACACAATATCCTGAACACCTACGGCAGATGTGCCCACACTTACAATCCGACGGCTTATCCGGATCAAATCGTATAAAAACGCAATAGCTGCCCCTGCGAGAAGGGCAGCAAGGAAGAATATCATATCTCCTGATGCTGAATGATACATAAGCTCCACCTACTTGAAAATTTTGCTGAAAATCCCTCCGCTTCCCGGTTTGTGGCTATCCTGATATTCCACGCTGTCAATAATCCCTTCTATCTGAAGTTCTCCGTCTTCTACCGATAAGCGATTGATTTTCAGGTCTGCGCCTTTTATGGTCATTTGTCCTTCGGTAGTATATGCAATAATTCTGTCGTCGTCAAAACTTTCAACATCCTCCACTCCTGAGGCGGATAAAAAATCCCTGCCTTTCATAACAACATTGTGTTTGCTTTGCTCGGTTTTTCTTTCTTCCATAGATATCAGACTCCTCGTTTATATACTGTGTTGATATATATGCAAAGACAAGGGGAAATATGCAAAAAATGGGATGCCGTTTTGTATGGCATCCCATTTACTATGCTTTTTCTATATAAAATTGTTTGATATGACAGATACTGCGTCGGCAGCAATCAGAACCTTTCCGTGCTCGTTCAAAACCCCTTGAAGTGTAAGGGGCTGCTTGCTTTTTTGGGCAAACTCTGAAAGGATATTTTCCATTTCAAAAAAGCCAAAAGAATCAAGGGGAATAAGTTCGAGATAGAATTCATCCTGGTATTTGATAAGGCGGCTTTTACCCATATAAAGTTCGCGAATCTCGCCTACACCCACGCAAACATCTTCAAAGTCACGGAACTTAAAAATCCTGAGGAGCGTTGACACCCGACCTCTCCGACGGGCTTTAATCTCGGTTTGTTTGGCACGCTTGCCTGCGCGAATCAAAGCGTCAGAAAGTGCGGCCTCGCTTTCGATTCGGCTGATAAACAGCACAAAACCCTCATCCCCGTCGGGCATTGTTTCCACCAAAAGCTGTGCCTGACCTACCGTAAAGTTTACGTCCTGTTCAGCTTGCTTGAGAGCAAACCAAAACATATCCTGCGCCTCAACGGTGTTGTCGGTAAAGTTTTTAAGATCCACATTCCACATCTTTATATCATCGCCGCCAACGGTAACTTTTATTTTATTTTCATCAAGTCGTTCTATGCGCATTTGTCTCACTCCAATCTGACGGTATTATAAGCTATATTGATTATACAATAGATTTTCAAATTTGAAAAGACTAAATTTTTACCAAAACTGACTTTCTTTTCTCTACTACTTTGAAAGATGAATTTTTAGCCAATAAATACGTAAATTTCTATTGATATTTATTAAAAAATATGATAATATACTCTATGTCAGCGAAAGATAAATTAGTAGTACTTTTGAAACTGTTTTGAGAAAAGGACGGTTTTCATTTTTTCGATTTAATTTAAACACCCTGCGATGTTCGTAAGAATGGCTCAATGTAAAACCAACACTTTTTAAAAGGGAATTCATCTCCGGTCGGCGGCGCACATGCCTCCCGCATTTTGCGGCCAGTGGACTTGTAATGTCACCGGGACTCATCCCACCTGCTACGCAGGTTTTTACCTTGTCCATCAAACGGCATAGGCGGGGTTATTTTTTTAAAAAACAGCGGATTTTGTCAACATTTTTTTCCAAAAACCTTGACAAAATTCTCAAATCATATACAATATAATATATATGCGTTAAGAAGATTTTGACAAATGAGGTGATGTTTGTGCGGGTTATTTCAGGACAGGCTCGCGGACTAAAGCTTGCATCCCCTGAGGGGCTTGATACACGTCCCACCACTGACAGGGTGAAGGAGTCTATGTTCAACATCATCGCACCCTATTTGCCGGCTGAAGATATACTGGATTTATTTTCAGGCAGCGGTGCCCTCGGCATTGAGGCCCTTAGCCGAAATTCAAAGCACGGCGTCTTTGTTGAGTCGGACAGGTCGGCTTTAAGTATATTAAAACAAAATCTTGAGCGTGCAAGACAGGCACAAAAGGCAGAGGTTATGCCCATTGATGCCTTTACATATTTATCACGTGCAAACGTCAAGTTTGACATTATTTTTCTTGACCCGCCTTACAATAAGGGCCTTCTGACCAGAGCGGTTAATGAGGTTGCTGAAAAAGGTCTTCTCAAAGACGGCGGTATAATCGTGGCTGAAAGTGAGGCAGGCGGTGAAGTCCCGCCAAGCGGGTCCTTTCATATTTTGAAAAGTGCAAAGTACGGCAAAACAATGGTTTTTGTTTTAGGGAATGCGCAAACACAAGGGAGGTAACACATATGCAGACAGCTGTTTATCCCGGCAGTTTTGATCCTTGCACAAATGGACACATTGACGTTATCCGCCGCGCATCAAAGATGTTTGACAAAGTGGTGGTAGCGGTTCTTGTAAATGAAAAAAAGAACCCTCTCTTCTCCTTTGAGGAAAGGGTGAATATGCTCAAAACCGCAACACAGGACATTCCCAACATTGAAATCTGTTCCTTCTCGGGTCTTCTTGCGGATTTTATGAAGGAAAACGGTTACGGTGTTATTGTCAAAGGTTTACGTGCGGTTTCGGACTATGAATATGAGTTTCAGATGGCACTTACAAACCGTGCCCTTTATGACAAGGTTGAAACCGTGTTTATGCCCTGCAGTGCTGAGTTTATGTTTTTGAGTTCCAGCATTGTCAAAGAAATTGCAAAATACAACGGCGAGCTGAGCGGACTTGTTCCTGAAACACTTATTCCGCTTATTAAAGGCCGTTTCGGATATTAATGAAAATTTTAGGAGGTAAAGTACTATGGAAATGGATACTTTGGAATTGATAACTGAGTTGGAGGATATAATAGACAAAGGCGTTGCTGTTCCTTTTTCAGGCCGTTGTCTGCTTGACAAGGAGGAACTTCTTGAAATCATTCAGGAAATCCGTCTCAAACTCCCTACAGACCTGGAACAGGCTAAGTGGATAAAGGCTGAAAGACAGAACATCATAAATGATGCTCGCAAAGAAGCTGAGGAGATTATCAAAGCTGCAAATGATCAGCTTATCGCTATGGTTGATGACAACGAAATTACCAAAAAGGCAACACAGGCAGCAACAGAGATTATGGACAGCGCCAATGCAGAGGCAAATGCTGCAAAGGAGTCCAGCTATCAGTACGCTGACTATCTCCTTGAAAATGTGGAAAACGTTGTTGTAAAAACAATCCGCGACCTTGAACAGTGCATTACTATTGTCAAGGACAACCGCAAACAGCTTAAGTAATTATACAAAATTCAAAATTTTCAGGCAAAGTAGGATTCAATGCGTTAAGTGAAGAGCGGACGGGAAGTTGCCGCTTTTACGAAAAGCCACAGGCTTGCGATATTGATTCCGCATTCCGTTGCTGCAAAATCCGTATGTTTACCCTTTTTGTAGCGATGCTACAGAAAGGGTATTTTTTATGAAAAAGTTTTTTCCGCGACTTTCGGTCAAAGATATTTGCACGCTTGGCCTTTTGGTGGCAATAACAGCACTTTTGTCCATTTTTTGCACCTTCAGGATAGGAAACATTGTAAAAATTCCTATCAAATTCATTTCAGTATTTGTGACAGCAGTGGCTTTTGGCCCTGTTTATGGCGGAATTTGCGGAGCGGTTGGGGATTTGCTCAATGCTGTTCTTGCCCCCGTGGGACCGCTTCTGCCCCAGATTACCGCTTTAGAGTTTTTGTCGGGATTTGTGTATGGCTTATTTTTTTTAAAAACAGGCTATTCAAAAGGTGAATTTGCACAGAGGACAGTGCTTTGCACCCTGGTTCAGTTTTTAATAGATATGTTTTTGACCACTGCAGTTCTTGCCCTTTGGGTTGGGTATTATCCTGATTTTGGTGTGGCATTTTTAACAAGGCTGCCTGCCGGGATTATAAAAGCGGTAATTCAATTTATACTTATTATGGCCTGTCGGGGCGTTGCCGAGGGACTTTCGCATCAGATTAAAAACAAGAGAGGCAAATAAATATGCAAAATGACAAATTTAAAACTTACGCAAACAGCTTTCAGGCAATTGCAAGGCTCAGACTGGAAAGCATAGAATGTCTTTTAAACTATCTCGGTAACCCTCAAAATGACCTGAGGTTTATTCACGTAGCAGGTACAAACGGCAAAGGTTCGGTATGCAATTTCTTGCAAAGTATTTTCACAAGCGCAGGGTATCGGACGGGCAAATACACCTCCCCAAACCTGATTTCGGTCTGTGAGCGGATTTCAATTGACGGGGAGCTTATCTCAGAGCCTGATATGGGAAACTTGCTTAAAACCGTTGAACAAGGCGTCAGACAGGTCGTAGCAAAGCTGGGCGATTCGCCTACTCAGTTTGAAATATGGACAGCAGCGGCATTTTTATATTTTAAGGAGAAAAACTGTGATATTGTGGTGCTGGAAACAGGTCTTGGCGGCAGTCGGGATGCCACAAACATTATCCCTTGCCCTTTGGCGTCGGTTATTACACGGCTTGACCTTGACCATACTGAATATTTAGGTGACACTATTGAAAAAATCGCCGCTGAAAAGGCGGGAATAATAAAGTCCCCCCAAGAAGGCCAAACCGGACTCTGTGTAACTGCAAAACAGGATGTTGAGGCATTAAAAGTTCTGACAGAAGCCTGCAAAAGCAGGTCAAACAAGCTTGTTGTGACCAATCCTCCCAATCTGAAAGGTTTTGAAGATTTCAGGGAGAGGTTTGATTATACTTCAGCAGATGCCAATGTTACCATAAGGGACATTGAATGTGGACTTTGCGGCATTTATCAGCCGGAGAATGGGGCGTTGGCCATTGAAGTGGCACTACAGCTGGGAATTGACCAGGAGCATATAATAAAAGGTATAAAATCCGCAATAAACCCTGCAAGGTTTGAGGTAATAAGAGAAAAAGACCCTGTAGTAATTTATGACGGAGCCCACAACAAAAACGGCATTTCGGCACTTTGTGCCTGTCTCAAAAGGTACTTTCCCCGGTGGCACGGCGGGACCTTTGTTATGGGCTTTATGGGTGACAAGGATATGGACGCTGCATTTGAAGAACTTAAAAGCTCCGGACTTACTGAAAAATCCCGTATTTTTGCAGTTCAGGTCAAGGACAATCCACGTGCGGCAACGGCACAGCAGATTTGCGACAGAGCAAAGGAGCGGGGTATAGAGGCTATTCCATTTGACTCTATAGGTGAGGCATATCAAAAGGCACTGGCTCTTTCCTTTCCTGTTATAGTTTGCGGTTCATTATACCTATACAAGGATTTTTATGAGATAATTTAAGGATAAGAGGGGTTGCTTCAAGGCAAAACGCCCCTCTTATATTGATTAACAGGATATTTACCCCGGAAGATTTGAAAAAATTTTCATCAAAGGCTTGACAAACCCTATTTGGTGTGGTAGAATATCTCTTGCAGTTGAAAATATAATATGCGGGAGTGGCTCAGTGGTAGAGCGTCACCTTGCCAAGGTGAACGTCGCGAGTTCGAATCTCGTCTTCCGCTCCAAAACCCTGTCGTATTGCGGCAGGGTTTTTATTATGTCCGAAATAGATTTTAGTCCATAATACAAAAAACCTTGCAATATATAATTGCAAGGTTTTTGATTTTCAAGTGAGTTTGCTATATGGGTTTATGGCTTAAGCTTTGCCGATTGAACCGAAGAGTTCCATCTTTTCCTTAACAGTAGCCTTAATTGCTTCAACGCCTGGAGCAAGAACCTTTCTTGGGTCAAAGCCTTTGCCCTCAAGGTCTTTACCATCTTCAATGTACTTTCTTGTAGCTTCGGTAAATGCAATCTGACATTCAGTATTTACGTTGATTTTGCTAACACCGAGTGAGATAGCTTTTCTTATCATATCAGCAGGGATACCTGTACCGCCGTGAAGAACAAGTGGCATAGGATCGGTTGCTTCGCCGATTTTTGCAAGAACGTCAAAGTTAAGTCCCTGCCAGTTTGCAGGATACTTGCCGTGGATGTTGCCGATGCCTGCAGCAAGGAAATCAATACCTAAATCTGCAATCATTTTACATTCAGCAGGATCTGCAACTTCGCCGCTGCCAACAACGCCGTCTTCTTCGCCGCCGATTGCGCCAACTTCAGCCTCCAGAGAGATGCCCTTTGCGTGAGCTTCACTTACAAGCTCGGTTGTTTTTGCTATGTTTTCAGCGATCGGGTAGTGTGAACCGTCAAACATAATTGATGAAAAGCCTGCAGCCATTGCAGCTTTTGCACCGTCATAGCTACCGTGGTCAAGATGAATGGCAACGGGAACAGTGATGTTAAGTGTTTCAATCATACCTTTTACCATACCAACAACAGTGTTGTAACCACACATATATTTGCCGGCACCTTCAGAAACACCAAGAATAACAGGCGATTTACATTCCTCGGCGGTAAGAAGTATTGCCTTTGTCCATTCAAGATTGTTGATATTGAACTGACCAACAGCATACTTTTCCTTTCTGGCTTTTTGCAACATTTCAGTAGCTGAAACTAACATTTTAAATATCCTCCTAAACAAACAAGTGTTATTTTTTCCAATTAATACAATAATATCACAGACCCTAAAATCTGTCAATAGAAAATCCAAGCAGAATGGACAATGATAACGGAAATTCAAGTGGTATATTCGGGGTGTTGCATTTTGTTGTGGTTTGTGATAAAATAGCTTGTTAGAGCTAGTATTTTCATAAATTTTACAGAAGGTGATTTTTTTGAAACAAAAGATTAAGGCTTTAATTAAATTTTTAAAGGAAAACCTCTTTATGGTTTTGGCATTGATTGCCTTTATTTTGCCCGACTTTCAGCTTGGAGGCCTGGTTGACAAAAATGTTTTTGCTGAATTTTACGTCCGGCCTGTTACTTGGTGCTTCAGTATATTGTGGGCATCTTTGATTTTGTTTGTATGTATCTTTATTTTACCCAAAAAATCGGGGCGTATTACATATATTGTTATAAACAGCCTCTTTATTATACTTTCCCTTTGCCAATATGTATATTTTAAAATATTTGACCAGTTTTTCTGGCTCAAGAGCATAGCCTTGGCAGGTGAAGGCGCGGAGTATCTGAGCTTTGCCGTAAAGTATGTGGATTTAAAGCTTTTGCTTTGTACAGGTGCCTCGGTAGTGCTGATGATTCTCGCTGCAAGGGGATGGAAAAAACCAAAAGTAACCAGAAGATGGTGGGCACTTGTTCTCTTGCCCGTTGTTGGGATAACAGCGCTTCATATTTTGATGCTCCCTGAGACCTTTAATGAAAGCGAGGACGATTGGGATTCCTGGCGCAGACCCCGTGTGGTTTACAAGCAAAGAACAGATGTCAACAAAAGCTTTGATGTAAATGGCCTTTATCAAATGACCTTCCGTGATATCTACAACACATGTTTTGCCCCAAGTAAATATGGAAAAGCTGAGTATAAAAAAGTTGATGAGTATTTTGCCCAAAAAGGCGAGCCTTTGGATAATGACTACACAGGGATATTTAAAGGCAAGAATGTAGTGGCAGTTATGCTTGAGGGCGTTGATACCTGGATGATTGACAAAAAATATACGCCGGCAATGTGCTATATGATGGAGAATGGGTTAAACTTTACAAATTACCATTCACCCACCTTTGGCACGGGACACACCTTTAATGCAGAATTTGCATTCAACACAGGGTATTTTTCACCACTGTCTGCCGTGAGTGCTACCAACTTCAGTAGCAATCAATTCCCCTATTCAATGGCAAATTTGTTTGCCAGGGAAGGTTATACTGCAAATTCGTTCCACTACAATACATCAGAGTTTTACAACCGGGGCATAATGCACAAGAGCTTTGGGTACGAGGCGTATAATTCATTTCCGGATTTTGGTATGCCTGTTACTGTTTCGCAGTCAGACAGCAATATCTTAAAAAATGACGACATATATAAAAAGATGACCGAAAAACAACCGTTTTTTGACTTTGTAATCACATATTCAGGTCACGTGCCATATACCTTTGACGATGCAAAACTTGCCCTTGCAAAACAGAATCACCCGGACCTTATTGACCCGGCTATGAATCAGGAGAAAAACAATTGCCTCATTCTGGCGGCAGACACAGACGACTTTTTCAAACAGCTTCTTACAAGGCTTGATAGCGACGGACTTCTTGATGATACGGTAATCGTGGTATATACAGACCATTACGCATACGGATTTTCCGACCAGGAGTTGCTTGAAAGCTACAAAAATGGCGAGATTATGCACAGAGTTCCCGCATTCATCTACGCAAAGGGCTTAATGGGGAAAAATATTTCAAAACCTGCTCAGACCATTGATATGCTTCCTACCATGCTTAATCTGTTTGGAATTAAGACTGATGCGAGATTTATAGGCAACGATATCTTATCACCTGAAAACAAGGGCTTTGCGTACTTTGGCAATGCTGCCTGGCTTGACGACAAGATGTATTATGTGCCATCCGATAAAGAGCCGGACCCACAGCTCAAAGAACATATCCAGTCACAAAACAAAAGGGTGCAGGAGAGTTTTGAAATAACGGAAATTGTTGTTACGGGCGATTATTTTGCAAACAGATAGTTGTTGCTTTTTCTTCATAGATTTGTTACAGAAATTTAACTTGTAAAAATAACATACCTGTGTTACAATAAATGTAATGATTAATCTATTCCGGTTTATTGGCGGAATATATTGGGGGTCATTTTTATGGAAAATAACTTTAATTTCTCAAAAACTGTAAAGTTCAGCGTTGAAAAGGAAAAACCTATGTCACAACGCGAGTTGATTTTGTCTGTGCATCAGGCGCTAAAGGAAAAGGGTTACAACCCAATAAGTCAGATTGTTGGCTATATTATGTCGGGTGACCCCTCCTATATTACTGCGCACAACGGTGCAAGGACTCTTATCCAGCGCCTTGAAACCGATGAGATTCTGGAAGAACTTGTTAAGTTTTATGTAGCAGATTCAGAATAAAATAAGTGTCATATTATGCCATATACTGCCGCAACAAAAAGGTTGCGGCAGTTTTTTATATATAAAAGTTGAAATCAATAATCGAAAGGCGTATTTTAGGGGCAAAAGCCAAAAAATGGAAAAATTTCGCATAATCTATTGACAAATTTTTACAAGTATGGTAATATTATATCAATAAATAATAAAATATTCAATAAACAGATAGGAGCGTATGATTATGAAATCGACAGGAATCGTAAGACACGTTGACAATCTTGACCGTATAGTTATCCCAAAAGAACTTTGCCGTACCCTTGGAATCGAGCCAAAATCCCCTCTTGAAATTTTTATAGAAGATTCTCGAATCGTTCTCAAAAAGCACGATGCAAACGGCCTGGTGGGCAAAAAGAGAGGAAATTTGGGAATAATCAGACATGTAGATAGTCTTGACAGAATTGTTATTCCAAAGGAAATATGCAAAATACTTACAATTGAGCCAAAGGATGCCCTTGAAATTTTTGTAGAGGACACAAAGCTTATTTTAGGGAAGTATGAACCTGCATGTATTTTTTGTGGCGAGGCTCACGATGTTTATGCATATAAAAGAAAATTGGTGTGCTCAAAGTGTATTGAAGAAATAAAAAAATTACTGAAATAACAGTTTATTCCTTTCTTAAAAAGGGTATGCGATGCTAAAAAGCATCGCATACCCTTTTTAATTACATTTTTCGGCTCAAAACAGAGAGATACAGCTTTGGATGCACTGATTTTTATTTTAAATTAATTCTGTCCAGCAAGACGGCACATTCTGCGCGGGTGGCAAACCCTTTGGGCTTAAATTCCCCCGTTTCGTATCCACCCAAAAAGCCTTCCTTCACAAGAACCTTTACTGCGGTTTCTGCGTAGGGTGAAATCTCATTTGCGTCAACAAATTTTTTCCCTAAATCCAAATTACTTTCTGCCTTTAAATCCCCTGTTTTGGTCAGGGTTCTCCAAACTAAAGTCGCCATATCCTCTCTGGTAATATTGCCTAAGGGGTCAAAGATATTTCCCTCTCTGCCACTTGCAAAACCAAGGGCCTTGGCAATTCCTATCTCGTTGTAGTAATATTTATCCGTTGTTACATCGGCAAAGTTTTCGGTAAAGGGAACATTTTGCTTTGTCATACGTACAAGCATTACAACAAAATCTGCACGGCTTACATTACGGCCACATCCAAAGGTTCCGTCCCCCATACCCTTTATGATACCTTGCCTGAAGAGTCTTTCAATGGACTCTTCAGCCCAAGGGTAGTTCAGCGTGTCGGTGAAAAGTTTTGTTTCGGTGGTATTTAAATCCCGAATAAAGTTGCTGAAATGAAGGTTTTTAGCAACGCTTCCCAGACGGTATTGGACAAATCCGTGGGTGTTTTCAAGACTTTTGATGAGCTTGAGCTGGTTTTTAAGTTCCGTCTCACCATTTTCTCCATACCAGGGAGATGAACTGTCAGTTTCGTCCGACACTTTGTAGATACCCTGACCAATGCAAAGTGATACATTTGTTCCTGCCACGGTGTCGTCCCACCATTTTGCCACTGTTTCAAAATCAGCAAGATTATAACCTATATTCCAGTAGATTTGGGGTATAATTAGGTCAACAAGTTCCTCTTTTACCCAAAGTCTTGTATCAGCATAATAATCGTAATACGCTTGCTTGCCCGATGTGTCGCTGCCATAGGGGTTTGAGGATCTGTTTGCCCATATCCCGCAAGGACTTACCGAAAATATAAGGTCCGGGTTTACTTCCTTTATAGCTTTTCTCATTTCTTTGACAAGCTTGGTTGTATTATGGCGCCGCCAGTCGCCTATTTCCACAAAAGCCCCACCGTATTTGGTAAAAGTTTCTCCGTCAGGAAAGGCGCTAGAGGGGTAAAAGTAGTCATCAATATGTATGCCGTCAATGTCATAATTTTTGGCAATTTCTACCGCTCCGTCAACCACGAGACCCATGGCCTCCGGCTCGCCGGGATTTAAATAAAGCTTATTATCGGTATGTTTTACCACCAGGTGAGGGAATTTTTTTGCAATACTTTTTTCGCTAAGATTTTCGGCATCCTTTTCCGATGCGGTTATGCGGTAAGGATTTATCCAGGCGTGAATATAAATTCCGTTTTGATGAGCTTCTTTGATAATATATTCCAAAGGGTCAAAATTGTCGGTTGGCGGGACATTTTCACTGCCTGTCAGATATTGTGACCAGGGGAAAATCTCGGATTTATAAAGTGCGTCACCACTTGGCCGAACTTGCAAAAAAAGGGTGTTAAATCCGTGACTTTTTGTGTTTTGTATAAGAGCGTCAGCGCTTTTTTTAAGCTCCTCTGCATTTGTTGTAGGTTTTTGCGGATAGTCCATCGAGTACAAAGTAGCGGCCCACACCCCCTTAATTTCCTGCTCTTTCGCCAAAACCTGACTTCTTGGGTTTGAGGGAATAAGTCCGGACAGGATGGATATAAGACCCATAACTACACATATGGCTTTTACTGTTTTTGTCATACGAGATTCCACCTTTTCTAAAGTTTCACCCTCCTTGAGTTTTTACATACAATATAAAAGTATATTAATATTTTTGCAGGAGGTATATGATATGATTGAATTTTATGATGCCATTGCACACATAAGGGGAAGCAGCTACTATCCAAATCTTCACGGCACGGTAAAGTTTTTGAGGGATGCGGATGGTTCCTGGGTAGAAACAGAGGTGTTTGGGCTTCCTGATTTTAAAGAAGCAACAGAAGAATCAGCACAAATAGGCCCTTTTGCCTTCCATATCCACGAATATGATACCTG
>JAFYXL010000012.1 GCA_017546165.1 Clostridia bacterium
ACTCAAAACCAATATAATGATGAATGGACGGGCAGAGTAGCAGGAGACGAAAATAATCCGCTTGTTCTTTGTATCTACTATGATAGAAACCTTTATGATATAGAATACAAATATTATAGTGACTGCCGCGCAGCAGATGACATCAACCGTCCCAATCTTAATGTGCATCCGTATAAAGTAGAAAATGTTCCCTTTGGAAAGGCGTTAAATGTTGAAGCAGACTTGACCCTTGCGGGATATACCTTTGACGGATGGTATTCTTCAACAGTAAATCTGAATCAGGATGGCAGCTATGAAATGACGAATAGCGATGTGGTGTTCCTGGGCAGATTCTTGCCGAATTATACAGTTAAATACAACTTAAACGGCGGAAATGTCGGCGGAAGTACTACAGTTTCTGACAAGACCGGCTTAAAATGGAACGATACAAATCTGCTTTATTCACCAAATCCCACAAAATCCGGTTATTCATTTGCGGGCTGGAAGTATGGTGACGAAACAGTTACAAACGAACACACATACGGTTCACTGGCAATTGACACGAACATTGAAACCATTATCTTGGTTGCACAATGGAGCAGTAACACCGGCGGCGGTGGAGGTGGCGGTGTAACACAATACACTCTCACCTACGAGTCAAACGGCGGAACAAAATATTCGCCTGAAAAGTATAACAGCGGTAAAACGGTTGACATTGATAAAGAGCCGATTAAAAACGGTTATGACTTTAACGGCTGGTACTTGGACGAAGAACTTACCGAGAGAGTAACCTCCGTAAAGATGACCAAGGACATCACCGTCTATGCAGCTTGGAATGAAATAGAAAGTGAGGTTCCGGGCAGTCTTAACGGCGATGACCACTTTGCATATGTAATCGGTTACACAGACGGAACAGTAAGACCGAATGCCAACATTACAAGAGCAGAGGTTGCGGCAATATTCTTCAGACTCTTAAAGGATGAAGCAAGAGACGCAAATCTCACAGACGCAAACGATTACGCAGATGTAAGCAAAGATGATTGGCACAACAAGGCGATTTCAACCCTGACAAAGCTCGGTATAGTTGAAGGCAAGAGCAATGGCAGATTCGCTCCTGACGATTATATCACACGTGCCGAATTTGCAACAATTGCTGCAAGATTTGATGATTCTGCCTTTGAGATTAAAGATAATTTCAGTGATGTATCAGGGCATTGGGCAGAGGCTGAAATACACGAGGCTGCAGCACACGGTTGGATAAGAGGTTATGAGGATAATACCTTTAAGCCCGACCAAATAATTACTCGTGCAGAAGCAATGACCCTTATCAACAGAGTTCTCAATCGTCTCCCGGAGACTGTTGACGACCTGCTCAGCAATATGGTTAAGTGGCCCGATAACAGCAATGAAAACGAATGGTATTATATAGCCGTTCAGGAAGCAACAAACAGCCACGAATATGATGTCAAGAATAAAGTTCACGAAAAATGGACCAAGCTTACAACAAACCGTGACTGGGCAGCTTATCAAAAGTAAGCTAGCAATAATTTACAAAACTGGCGGCGCCGCATATGCGGTGCCGCTTTTTTATGCATATTGAAAATGTCGAATTTTTGTGGTATAATGATTTTGTCAAAAAAGCCCCGCAAGTGGAAACGGGCCTACTTTAGCAAACTCAAAGACAGCAAAAAGGAGTGTTTGTTATGAAACTTAATATAAAAACCATTCTGCTTTTACTATGTATAACCATGCTCACAGGTTGCGGCAAATCAGGTCCTGCCCAGCCGGTTTCATCAGTCGAGATTTCAAACCAACAGACCGAAGTGGACCTCAAGGCCGCAGAGATTGAAAGTTTCTTTAAAAAACACATAGACACAAAAGAAAGACCAATCGCCGTAATGATAGATAACGACGACAAAAACGCAAGACCCCACGCAGGGTTAAGTGACGCACACCTCATCTATGAGATGGTGGTAGAAGGCGGCGCTACCAGATTTATGGCAATATACCGAGGAACCGATACCGAAAAAATCGGTCCCGTACGCTCGTCAAGACACTACTTTTTGGACTATGTAATGGAAAACGACGCCATATACACCCACTATGGCTGGAGCCCAAAGGCAATCACCGATATCTCCGCCTTTGGCATAAACAAAATAAACGGTGTGCTTGGCGGTGACGGAGACATATTCTGGAGAGAACAAAAGTTCAAAGGGGATTGGCACAGTGCATATACAAGTATAAAAAACATTAAGGATATGGCGTCAAAAAAAGGTTATTCCCTTGAAACCGGCCACCAAAACGGATTGAAATATGCCAAAGATTATAGAGTCCTCCCCAAAGAGAACTCTGCAACAAAAATAAACCTGGCATATTCTCAGCTTTATAATACGGGTTATACCTATAGCGAAAAGTCAGGCTTGTACGAAAAGAATATAAACGGCGCCCCTCACACACTGCAAAACGGCGAAACTCTTGCGGTGAAGAATATTATAATTGAACTAAAATACGACACCGCTTTAGGCGACGGAACAGCCCGCCGCAACATAAACACAACCGGAAGCGGCAAGGGTTATTACATAACCGGAGGCTGCTTTGAGGAAATCACCTGGTCCAAGACATCAAGAAGAGGAAATACCACTTACAAAAAAGCTGACGGAACCGAGCTTTTGCTGAGTCCCGGCAAAACAATTGTAAATATAATAAGTCCGTCAGCCGAAATTGTAATCGAATAACAAAGGAACGTCTTAATGAAAATCAAAAACCTTCAACTTAAAAACAACGTAATACTTGCCCCAATGGCAGGGGTAACAGACAAGGCTATGCGGCTCATCACAAAGCCGTACGGTCCGGCACTTATGTACACCGAAATGGTGTCCGGCAAGGGCCTTTTTTACAAAAACAAAAAGACCTCAGACCTTCTTGAAACCGACCCATCGGAAAAACCTGTTGCAACCCAGCTTTTTGGGCACGAGCCTGAAATCCTTGCAGAGATTGCAGAAAACGCCCTTGAATATGGCGCTGAAATCATTGATATAAATATGGGCTGTCCCGCCCCAAAAATCACAGGAAACGGTGACGGCTCAGCTCTTTGCAAAAACCCGGAACTTGCCGGCAGGATAATCCAAGCGGTGGTCAAAGCCGTTGATGTTCCGGTAACCGTGAAAATCCGCAAAGGCTGGAACGATGATTTGGTCAATGCTGTAGAAATGGCCAAAATCGCAGAGGAATGCGGTGCCGCGGCAGTCACTGTTCACGGGCGAACAAGAGAGCAATTTTACAGCGGCAAAGCTGACCTTGACATTATAAAAGCAGTAAAAGACGCCCTTTCAATCCCCGTAATCGGCAACGGCGACATAGTGGATGAAGAAAGTGCCAAGCATATGCTGGACTATACAGGCTGTGACGGAATAATGATTGGCAGAGGTGCCCAGGGTAACCCCTGGATATTCCAAAGAATCCTCCACTTTCTTAAAACAGGGGAAAAGCTCCCCCTCCCAAGTGCCGAAATGCGTGCAGACAAAATGGAGGAACATTTGCGGCTCCTTGTTAAGTTTAAAGGCGATTATCGAGGCATTCAGGAGGCACGCAAACATATGTCATGGTATATCAAAGGTGCAAAGGGCGGGGCACGGCTCCGCGAAGTCATAAACAAAGCCTCCACCTTTGACGAAATGATGGAAGTTATAAATCTGCTGCGAGATTGCGAGGTTTAGTTTTTCAAATCACACCAAATTAAATAGGAAACTTTTCGACACAAAAAATCCCCAAAATAGTCAAAAATTCCTTGACTTAAAGGGGATTTTGTTGTATTATTGAAATATCTATACAATGGGGTAGTTTTCTAACTTTAGCAAGAAGTTACACACTTGTATTGATGCACATTTTACCTTACCTATAGTTAGAAAGGAATGATTATATATGAAAATCGCAATTATGGGTTTTGGAGTGGTTGGCTCAGGCGTGGGCGAAGTTGTCA
The DNA here is from genome assembly GCA_017546165.1 of Clostridia bacterium. Classification (GTDB taxonomy): domain Bacteria; phylum Bacillota; class Clostridia; order Monoglobales; family Monoglobaceae; genus SIG440. Next base: position 3,959 of record JAFYXL010000012.1, read on the forward strand.
CCAAAAATCAGGATATTCTTGTAAAGAAGTGCGGCGAACCTGTGGAGATTGCCCACATTCTTGATTTGCGCGACTTTCCTGACAGCGACTTTAAGTGCTTTACCAAAGACTTTAATGACATACTAAGCGACCCTGAAGTTGGCGTTGTGGTTGAAACCATGGGCGGTGTGAACCCTGCATATGACTTTACCAAAAAGCTCCTGCTTGCAGGCAAGCAGGTTGTTACCTCAAACAAGGAGCTGGTTGCAACCCACGGCACCGAACTTATCAAAATCGCAAGAGAAAACAACATCAACTACCTTTTTGAAGCAAGTGTCGGCGGCGGTATTCCTATCATCCGTCCGATGTACTCTTGCCTGACCGCAGGTGAAGCAACAGATGTTTTCGGTATTTTAAACGGTACAACAAACTACATTCTGACACAGATGTTCCAGTGCGGCGAAACTTTTGAAAACGCACTCAAGGCGGCGCAGCAAAAAGGTTATGCCGAGGCTGACCCAACCGCCGATGTAGAAGGCTTTGACACCTGCCGCAAGATTGCAATTCTTGCAGCTCTTGCTTTTGGCAAGGCTCTTGACTGCAAAGGCATTTCGACCGAGGGTATTACAAAAATCACAGCTGAGGACGTGGCTTATGCTGAAAAGCTGGGCTATTCCATCAAGCTTATAGGTCACTCAACAAAGGCAGAAGATGGTATTTATGCCGCAGTATTTCCTGCTTTTATCCCAAAAAACAATCCTCTTGCCGGCATTAATGATGTATTTAACGGCATCATCGTAAAAGGTGAGGACTTGGGGGATGTTATGTTCTACGGCAGAGGCGCAGGCAAACTTCCTACCGCCAACGCAGTTGTAGCTGACGTGGTTGACGCAATCAAGCACAAAAACGTTAACATCATCATAAAATGGGAAGAATATAACGCAAGCAACCAGTCGCAGGGCGAATCCCTCAAATATGCTTACTATGTAAGATTTAAAGGCGTTGCCCCAAGCAACATTCCAAACTGCAAAATTGTTGCATTTTCCGATAAGAATGACGATGAGTTTGCAGTTCTCACAGAGGAAATGTCCCAAGCGCAGCTTGAAGAATTTAAAAATTCCCTCAAAAACAATCAGGCTTTGGCTCAAATGAGAATTGTAGGCTAAGCTTTGACTTTAATATGAAAATTAAGTTCCGTTTTGATGTTCAATGCGGACAAAATATAGGAGGTTTTGACTTTGGCAATTATAGTACAAAAATTTGGCGGCAGTTCCGTTGCGGACGCAGCTAAAGTAAAAAACGTGGCAAGCAGAGTTATAGACACCTACCAGGAAGGCAATTCCGTGGTTGTGGTTGTGTCAGCTCAGGGCGATACCACCGACGATTTGATTGATAAGGCTCACGAGATAAATGAAAACCCTTCAAAGCGTGAGATGGATATGCTTCTTGCATCAGGCGAGCAGATTTCAATCGTTCTCCTTGCAATGGCAATTGAAGACCGCGGCTTCCCTGTTATTTCACTTACAGGCTGGCAGGCAGGCTTTGTAACAAACTCAAATTCAGGCAACGCACGTATCAAAAAAATTGATACTGAAAGAATTTTGTCTGAGCTTGACAAAAAGAAAATTGTTATCGTTGCAGGCTTCCAGGGCCTTGACAAATACGATGATATCACCACTTTGGGCCGTGGCGGAAGTGATACTTCAGCCGTTGCGATTGCAGCTGCAATCCACGCCGACAAGTGCGAGATTTACACCGACGTTGACGGGGTTTACACAGCAGACCCACGTATTGTTCCATCAGCTAAAAAGCTTGATGCAATCACATACGACGAGATGCTTGACCTTGCAAGTCTTGGTGCAAACGTGCTTCACAACCGTTCGGTTGAAATGGCAAAAAAATACAGTGTTAAACTTGAAGTAAAATCAAGCTTTGAAAAAGTAGATGGAACAATTGTTAAGGAGGCGGTTTCTGTGGAAAAAATGTTAATAAGAGGTGTGGCAAGGGATAACGACGTTGCCCGTATCGCAATAGTAGGTCTTGAGGATAAACCCGGCATCGCTTTCAGGGTGTTCTCACTCCTGGCAAAAAAGGGCATCAATGTTGATGTAATCCTTCAGTCAATCGGCAGAGAAGGCAAAAAAGACATTTCCTTCACCGTTACAAAAAATCATATGCAGGAGGCAATCAAGCTGTTGGAAGCTGAAAAGGAAACTCTCTGCTATGACGAAATAACACACCGTGACGATATCAGCAAGGTTTCAATCGTGGGCGCAGGTATGGTCAACAACCCGGGCGTTGCAGCAAAAATGTTTGAAGCCCTCTATGATGCAGGCATAAACATTCATATGATTTCAACTTCTGAAACAAAGATTTCAGTTCTTATCAACGTGAACAATGCTGAACGTGCAGTTCAGGCAATCCACGATAAGTTCCTTATTTAATTAAAAACTTTTATTAAAATTGATGCGGGTTAATTAATGTTTACCCGCATCACCCTTATATAATCATCGTGGTTGAAAACAGCATTCCGCTGTTTTGGGCAGAAATTTATTCTGCCACTATCAAATTATAGATTTGATAGCAACACTTGATTGCAATAAAGTCGGCTTATGAAAACATATGTTTTCATAATGGTTTGCGTAAAACGCAAACCGAAACATTAAAATGTTTCGCCTATATTTATTATAATAAATGTATCCTAGAGAAAAACACAATCCTCGTTTTTCTCTATCAAAACAAGGTTTGACAGAGAAATTGTGAAACAATTTCTCGATACTTCATTTGAACTAGGTTCTCAAAAAGTATTTTTACAAAATACTTTTTATAACTGCAATTAAGCAGCTACGAAACATTGATTATATCAATGTTTCGACAAAGAATCAGCGTTATTGATTATTAACCATACGAAAGGATGAACAAAATATGTCAGAGTTATCCAACACCTTTGTCTGCTTGATGGGTATGGGCACCGTATTTATCGGGCTTATATGTATTGTTCTTATATGCAATCTTATGAGCATTGTAG
>JAFYXL010000013.1 GCA_017546165.1 Clostridia bacterium
GACAGACTTCGTGAGGAGCTTGAATCAGGAGAAAAATATGATGAAGTAATTGCCATTGGTCCGTTGGTAATGATGAGAGCTGTTTGTAATCTTACAAAGGAGTTCGGAATACCTACCACAGTTTCAATGAATCCTGTAATGATTGACGGAACAGGAATGTGTGGAGGATGCAGAGTTATCGTTGGTGGTGAAACTAAGTTTGCCTGTGTTGATGGTCCTGATTTTGACGGACACAAAATTGATTGGGATGCGGCTATAAAACGTCAACAGATGTTTAAAGCTTATGAAAAACGCTCCTGTGAGGAAGGAAAATGCAGATTAACCGGAAAGGAGCATAACAATGCCTAATATGTCAAATGTAAAAAATCCAATGCCCGAGCAGGCAGCGGATGTAAGAAATAAAAACTTTTTAGAGGTAACAACAGGATATACATCCAATATGGCAATTGATGAGGCACAAAGATGTCTTAACTGTAAACATAAGCCATGTATGCAGGGGTGTCCTGTGGCTGTAAAAATCCCCGAATTTATCAAGCTTGTCGCAAACGGAGAATTTGAAGCTGCCTACAAAAAAATTACTGAAACAAATGCTTTGCCGGCTGTCTGCGGAAGAGTTTGTCCCCAAGAAAAACAGTGTGAAGCAAAATGTGTAAGAGGTATCAAGGGCGAACCTGTTGCAATCGGCAGATTAGAGCGATTTGTTGCAGACTACCATATGGCAAATTGCGAAGATAAACCTGTTCAAGCAGAGAAAAACGGTAAAAAGGTTGCCGTAGTCGGTTCCGGACCTTCGGGACTTACATGTGCGGGTGACCTTGCAAAGCTCGGATATGAAGTGACAATTTATGAAGCTTTTCACACGGCAGGCGGTGTTTTGATGTATGGCATCCCTGAGTTCAGATTGCCAAAGGAAATTGTACAGAAAGAAATTGACAAGCTGAAAAAGTCAGGCGTAAAAATAGAAACTAACACGATTATAGGTAAAACACTTTTGGTTGATGAGCTTTTTGAGGATATGGAATTTGATGCAGTATATATTGCATCCGGTGCCGGACTTCCGTCTTTTCTTGGTATTCCCGGAGAGAGCTTAAACGGAATTTATTCTGCAAATGAATTTTTGACAAGAATAAATCTTATGAAGGGATATAAATTCCCTGAATATGATACCCCTGTTTACATCGGTAAAAATGTAGCTGTGTTCGGCGGAGGAAATGTTGCTATGGATGCAGCAAGATGTGCAAAAAGACTTGGAGCAGAAAATGTATATATCATATACAGACGCGGCAAAGAAGAGCTTCCTGCACGTGCCGAAGAAGTAATGCACGCAGAGGAAGAAGGTATAGAATTCAGGCTTCTTAAAAACCCGACAAAATTCATCGGAGATGAAAACGGTTGGCTTACAGGAGTTGAAGTCATAGATATGAAGCTCGGCGAACCGGATAGCAGCGGCAGAAGACGACCAGAGGCTGTACTCGGTTCTGAACATATCATCCCGATAGATACGGCTGTTATTTCTATCGGACAATCACCTAATCCGCTTATAAAAAAGACAACCAAAGGCCTTGAGACAAATAACCGTGGTTGTATTGTAGCAGATGAAAACGGTGCAACTTCAAAGCCTTTTGTATATGCCGGCGGCGATGTAGTAACAGGAGCTGCAACCGTTATACTTGCGATGGGTGCAGGAAAAACTGCAGCGGCGGCAATACACAAAGAATTAGAGATAAAAGGAGAGTAATTATTATGACAAGTAAATATGAATCCCCCTTATCATCAAGATATGCCTCAGAATATATGTTAAAGCTATTTTCATCCGATGTACGCTACCAGACATGGCGTAAGCTATGGGTGGCACTTGCAAGAGCAGAAATGAATCTTGGACTTCCAATAACAGATGAGCAGGTTGCTCAAATGGAAGAACATACAGAAGATATTGATTTTGATTTGGTTGCCAAAAGAGAAAAAGAAGTAAGACACGATGTTATGGCACATATCTATGCTTTCGGAAAAGCCGCACCTCTTGCTGAAGGAATTATCCATTTAGGTGCAACAAGCTGCTATGTAACCGATAATGCAGACCTTGTAATTTACCGAGACGCACTTTTATATATTAAAAATGAGCTTTTAAAGGTTATTGCAAACCTTGCAGATTTTGCTGATAAGTACAAAGCACTGCCGACACTTGGTTACACACACTATCAACCGGCACAGCTTGTAACTGTCGGCAAAAGAGCAACACTTTGGATGCAGGATTTTATTTCTGACCTTGATGAAATTGAATTTGCTATAGATAATATCAAATTTTTAGGCTGCCGCGGAACAACCGGAACTGAAGCAAGCTTTGTGGATTTGTTTGATGGAGATTATTCAAAAATAGATGAAATGAATAAGCAAATTGCTGCAGACTTCGGATTTACCGAATGCTTTGATGTATGCGGTCAAACCTATCCCCGAAAGGTTGATTCAAGGATTCTGAATGCTCTGTCAAGCGTTGCACAGAGCTGCTACCGTATGGCAAACGATATAAGACTTTTGCAGCACGACAGACAGCTTGAAGAACCCTTTGAAAAAAATCAGGTTGGATCTTCTGCAATGGCATACAAGCGTAATCC
>JAFYXL010000014.1 GCA_017546165.1 Clostridia bacterium
CCTAACTTGACAAAATCATAAATATAGGAATTCCCCCAATTGTGGAAACGCAAGCTTGAAATTGATGGAGAAAGTATATGAAAATAAAATTATTTATACAAGCAATAACTAAATTATTTTTAGGAATCATTTTAGTTGGCTTGTTATTGTTTTTGCCTGCTGGCACCATCTGCTTTACAAATGGTTGGTTGCTTATAGGAATTTTATTTGTACCAATGTTCCTCGCTGGGATTGTGATGATGTTTAAAAATCCTGAATCATTAAAAAAACGACTGATAACAAAAGAAAAACAACAGGAACAGAAGATGGTTGTTAAATTAAGCGGACTTATGTTTTTTGTAGGTTTTATCGTTGCAAAAAGAATAAAGAATGAAGAGGAATTTCTTGAAAAAGAACTTGCAGGTTATGGTAACTATAAGAAAGAGGTAAAATATCGCCTTGTGCCGTTTATTTGGTAACCAATCAAGCTTTAAATGTAAAAGTGTTAAATACACACAAGGATAAAACTATAAAAAATTCAAAGGAGAACTAAGATGAACAAAAGATTTTTGAAATTTTTCAGCAAGTTTTTTTCAAAACCACTTGTGCAAATAGGATTTTATATTCTAGGTATTCTTTTGATTTTCTTTATATCAGGTGTGTTTGATGATTTTAAAACATCTTTAAGTAAGATTGTAAATATTCTAAGTGCACAGGAAACTATTTCCGTGTTTTTAGCAGGCATTTTGTCTTTAGGTATGGCAAGAATTATTAAAAAATGTGATTATTATCTGGAGGAATCTTTGAAGATTGATGACGATCATCACAAAATAATAAGAAAATATAGTGGCCATAAAAAAACAGACATTAAACAAGGAAAAAACTATTTTGACAAAACAGGCGTATTTATGCGAATAAATCACGTAAAATGTATAAAAAAGAGTGAACTTAAAAACAGGGAGAAGGATAGATTCTCAAAGACATACAAGGCACATGAAGAGGATATTAAGAATTTCAATGAAAAAAAATTATATTTGCCGACTGTAAATGTGTTTACCAATACTTTAGGGGACACAAGACTGCTGTTTAACGATTCTAATGAATCTCACAAATTACCTTCTTTTGTTATTGAACACGCTGATGAGTTGCTCCTTGCTCATAAAAATTCATCAACCAGAAATGGTGATACAATAAGGTTAAATGACTTTTATTACGATGATGAAAAAAAGACATTAACTCTTGATACTCAAAGATCTACATACTATCATATGCTTATAACAAACAGATGTATGGACTATGATTTTTCAAATGGTCTAAGTATAAGAAAATTGTATGAATTTGATAAATACATTTGTCCGCTCCATAAATCAAAATTTGGCAACCAAATCGGCATAAACGGTCTTATTATTACCAGTGACGGGTATGTGCTTATAGAAAAGCGTGATCATAATAAAACTACCTGGAAGAATAAGTTTGCACAAAGTATTTCGCTTGCGTTAAAGGTAGATGAAGTTATATTAAACAAAAATGGAATTATTGAAAATACTTATGAAATAGCAAATGACAGCATAAAATCTGTTATAGAAAAAACTATTAAGAATAATTTTGGGTTAACAAGCACTGAATACAAGGAATTTATATTTGAGAAAAACTTCCTGGGTCTTGCACGAGACTTACTAGAGGGCGGAAAGCCGAATCTTTACTTTTACGTTGAGACCAAGTGTAATGCAAAAGAACTTGCAAAAAAGTTAAGGGAAACTGCCAAAAACGACAATGTTGAAACTGCACTTGCTACTGAAAAGTTATCTTCTGATTATTATCTTGTAAAGTTTTCTGATATTAAGATTAATTACAACTATGTTATGAATTTAAATAGAAGAAAAGCAATCAAGATTGCAAGAAAAGTATATCCTCGTTTAAGCAGAAGACTGTACTTATGGGATACAATAAAAAATATATTAGCTGTGAAATTTAAACCAAGCTTAAAAAGAGAGTGCGGAGAGGCATTGCTTGTTACTATTTCGTATATGGAAATCTGTAAGGAACGTATAAAACCAATTAAATTGAAAGAAGATGAAGATTAGATGAAAAAAAGTATAGTAGCTTTTGGGGAAATTATGCTGCGCCTCACACCGCCGGATAAAGGATCAATAAAAAACACAGACAGTTTTTGCGCCTATTACGGCGGAAGTGAGTCAAATGTATTGGTTGCACTTTCTTCTATGGGAAACAGCACAAAATTTGTTTCACAGGTGTCGGATAATGATTTGGGAGAGGCTGCCATAAAACACCTTAATTCATATAAAGTAGATACCTCTTTAGTTAAGAAAAGTGGCGAAAATTTGGGTATGTATTTTCTTGAAGAAGGTTTCGGTGACAGGTCATCAAAGGTCATTTATTCAAGAAAAAATGCATCAATAACTCATCTTGAGGAAAATGATTTTGACTTTGATGAGGTGTTTTTGGATTGCGAAATTTTTCATATTAGCGGAATATCCTTTGCGCTTTCTGAGTCGGTTAAAAGACTTTGCTTCAGGTTGCTGAAGGAAGCGAAGAAAAGGAATGTAAAAGTAAGTTTTGATTTTAACTATCGCTCAAAACTTTGGAGCTGTGATGAAGCTAGAAAAGTGTTTTTAGATGTAGTTCCCTATGCGGATATTGTATTTTGTTCCGAAAAGGATATAAATACATTTCTTGACACTGATCTTGCCTTGTATTTTGAAAAATATCCGGGTACTGAATACTTGGTTGTAAGGGAAAGGGAGATTATATCTTTGGATATGCACAAGGTAAAGGCCGTGATATATACTTCGCAGGGAAAAGTGACAAATATTAAACAAAAAGAGTTTTCTGTTCTTGAAAGGATAGGCTCGGGAGATGCTTTTGCCGCAGGTGTTTTAAATTCTCTACGCAAAAACCCAAACAATATGGAGGAAGCCCTTGAATTTGGTATAGGGTGTTTTGTTTTGAAACACACTGTGAAAGGTGATGTTTTTTCTATGAGTGAGAACGAAATATGTTCATATATTGATAATTCGCTAAAGGATGTTGCAAGATGATTAAAATTTGTTTAAGCATTTCGAAAATGGATGAAGAGTTTGAAAAAATGGTCCAAACCCTTAAAGATTATGCACAAGTTGATGTTGTAGGATTGGACGGATTTAGCCTTGAGGGTTATGATATTTTTATTGGGAAAAAATTGAGTAAAACCATATTAAAAACAGCGGATTGCTTAAAAATAGCATTTGCATATAAAACAGGAGTAGATAATTTTCCTCTTTCAATTTTAAGAGAAATGGGTGTGGTTTTAGTTAATTCTCATATAGATGCCGATATTGTTGCTGAATATGCGTTTGGACTTAGTATAAGTCTTGTAAACCGCATAACAGAGTGTGACAAAAAATTGAGAAAGGGCATTTGGTATGATAATAATAACCCATACTGGAAAAGTATTTTTGATATGAAGGTGGGACTTTTAGGTTATGGTCATATCGGACAGCATCTTGCGGATATTTTGCATAAAAACAATATCAAAACCTATACGCTGGACAGGGGAAAAGAATACAAAAATGTTACCCCGGTAAAAACTTTGAACGAACTTTTTGAAACCACAAATCTTATTGTTTTGTCACTTCCAAAGACTTCTGAAACCAATAATATAATAAACGAAGAAACTATAACTTATTTAAAGGATAAATATATTGTAAATGTGGGACGAAGTAATTGTATCGACCAAAAGGTTTTGTATGATGCTCTTAAAAATAATAAAATTGCAGGAGCGGCTATAGATACCTGGGATAAAAAGCCTAAAAACAAAACTACACTTTTAAATCCTTCAAAATATCCGTTTATTGAACTTGACAATATTGTCCTTTCGCCTCATCAGGCTATGCGTGTTGATGTGGGTCACGGCAGGTATGTAACAGACATATCTCAAAAGGTAATAAACTATATAAAAAATGGCGAGATAACAGATGCCGTTGACTTAGTCAAAGGGTATTGATCTAGATATAATGAGGTGGTTTTATGTTTTACTTAGGATTATCTTTTTTGCAACTACTGGAAGGATTGAGGACAGATACTCTTAATAAAATTTTTGAGCTTGTAACAATGCTGGGGGAAGAAACACTGATGATTCTTATTGTTGTTACCCTCTGGTTTGCGTTTGACAAGGGATTTGCTCAAAGAATAGCTTTTCTTTCTTGTTTTTCACTTGGCATAAACAGTGTTGTAAAGAATTTCACAAAAGTACCCAGACCATTTATGACGGGAAAGGTTACTTGTGTCAGACCTGATACGGCTACCGGATATTCATTCCCCAGTGGACATACACATAATTTTGCCACTTGGAGTACAATCTTTGCGCTGCACGTCAAAAAACTTTGGTTTGCTATTTTTACAGCCATACTTATTGTCTTAGTTGGGTTTTCCAGAATGTTTCTTGGTGCACACTACCCCGGTGATGTTATTGTAGGCGGAGTGTTGGGTGTTGTGATTGCAATTGTAGGTAGCATAATTTATGATAAAGTTGAAAATAAGAGAAAGCTATACATAGCTGCAATTATTGCATTAACACCATTTGCTGTTTTGTTTATATTCAATGCCGACCCTCTATTTGGGGATTTTTACAAGATTTACGGTATGCTTATAGGTCTGATTGTTGCAATTATGTTTGAAGAAAAATATGCACCCCTTACATATGATGTGTGCTGGTGGAAAAAGTTGATTCGTATAGTAATCGGTGTTGTGATTGCTTATGTTTTTAAGGAAGTAGTCAAGAAACTCGGTGTTTCACCTATAGTGCAATTATCTTTTGTCGTTGATATACTTAGGTATATTGTTCTGGTTTTTCTTATTTTTGGATTATGTCCTGTTTTGTTTAAAAAATGTAAAATATAATTTATTCGACTTATATGTTTTGTGGAGATAGGTATATGGAGCTTAGGGGAAAATGCATTAAATATATAACATATGTATTTAAGTGGGCAAGTATAGGAATTTTAATTGGTGTGTTTGGCGGCTTGATTGGTACTTTTTTTCATATAAGCGTTGATTATGTGACAACGCTAAGGGAAAACAATTTCTGGTTGATATTTTTCTTGCCAATAGGTGGACTTTTGATAGCTGCAATTTATAAGATGTTTGTTTCCAAGGGAAATATAGATACCCAAAGGGTTTTTCAATCGGTAAAGGAAGATAAGGATGTACCAATTGTTATGATTCCTTTGATTTTTATAGGAACGGTAATAACTCATATGTTGGGTGGCTCAGCCGGACGCGAAGGGGCAGCGCTACAGCTTGGTGGGAGTATGGGTTATAATGTGGCAAAGGCCCTGAAACAGAATGGAGATAGCTTGAAACTTATCGTGACTTCAGGGATGAGTAGCGTTTTTTCGGCACTTTTTGGAACGCCTCTCGCCGCAACTGTTTTTTCCCTTGAGGTTACAAAGACGAGAACTTTAAACTTTCGTGGTTTGCTACCTGGTTTTGTTTCATCTCTGGTTGCAGTTAAAATATCGCAGTTTTTCGGTGTTGCACCGATCAGATTTGATATACCCACAGTTTATGAATTTCATCTTGATACAATATTAAAAGTAGCAATTTTGGCTATATTGTGCGCAGGGGTATGTATTATCTTTGCAACATCCATACATAAGACTGAATTTTTCATGACAAAACACATTCCAAATTCTTATATTCGTGCCTTTTTTGGCGGTTTATTAATAATTGTTTTGACTATTATTGCGGGAACTGAAGATTATAATGGTGCAGGTATGGACGTTATAAAACGTGCTATTTTGGGTGACGCAAAGTATGAAGCATTTATTCTGAAGATAGTTTTTACTGCCATTACTATAGCTGCGGGATTTAAAGGTGGAGAGATTGTGCCAACGTTTTTTATAGGTTCAACATTTGGGTGTATGGCCAGTGGATTTTTGGGATTAAATAAAAGTATTGGCGCGCCGCTTGGCTTTGTTGCTTTATTTGCCGGAATGACAAAATGTCCCATTGCTGCGTTTTTGTTGGCTTTAGAGGTCTTTGGCATAAAAGGGATGCTATATTTTGCAATAGCTGTAGTTGTGGCTTATATGTTGTCAGGACGTTTTGGATTATATGAAAATACAAATAAAATGATGCTATCAAGAACCAACAGTGGAACACCCAAATTACGAAAAGCGTAATCCGGGTAAACTGTTGTAAAAGATAAACGTTTATATTAAATTCATTATATTTTTTTCAATATTGGAAATACACTTATATTTTATTTATAAAAAACCATAATATATTAAGAGGTGAAATATTTATGGAGAATAAAAGTAAGCGTGATTCCAAAAAAACAGCAACCAATAACAAATGGGTATCCACCGGATTAAATAAACCTAGCGACAAGACTGAACGCAAGGATGGTCCCGGTGGAGAGGGAGCAAATTAACATTGCTCCTTTTTTATATTATTTATTTAAAAATCAATACAAAACAGAACCATAAAAAACATACCCTCAAAAGCATTCCGCTTTTGAGGGTATGTTAAAAAATGGTTCTCTTTTTTATAACTCCTGGCTTTTTAGTAAATTTACAAGGTCATCAGCCAAATAATTTGGCAGAGTATTTTTTATAGCATCAGTCATTTTTGTTATCTCAAAGCGACAGCCTGAAAGAGCAGTGTTTATAAGTTCGGGCAATTCCCATTCCAAAGCGTCCGTATATACTTTTACGTATTCAATAACACCTTTAGAAATTTGCAGGTGTAATTGAATATGCCCCCAAGTAAAGCGGCCCTCACAAGTAAAAGAAAAAGGTGGGGGAGTGCCATAAAGATAGTCCCAACTGCCGTAATGTCGGGCTAGGGGCAAAATTTCATCAAAGTCAATATTCTCCCACAAAACAGCCTGCATATTATATACGTTTTCAAAAGCGGAAATCATATGCTCAATCATAGACTGACAAGTAAGTCCTGGTGATAACTGAGAGAGATTGACTACACGGGATTTTACTGATTTAACACCCTTTGCTTCAAGCTTAGCTTTTGGGGGAGTAAGATACCGCTGCATATTTTGCATATCTGCGTTAATAAGCAAAGTGCCGTGATGATACGACTTGCCATTTGAGTTATAAAACGCATTACCGGAAAACTTTTTACCATTTGCCAATATATCGTTGCGGCCCGAAAGCTCTGTGTAAACACCTGCAAGGGCACAAGCTTTTTGAATAACCTGCATTTGTTTGGTTAAATCATAATTTTTTGTGGAGCACAAGAAGGTAAAATTGAGATTTCCTAAGTCGTGAAAGACGGCACCTCCGCCGGAAAGCCGACGGGCAAGCTTACCTCCGTCAGATTTAAGAACAGAGCATTGACATTCTGCCCAGGGATTTTGATTTCTGCCAATAACTACTGTACGCTGATTTTGCCATAGGTACAATGTGCAACAATCTTCGGGAGTTTTGTCAAACAGATATTTTTCCGTTGCCAGATTTTTGTAGGGATCAACACAATCACTTATGTAAAGACGTAATTTTTCAATCATAATATCACCTTTCAAAACTACTTTGTCCTATTATAAATGATTTTCGATTAAAGGTCAATATTACCCCGGTTTTAAAGCCTGATAAATTTAAAAAATCGTATTTCTATAGGGAAAAAGTAATTGACAGGTCTGCGGTGTTGTGATAAAATTAAAATAATATAATTTTATGCTAAATAAAGGAGGGTTTATTTTGGCAAATGCTGTAATTATGCCTAAAGCCGGTATTACTGTAGAAAGCTGTATTATCGGTAACTGGGAAAAGAAGGTTGGCGATCAAGTAAAGATAGGCGATGTCCTGTTTACATATGAAACTGATAAGGCCAGCTTTGAATGTGAATCTACTGCGGAAGGTACATTGCTGGAAATTTTCTACCAGGATGGTGATGAGGTTCCTTGCCTGATGAATGTTTGTGCTGTCGGTAATCCCGGCGAGGATTGCTCAAGCCTTCGTCCGGAAGGAGAAACCGTCCGGGATGCAGAAGAAACTGAAAAGGCAACGGAGGCTGCTCCTGTTGCGGTTGCCGAAATTGCTCCTGTTGAAACAACTGCGGTTAGTGGTGAAAAGTCAGCTGCTTCTCCAAGGGCTAAAAAATTGGCGGAACGTGCAGGTGTAGATGTATCTTTAGCAACACCTACTGGACCAAACGGCAGAATAATCGAACGTGATGTCAGAACTTTAATGGAAAATCCTGTTAGTGCACAGACTGCAGTTAAAGCTTCATCTGCTCCTATGGCAGCAGAAGTAGAATATGAGGATGTTAAGTTCAGCGGTATCCGCCGTGCTATCAGCAAATCAATGCATACATCATTATCGACAATGGCTCAGCTTACCCACAATACATCATTTGATGCATCTGCTATTTTGGCCTACAGAAAGCAGCTCAAAGCATCCGAGGGTGATTGTGCGGGTATTACTTTAGGTGACATTGTACTTTATGCTGTTTCACGTACATTACTTAACCATCCTGATTTAAATGCACATATGCTGGATGACAACAGTATTCGCCTGTTCAAACACGTTAATCTTGGTGTTGCTGTTGATACACCACGTGGCTTGATGGTTCCTACCATATTCCACGCTGATGAAATGAGCTTGCTTGAAATTTCAAAGGCTGTGAAAGAACTTGCTAAGGAGTGCCGTGATGGCAATATTAATCCTGATAAGTTATCCGGCGGTACATTTACTGTTTCAAATCTTGGTAATATGGGAGTTGAATCATTTACTCCTGTTATTAACCCGCCGCAGACAGGTATTTTAGGAGTTTGCGGTACAGTTGACCGTGTTCGCAAAGGCGCAGATGGATCAATTCAGATTTATCCTGCTATGGGTCTTAGTCTTACATATGACCACCGTGCAGTAGATGGTACACCTGCTGCTCGCTTCCAGAAGGAACTTTGTCAGAATCTGGAGAACTTTACCACGCTTTTGGCTAAATAAGGAGATAGTAGTATGGAAATTTTTGATTTATTAGTTGTTGGCGGCGGTCCGGGCGGTTATCTTTGTGCAGAGCGTGCCGCACAAAACAATATGAAAGTTGCACTTTTTGAGAAGAATGCGTTGGGTGGTACCTGCTTGAATGAAGGTTGTATCCCCACTAAAACACTTTTAAATTCTTCAAAGATGTATCGTCACGCTACAGAGAGTGAGGTCTTTGGTGTTACAGCTCAGGGCGTTACTTACGATCACGCTAAGGTTGTTGAAAGAAAAAATAAAGTAGTTAAAACACTTGTTTCAGGTGTTGGTGCTACTATGAAGGCAAACAAGGTTACAGTGATTTCTGCAGAGGGCGTTATCCAAGGCCGTGAAGCAGAAGGTTTTGCTGTGGAGGCTAACGGCGAGAAGTACATTGGCAAACGATTAGTTGTTGCTTCAGGTTCTGAAACTGTTGTGCCACCTGTACCTGGCCTTAAAGAAGGCTTGGAGTCAGGATTTGTGGTTACCAACCGCGAGGTTCTTGATGAAAAAAATCTTCCAAAGAACTTGGTTGTTATTGGCGGTGGAGTTATCGGTCTTGAAATGGCTTATTATTTCGCAAGTGTAGGTTCTAGCGTTACTGTTATTGAAATGATGCCAAAGATTGCCGGTGCTACCGACCCTGAAATTTGCAAAGTGCTTACAGATGCATTTGTTAAACGTGGTATGGAATTCAAGCTTTCCTGCAAAGTTCTTGAAGTAAAGAAGGATAGTGTTATTTACGAAGAGAACGGTGAGAAGAAAGAGATTGCGTGTGATAAAGTTTTACTTTCTGCAGGACGTAAGCCTGCTACCTCAGGTATTGGCATTGAAACCTTGCAACTGGAAATGGACAGAGCTGCAATCATTACTGATCGTCATCTCTGTACAAACGTTTCAGGTGTTTATGCCATTGGTGACTGCAACGGCAAACTGATGCTTGCACACACTGCTTATCGTGAAGCTGAGGTTGCTGTAAATCATATGGTTGGCAAGACTGATGAGATGCGATATGATGTAATCCCTTCTGTTATTTATACTGACCCTGAAGTTGCAAGTGTTGGTTTGAGCAAGGAAGCAGCTGAAGAAAAGGGTATGAATGTCAAAGAAATCAAACTGCCAATGTCTTATGCCGGTCGTTATCTGGCTGAAACAGAAGGTGGTAAAGGATTCATTAAGATTGTAGTTGACACTGACAAAAAGCGTATGGTTGGTTGTCATATGGTTGGTTCCTATGCATCAGAAATCATTATGACAGCTACTATGATGGTGGATACAGAACTTACACCTAACCGTTTGCAGAAACTTGTGTTCCCGCATCCAACCGTTGCTGAAATTATACGTGAAGCTATATTTCATATTTAAGGAGGAAATAAAAAATGCCAAAGAGTTTATTTGTTGATCCCGCCGAGACGCTTGCTCCCGGTAAGATTACATTCAAAGACATTCCGGTTAATGCTTACAATAAAACAATTGCTGAAGAACGTGGTCGTTTTAGCGATGATGACCTTGTTCGTATCTACCGTGATATTACCGTTTTGCGTGAGTTTGAGTCTATGCTCAGCCTCATTAAGACACAGGGTGTGTATAACGGAATTGAAACTACATATCCGGGCCCTGCTCATTTGTCAGTTGGTCAGGAAGCTGCAGCAGTAGGTCAGGCATACCTTTTGGATCAGAACGACTTTTCATTTGGTTCACATCGTAGCCACTCAGAAATTCTTGCAAAAGCACTTTCTTGTATTCACAAACTCAGTGAACAAGAGCTTATGACAATTATGGAGGGGTTCCTTGGCGGTAGTGCTCTCCGTGCAACAGAGAAACTGGGTCCTGTAAGTGATGTAAAGGAACTTGCTATCCGTTTTATCCTTTACGGAACACTTTCTGAAATCTTTGCCCGTGAAACAGGTTTCCACAAAGGTATGGGCGGATCAATGCACGCATTCTTCCTGCCGTTTGGTATATATCCAAACAATGCTATTGTTGGCGGTAGTGCAGCTATCGCAACAGGTGCTGCTCTCTTTAAGAAGGTTAACGGCAAGCAGGGTATCGTTGTTTGCAACTCAGGCGACGGTTCAATGGCACGCGGTCCTGTTTGGGAGGCTATGAACTTTGCTGCTATGGATCAGTTCCACACATTGTGGGAAAGCCATAACGGTGGTATGCCAATTCTTTATAATGTATTTAATAACTCTTATGGTATGGGTGACCAGACCCGTGGCGAAACAATGGGTTATGATATGCTTGCTCGTATCGGTTCAGGTGTGAGCCCAACTCAGTTCCACGCTGAACGTATCAATGGCTTCAATCCTCTTGCTGTTATTGATGCTATGGAACGTAAACTTGAAATTTTACGTGCAGGTGAAGGTCCTGTTATGTTAGATACACTTACATATCGTTATTCAGGACACTCTGTATCTGACCAGAATGCTTACCGTACCAAGGAAGAAATCGAAGCTTGGCAAGCAATTGACCCAATCATCACATACCGCAAGGGTCTTGTTGATGCAGGTGTTACCAGTGATTCTAAGATGGAAGAAATTCTTGCTGAAACAGCAGAACGTATGACAATGATTTGCAAGGCGGCTTCTGACCCTGAAGTTAGTCCATATGTAAACTTCAAAACCGATCCTGCAGTTGTTGAACGTATGATGTTTTCAAATGAAAAGGTTGAAAAGTTTGATGACCGTGAACCCGAGGTTAATATGCCTCTCGAGGAAGTTCCTGCTTATAAGAAGATTAAGGAAAAGGAACGTTGCCCTATTGTTAATGGCAAGCCGGTTTCAAAGATGAAGTTGTTCAATCTTCGTGACGCTATGAGCGAAGTTATTTATGATCGATTCTATGAAGATCCTACACTTATCGCATACGGTGAAGACTGTCGTGACTGGGGCGGTGCCTTTGCAGTTTACCGTGGAATGATGGATGCATTCCCACATTGTCGTCTCTTTAACTCGCCTATTGCTGAAGCTGCAATTGTTGGTACAGCTGTTGGCTATGCAGTATCCGGTGGTCGTGCTTTGGTAGAACTTATGTATGCTGACTTTATCGGTTGTGCCGGTGACGAAATCTTTAACCAGATGTCAAAATGGCAGGCAATGTCTGCAGGTATCCTCAAAATGCCGGTTGTTCTCCGTGTATCTGTTGGTTCAAAATACGGTGCACAACATTCTCAGGACTGGACAGCACTTTGTGCTCACATTCCTGGTCTTAAAGTTTGTTTCCCTGCAACACCTTGGGAAGCCAAGGGCCTTATGGAAACAGCTCTTAAGGGAACTGACCCTGTTGTATTCTTTGAAAGTCAGAGAATCTATGACGTTGGTGAACAGTTCCACGAAGGCGGTGTTCCTGCTGAACGTTACGAAATTGAATTTGGTGATGTGAATAAGGTTCGCGAAGGTAAGGATGTTACAATACTGACTATTGGTGCGGCTCTCTATCGTGCGGTTGATGCAGCAAAACAGCTCAGCGAGAAGTATGGTATGGAGGCAGAAGTTATTAACCTTCATTCGCTTGTTCCTCTTGACTATACAAAGATTGTTGAATCTGTAAAGAAGACAGGCCGAGTTGTTTTGGTATCTGATGCTTGTGCACGTGGTTCATTTATGAATGATGTTGCAAAGAATATCACAGAATTATGTTTTGACGATCTTGATGCGCCACCTGTTGTTGTTGGTGCCCGCAACTGGATAACACCTCCATTCGAGTTTGATGAATTCTTCTTCCCACAGGCAGGATGGATTTTGGATGCTATCCACGAGAAGTTGGTTCCACTGCCAGGTCACGTTGTTGAAAATGGATGCACTGAGGCTGAAACATATCGTAGAGCAAAGCAGGGTGTATAAGTGGAAATTAAAAGAACAGCAAATGCTGGTGTTTTGATTAAAATTGACGGAATGTCAATTTTGCTTGACGGGGTGTGTGATGAATTGGCACCATACCTCGGAACACCGGAAAATATACGAGAAGAACTTACATTACAGTTTCCTGATATTGTTGCGTTCACACATAAGCATAAAGATCATTTTGATGAAAGCTATGCTGAATATTATGAAAAAAAGACTCTCCGTCCCATTTATGGGTCGGAGATGCCTTTTTCTGAAAAAATAGGGAATGTTACATTAACGCCTGTATTAAGCCGGCACATAGGAAAAGTAGAGTTGCTTCACGCGAGTTTTGTGATTTCCGGGAGCAAATGTATATGGTTTATGGGTGATGCATCACCGCTTGTATTGAAAGAAATGGGCAATATGCCAAAACCGGATGTTGTTATTGTTCCATATGCCTATGCAATTACAGAATCTGCATGGCGTATGACAAAAGGTTTAGGGGCAGATGCCATTGTTCTTATCCATTTACCTTTGCCTGAGAATGATACTTACGGACTCTGGAAAACAGTGGAAGAAGTAACACAAGGTGATTCTTGCTTGTATATACCCAAATTAGGAGAAAGTATATTTATTCATTAAAAAACGGCAGGTCATTAAAACCTGTCGTTTTTTAATTTATAATACTTTTATGTTTTTGACGGAATTCCTCAGGATAATTTCAGGCTCAAAGGTTTTCTGGTATGGCCAGATTGTTTTTTTCTTTTTTATATCAAGCAATGCTTTTGCTATTACCTCGCCCAATTTTTCCTTGGGGTGAGATATAGTGGTCAAAGACGGAAGCATAGTGGAGGCTATAACCGTATTATCCACACTTATCACTGAAATATCTTCCGGAACACGATAACCCAGATCGTTGATGATAGATACACATTGTTTTGCTATAATGTCGTTGTTGCAGAAAAATGCAGTTAAATTTGGAGTTTTTGCAATTGTATTTTTTATGTCATTTGCAAGAACAGGGGAGAAGTCTATGAGAATAGGAGCTTCACCTAAAATGTTTTTGAATCCTGACAGACGGAGGAGAGAGTCTTTTTGATTACTGCAATAAATCATACAAATTTCAGAATGTCCGTATTGCAACAAAAATTCAGCAGCAAGTTCTCCTACACGAAATTCATTAAGAATGACATTTGATTGAGGTACATTGTCGTAAGTTCCGTCAAGCATTATATAGGGAATACCCTTTTTCTCAAGATGTGATAAGGCTTGCGATACTTCGTCCGGTTGGTCTTGCGCAATATTACTTGGTTGAAAAATAACACCGTCAGAACCGGTTTCGGCTATTTTTTCAAGAATAGAAACGATGGTCTTTGAATTGTTCTTTGTATCGTTGATCTTTACGCTGCAATCTTCCTTTTCAAATACTTCACAGATACTGTGGAGATAGTAGGGTATAAAATACACATCTTTCATATCAAGAAGCAAATCAAAGTTATATTGCTTTTCATCAACAGGTTTGGCTTTGCAATAGGTACCTTTGCCGTGATGCTTTTCCAAAAGACCTTCATTTACAAGTACAGAAAGCGCTTCTCTTATTGTAAGTCTTCCAAGTTGATATTTTCTTATCATTGCAGCCTCGCTGATAAGCTTGTCACCGGGCTTTATTGTGCCGTTTATAATCTGTTGGCGTATTAAATCAGCCAACTGAATATAAAGCGGGATATGTTTTCTTCTGTCTATCATATTAAATTCAATCCTCTCTTATCTAGATAAGTATATAAGTTTTTTGTAAAAAAGTCAAGTTTAGAGGCTATAATACTTGACATTTACTGATAAAAATGGTATCATTAATAATAAACTCATACAGATGAGTTTTAGAGAATAAAAACCGGGAGGTAAATAATATGTCGTGTAAAATTTGTATTATCGGCGCAGGAAGTGCTATCTTTTCGTTAAATCTTATTAAAGATATCTGCATTAACGAAAAATTTAAGGGCTCTACCGTTTCGCTTATGGACGTAAATGAGGACAGACTTAATGCAATTTATGGATTGTGTACAAGATATGCAAGCGAAATGGAATTAGACATTAATATTATCAAAACTCAGGACAGACGCGAAGCAATGCAGGGAGCAGATTTTGTTCTTAATGTTGCTTTGGATTATGGTCATGAACGTTACAAACAGGGAATAAAGGTTGCTTATGATCATGGTTACCGTTTTGGCGGAAGTCTTCACGTGCTTCACGACGAGGCATTCTTTATCAATTTCCATCAGCTTAGACTTATGGAAAGTATTTTGATTGATGTCCTCGACATTTGCCCGGATGCTTACTACATAATGGTTGCAAACCCTGTTCAGGCAGGTGTTACATACCTTTCAAGAAAGTACAAAAATGCAAAGGTTATCGGTATGTGTCACGGCTATACAGGTGTTTATTCAATTACCGATTTAATGGGTCTTGACAGAAAGTATATTGATTTTGAAGTTTGCGGTGTAAACCACTTCCTTTGGATGACAAACTTTACATATAAAGGCGAAGACGGTTATAAGCTCATTGACAAATATCTTGAAGAACACAACGGAAGCATTTGGCCGGAAGGTGCAAAAATTGAGGATATCGGACTTAAGGCTGATGAATGTTCACTTAAGGCGATTGACCTTTACAAAAGATATGGTCTGTTCCCAATTGGCGACACTGCAAGTGCAGGTGGCGGCGCTTGGGGTTGGGAATACCACACAGACGCTGAAACAGAAGAAAAGTATAAGAGCAATCCATATCACTGGTATGAACTTTACTTCAAAGAATGTGAAGAGAATGTTGCTAGAATCAAAGAGGTTGTTGAAGATACTTCTATCAAAGTTTCAGATGCGTTTTCAACTGTTCCTTCAGATGAGCCTATGATTCCGCTTATTGAAGGTCTTGCGTTTGGTACAGGCAATCGCGTTGTTGTAAACATTCTTAACGAAGCAGGTTGTATGAAAGGTCTTCCTACAGATTATGAAGTTGAAGTTTCAGCTATCATAGACAAGGGTGGCATCCATCCAATTTGCAACAATGGTTTGCCAAAGCCAATTATGGCGCATCTTCTCCGTGACAGAATTGCTCCGGTTGAAATGGAATTGGCTGCATTTGAAAATCATAGCCGTGATCTCCTTGTTGACTTGGTTATGATGGATCCTTGGACTAAGAGCAGAAAGCAGGCTGAAGAATTGATAGATGCAATTTTTGATTTGCCTTGCAATGCTGATATGAAAGAATACTATAAATAAGTCGGTGAGTTTAAATGCAATATTTTTTAACATTTGATGTTGGAACAACATCTATGAAATGTCTTTTATTTGATGAAAACTTCAAAGAGGTGTTCTTTGATGAGACTGAGTACTCTCTTTTGACTCCGGCACAGGATATTGTAGAGATTGACCCGGATATCTATTTCAACACCCTTTGCGGTAGCACAAATAAAATAGCAAAATCTGGCATAAGTGTAGATGATATAGCTGCAATTACAATTACAACTCAGGGCGAAACGTTAATTCCTATTGATAAGGACGGAAAAACTCTTCGCAATGCGATAGTATGGATTGACGGAAGGGCAGTCATCGAAGCAGACGAAATAAAAGCCAAGATTGATTCAAAAGAAATTTACAAAACTACCGGTCTTGGTGAAATAAACGGTTGTGTTCCCGCTGCAAAGCTTTTGTGGATATATAAAAATGAACCTGAAGTTTATGACAATACATACAAGTTTATGCTCCTTGAAGACTATCTTATTTACAGACTTACAGGAGCTGCTGTTACTGAACAATCTTTGATTTCTTCAACAGCGTGGTTTGACATTGTTAATGAGTGTTATTACGACAAGATGCTTGATGTTTGCTCAATTGACAAGGATAAACTTCCTGAAATTCTGCCTTGTGGTGAAAAAGTGGCTAATCTTACTGCTGATGCGGCAAAACTTACAGGGTTGTCAGAAAAAACAATTGTTGTTACAGGTGCTATGGATCAGGTTTCATCTGCTATCGGTGCAGGTAATATCTGTGACGGAATAGTTACCGAGACAACAGGTACAGCTCTTGTTGCAGGCGCAACAGCATCACAACCTGATTTTTCAAGTGATTGCGCAATTACAATTTACAAGCACTTTAATCACGGATATCTTTATATGCCTTATTGCAATACAGCAGGCATTGTTCTTAAATGGTTCAGAGATGAACTTATGAAAGAACTTAAACGCAACGCTAAAGAAACAGGGGTTTCTGCATACGCGCTTATTGATGAAATCGCAGCAGAATCCAAAGCCGGCAGCAATGGTGTAGTAGTACTTCCCCATTTTGCAGGAAGAAGTGTTACTTCCCCCAATGACAAAACAAAGGGCGTTATCTACGGAATTACCCTTGGAACAAAGCTTTCTGATGTTGCCCGCAGTGTACTTGAGTCTGTTGCTTGTATGCTTAAAGAACTTATAGATTCTTTTGAAAAGCAGGGTATTAATGTTACCGAAATCCGTTCTTTGGGTGGCGGTGCAAACAGTGATTTGTGGTGTGAAATAAAAGCAGGAATTTGTAATAAAAATATTATGCGTTCCTCATATGCACAAACCACAGCACTTGGTGCGGCAATCCTGGGGGCAACAGCTATGGGCAAATATAATTCAGTTGAAGAGGCCGTTAAGGTTGCGGATTTAGGCTTTACTAAGTTTGAACCCAAAACCGAGGATTTAGCTGCATATAAGGAAGCAAGTGAAAAATATTATGAGCTTTATGAGGCTCTTGATAAAGTATTTTAAAAAAAGAAAGAAGGTATTGTTATGAAAAATATGGAAAAAGCCAATGTAGTTGTTTTGAGTGTTGGTGAACAGCAGTATCCTCAGGATTATCTTGATAATGTAATTCAGGAAATTGATGCTGAAATTAAAAAAATGGACTGTAATGTTCTTGGCTGCTATAAGATTATGAACTTCAGCGATGCTGAGAAGGTTGCTGATGCACTTAAAGAACAAAAAGTTGATTTGTTCATTGCTAAATTTGTTTCTTGGCATATTACAATCAACATTATGCACGTTCTCAAAAACTTCCGCGATGTTCCGGTTCTTATCTGGGGTATCGGTGGTGTTACTGACAAAACAGGCAAGCTTCACGCTCCTGCTGCAGGCGCAGGTATCACAGGTTTTATCCCTGTTGCAAAAGAGTTTGGATTCAAGTACAAGATTATTATGGAACAGCCGGATGCTCCTCACGCATATGACGAGGTTGCTGACTACATCCATTCAGTAAGCTGCGCAAAGAGAGTTCGTGCAGCACGTATAGGCCTTATTGGTTATGCTGATATGGGTCTTTACCCACTTTCATACGATAAGACAGCACTTTGCAAAAAGATAGGTATTGATATTGAAAATTACGATGGCTATCTTATTGCTGACCTTATGAATGCCTTCCCTGAAGACAGAGTTAAGGAAACAATGGATTGGATAAGAAGCACAACAAAAGCTCAGAATACAATTGCTGATGAGCCTCTCGAAAAGGTTACAAGACTTTACCTTGCAATGAAGGATAAAGCAGACGGCAGACAGCTTGATGCAATTGCTGTTAAGTGCGTTGATGGTATCACAAAGCTTGGTTTCAACCCTTGTCTTGCCCAGTCACTTCTTGCTGACAAGGATGTATCTGTTATCTGTGAATGTGATGCTTATGGTCTTGTTACCAGCATTATCCTTTCAACAGTTTCAGGAAATACTTCAGCATTTGTTGAACATTACGAAGTATTTGATAACTCTGTTCTCGTTGGTGTTTGTGGATTTATCCCTCGTGATTTTATTGATGGTGATTTTGAAATCAAGTCTGCAAATCTTGGCGAATACAACACAGGTATCAGTAATGTTTCAAAACTTAAGACCGGAGAAGTTACATACGGTAGATTCTTTAATGACAACGGCAAATTCAAGATGTTCTTACAGCACGGTACAACTAAACCTAATCCAAAGTGGACCGAGCTTGGTTGGGAAGAACCTACACCTGATTTCCCTGCTGCTCTTCTTGAACTTGAAATACCTATGAACGAGTATCTTGACAAAGTTCCTGGTCAGCACGTTATTATGATATTTGGCGACTATGTTGAAAAGGTTAAGACAGTTTGTAACCTTCTTGATATTGAGGTTGTTGAATAAGAGAAGAGGGTATCTGAATTGCGTAGAGAATTGAAAAGATTTGAGAGAGGCGCTGAGAAGTGCAAAATCTTGCCTGAAGGAATGTTGAAACTTGCTTTTGTGGATGTGGATTTAAAGAACTCAGACCTTGTTTATGAGGTTGAAAACTTTGATGATACAAAGTTCGCTGAAGATTTTATTGTAAAGTCCGGCGAATGGACGGTTGAAGATGGATGGGTAGTAGGCAAAAACCCTGAAATGTGCCCAGGAATGATTGTTTCAACGAAAGACTTTTTTGGCAATGTAATGGTTGAAATTACAGCTAAAATGGTTGCTCCTGCCACACACGATATCAACGTTATGATTAACGGTGAGTGGGATGAGGAAAAGGATTGCCGAGGTATGGCATATGTAGCAGGTGTAGAAGCCTTCTGGCACGGAAATGTGGGTTTTGAAAAGTCTCCTGAGTACAAATTAACAGCTGCTACAGCGTTATTTGATTTTGATCCCAAAAAGGAACATAATTTCAAAATGGGTAACGCAGATGGAAAAGTTTTTGTTCTCATTGATGACAAACTTTGCCTTGAAATAACGGACCCCACACCTCTTGATGCTAATAAATATGGCAAAATCGGTTTTGAAGCATATTCAAGTTGGTGGAAGTTTAAAAACTTGAAGGTTTATAACCTTAAATTTAAAAAAATTGAGGAATACTATAATCCTGAATTTTAATTAAGAGTTACATAAGAAAGGAATAAGCAATGTTATACATTTTAGACACAGCGGATTTAAATTCAATTAAGCATTGCAACGAGTTCTATCCTCTTGACGGGGTTACAACAAATCCGTCAATTATTGCAAAAGAAAAGACAGATTTTTGGAAGCTTGTAAAGGAAATCCGCAACATTATAGGTGAAGAAAAAATGCTTCACGTACAGACAACACAAACCGTTGCTGAAAAGATTGTTGAAGAGGCAAAGCTTTTGAAGAAAGAGCTTGGTGAAAATACTTTTGTAAAAATCCCTATTTGCGAGGAAGGCTTAAAAGCAACAACTATGCTCAAAAAGATGGGGATTGGTGTAACAGTTACTGCTATTTTTACACCAGCACAGGCTCTTATCGCCGCAAAAGCAGGTGCATCTTTTGTTGCTCCGTACGTAAACAGACTTGATAATTTCTTAGGAGACGGTACAGAAGTTGTTTCTGAAATAGTTGGTCAGCTTGAAATTTACAATCTTGATTGCAAGGTTCTTGCTGCAAGTTTCAAAACAGCTGAACAGGTACACAAATGTTCATCAGTTGGTTGTCATAGTGTTACTGTGACTGAGGAACTTTTGGAAATGGTTATCAGCCATCCGATGACTGATGTTGCTATTGCCGGATTTGAAAGAGATTGGAAGTCAGTGTACCAAGATAAAACAATACTTGATTTTTAATGCGAGGTGCGAAATGATTAAAGAAGAATCACTTATTCAAGCAAAAGCTGCATATGCGATCGAAAGCGAGTGCATTACAAATATGCTTGAGCATTTTGATGAAGAATCATTCTCTAAAGCGGTAGAACTTTTAAAAAATGCTGAACGCATAGGTGTGTCAGGTTGTGGACATTCAGGAATTATGTGTCAGCACTTTGCACATCTTATGTGCTGC
Organism: Clostridia bacterium; assembly: GCA_017546165.1. GTDB lineage: Bacteria > Bacillota > Clostridia > Monoglobales > Monoglobaceae > SIG440. The sequence continues at coordinate 20,583 of JAFYXL010000014.1, forward strand.
ATTGAGCGTCCGTCAAGATTTATCTCACCCGCTGAGGCAGTACACGGAGCAATGGGATTTATGCAAAAGGGCGACGTTATGGTTTTTGCATCAAGAGGGGGAAAAACAAAAGAACTTTTACCTATTCTTGATATATGCAAGTCAAAAGGCGTTTCGGTTATTTCTATAACTGAGAATATGGAATCACCATTGGCTGTAAATGCAGATGTTGTGCTTAAACAGTATGTTAATCGCGAAACCGATAAATACAATTCACAAGGAACAACATCATCCACAGCTCTTTGTATGATTTTCCATACACTTCAGACTGCTCTTATTGAAGAAACCGGTTACAAAAACGAACAGTTTGCTGTAATACATCCCGGTGGGGCGGTTGGAGAAAGATTAAACAAATAAAAATTATTAAACATTTTATAAAGCCTAGGAGGAAATGAAAATGGAATTTAAAGTTTTTCAAAAGGAATTAGAGTTACAGTCAAGAGGTTGGATCCCAACCTTCCACGATATCTCAAAAGAGGTAAATGAAATTGTTGCTGCATCAGGCATAAAGAATGGTACAGTAAGCATCGTTTCTCACCATACAACTTGCTCAGTTATGGTTCAGGAATGCTCACACGATATCGATTCTTTCGACCTTGAATATTTGCAGCATGACCTTCTTGATATTATGAGAAAGATGATCCCTGACTTTGCTGAAGAACATCAGTATCGTCATCCGGGTCCAATCCACGCACAGTACGGCAGACACGTTAATGAACCTGGCGATTACTCAAGTATGAACACAGATGGACACTTGAGAAGCTGCTTCTTTGGCAGATCAGAAGCAATGACAATCAAAGATGGCGTTGTTGATGGTGGTAAGTTTGCTCACGTTTACTTCATTGACTGGGATCACGTTCTTGCACGCCGCAGACAGGTTAATATCACTGTTATGGGTACAACAGAGGATGTAGGCGATAGAAAGTGGAACAACGGTGAAGTTATTGATACAAAGCGTAAGTTCACAGACGAAGAAAAAGCTTATGACATCCACTACGATCTTCAGCAGCAGAGATAGGAGTTTGACATAATGAAAAGACAAATCAGAACTCCATATTTTGAGATTGGTACAAAAAACTACATATATGGTGACAAGGTTTTGGAATATGCTTTGGCAGCAGATAAAGCGGCAGAAAAGTATGATATAGATGTTTTGTTCATTACACCTGCTGTTGAAATCAGACGTATTGTTGAAAACACAAAGCACTTAATCGTCCTTGCTCCTTATATGGATACTTTAAGACCCGGTAGAGGTATGGCTGACATTCTTCCTGAAGCTCTTAAAGCGGCAGGAGCCGAAGGTGTCGTAATTAATCACTGCGAAAAGCCTATGTCACTTCCACAAATGAAAGCAACCATTGAAAGAGCAAATGAACTTGATATGCTTGTTTTTGCTTGCGCTGATAGCGTTGATGAAACAAAGGCTATTGCACAGCTTCACCCTGATATCATCAATCCTGAGCCATCTGAGTTAATTGGTGGTACATCAAACGGTGTAAGTGATATGAGTTACGTTAAGGAAGTTATTGAAGAAATCCGCAAGATTGACTCAACAATCCTTATCGAACAGGCTGCCGGTATTACAAACGGTCAGCAGGTATATGACTTCATTATGGCAGGCTCAGAGGCAGCAGGTGCGGCTTCAGGCATAATGAATGCAGAAGACCCAATTGCTATGATTGATGAAATGATAGGCGCAGTACGCAGAGCTGCAGATGATTTAAAGAAAATGGAGAAATAACTATGATATATAAGGAAACGGTAAAAGTTAATTCAAATGATAAAGCATATACCTTCCACAATGTTACAGCCCAGGTTAAGGAAGCTGTTGCAAAATCGGGTATAAAAAATGGTATTGCAGTTGTTTATTCACACCACACAACTTGTAGTGTAATCACTCAGGAGTGTGCATTTGATATGTCAATCACAGGCCTTGAGACTCTTCAGCAGGATCTTATCAATGTGTTTGATAATATTGTTCCTGTTTGCAAGCACGAAGGCGTTTACCTTCATCCAGGTCCAAAAGCTCTCAAATTTGCTGAGGAACACGATGAAGACGCAAGAGGTTGCCACAATACAGATGCTCACCTTCGCTCATCAATTATCGGCAGAAGTGAAAGCATAGTAATTGATGATGGTGTTCTTGACCTTGGTGAATTTGGTTTTATCTATTTCATAGATTTTGACACAACCAGAGGCAGACAGCGTACAGTTAAGATAATGGTTATCGGTGAATAATCAGAGTTTAAAAAGAACCTTAATCTTTAGAGATTAAGGTTCTTTTTTTTAATTTATTAAATATCTAACCGATTGCGGATTTCGTTTTTATAATATGCTTTTATATTTAAAACAATTTCCTCAAGGCATCGCTTTCTGGATTCAAATGCACCCCAGGCCATATGGGGAGTTAGGCATACCCTTGGATTGTTTAAAAGTTTATGGAAAGGATGGGAAGGAGGGAATGGTTCAGTTGAATAGACATCTATCCCCAGGCCCCCAATTTTGCCTTTTAAAAGCATATCCGCAAGTGTTTCTTCGTCGGTTACAGCCCCTCGGGCAACGTTGATAAAAATAGCATTTTTCTTTATAAGGGAAAGAATATCTTTATTTATAATTCCCCGGGTTTCATCTGTAAGAGGAAGATGTACGGAAATTATGTCCGAAACTTTGAAAAGTTCATCAAGGGGGAGGTAGGGAAAATCATTATCAGGGTTACGCCTAAAACCAACAACATTACAACCAAGGGCCTTTGCAACCCGTGCCACTTGTTTGCCAATATTGCCCATACCAACCACACCCCAGGTTTTACCGGCAAGTTCGTTGTAAACGGGAGTAAGCTTGTTGGCGATTCCACTGTTTGTATAGCTTGAGTCATTAACAAATTGGGTAAATTCAGTCAGGTTTGTAGCAAGGGAAAGGGCCATTGCAATAGTTACCTGGGCAACGCTGTTGGTTGAATATCCAACCACGTTACAAACTGCAATTTTTTTTGATTTGCAGTAATTTATATCTATATTATCAAAACCTGTTGCAGCTACGCAGATTAATTTAAGGTTTCTGGCATTTTTTAAATTACTTTCATTCAGCTTGATTTTATTTACTATAACAACATCGCTATCAGCAATATGTTTTTCGACCTCGTCGCTGGCGGTAGTTTGATATATAATGGGTTCCCCCAAATCAAAAAGATTGTCATAACTCAAATCCTGACCCAAAGTACTTGCGTCTAAAACAGATATTTTCATAGTGTTCTCCTGAAATTTATTTAAAATAGAAACAATATAATTATAGCAAAGAAATATAAAAATGGCAATAACAATAATTTGTTATTGCCATTTAGTTTTAAGAACGAATTTCCTGTATTCCTTCAAGGATAATTTTTTTGGCATTTATTGCGTCTTGTTTTGGTAATGCAGAAATACCTTCTAAGGGATATGGAATACCAAGTTCCTTATACTTGCCAACACCCATAGTGTGGTATGGCAAAACATCCAGAGCCCGGAGGTTTTTGAGAGTGCCTATAAAACGCCCTAAATCCCTTAAATCTTTTGGGTCATCTGTAATCCCTTTTATAATAATATGTCTTACCCAAAGCGGAATTTTTTTGCTTTCAAGATACTTTGCAAAAAGGAGTATGTTTTTGTTATCCCAACCGGTAAGATTTTTATGCTTTTCGGAATCAATATGTTTGATATCAAGCATACATAGGTCGGTGTAATTCATAAGTTCGTCCAATTTTTTTGTATATAATACATTTTGGGGATCATATGTTACTCCGGAAGTATCAATACAAGTATGTATTCCCTCGGCGCTTGCCTTTCTGAAAAGGTCAATGAGAAAATCTATTTGCAGAAGTGGCTCACCGCCTGTTACTGTAATGCCGCCTTTTTCATAAAAGGAAGAATTTTTATTGTATTCTTCAAGGATTTCTTCTGGAGTTATTTCCTGACCTGTGCCTATTTTCCAAGTATCCGGATTGTGACAGTAAAGACACCGCATCGGACAGCCCTGCATAAAGACAACATATCGTATGCCGGGACCATCAACTGTGCCAAAACTTTCCTGGGAATGGATTAAACCTTTCATATGATTAAATCTTATCGTGGAAAGTTCTTGAAATAACCTCGTCTTGCTGTTCCTTTGTAAGTTTGATAAAGTTTACAGCATAGCCGCTTACACGAATGGTAAGCTGTGGATATTTTTCAGGATGCGCCTGTGCGTCAAGAAGGGTTTCTTTTGTGAAAACATTTACATTAAGATGGTGACCACCTTTTTGAACATAACCGTCAAGAAGAGATACCAAGTTATCTATTTGATTTTGTGTTGCAGCCATTATTGTTTCCTCCTTCAAATTTAAAAAAATTTAGAAATTACTGTTCGTCTGTATCAAGACCCTCAAAGAGAGTAGGTGATGAACAAGCACCGTTTGAGCAATCAAGATCTATTTCAATATCACCTGCAAAAATTTGGTCATCTTTACCAAGTGCACCAGGGATAATTGAGAATGTATTTGAGATACCATCCTGAGCGTCAATGAATGGAAGCTTTGAAACTGTTGCAAGTGATGCAACAGCACCGTGGGTGTCACGTCTATGCATTGGGTTCGCACCTGGAGCAAAAGCTTCACCTTTTTTACGTCCGTCAGGTGTCGCACCGGTATTTTTGCCATAAACTACATTTGATGTAATTGTAAGGATAGAAGTAGTAGGAATACTATCACGATATGTGTGGTTCTTTCTGATGTGCTCCATAAATCTGTGAACAATATCATATGCAATTGAGTCAACACGATCATCGTCATTACCATATTTAGGGAAGTCGCCCTCAACTTCGTAGTCAATAGCGATACCTGCTTCGTTACGAATGGTCTTAACTTTTGCATACTTGATAGCTGAAAGTGAGTCAGCCACAACCGAAAGACCTGCAATACCTGTTGCAAACCAACGTGTAACGTTCTTGTCGTGAAGAGCCATCTGAATTTTTTCGTAGCAGTACTTGTCGTGCATATAGTGAATAATGTTAAGAGTATTTACATATACACCAGCAAGCCATTTCATCATTTCATCATATCTCTTCATAACTTCGTCATAATCAAGGTATTCAGAAGTGATAGGACGATATTCAGGAGCGATCTGCTTACCGGAAATTTCATCAACACCGCCGTTGATAGCGTAAAGCAAACATTTTGCAAGGTTTGCACGAGCGCCGAAGAACTGCATTTCCTTACCAACTCTCATTGAAGATACGCAACAAGCGATTGCGTAGTCATCACCGTGAGTAAATCTCATAAGGTCATCGTTCTCATATTGAACGGAAGATGTTTCGATTGAGGTCTTTGCACAGAAACGCTTGAAGTTTTCAGGAAGTCTTGTTGACCAGAGAACTGTAAGGTTTGGTTCCGGAGCAGGACCGAGGTTTTTAAGAGTGTGGAGATAACGGTATGACATTTTTGTAACCATATGACGTCCGTCAATAGCAACACCACCTATTGATTCAGTAACCCACTGTGGATCCCCGGAGAAGAGATCGTTGTATTCAGGAGTACGAGCAAATTTAACAAGACGAAGCTTCATAATGAAGTGGTCAACCATTTCCTGAATTTCTTTTTCGGTATATACACCGTTTTCTATATCTCTTTGTGCGTATATATCAAGGAAGGTAGAGGTTCTACCAAGTGACATTGCCGCACCGTTCTGTTCTTTAACTGCAGCAAGGTAACCGAAGTACAACCACTGGATAGCTTCCTTGGTGTCTTTTGCAGGAGCTGAAATATCATAGCCGTAGCTTGCGGCCATTTCTTTGAGTGCTTCAAGAGCGCGAATTTGTTCTGAAAGTTCTTCGCGGTTTCTGATTATAACTGAGTACATAGCGGAACGTGTAGTTTCCTTCTGTTCCATTTTGTCAGCAATAAGTCTGTCAACACCGTAAAGAGCAACACGACGGTAGTCGCCGATTATACGTCCACGACCATAAGCATCAGGGAGACCTGTAATAATGTGGCTTGAACGACAAGCTCTCATTTCAGGCGTGTATGCGTCAAATACACCTGCGTTGTGGGTCTTTCTGTGGACTGAGAAAAATTCCTTAATAGAAGGATCAATTTCGTAACCGTTGTCCTTGCAGGCTTTTTCTGCCATACGGATACCGCCGTAAGGCATAAGTGCACGTTTAAAAGGTTTGTCTGTCTGAAAACCTACAATTTTTTCCTTATCTTTGTTAAGATATCCCGGTGCGTGTGATGTAATGGTTGATATCACATCTGTATCCATATCAAGAACACCGCCGGCTTCTCTTTCTTGTTTTGTTAATTCAAGAACCTGATCCCAAAGATCAAGTGTATCTTGAGTCGGTTCTTCAAGAAAACTTTCGTCACCGTCGTATGGTGTGTAGTTGTGTTTAATAAAGCTTCTTACGTTAATTTCTTTTTTCCAGGTTCCGCCTTCGAAACCTTTCCAAACTTCGAAATCATAATTCATTAGTGTTTTCTCTCCTTTTCTCAGTTTGTATTTTACAATTATAATAATTATACAATAAAATTACAAAATAAACAAGTATTATATGATGGTAAAATAGTAAAATATTATGGTGTATTTTGAAATATTTTTGTTTAATTTCTATGCCTTATAAGCCCAATTGCTTTTGAAAGTTCCATAATAACAAGGGGAATAAAGATAAATCCCAATGCTATTAAATAGAGTTTAGCTGGTAAGGATACAAGTCCGAAGGCCACTTTAACCGGTGTAAATAATACTAAAAGAACAAGCACTATCGAAATAAGGCAAGCACCATTTAACTTTTTATTGGTGAAAAAGCCAATTTTGAAAAGGGAGTGGTCAGAACGCATATTAAATGCTTGTATAACCTGAGAAATTGCCAGAATTATAAATGCCATTGTTCTGCCACCTTCGATGGTGTTTGTTGTGATTTCTCCAATTCTGAAGCCGATAAGGGTGAGTATAGCAAACATAAAGCCTTGAAGTACAACTCTTATTCCAAGACCGTGTGCGAAAATTCCTTCGGTTTTTGGACGTGGTTTTTTATCCATAATATCTTTTTCAACTGCCTCAGTGCCAAGTGCGATTGCCGGAAGACTGTCCGTAATAAGATTTATCCAGAGTAGCTGCATCGAAAGGAGAGGGGTTTTGTGCCACAAAATCATTGCAATGAATACGGTAATAACTTCACCAATATTGGTGCCAAGAAGAAAACCAACAACTTTTTTTATATTTGCATAAATACCACGGCCTTCACGTACGGCATCAACAATTGTTGCAAAGTTATCATCAGTAAGGGTCATATCTGCAGCACCCTTGGCAACATCCGTACCTGTGATACCCATTGCGCAGCCTATATCTGCAGCTTTGAGGGCAGGGGCATCATTTACACCATCACCTGTCATTGAAACAACTTGTCCGCGGTTTTGCCAAGCTTTTACTATGCGAATTTTGTTTTCAGGTGATACACGGGCATAAACTGAAATGCTTTCAACAGCATCATTGAGTTCGGAGTCTGTCATCTGATCAAGCTCTGAGCCCGTAATTGCTCTGTCCCCATCTTTCAATATTCCCAATTCTCTTGCAATAGCCGAGGCAGTAACTATGTGGTCGCCTGTAATCATAACAGGCTTGATACCTGCTTTGAGACAAGTTGCAACCGCCACTTTTGCTTCGGGGCGAGGTGGGTCAACCATACCAACAAGACCCATAAATATAAGGTTATTTTCAAGCTCTTTTGAAGTAGGATTTTCAGGGATATTTTCGATTTCCTTATATGCAACTGCTAATACTCTTAGGGCATTTTTGCTCATATTTTCAGTGAGTTCTTTTGCCTTAGATATATCACCATCTATACATTTTGATGCCAAAACATCAAAAGCACCTTTTACAATTACAATATTTTTGCCATCAATTTGATTAACCGTTGTCATAAGCTTGCGGTCAGAGTCAAATGGAATTTCAGCTAGTCGAGGGTTTTGTTCATTGAGCTGATCCTTTGGCATTCCGGCTTTATGAGCTGCAAATACTATTGCGGTTTCAGTTGGGTCACCAATGTGTTGTGCCCCATCCTCGTGAAAAATAACAGAACCATCACAACAAAGGGTTGCATACTTAAGAAGCTTACGGATACAATCAGAATTGTTGTCGCTTATGTCTTCTGTGCCTTCGGTTTTATCTGCATAAGCCTTAACTAAAGTCATACGATTTTGGGTAAGAGTACCCGTTTTGTCAGAGCAGATAACAGACGCACTGCCCAAAGTTTCAACTGCGGGAAGTCTGCGGATAAGAGCGTTGCGTTCAACCATACGCTGAACACCTATTGACAAGACAATGGTTACAATAACAGGAAGTCCTTCGGGGATTGCAGAAACAGCCAAAGATACGGCTGTCATAAAGATTTCCATTGCAGGAATACCATTTGAAAGACCTACTATAAATATTATCACGCAAGCAAAAATTGCAAGAATACCCAGATACTTACCAAGCTGTGAAAGCTTTTTTTGAAGTGGAGTTTGTGTTTCAGTTTCGTTATCCAAAAGATTTGCAATCTTACCCATTTCGGTATTCATACCAGTTGAGGCTACAACAGCAGTTGCTGTTCCGTAAGTAATTGTGCATCCGGAAAATACCATATTGCTACGGTCACCCAAAGGTGAGTTTTGGCCAACAGCATCATTGGCATCTTTTTCTGACGGGACAGATTCACCGGTTAACGCCGATTCTTCACTTTTAAGGCTGACACTGTGTAAAAGTCTTGCATCTGCAGGAATAAAGTCACCTGCTTCTAAACGTATAATATCGCCGGGTACGAGATTTGCAGCATCAATAATTTTTTCTTCACCACCTCGGGTTACTCTTGCGTGTGGTGCTGACATATTCTTTAGCGCATCCAAAGCTTTTTCGGCTTTACTTTCTTGCAACACACCCATAATCGCATTAACAACTACGATCAGAAGAATAAGAAGCGGCTCAAAAAACTCTTTAGGGTTCTTTTCGATGCAAGCAACAAAAAATGATATAGCGGCTGCAGCTAAAAGAATAAGTATCATTACATCATTGAATTGTTCCAGAAAACGATAAAAAGTTGATTTTTTCTTTTTTTCTTTAAGACGATTTGGACCGTGCTTTTCAAGAAGTTCAAAGGCTTTGGAGTCTGTTAAACCGTTTTGCTGATTTGTACCAAGAATATTCAGAACTTCTTCTTTTGTCTGATAGTGAAATAACAATTTTAATTCCTCCTTGAAAATTATATTTATTACATTAAAGTGTGTTCAAATAGAATTTTTATACCCATAAGTATGAGTACTATCCCACCTGCAAGCTCGGCTTTTGATTTGTATTTTCCGCCAAATTTATTGCCAATAATTACACCCAAACAGGATAATATAAATGTGGTTGTTCCAATAAGGCTGATTGCACTTATTATATTAACTTTTAGAAATGCCAAGGTTATACCAACTGCCAGGGCGTCGATGCTTGTAGCAATTGCAAGAGGAAGCATTGAACCAAAACAAAAAGAACCTTCAACTTTTTCAGCATTTTCCCTTGATTCTTTAATCATATTAAAACCTATTATACCAAGCAGTATAAATGCTATCCAGTGATCCAATTTTACAATCATGGAACTAAAACTGCTGCCAAGCCAAAAGCCGATAAGTGGCATAAGTGCCTGAAAACCGCCGAAATATAAACCCGTAATCAAAGTGTTCTCAGACCTCAGCTTTTGAACTGAAAGACCTTTGCATATTGATACAGCAAAGGCATCAGCTGAAAGTCCTACGGCAATGACAAATAACTCCCATAACTTCATGATATTTCCTCCAAATGTGTTTTAAAGTATTAAAAAATGGCGAAAACCTATCCGCAAGAGCAGATAAGTCTCGCCATTTAAGATGACACCAGGAATGTATCCAGAATGTTGATATCATCGCACTAAACTAGTGCTGACTACTCCCTTATTTTGGTATATAATAACATATATTTGGAGAATTTTCAAGGGGTAATCCTAAATTATTTTGAAAATTTTGTTATAAGATAAACTATGAGTGAAATGGCTGCCATAACAATAAAGATACCGAGCATACCCATTCCCATAAGTTTAAATGCGATTTGTAAATTTGCTGACATAATGCATATCCTCCTTATTTAATGAGTTGTGGAATGAGATTAAGAATCATACCACCGGCGAGCACAGATGCAATCTGACCTGAAACGTTTGCACCAACTGCGTGCATAAGAAGGTGGTTTTGACTATCTGCTTCAAGACCAAGCTTTTGGATAACACGCGCAGACATTGGGAATGCTGAAATACCTGCAGCACCAACCATAGGGTTTATCTTGTTTTTGGTGAAAAGGTTGAGGAATTTTGCAAAAAATACACCTGCAACCGAGTCAAACACAAAGGCAACAAGGCCAAGCAGCATAATAAGGAGTGTTTCAATAGTTACAAAGTTCTCTGCAACCATACTGAATGAAATTGTAATACCAAGAAGCAAGGTTACAAGATTTGCAAGTACATTCTGTGCGGATTCTGACAGTGAATTTAAAACACCGCATTCACGAAGAAGGTTACCAAACATAAGAAAACCAACCAAAGCAACCGATGTAGGAGCAATGAAGCCTGCGATTATCGTAACAATTATAGGAAATGCAATTCTAAGAGATTTTGAAACCTTTCCGGGGTTATATGGCATACGTATTTGTCTTTCCTTTTTGCTTGTAACAGCTTTGATAGCGGCAGGTTGAATAATAGGCACAAGAGCCATATAGGAATAAGCTGCAACAGCAATAGGTCCGATGTAATTTGATTTAAGAACCTGTGATACAAGAATGGAGGTGGGACCATCCGCAGCACCGATAATACCGATAGATGAAGCATCAATAATATTAAAACCCAAAAGAACTGCGATTGCAACTGTAAAGAATATACCAAACTGTGCCGCCGCTCCAAAGAGAAACATCTTAGGATTTGAAAGGAGCGGACCAAAGTCAATCATTGCGCCAATACCGATAAAGAGTAAGAGTGGCATAGCTTCAGATGACTCGATACCAATTTCGTAAAGCCACTGAATTATACCCTGGACCTCACCAATACCTTCGATGTTTTGGTTTAAAACTCCTGAAAAGGGAAGATTGACAAGAATAGCGCCAAAGCCCATCGGAAGAAGGAGTGAAGGTTCGTATTGTTTTTTGATAGCAAGGTATATAAGGATAATACCAACAATATACATAACTATCTGTTGCCACGTCACGGCCATAAAACCATCTAACAAGAAACTCATTCTGTTTGCACCTCGTTTTAAAAATTTATCTAAAATAAATACATAATTTAGTATTTTAGCAGTATTTTGATCTAATGTCAAGATTAAAGGCCGGGTTTGGCGATAATTTGATAAAATAGTTTAAGGAATTCTTGTACTTTATATCATTATATAATTTTGTAAAACGTGGCATAATTACTATAAGATTTAAAAATAAGTCAGGGAAGGCAAAATATATGAGAAAAACTAAAGTAGTATGTACTATTGGACCTGCATCCAGTAATAAAGAAACAATAAAACGAATGTGTTTAGCAGGGATGAATGTTGCAAGACTCAATTTTTCCCACGGAACACACGAGGAACATAAAAGAAATATTAAATTCATAAAAGAAGTACGAGAAGAACTTAATCTCCCCGTTGCAATTTTGCTTGATACAAAGGGTCCTGAATATCGTATAGGGATATTTGAAAATAATAAAATATTTTTGAATGATGATGATGTTTTTGCATTTACTACTGATGACATTATAGGAAATAAACAGCGTGTGTCCGTAAGCTATAAGGGGTTGCCTGAAGAAGTGACGAAAGGAGACAGAATCCTCCTTAACAATGGTCTCGTTATTTTTGAGGTGGTTGAAGTTAAAGGTAATGACATAATTTGTAATGTTGTTACAGGAGGAGAAGTATCCAACCGCAAAAGTATGAGTTTTCCCAATAAGGTTCTAAAGCAGGTTTACCTTTCTGAGCAAGATAAAAAAGATTTAATTTTTGGAATTGCAAACGGTATTGATTTTATAGCTTGTTCATTTGTATCAAATAGGCAGGATTTGATTGATATAAAAAGGTTTCTTGAAGAAAATGGACATCCGGATGTCGAACTCATTGCAAAGATAGAAAATCAGTCCGGTATTGACAATATTGATGAAATTTGTAAAGAGTGTTCAGGTATTATGATTGGTCGCGGTGATATGGGTGTTGAAATTGCTTATGAAAAACTTCCTGCAATTCAAAAGCATTTAATTACAAAATGCCGAATGTTAGGTCGATTTGTAATTACTGCAACCGAGATGCTTGAATCAATGATTTATAACCCAAGACCTACTCGAGCTGAAATTTCAGATGTTGCCAATGCTGTTTATGATGGTTCGGGGGCTGTTATGCTTTCAGGCGAAACCGCTGCAGGAAAATATCCGGCAGAAGCGGTAGAGACAATGACAAAAATAATATGCGAAACAGAACAAAATATTCATTACGAAAAACGTTTTAATAATAACAGTTTTAAAATAAAAAGTACGATTGATGCGATTTCTCATGCTATTTGTGGAATGGCAATAGACCTTAAGGCTAGTGGAATTGTAGTTTGCTCTTATTCCGGAATGACTGCACGTATGATTTCAAGATTTAGACCGACTGTCGATATTGTTGGTCTTACATCAAACACCAATATATGGAGAAAACTTGCCCTTTCCTGGGGAATAACACCGGTTATGGTAGAAGAATATCCTTCGGCAGAAGTTTTATTTTATGTAGCACAAAATAAAGCCAAGGATATACTGGGTTTAAAAGATAACGATTGCGTAATTATTGCAGGTAACGCAACAAATGGTAAATCGGGAACTACCGACCTTATAAAAATTGAAAAAGTCTAAATAAGGAAAAACCTTTGCATAATACAAAGGTTTTTTAAGTTTTATATTGACATATAACTATAAACAGGATATAATTATACTTGAACAAATGTTCAAGCGTTGGAGGGAAGAATAATGGAAAATAAAAACTACGGTATGCCGGCCTGTGACTTTTTGTGTGCGGATGAGGAAATCGTGAAAAAAGTTACTGAAAACTTACCTGAAGATGAAATCTTATATGATCTTGCGGAATTATACAAAGTTTTTGGCGATTGCACTAGAATAAAAATTCTTTATTCGCTTTTTGAATCTGAGCTTTGTGTCTGTGATATTGCAAAGCTTTTGAATTTGTCGATATCTGCTGCATCACATCAGCTTAGGACACTAAATCGCGCGAGGCTTGTAAAGTATAGGCGGGATGGTAAAAATGTTATTTATTCATTGGCGGATGATCACGTGCGTACAATAATAGCTCAGGGAATAAACCATATTGAAGAGTAGTGTGGAGAAAGATTATGAAAACAGAACGGAATATTTTGGTAGCTTTTATTTTGAATTTAGTATTTTCCGTATTTGAATTTATTGGCGGAACAATTTGTGGCAGTGTTGCTATAATTTCCGATTCAATTCATGATATGGGCGATGCAGCAAGCATTGGTATTTCTTACCTTTTTGAAGAGAAGAGTAAAAGACAACCTGATGATGTATATACATATGGATATACCAGGTATTCAGTAATAGGCAGCATCATTACTACATTTATTTTGTTAATTGGGTCAGTTATGGTAGTTTTTAATTCCATAGCAAGAATAATAAATCCGGTTGAAATTAATTATAATGAAATGATACTGCTTGCGATTATTGGTGCGATAATAAATATTCTGGCAGCGTATTTTACCAAAGAAGGAGATTCGCTTAATCAAAAAGCTGTAAATTTGCATATGCTTGAGGATGCACTTGGCTGGATTGTTGTATTAATTGGGGCTGTTGTTATGCGGTTTACTGATTTTGCTGTTATTGATCCTATTATGTCAATTGGAGTAGCGGTGTTTATACTTGTTAATTCCATAAAGAATTTAAAAAAAATTATGGATTTATTCCTGGAAAAGACTCCTCAAAATATTTCAGTGGAAGATATAAAAAAACACATTTTAGAAATCGACGGTGTAATAGATGTTCATCATATCCATATCCGCAGTTTTGATGGTTTCAACAACTACGCAACAATGCACATTGTAACAGATTGTGACAGTAAACTTATTAAAAGCCAAGTAAAAGAAGAATTGCGTGAACACGGCATATGTCATACAACGCTTGAACTTGAAAATTTGGATGAAGAATGTTGTGAAATCAGTTGCATTACCCAAACATTAAATCACACAGTTCATCACCATCATCATTAATCGACAAAAACAAATAATTTTCTAAAAAACTATTGACTCTATCACTTTATTGTGATAAATTATATGTATCGTAAATGCGTTTGGAGCAAGGACAAGTAAGGTTGTGAAAGCTTTGAGAGAGTTGCCGGGTGGTGCGAGGCAATGGTGGAATCAATACTGAATACACCTTGTGAGCAGTGCACCGAACAAAAGACTGTTTTTAAGTAGGCTGCATCGGGCGTTCCCGTTATAGAACTGAGGTATTAATGATGATACCTTTAAAGGCCAATATTGCGAGATGTTGGTGAATTGAGGTGGTACCACGGGTATTTCCCGTCCTCTGTTGTTGATAAGAGGACGGGTTTTTTTATATTCTCGTCCCGTATAAAAAGGGTTTTTAAAAATTTCTGATAGGGAATCTTTAGGTATGACCATTAAGAGTATATTTAAATTGCAAAAGACTGTCTGTAAAGTTGCGGGCAGCCTTTATGCCATTTTATAAAGGAGATATAAAAATGCCAATTACAGACATTTTACAAAAAAATGCGGATTTTTATCCTAATGATGTAAGTCTTGTGGAGATAAATCCAAAGCTTGAAAATCAATCACGTATGACCTGGAGAGAATATTCGCTTATTGAATCAAATCCAAACGAGGCATACAGAAACGAAATCACTTGGAGCGAATTCAATAAAAAAGCAAATCGTTTTGCAAATTTTCTTTTAACCCGAGGTGTTAAAAAAGGGGATAAAGTTGCAATACTTTTGATGAATTGTATAGAGTGGTTGCCGGTTTACTTTGGTATCCTTAAAACAGGTGCTTTGGCAGTACCGCTTAATTATCGTTATGCATCTGATGAAATCAAGTACTGTCTTGAACTTGCAGATGCAGATGTTATCATATTTGGTCCTGAATTTACAGGAAGAGTGGAACAAATTTGCTCATCAGTAAAAAGAATAAAAATGTGGCTCTATTATGGTGATGATTGTCCTACTTTTGCAGAAAGTTATGATAGCTTGGTTTCATATTGTTCCAGCAAGAGCCCTAATATTAAGTTGACTGATGACGACGATGCTGCTATTTACTTTTCATCAGGTACTACAGGTTTCCCCAAAGCAATTATACATAAACACAGAAGTTTGACCCATTCTGCAATGACAGAACAAGCACATCACGCTCAAACTAAAGATGATGTTTTTCTTTGTATTCCGCCGCTTTATCACACAGGTGCAAAAATGCACTGGTTTGGTAGCTTTTTGGTGGGTGGTAAGGCAGTTATCCTAAAAGGTATTCAACCTGAATGGATTCTTAAAGCTGCATCTGATGAGAAGTGTACCATTGTGTGGCTACTTGTTCCCTGGGCACAGGATATTTTGGATGCAATTGACAGAGGCGACATAAAGTTGTGTGATTATCAGCTTTCACAGTGGCGTCTGATGCATATTGGTGCACAGCCTGTACCACCAAGTCTTATAAAGAGATGGAAGCAGGTATTTCCAAATCACCAATATGATACAAACTATGGTCTGTCAGAGTCTATTGGTCCCGGATGTGTTCATCTTGGTGTTGAAAATGAGCACAAGGTTGGTGCAATAGGTAAAGCCGGATTTGGTTGGGAAACAAAGATTGTTGATGAGAATGGAACTGTTGTTCCACGTGGAGATGTTGGTGAACTTGCGGTTAAAGGTCCCGGTGTAATGACAGCTTATTATAAGGATGAAAAAGCAACCAATGCAGTATTGAAGGATGGTTGGCTCTATACAGGAGATATGGCAACAGAGGATGAGGATGGATTTATATTCCTTGTTGACCGCAAAAAAGATGTTATTATTTCAGGTGGCGAAAACCTTTATCCGGTGCAAATAGAGGATTATCTCCGCAAAAATGACAAAATAAGTGATGTTGCGGTTATAGGTCTTCCGGATGCAAGGCTTGGCGAAATTGCAACAGCAATTATTCAAATCAAGGATGGAATGACAGCCACAGAAGAAGAAATTGCAGATTTTTGCCTTGATTTGCCACGTTATAAACGTCCCAGAAAGATTATATTTGCTGATGTCCCACGCAACCCAACAGGTAAAATTGAAAAACCAAAACTAAGACAAATATATTGTGGTGACAGCGTTGTTGCACAACAGAATGAAATTAAGTAAAAATCGGAAAGGAACAGATATATGAAGAAGTTATTACTTGGTAATGCTGCGGTAGCACGTGGCGCATATGAAGCCGGTGTAAATGTCGTTGCTTCATATCCCGGTACACCCAGTACAGAGATAACAGAAGAGATAGTAAATTTTGAAGAGGTTTATGCTGAATGGTCACCAAATGAAAAGGTTGCAGCTGAGGTAGCTATCGGCGCTTCAATTGCAGGAGCAAGGGCGATGAGTTGTATGAAGCACGTTGGTCTTAATGTTATGGCTGACCCTGTATTCACAGTGAGCTATTCAGGCGTAAACGGAGGCCTTGTATTTTGTGTGGCAGATGATCCCGGTATGCATTCTTCACAGAACGAGCAGGATTCAAGACACTACGCCAAAGCGTCAAAAATAATGATGCTTGAGCCATCTGATTCAGCCGAATGTAAAGACTATACAAAAATGGCTTTTGATTTGTCGGAAAAATTTGACACACCTGCGTTTATCCGTCTTTCCACCAGAGTTTCACACTCACAGAGCCTGGTTGAACTGGAAAATAGAAAAGATGTTCCTGTAAAGAATTACGAAAAGAATATTGGAAAATATGTTATGATGCCCAGCAACGCTATAAAACGACACGTTGTAGTTGAGGACAGAATTAAGGCGTTAAAAGAGTTTACAGAGACTTCAGAGATAAATAAAGTAGAAGAAAATGGTTCAAAAATAGGTGTAATTTCAGCAGGTATTGCATATGTTTATGCAAAGGAAGCACTTGGTGACAGCGTTGACTACTTGAAACTTGGTATGGTTTATCCTCTTCCTGAAAAAAAGATGATAGAGTTTGCTAAAAAGTACGATA
This sequence comes from Clostridia bacterium, assembly GCA_017546165.1. GTDB lineage: Bacteria > Bacillota > Clostridia > Monoglobales > Monoglobaceae > SIG440. The sequence continues at coordinate 37,883 of JAFYXL010000014.1, forward strand.
AAGTTTATGTAATTGAAGAGCTTGATCCTGTAATTGAAAATGAGTGCAAAGCACTTGGGATTGAAGTTTCAGGTAAGGATTTGTTTAGTCTTCTTGGGGAATATACACCTAATATGATTAAGTCGGTTGTACTTGGTGAAGATGCTCCTGAATCAATCTGTGCCAAGGAAAACATCCCGGTAAGACCTCCCGTTATGTGTGCAGGCTGTCCGCACAGAGGAACATTCTATGTACTTAAAAAATTAGGTCTTGTAGTGTCAGGTGATATTGGTTGCTATACACTTGGTGCTGCGCTTCCGCTTCAGGCTGTTGATACAACAATCTGTATGGGTGCGTCAGTAAGTGCAGCTCACGGTATGGCAAAAGCACAAGGTGGGGAGTTTAACAAGAAATTAGTTTCAGTTATCGGTGACTCCACGTTTATGCATTCAGGTATTACAGGTCTTATTGATATTGTTTATAATAAAGGCAACAATACTGTAATAATTCTTGACAATTCAATTACCGGTATGACAGGACATCAGGATAACCCAACCACAGGTTATACAATTCGTGGGGAGGAAACAAAGCAGGTTAACCTTATTGCACTTTGCAAAGCTTGTGGAATTGAACACGTAACTGTTTGTGACCCCTTTGATATTAAAGAATTTGAAAAGGTTGTAAAAACAGAGGTTGAGCGGGAAGAACCTTCTGTTATCATTGCTCAACGGCCTTGTGCACTTTTGAAATCAGTTAAATACACAGGTCATTGCAAAATAAACGATAACTGCAAAAACTGTAAGATGTGTATGAAACTTGGTTGTCCTGCAATTACATTAAAAGACGGAAAGGTTGTAATTGACCAGACTCAGTGTAATGGTTGCGGACTTTGTACAAATGTTTGTCCCTTTGGCGCAATAGAGAAGGAGGAAAACTGATATGGCAAATAAGACAAAAAATATTATGATTGTCGGCGTGGGCGGTCAGGGAACTCTCCTTGCAAGCCGAATACTTGGAAATGTTGCAATAAGCGAAGGCTATGATGTAAAAGTATCAGAGGTTCACGGTATGAGCCAGCGCGGAGGTAGCGTTGTTACATACGTTAAGTATGGTGAAAAGGTATATTCACCAATCATTGACTATGGTGAAGCCGATACAATTCTTGCATTTGAACTTCTTGAGGCTTATCGTGCGCTTCCTTATCTTAAAAAAGGTGGCAAAATAATAGTAAATTCGCAAACAATAGACCCAATGCCTGTTATTACAGGTGCTATGAAATACCCTGAAAATATTGCAGACAAAATTTCTGAAATGGTGGATACAACTATTGTTGATGCATTAACTGCTGCAAAGGAAGCGGGGAATATAAAAGCGGTTAATGTTGTTTTGATTGGTGTATTGGCAAAGAGTACAGATATCCCATATGAAAAATGGATCGAAACAATAAAAACAACTGTGCCGGCAAAGTTTTTGGATGTAAATCTTAAGGCATTTGAAATTGGATATAACTTATAACATTAAGAAAGTGCCTTCTGAATACAATATTTCACTTACCGGACAAAATGATATTTAAAAACTTAAATTAAAAAAGAGCTTGCAATTTGCAAGCTCTTTTTTATAATTATTGGTTTATTCTCCCTTAGATTCACAGTAAACACAACGATAAACTCGGTTTTTCTTATCGGTTAAATTAAATATATTCGGGAGTTCCTGTTCGGTGGTGGTAATGCATCTTGGGTTTTTGCAAAAGATAACATTCGTCAACTTTTCAGGAAGGGTCATTTTTTTCTTTTCACAAAGTTTACCGTCTTTGATAATATCAACAGTGGCATCCGGTGATACATAGCCAAGGATATCCATATCAAGGTCAATTTGTGAATCAATTTTAATAATATCTTTTTTGCCCATTTTTTGGCTGTTAACATTTTTGATAATAGCCACGGAGCAATCCAGCAAGTCAAGATGGAGTAGTGTATAAATTTCCATACCCTTGCCCGCCTCAATATGGTCAATAACAATACCGTTTTTAATTGAATCAATATTCATAGGACTAGTCCACCTCCAAAAGCTTTAAAATAAGCGACATTCTCATATATTTACCATTTAAAACCTGCTTGAAGTAGCACGCTCTTGGGTCATCATCAACAGCTACACTGATTTCGTTAACTCTGGGAAGAGGATGGAGTATGCATAGGTCATACTTTGCTGTAGTTAATTTTTCAGGTGTGAGGATATAGCTATCTTTGAGTCTTAAATAATCTTCTTCGTTAAAAAATCTTTCTCCTTGCACTCTTGTCATATAAAGAATATCAAGGTCAGGCATAACCTCAACCAAATCCTTTGTTTCAACAAATTCAATTCCCATTTCGGAAAGATTTGTTTTTACATAACCCGGAAGTTTGAGTTCATCAGGTGAAATAAGAACAAATTTTATACCACTATAGCGACTTAGTGCTGAAATTAATGAATGAACAGTTCTTCCAAATTTAAGGTCGCCGCAAAAACCAACAGTCAAGTTGTCAAAATGACCCTTTTCGCGGTGAATGGTTAAAAGGTCAGCAAGGGTTTGTGTAGGATGGTTGTGCCCGCCGTCACCTGCGTTAATAACAGGAATAGAGGCATTGGTTGCAGCAACTAAAGGTGCGCCCTCCTTGGGGTGACGCATAGCAATAATATCTGCATAGCAAGAAACTACCTTTGCAGTATCTGATACACTCTCGCCCTTTGAAGCAGAGCTTGTGTTTGCATCAGATACAGAAAGAACATTTCCGCCAAGTTCGTACATTGCTGCCTCAAAGCTGAGCCTTGTGCGGGTTGATGGTTCAAAAAACAATGTTGCAAGTTTTTTGCCGTCACATTTGTGGGCATATTTCTGAGGGTTTGCAATGATATCTTCTGCAACAGCAATTATTTCTTCAATTTCCTTTATTGAAAGGTCTTTTATATCAATTACACTTCTCATATTATTTCATTCCCTTTCTGCCCGACGGATAGAACCTCTTTTTCTGCTACGGGCAGACAGAAAAGAGAAGATATTACTAAAAATTAAGCACCTATCCAGCTTTCATCGGATGGATTGTTGCGGAATGCAATAAGTCTTTTGATGTCCTCAGGCTTGATGTAGCCTTCCTCAGCTGCAACTTCTGCGATAACATCAAAGTTTGTAAGGCTCACATTTTTTACATTCGCAGCCTGCAAACGGTCAAGACCTTTCTGCATACCATAAGTAAAGATTGAAACCACACCAAGAACTTCAGCGCCTGCTTCGCGAAGGATATTTACCACTTCAATTACGCTGCCGCTTGTTGAAATAAGATCTTCAACAACAACGACTTTTTGACCGGGAAGAAGCTTGCCTTCAATCTGGTTTTGTCTTCCGTGATCTTTTGCTCCGCTTCTTACATAACCCATAGGAAGACCCATAAGGTGTGCAGTAATTGCAGCATGAGCGATACCTGCAGTAGATGTACCCATCAAAACTTCTGCATCAGGATAATTTTCTTTTATAGCCTTTGCAAGACTTGTTTCAACATCTGTGCGAACATCAACATCACTAAGAGTCAAACGGTTGTCACAGTAAACAGGGCTTTTAATACCGCTTGCCCAAGTGAATGGTTCTTCAGGACGGAAGAATACCGCTTTTATTTTAAGTAAATCTTTTGCAATTAATGTTTTCATTTGAATTTTCTCCTTATATAAACTTATTTAATCAACAAATTCTGCAACGCAACGTCTGTATGCAGCAACAGGATCATTGGCTGCGGTAATTGGTCTGCCAACAACTATGTAGTCAGAACCAATCTTTTTTGCCTGTTCAGGTGTCATAACGCGTACTTGATCACCTTTATCGCCATCGGCGAAACGTACCCCGGGAGTAACTGTAATAAAGTTGTTTCCGCAGACATTGTGTACTTTTTCAGCTTCAAGCGGTGAACACACAACACCGTCAAGACCTGCTTTTTTTGCATTTTCTGCATAATGCATAACAACTTTATCAATTGGTTCATTTATAAGAAGGTCAGATTTCATAACCTCTTCACTTGTTGAAGTAAGCTGTGTTACCGCAATCAAAATAGGTCTGGTGCCGTCTTCTCTGGTTAGTCCTTCTAATGCAGCCTCCATCATAGGTATTGTTCCTGATGCGTGAAGGTTTGTCATATCAACATCCAGATTTCGGAGGACAGACATTGATTTTTTTACTGTGTTTGGAATATCGTGAAGTTTAAGGTCAAGAAATATCTTATGACCACGTTTTTTGATTTCCCGTACAATTTCCGGTCCTTCTGCATAGAAAAGTTCCATACCGATTTTTACAAACGGTTTTTCTTCTTTGAACAAATTAAGAAAATCAAAAACCATATCCTTTGTTGCAAAGTCACAAGCAACAATTACATCCTTACCCATTAGTGAGCACCTCCAATTATTTCATTTAAATCATTAATACCGTATTTTTTCATAACATCTGGTAAATTATCAATTATATTTTTGCAGGCAAAGGGTTCAACTAAATTTAAAGCGCCAACTTGAACTGCAGTTGCCCCTGCAAGCATCATTTCGATTACATCCTCAGCGCAGGATACACCGCCCATACCAATAATTGGGATTTTTACTGCTTCATATACCTGATACACCATTCTAAGCGCAACAGGGAAGATAGCAGGTCCTGAAAAACCACCCATTTTGTTGGCTACAACACATTTTTTTGTCTTTAAATCAATTCGCATACCAAGAAGGGTGTTTATAAGGCTGATACCGTCAGCGCCTGCATCTTCACAAGATTTTGCAATAGAAACAATATCAGTAACATTGGGCGAAAGTTTAATAAACACAGGTTTTGTAGTAACTTTCTTAACTGCTTTTGTAACCTCAGCTGCAGATTCAGGAGAAGTCCCAAAACTCATACCACCGCCGTGGACGTTTGGACAAGATACATTAACCTCAAACCAACCGATTTGCGGTTCATCATCAAGTGCCTGACAAGTATATGTGTACTCGTCAATTGAAAATCCACTTACATTTGCCATAACAGGCTTGTGAAAAACTTCCTTCAATTTAGGGAGTTCAATTGCTTTAACAGATTCAACACCGGGGTTTTGAAGTCCCACAGAGTTTATCATACCACTTGTGCATTCGGCAATTCTTGGAGTAGGATTTCCAAATCTTGCCTCCTTGGTTGTGCCTTTGAACGAGAATGTTCCAAGACAATTTATATCATAAATCTCAGCAAATTCATAACCAAAACCAAATGTACCGCTTGCCGGAATTACGGGGTTATCAATTGTAATACCCGAGAGATTTACTTTTGTGTTTACCATATGATTTCCTCCCTAGTCAAAACAGGTCCATCTTTGCATATACGCTTGTTGCCGTATTTTGTTTTGCAAGAACATCCCATACAGGCACCAAAGCCACAACCCATACGTTCTTCAAAACTATACTGACCTGACGTAGCCACTGTTTTCTCAATTGCTTTAAACATAGCTTCCGGGCCGCAAGTAAAGAAGTAATCGTAATCTATATCTTTCATAGCATCAGTTACAAATCCTTTTATACCGTATGAACCGTCAGCAGTTGTTACCAAAACTTTTGCACCCAGTGTCTTAAATTCATCTTCAAAGAATACGTCATCTTTGCTGTTAAAGCCTAAAACAACAGTTGGAGTTTTGCCTTCTGCGATCAGAACCTTGCAAAGATTATACATAGGTGGAACCCCGACACCGCCGCCAATAAGGAGGGGGGAGGAGCCACTGAGTTGAGTGTCATATCCGTTGCCAAGACCTGTTAAAATATCAAGCTTTGTGCCAACCCCATATTCACTCATTATTTGTGTTCCCACACCCACTATTTTGTAAACAAGGGTAAGAGTATCTTTTGTATAGTCGCAAACAGATATTGGACGTCTTAAAAATTGACCGTCAATTTTTAAATTTACAAATTGACCGGGTTTTGTTATATCACTTGTATCACCACAAAGGCGCATAAGCATAACATCTTTTGCTATTTTTATGTTTTTTGTGATTGTAAAAAATTGTTGCTTCACAGTAGAATATTACCTTTCTGCTAAATTTTACAGATCCACCCCTCCGATAAAAGAAGGGGTGGTGAGAATAGTTTTACGCATCAATTGTTGAAATGCCGATAGTATTTTCTTCAAGAACATCAAGAAGAACCGAAACGGTATCAAGAGCAGTGAAAAGATTGACGTTATTCTCTGTTGCTACCATTCTGATTTCCTGACCGTCATGGGCAGATGTTGTACTTATATCACTGGTATTAATGATGTAAGAGATATGACCCTGACGGATAGCGTTAGGAATTTCTTCGCTACCATCGCTGATTTTTTCAAGAGCGTGGGTGCGAATTCCATTTTCCTTAAGGAACTTTGCGGTACCTTTTGTAGCTTGAATATTGAAACCGAGATTATAGAAACGGCGTATAAGTTCCAATGCTTCCGGTTTGTCCTTATCTGCAATTGTGGCAAGAACTGTTCCGTAGTTCTGAAGATGCATACCTGATGCCTGAAGTGCTTTGTAGAGTGCACGGTTGAGTCTGTCATCGTAGCCGATAGCTTCGCCTGTTGATTTCATTTCAGGTGAAAGATATGCGTCAAGTCCGCGAATCTTATTGAATGAGAATACAGGAACCTTTACATACCAACGGTCCTTTTCAGCGGGATAAGTCTTTTTGATGCCTTGAGATTTAAGGCTCTTACCCATAATAACATTTGTAGCGATGTCAGCGAGGCTAAATCCGGTTGCTTTTGAAAGGAATGGTACTGTTCTTGATGAACGTGGGTTAACTTCAATAATATATACATTATCATCTTTGTCAACAATGAACTGAATGTTATAAAGACCGACAATACCTATGCCTAAACCAAGCTGTTTTGCATACTTTAAAATAGTCTTTTTAACCTTATCGGAGATGCTGAAGGTAGGATATACACTTATTGAGTCACCGCTGTGGATACCTGTACGCTCTACAAGTTCCATAATACCGGGAACGAATACATCCTTGCCGTCACATATTGCATCAATTTCAACTTCTTTACCAACAATGTATTTGTCAACCAAAACAGGCTTGTCCTCGTCAACCTCAACAGCAGTTTTAAGGTAGTGGCGGAGGGCCTCTTCATTTGCAACAATTTGCATTGCACGGCCGCCAAGTACAAAACTTGGACGAACTAAAACGGGATATCCGATTTCTTCAGCAGCTTTTACGCCATCTTCGATTTTTGTAACAGCCTTACCTTTTGGCTGTGGAATACCAAGCTTTTTAAGTATTTTTTCAAATGCGTCACGGTTTTCAGCTCTGTCGATTGCTTCGCAGTCAGTACCAATGATTTTTACACCACGGTCTGTGAGCGGCTGTGCAAGATTGATTGCAGTCTGACCGCCAAGTGATGCAATTGTACCGTCAGGATTTTCAAACAGAATGATATTCATAGTATCTTCGGTTGTGAGAGGCTCAAAATAAAGCTTGTCCGCAGTTGTGTAGTCTGTTGAAACAGTCTCAGGATTGTTGTTGATGATAATTGCTTCATACCCTGAATTTTTAATTGTTGTAACTGCGTGAACTGTAGAATAGTCAAATTCAACACCCTGACCGATACGGATAGGACCTGCACCAAGTACCACAACTTTTTTCTTGCCGGTAATTCTTGAATCACAGGTTCCTGTGTAAGTTGAGTAGAAGTAAGGGATATAGGCACCTGTATGGCAAGTATCAACCATCTTATAAACAGGCATAATTTTATGTTTTTTACGCATTTCAAAAACGTGAAGTTCAGTTTCGCCCCAAAGTTTTGCAATGAACGCATCACTAAATCCCATAACTTTTGCATCTTTAAGAGTTACCGCATCGTTTTTGTTTGCTTTTATAACTTCTTCAAAATCACAGATTTTTTTGATAGTTTCAAGAAAATAAGCAGTAATTTTTGTGATTTCGTGAATTTCATCAACTGACTTTCCACGTCTTAAAAGCTGTGCAACAGCATAGATGGTGTCATCACGGAATTCTGTAATATAGTTAAGAAGTTCCTCATCTGACATATTCTCAAATTTTGCCATCCAAAGGTGATTTACACCAATTTCAAGGGAACGTACAGATTTAAGCAGACATTCTTCCAAAGTGCTGCCGATACCCATAACCTCGCCGGTTGCCTTCATTTGAGTACCAAGCTTGTTGTTGGCAGAGGTAAACTTATCAAATGGGAATCTGGGGAATTTTGCTACGATATAATCAAGACGTGGCTCGAAAGCCGCATTTGTATTGGCAATTGCAATATCCTCGAGAGACATACCAACAGCAATCTTTGCTGTAACTCTTGCGATAGGATAACCGCTAGCCTTTGATGCAAGTGCTGATGAACGTGAAACACGTGGGTTTACTTCAATTAGGTAATATTCAGAAGTTTCAGGGTTTAATGCAAACTGAACATTACAACCGCCTTCAATTTTAAGTTCACGAATAATCTTAATAGCACTGTCGTTGAGCATTTTCAGGTCATGGTCATTAAGTGTAAGAATAGGTGCCACAACTATTGAGTCACCCGTATGAACTCCAACAGGGTCAATATTTTCCATACCGCAAATTGTAATTGCAGTATCATTTGAGTCACGCATAACTTCAAATTCGATTTCTTTATAACCTTTAACACTCTTTTCAATAAGAACCTGTGAAACCGGTGAGAGCTTGAACGCATTGGTTCCAATTTCAATAAGCTCTTCTTCATTGTATGCAAATCCGCCGCCTGTACCGCCAAGAGTAAATGCAGGACGAAGAACGACAGGGTAACCTATACGTTCTGCTGCGGCCTTTGCCTCATCCAGTGAATATGTGATTTCAGAAGGAATAACAGGCTCACCAATTGACTGACAAAGCTCTTTGAAAAGTTCACGGTCTTCTGCGCGTTCAATACTCTCGCTTTTGGTACCAAGAAGTTCAACGCCGCACTCTTTTAAAATGCCTTTCTTTTCAAGTTGCATAGCAAGGTTAAGACCTGTCTGACCACCAATACCCGGAACGATTGCGTCAGGTCTTTCGTAGCGGATGATTCGTGCAACATACTCTAAAGTAAGGGGTTCCATATAAACCTTGTCTGCAATTGATGTATCAGTCATAATTGTAGCAGGGTTAGAGTTTGCAAGGACAACCTCATAGCCTTCTTCTTTCAAAGCAAGACACGCCTGTGTTCCTGCGTAGTCAAATTCTGCCGCCTGACCGATTATAATAGGTCCTGAACCTATAATAAGTATTTTTTTGATGTCTGTTCTTTTAGCCATTTTATTTTTCCTCCTGTAATATATTTGTGTCTTTCCATACAACCTTTCCCTGGTGTACGGTAAGCAAGCACTTTCCAAAAACTGTATTACCGATAAAGGGTGAACTTTTGCCTTTGGAAAGGAAGTCTTCTGATTTGATTTCATAAGGTGTATCAAGGTCAAAAACCGTGAAGTCGGCAAGACTGCCGTTTTTGATTTCAGATCCTAAACCAAATCTCTTTCGAGGATTGTCCGTCATAAGAGATATAAGTTTTTCAAGTGTAATTATGTTGGTTTTGACCAAGTTGGTATAAAGTATAGGAAAGGCGGTTTCAATCCCGACAATTCCCATAAGGCTCTTTTCGAGACCTTGGCCTTTTTCTTCAGCCGAGTGAGGAGCGTGGTCAGTCGCAATCATATCAATCGTGCCGTCGCAAATACCTTCAATCAGTGCAAGCCTATCTTCCTCACTGCGAAGAGGAGGGTTCATTTTAAAACGTCCGTCTTCTTCCAGGTTCTTATCAGACAAAACAAGATAATGCGGCCCTGTTTCACAAGTGACGTCAAGCCCTTGTTTTTTTGCTTCACGTATAAGTTCAACACTTTCCTTAGTCGAAATATGACATACGTGATATGCACAACCACTTTTTTTAACTAATTCCAAATCACGTTTTATGGGACCCCATTCACTCATTGAACAGATGCCCTTATGGCCGTGCTTTTTCGCGTATTCGCCGTCGTGTATATATCCACCGTTAAGAAGAGAATTATCTTCGCAGTGAGCCGAGATAATCTTGTTTAACGATTTTGCCTTATTCATTGCGGCAAGCATAATTTCTTCACTTTGTACACCGCGACCATCATCTGAAAATCCAATAACATTATTTGCCATACCTTCCATATCAGAAAGCTTTTCTCCAAGACCATTTTCTGTTATAGTTCCAAAGGGAACGACCTTGATGCACGCATCTTTTCTTATTGCATCAAGTTGAACTTTCAAATTTTCAACAGAGTGGGGAGATGGGTTTAAGTTAGGCATCGAGCAGACCGCAGTATAACCGCCGTGGGCTGCAGCCTTTGTACCACTCTCAACAGTTTCCTTATACAAAAAACCCGGCTCTCTCAGATGTACGTGAACATCAATGAAACCCGGGAAAATATATTTATTTTTAAAAGAAATAGTTGTAGAATTGGAAATAGTAGGAGTGTATTCAAGGAATAGGGTGCCGTCAGCGATATATATATCCTGCTCTGTGAATTTTCCGTCTATATAAACTTTCGCATCCTTTAAAATACAGTTCATAGTTTTTTCCTTTCTGACATTTTCATATATTCTACCACAAATAAAGAATTGTGTCAACCATTTACACAAAGATTTAAAATAAAAATTGCGGTATTTTTTATAGATAATAAACAACATATAATTTATGATATAGAAAGCAATTTATTGTTGTTAATTGGAAAAAGTATTTAATTAATACTGTATTTATTAATATTCTTTAGAGCATAATTAATTATGTAAAAATAACCAAAAAAATCTTGAAAAAACTATTGACAATGCTAAGTTGCAGTGCTATAATAAAAAAATATTGATGAATTTTGAAAAGCTATGACGAAGACGGTGCGAAGCAAAAGCTTCTAGAGAGTCGGTGGTTGGTGCAAACCGATAGTAGATGCTTCAATGTACCCCTCACTTCTGAGCTGAAGGTGAGAAAGCCAAAATTTTGGTTAGTAGATACTTTCCGTGATTGCTACGTTAAGGCAAAAGACTTGATTGAGTCTTACGAGGGGCGGAAATTTTCCGCAATTTGAGTGGTACCGCGAGTGATTTTCACCCGTCTCAAAGCTTTTCTTTGAGACGGGTTTTTTAATTTATATTTACATAAATTGGAGTTTTTGATATGGACTACAAACGAATCATGCTCATTGCCGGACATTATGGAAGCGGCAAAACAAACATCGCTGTAAATATGGCATTTGATATGAAGAGATATTATAATAATGTAGCGATTGCTGACCTTGATATTGTGAATCCTTATTTTAGAACCAAGGATAGTCAGAAAGAATTTGAAAATGCAGGTATAAAGCTTATCTGCTCTGAATACGCAAATACAAATGTTGATATACCTGCCATTCCCCAGGAGATGTATTCAATCATTGACAACAAAAATATTATGGCAGTAGTAGATATCGGCGGCGATGATCGTGGTGCATATGCTCTTGGCAGGTACTCAGATGATATAGTTGCAGAAGACAATTTTGAAATGCTGTTTGTAATTAATAAATACAGACCATTGACTAGAAATGCAAGTGATGTAATTGAAGTTATGCACGAAATAGAAACAGCCGGAAAAATTAAATTTACCGGCATTATAAACAACTCTAATCTGGGTGAGGAAACCACAGCAGAAGATGTTTTAAGTTCACTTGAATATGCAGAGGAGGTTTCAAAAGCCACAAGGCTTCCTATAATTATGACTTGTGCAAAAGAAAATCTTTGCAATGAACTTACAAGTATTGCAAATCTGTTTCCATTAAACCTTCAAAAAAAGATTATTTAATAAAGGAGAGATATACATATGGCAAAATTAACATTTAAAACAGACAACTGCAAGGGTTGCGGTCTTTGCGTTGACGCATGTCCAAAGCAAGTTTTAGAGCTTGCGAAAGACAAGATAAACAAAAAGGGTCATCATCCTGTAGAAGCAGCAAAACCTGAGCTTTGCATTGGTTGTGCATTCTGCGCTACTATGTGTCCTGATTGCATTATTACAGTAGAGAGATAGGAGGAAATTTAAATGTCAGATAAAGTTTTAATGAAAGGCAACGAAGCTATTGCTGAAGCTGCCATAATTGCAGGATGCCGTCATTATTTTGGCTATCCAATTACACCACAGACAGAGATTGCTGCATATATGGCAAAGAAAATGCCAAAAATCGGCGGAACATTTTTGCAGGCGGAAAGTGAAATCGCTGCAATTAATATGGTTTATGGTGTTTCATCAACAGGTAAGAGAGTTATGACATCTTCTTCAAGTCCCGGTATTTCACTTAAAGGCGAAGGACTTTCATATTTAGCAGGTGCTGATTTACCTGCCCTCGTTGTCAATGTACAACGTGGCGGCCCTGGTCTTGGTGGTATTCAGCCATCACAGTCAGATTACTTCCAGGCTACAAAAGGCGGTGCTCACGGTGACTTTCATATGATAGTTCTTGCACCAAGCTCAGTTCAGGAAATGGCTGACCTTACTGTAAAGGGTTTTGACCTTGCGGATAAGTACAGAATGACCACAATGATTTTAGCTGATGGTACAATGGGTCAGATGATGGAACCCGTATCACTTGATTATGAGATTGCTGCTCCTGTTGAAAAACCTTGGGCAACAACCGGCACAAAGATGGAGAGAAAGCATAATATTGTAAACTCACTTTTCCTTGCACCTGATGAATTGGAAAAGACAAATTTTGAGAGATATGACAGATATAAGAAGATAGAAGAAACAGAGTGTATGTACGAAGAATATATGATGGAAGACGCTGAAATTTGCGTTACAGCATTCGGTATAGCTGCTCGTGTTTCAAAAAATGCGATTAACGAAGCAAGAAAACAGGGTATTAAGGTTGGTTTAATCAGACCAATCACACTTTGGCCTTTCCCAACAGCTCCTTACAAAAAAGCTGCCGGACAGGTTAAAGAGATTATATCTGTTGAGCTTTCAATGGGTCAGATGATTGAAGATGTAAAACTTGCAACTGAGTGCAAAGTCCCTGTTACTCTCTGCAACCGCACAGGCGGTATGATTCCTTCACCTGAGCAGGTATTGGAAGCAATTAAAAACGCAGCAAAAGGAGGTACAAAATAATGGTAGTATTTGAAAAACCAAAAGCACTTTCAGATGCACAAATGCATTATTGTCCCGGTTGTACACACGGTATTGTTCACCGTCTTGTTGCCGAGGTTATAGATGAATTAGGAATTGAAGGCAGAACAATAGGTATTGCACCTGTTGGTTGCTCAGTTATGGCGTATAATTACTTCAACTGTGATATGATTGAGGCAGCTCACGGACGTGCCCCGGCTGTTGCAACAGGTGTTAAACGTTCAGACCCTGAAAACAATATTGTATTTACTTATCAGGGTGATGGCGACTTGGCTTCAATCGGTATGGCTGAAACCGTTCACGCTGCTGCAAGAAATGAAAACATAACTATTATCTTTATAAACAATGCAATTTATGGTATGACAGGTGGTCAGATGGCTCCAACATCTCTTCCCGGTCAGGTTACACAGACATCTCCTTACGGCAGAGATACAGATGTTTGCGGATTCCCTATCAAGGTTTGCGAAATGCTTTCAACACTTGATGGCCCGGAATATCTTGAAAGAGTTACTGTTAACAATGTAAAGAATGTTAAAAATGCTAAAAAAGCAATTAAAAAGGCTTTTCAGAACCAGGTTGACGGCAAAGGCTTTTCACTTGTTGAAGTTGTTTCAAGTTGTCCTACAAACTGGGGTATGACTCCAAAAGCGGCACTTCAGTGGATTGATGAGAAGATGCTTCCATACTACCCACTTGGTGTTTACAAAGATCGCAGCGCAGAAAAGGAGGCTTTATAATATGAGTACAACAAATATGCTTATTGCAGGCTTTGGTGGCCAGGGAATTTTGTTTTCAGGCAAGTTTCTTGCATACAAAGGTCTGACAGAAGGAAAGGAAGTCAGCTGGCTTCCCTCATATGGTCCTGAAATGCGTGGTGGTACCGCAAGTTGCAGCATTATCGTAAGTGACGAGCCGGTTGGTTCCCCAATTGTTTCAAACCCTGATGTTTTAATTGCAATGAATCTTCCTTCGCTTGATAAGTACGAGGATGCGGTTGTTCCCGGTGGTAAGATTTTTGTAGATTCCACTCTTATCGACAGAAAGGTAAATCGTACAGACGTTGAGGTTTACTACATTCCGTCAACACAGCTTGCATCAGACAACAATATGCCAACACTTGCAAATATGATTATTGCAGGTAAGCTCCTGGCAGTTACAGGCGAGTTTGAGGAAGAATCCGTTAATGCTGCACTAAAAAAGGTAATTTCAGCAAAACGTGCTGATATGCTTGAAACCAACCTCAAGGCTATGCAGATTGGTGCAGAGAACTAAAAACTTGATATAAGGAGATTTGTAAAATGAATATAGAAATCATAAAAACAACCACTCCCAAGGCAAAGCCCGATAGCTCAAATCTTGGTTTTGGTAAGATTTTTTCAGACCATATGTTTATAATGGACTATACAAAGGGAGAGGGCTGGAAAAACGCCCGAATCGTTCCCTTTGGCAGGTTTGAAATTCATCCTGCATCAACTGTTCTCCATTACGGATCTGAAATTTTTGAAGGACTTAAGGCTTACCGTCGTGCAGATGGTGAAGTTCAACTTTTCAGACCTATTGAAAATATCCGCAGAATGAACAACTCTGCAGAACGTCTTTGCCTTCCGCAGATTGATGAGGAAATGGCGTTGGAGATTTTGGAGACATTTGTTTCTTGCGAAAAGGATTGGACTCCATCAGCTCCCGGTACATCACTTTATCTTAGACCATTTATGTTTGGTAATGACGAAAGCCTTGGCGTTCACGCAGTGCATAACGCTACATTTATGATTATTGCATCACCTGTTGGCAGTTACTACAAAGAAGGTATCAATCCGGTTAAAATTATGATTGAGGCAGAGGATGTACGTGCTGTCCGTGGTGGTACAGGATATGCAAAGTGCGGTGGTAACTATGCTGCGAGCAACCGTGCAGGGGAAAGAGCAGAACAAAAGGGTTATTCACAGGTGCTTTGGCTTGATGGCGTTGAAAGAAAGTACATCGAAGAAGTTGGCGCTATGAACGTTATGTTCAAAATCAACGGCGAGATTGTGACACCTGCTCTTACAGGTTCAATTCTTCCCGGTATTACAAGAAAGTCTTGCATTGAGGTTTTAAAAAGTGAGGGCTACAAAGTGTCAGAAAGACTCCTCAGCATTGACGAGCTTGAGGAAGCTATGGCAAATGGCACATTAGAGGAAGCGTGGGGTTGCGGTACAGCTGCAGTTGTTTCACCAATTGGTGAGCTTTCCTATAAAGGCAAGGTATTTACCGTAAACAACGGTGAAATCGGCCAGATTACTCAGCATCTTTATGATACCTTAACAGGTATCCAGTGGGGCAAAATTGAAGATAGCTTCGGTTGGACATATCCTGTAAAATAATTATTTAGAAGGTATAACTGACACAATGGTTAGGAGTGACTGCATAATATGTATAACAACTACTATATAATAGACTCCCACTGTCATATTTATCCTGAAAAGATTGCTGCAAAAGCAGTAGGAGCAACAGATAAATTTTATGGAGTAACATCCCACGGCAAAGGCACTGTAAAGCACCTGATGGAACGTTGTAAATCCGAAGGTGTGGATCACGCAATTGTTCAGTCTGTTGCAACTACACCAAAACAGGTAAAAAGTATAAATGAATTTATAGCTGTTGAAGTTTCAAATAGTAATGGTTTCCTCACGGGTTTGGGTACTCTCCATCCGGATAGCGAAAATATCGCAGAGGATATAGAATACCTAAAAAGTCTTGGATTAAAAGGTGTAAAACTTCATCCTGATATTCAACAATTTGAAGTTGACAACAAAAAGCTTTTTAAAATGTACGAAATCTGCGAAAAGGAAAACCTTACAATGCTGGTACACACCGGGGATTATCGATACGATTTTTCTAATCCGGACAGAGTCATTAATGTTTTAACAAACTTTCCCAAACTTAAGTTTATTGGAGCTCATTTTGGTGGCTGGTCAGTATGGGAAGAAGCATCAGAAAAGTTGTCCAAATTTAGGAATTTTTATGTTGATTGTTCATCAAGCTTTGGTTTTTCAAATAAGGCAGACTTTAAGGAAATTACATTAAGATACGGCACTGACAAAGTTTTGTTTGGCACTGATTATCCTATGTGGGGACTTAAAGATGAGCTTGAAACCTTTTTTACGTTAGGCTTTGATGATGAAACAAACCGGAAGATTTTAAGTGAAAACGCAAAAAAATTATTTGAAATTTAGAATTAACGGTCGCGCTTGCGACCGTTTTTTGTTTATTCTTCTGTTTTATTGTCCAAAATAATATCAGAGGTGATTTTCATGAAAATAACAAGATTTGTAAACGGTGAAAAACTGAACAAGCCAATTGACGGAAATATTTTTATAAAAAAGGAAATTATTTCAGAAACTATTGACAAGGTAAATCGCAGACTAAACATTAACCACTTAGCAAAAGATGTTATAAGGGTGGAAACAAATGAATAAAATAGCAGCAATTTATATTCGCGTTTCAACCGATGCTCAAAGAGAGGAAGGTTACTCAATTGATGCTCAAAAGGAAATGCTTACAGCTTATTGTGTGTCAAAAGGAATAAAGAATTATGACTATTATATTGACGGTGGATTTAGCGGAAGCAATATTGAAAGACCTGAATTAAAGCGTCTTATTGACGATATAAAAAATGATAAAGTGTCCTGCGTTATTGTTTACAAACTTGACCGACTTTCCAGAAGCCAAAAGGATACACTGTATCTGATTGAAGATGTTTTTAACCCTAAAGGAGTCGATTTTGTATCTTTAAACGAGAGTATGGATACATCTACCCCTCTTGGAAGGCTTATGTTGGGAATACTTTCAGCTTTTGCACAACTTGAACGTGAAAATATCCGGGAACGCACAAGTATGGGTATGAAAGAGCGTGTAAAAAACGGATATTGGATGGGTGGAGGCAGAGTCCCATTTGGATATGACTACGACTCTGAAAAAGGTATTTTAGTGCCAAACAAAGATGCAGAAACGGTACGAAAAGTTTATGATCTTTATTTAAACGGATATTCCACCAACGCAATTGCAAGGATGCTGGGACTAAGTTATGAACGTCTGGCAAGGCAAATATTAACCCGCAAAACCAATGCGGGTTTTATAATTTATAAAGGGGAGGAATTTTTAGGGCGACACCAACCTATCGTCAGTCCTGAAACATACGAACGTGCCATGCAGATGATGTCCGAGCGTTCAGACAGACGAAAAACCGATGCAGGATATTTGCTCACAGGATTGGTAAAATGCGGCGCTTGCGGGGCAAAAATGCGTTACCAAAAATGGGGGAAAGCCGGGTATAAGTTGGTCTGTTATTCCCACGACAAAAGCAAAGCCCATCTGGTAAGAGACCCGGATTGTACCAATCAAGGCATTTGGGCACAGGAACTTGAAACAGTAGTCCTTGATGACTTATTTTCCTTTTCGATTAAAAGAAAGCATAAAACTTCAAAAAATGAAAAAAGTGTAATTGATGTTTTAAAAGAAAATGAAAAAAAGTTAAATGATAAATTAAAAAGATTATATAACCTTTATGCAGAAGCAGAAGATGAGGCTTTAAAAGAAACCATATCGGAAGTGAAAAGAGGTTTGGATTCTGTAAAAAAACAGATTAACCGCGAGGAAAAACAGCAGTTAATTTCAAAGCGCAGTAATGAATTAAAAAAGCAATTATCCACATTGCGTGAAAGTTGGAAGTATATGACAAACCACGAACAAAAAAATATTGTGAATGATTGTATTGAAAAAATAGTTGTGAACAATAATGAAGTAAAAATTTACTACAAAATATAAACCACTTTTCTCTAAGAGACATTCATCGGCACTGCATACGTCGAAAATTTAACACCATGGGACGTATCAAAATTATCAAGAGCTTTTATAAGTCCAATGCATCCAACCTGAAATAAATCGTCTATATTTTCATTGCGGTTAGAAAATCTTTGAATAACACTTAACACCAGGCGAAGGTTGCCGTAAATAAATTCCTGACGGGCCTCTTTGTCACCTTTCTGGATTTTTTCAAAAAGTTCTTGTTTTTGGGCCTCGGTCAAGATGGGAAGCTTTGAGGTATTCACCCCGCATATATCAACTTTATTTATCATAATAATTTCAACCCCTCTCAAAATTTTCCTAAAATCATTATCTCACGAAGGCTTAAAACCTATACCGTAAATTTAAAAATCATATAGCATTTTCCTAAAGCATAAGCATAGGTAATGAAAGTGAGGAATGTATATGATTTGCAGTATAAATGAACTTAAAACAAAAGAAGTAATAAATGTATCAACGGGTGCCAGACTTGGCTACGTTACCGATTTTGAGATTGACCTTAATACAGGAAAACTTACTGCAATAGTTGTGCCGGGAGCATACAAAATGATGGGATTTTTAGGACGGGAAGAGGACATAATAATAAAGTGGGAAAATATAAAAAAAATTGGTGACGATATTATAATTATTGAAAACCTACAATAAAACTGAAAAAAATTGATGTAATTTGCTTAAAAAGCTTGCAATATTTTGTCTGTAATGGTATAATTATTTTGTATTATTATGTATAAGGAGCTATTTGGTTATGAACAATACATTGCTAACTGACTTTTATGAAATAACCATGGCAAACGGATATTTTAAAAACAAAATCTACGATGAAATTGCATACTTCGATATGTTTTTTCGCAAGGTACCGGATAATGCAGGCTTTGCTATTATGGCAGGAGTTGAGCAGGTCATTGAGTATCTGAATGAGCTTAAATTTGAAGATGAAGATATTGAGTTTTTACGCAGTAAAGGTATTTTTGACGAAGACTTTCTGACTTATCTTAAAAATTTCAAATTTGAATGTGATGTTTGGGCGATTCCTGAGGGGACACCAATTTTCCCTAATGAGCCTATTTTGACCGTCAGGGGACCACTCATCCAGGCGCAATTTATCGAAACAATGATATTGCTTAGCGTAAATCACCAAAGTCTTATAGCCACCAAAAGCAATCGTATTGTTCGTGCAGCTGAAGGAAGGCCTGTTATGGAATTTGGGTCACGCAGAGCTCAAGGTACAGGTGGTGCTATTTTAGGTGCCAGAGCAGCTTTTATCGGTGGTGCTTCAGGTACTGCTTGTACTGTTGCGGACAAGCTTTATGGAGTTCCTGCACTTGGTACAATGGCACACAGTTGGATTCAGTCATTTGATTCTGAATATGAGGCATTTCGTGCTTATGCACTTGCTTACCCCGATTCTTGCACGTTTCTTGTGGATACATTCAATGTACTTAAATCTGGTGTTCCCAATGCAATCCGTGTTTTTGACGAAGTTT
The DNA here is from genome assembly GCA_017546165.1 of Clostridia bacterium. Classification (GTDB taxonomy): domain Bacteria; phylum Bacillota; class Clostridia; order Monoglobales; family Monoglobaceae; genus SIG440. The sequence goes on from JAFYXL010000014.1 coordinate 57,335, forward strand.
TAAAACCTATGGGAATTCGACCCAAAGGTGTAAGAATCGACAGTGGCGACATCACATATCTTACCAAGCAAACAAGAAAAATGCTTGATGCTGCAGGATATGAGGATGTAGGAATTGTTATTTCAAATTCACTTGATGAACATATCATCCGTGATATTTTGAAACAAGGTGCATGCGTTGATTCCTTTGGTGTTGGTGAAAGACTTATCACATCAAAATCTGAGCCTGTTTTTGGCGGCGTTTATAAATTAGTTGCTGTTGAGAAAGATGGCAAAATCGTGCCAAAAATCAAGGTCAGCGAAAATGTTGCCAAAATTACAAACCCTTGCTTTAAAAAGGTTTACCGACTATTTTCAAGGGAAAGTGGTATGGCCATTGCGGACGTTATAACTCTTGCTGACGAAAAAATTGATGATAGTGGCACTTATGAAATCTTTAACCCTGAACATACCTGGAAAAGAAAAACTATTTCAGACTTTGTAGCGGTTGAACTTCAGGTTCCTATATTCGAAAAAGGTAAGTGTGTTTATAAATCACCTGACTTAAAAGACATTAGAAAATATTGTGAGGAACAGATTGATAAAATCTGGGACGAAGTCAAGCGTTTTGAAAACCCTCACGAATATTACGTTGACCTTTCAGAAAATCTTTGGAATATAAAATATCAGCTTTTATCAAAGCACAGATAATTATCAGCAGACTCGTATATGAGTTTTGCTTTTAAACCATAAATCTTTTCATTCAAAGGAGAAAACAAATGAAATCAACAATTGAATCTTACAACTTAGGCCGCCTCGGCGTAATTGGTATGACAGGTTGTGAAAGCTTTTGCGAAAAGGTGGACTACTATCTCAAAACCTTTAATGCCGATGATGTAAACAACCTTGGTACATTTTTGCTTCCTGTAAAGCTTTCAAGATTTGGTACAGGCGAAGCAAAAGCAACATTGCTTCACTCAGCAAGAACATACGATGTTTATATCATTGTTGACTGCTTTAATTATGGTGAAACATTCAAGCTTTATGGAACAGATGTTCCAATGAGTCCTGACGATCATTATCAGGATTTAAAACGTACCATTTCAGCGCTTGGAGGCAAAGCAAAGCGCATTACTGTTATTATGCCTATGCTTTATGAAGGTCGTCAGCACAAGCGTTCATCAAGAGAGTCTCTTGACTGTGCTATGGCTCTTCAGGAACTTTGTAATATTGGTGTTAGCAACATTATTACTTTTGATGCACATGATCCAAGAGTTCAAAATGCAATTCCGCTTAATGGTTTTGAAAATGTTATGCCTACATATCAGATGATAAAGGCTTGCCTTAAATATGATAAAGATATTATTTTAAACAAGGATAATACAATGATTATTTCACCTGATGAAGGTGCAATGTCAAGATGTATGTATTATTCATCTGTCCTCGAAATGGAACTTGGTATGTTCTACAAACGTCGCGACTACTCAAAGGTTGTAAATGGTAAAAATCCTATTGTTGCCCACGAATTCTTAGGGTCCGACGTGGATGGAAAAAATGTTATTATTGTTGATGATATGATTTCTTCAGGCGATTCTATGATAGATGTTTCAAAAGAGCTTAAAAAGAGAAACGCATCACGTGTATTTATGTTTTCAACTTTCGGTCTTTTCACCGAAGGTTTTGAAAGATTTGATAAAGCTTATGAAGAAGGTCTCATTGAAGGTGTATTTACTACAAACCTTATTTACTCAAAACCTGAACTTTTAACAAAGCCTTGGTATCACCAAGTTGATATGAGTAAGTATGTCGCACTTCTTATCAGTGAACTTAATGCTGAACATTCAATCAGTGAACTGCTTAATCCTATTAAAAGAATTGAAAAGGTTTTGGATAAATATAAAAATATATAAAACCCCAGAGGTAAAAAATGGTTAGATTACAGAAATATCTTGCAGATGCAGGTGTTGCGTCAAGAAGAGCGTCGGAAAAGTTAATAGCTGAAGGCAGGGTTTCGGTCAATGGCGAAACAGTCCGTGAAATGGGCGTTCAGGTAGATGAAAATTATGATATAGTTGAGTTTGACGGGGAAGTTGTAAGGAATACAACAAAAAAAGAATATATTATGCTTAATAAACCCGTTGGCTTTATTACAACGGTATCTGATGACAAAGACCGCCCGACTGTTATGGAGCTTGTGTCAGATATAAGCACAAGAATTTACCCTGTTGGCAGGCTCGACTATGATACCGAAGGATTATTACTTCTTACCAATGACGGTGATTTGACCTATCGGATTACCCACCCAAAACACGATATAGAGAAAACTTATGTTGCAGAAGTTACCGGTGATATTTCAATGGATACCATTACTCAACTCAGACGAGGGGTAGAGGTTGATGGTGTAAAAACAAGTCCTGCGCAAGTGGAAGTAGTTGGCGCAACCCAGTATGGCACCAAAGTGGAAATAACAATACACGAAGGCAGAAACAGACAAGTGCGAAAGATGTTTGAGGCTGTTGGATGTATTGTTAAAAAACTTCGCCGCACTCGTGAAGCAGGTCTCAATCTTGGACATCTGCCTCTTGGAAAATGGCGAAAACTCAGTGAGTCTGAAATCAATATGCTAAAAAAAATTGATATTGAAGGTTCCAACAAAAAAAGTCGCAAAGGCAGAGCATTTGATGGAACAAAGAAGCAGTTTAAAGCTCACAGCAGAAATTCAAACCGAAAAAATAATACTACCGGAAGAAAAAGGTAAATAAAATGGATAATGCAAAAGCTGATGTTATAGTAATCGGTGGCGGTGCAGCAGGATTGATGGCAGCAGGAACTGCCGCAACTCGAGGTAAATCTGTTATTTTGATAGAGAAAAACCGTATTTTGGGTAAAAAGCTACTGATTACAGGTAAAGGCCGCTGCAATATTACAAATGCTTGTGATGATGTGGAAACACTCCTTGAAAATGTAACTGTAAATCGTACATTTTTATACAGCGCCTTCTACGGATTTACTAACGCAGATACAATCAAATTTTTCAACGATTTAGGTGTTGAAACAAAAGTCGAACGGGGAAACAGAGTTTTCCCCATTTCTGATAAAAGTCAGGATGTTGTAAATGCGTTATCAAACTTTGTAAAAAAGAGCGGTGTCAATATAATTCACGATACTGTAACACAAATATTAACAGATGAAAATAATTGTGTCTGTGGTGTCAAGACAGAAAAACGCGGCAATATTTACAGCACATCCGTTGTCTTAGCAACGGGTGGTGCTTCATATAGAGGTACAGGTTCAACCGGTGATGGTTATGCCTGGGCGGAGGATTTAGGTCATAAAATCACTACCATATTTCCTTCACTTGTCCCAGTTGAAGTAGATGAAAAGTGGGCTTATGATTTGATGGGGCTTGCGCTTAAAAATGTTCAAATAACAGTTGTGAATGAGAAGAACAAAAAGGTTTATCAAGATTTTGGCGAGATTATGTTTGCACATTTTGGACTTACTGGTCCTGTGATTTTAAGCGCATCTGCTCATATGCGACCAATGGAGGCAGGTAAGTATAAGATTTTGCTTGACTTGAAACCTGCACTTGATGAAAAAAAGCTTGATGCAAGGCTGCTTAGAGATTTTCAAAAATTCTCAAACAGAGACTTTGTAAACAGTTTGGGCGAACTTATCCCACAGGGACTTATTGACACAATTGTAGCACTTTCGGGGATTGAACCACGAAAGAAGGTTCACTCCATTACAAAAGAAGAAAGAAAAAAGCTTATAACTGCAATAAAGAACATAGAATTTAACGTAACTGATTTTTGCCCTATTGAACAAGCAATTATTACATCAGGCGGTATTTCAGTCAAAGAAATTGATTCCTCAACAATGGAGTCAAAAATTGTAAAAGGTCTTTATTTCGCAGGCGAGATTATTGACGTCGATGCCTACACAGGTGGATTTAATCTTCAAATTGCATTCTCAACAGGTAAGCTTGCGGGAATGCACTGCTGATTTTTTTGAATATTGATACAAAAAATTACTTTTTTTGTCTAAAAAAATATTGCATAGAAGACGTTTATGTGTTATAATATTTCGAAAAGTTATTTTAGTAATCGTTTAGGAGATGATTTAAATGAGTATTAATAATTCTTATCTGAAGCGTGTTTACGAACAGGTAGAAAAACGCAACCCGGGTGAAAGTGAATTCTTGCAGGCGGTTTACGAAGTTCTTGAATCTTTGGAGCCTGTTATTGAACAGCACCCTGAGTATGAAAAGGCAGGTCTTTTGGAGAGATTGGTTGAGCCCGAAAGATCAATTTCATTCCGTGTTCCGTGGGTTGATGACAACGGAAACGTTCAGGTAAACAGAGGTTACAGAGTACAGTTCAACAGTGCAATTGGTCCTTATAAGGGTGGCCTTAGATTTGCACCTAATGTATATCCAGGTATCATAAAGTTCTTGGGTTTTGAACAGATTTTCAAAAATTCACTTACCGGTCTTCCGATTGGTGGCGGTAAGGGTGGTGCAGACTTTGACCCTAACGGCAAATCAGATGCTGAAATTATGCGTTTCTGTCAGTCATTTATGACAGAACTTTACAGACATATCGGTGCAAACACTGATGTTCCTGCAGGTGACTTGGGTGTTGGTGCAAGAGAAATTGGTTACCTCTTTGGTCAGTACAAGAGACTCAAAGATGTATATGAAGGTGTTCTCACAGGTAAGGGCATTCCTTACGGTGGTCTTAACGGCAGAACAGAAGCTACAGGTTATGGTATTGTATTCTTTGCAAGAGAAATGCTTAAGCGTTTTGGCGAAGAGCTCAAAGGTAAGGAAGTTGTAGTTTCAGGTTTTGGCAACGTTTCATGGGGTACAGTACAGAAGCTCAATCAGCTTGGTGCAAAGGTTATTACAATTTCAGGTCCTGATGGTTACATATATGATCCTGATGGTGTTACAGCAGGTGAAAAAGAAGATTTCCTTCTTGAACTTCGTGCTTCAGGCAAGAATATCTGCTCACCATATGCAGAAAAGTTCCCTAACGCTAAATTCTTCCCAGGCGAAAAACCTTGGGGTGTTAAGGCAGACCTTTACATTCCTTGTGCTACCCAGAACGAAATTGGTATGGAAGAAGCAAAAGCTATGGTTGCTGCAGGCTGTAAGTTCCTTTGCGAAGGTTCAAATATGCCTACAACAAATGAGGCTGTTGCATACCTCCGTGACAATGGTGTAGTTATCGGCCCAGCTAAGGCTGCTAACGCAGGCGGTGTTGCTTGTTCTTGTATTGAAATGGGTCAGAATGCAGGTCACACTGTATTTGCGCCTGAACAGGTATATGCACAGCTTGAGAATATTATGGTTAATATTCACAACAGTGCTGCAAGTGCGGCTGAGAGATATGGCTTTGGCTACAATCTTGTTGCCGGTGCAAACATTGCCGGTTTTGAAAAGATTGCAAATGCTATGATGGCTCAGGGTATTGTTTAATCAGTACCAAGAAACAGTTTTTAGACGGGCAGAGGATATTTCTGCCCGTTTGTTTTTCTATATAAATTCTGAAAGGATGAGCTACTATGTCTTTAAATGAAAAAACAATTACTTCCGAAATAAAATTTGAAGGTAAAATTATCAATGTACGTGTTGAAGATGTTGAACTTCAAAACGGAAAGGTCGGATATCGTGAATTTGTGGATCATCCGGGAGGAGTAGGCATTGTAGCTATTACATCTGATAATAAAATTCTTATGGTTAAACAATATCGGAAAGCTGTTGAAAAAGAACTGCTTGAAATCCCTGCAGGCAAGCTGGAAAAAGGCGAAGATCCTCTCGTGTGTGGAAAGCGCGAATTGGAAGAAGAAACAGGTTACAAAGCCAAGGAGTTTGTGTCTTTGGGTTACCTCTATCCATCACCCGGCTTTGCCAACGAGACAACCCATCTTTACCTTGCCTGGGATTTGTATAAAGGAAAAGTTAATCCTGACGAAGATGAATTTTTGGACATATTTGAAATTTCAGTAGAGGAAATTTATTCTTTAATTATGAAAAATGAAATTAATGATGCAAAAACCATTATTGGATTTTTCAAAGCTATGGAATATATAAAAAATAACTAAGGAGAACAAATATGGAAAAGAAAAAAGTTAAAGTTCTTATTAATGGTGCGGAATATACATTAGTTACAGCTGAACCTGCTGAATACGTACAGAGAGTGGCAGTAAGAGTTGACAAAGCATTATCCGAAATCGCACAGGCAAACAAACGCTTAAGTACTGCAATGCTTGCTATGCTCACATCAATTAATTTAGCAGATGAACTTTTGCGCATTGAAGATGCGGCAGATAACCTAAGAAAAGAAATTGCCGACTATTCAAAAGCGGAAATCCAGCTTTCAACACAACTCTCCGAAAAAACAAAACGCGTTGAAGAACTTGAAAAAACAGTTCAAAATCTCCAGATTGAGTTAGCAAAAAGTTCCGTAAGAAACGGATATTAAAAAGGATTGAACTTTAAATGAAGAAACTTGAGTTGCTTGCACCGGCAGGTAATTTTGAATGCCTTGTGGCGGCGGTACAGAGTGGTGCGGACGCAATTTACCTATCCGGCAAAGCGTTTGGAGCCCGTAGTTTTGCCGACAATTTTGACTTTGAAGAGCTTGAAAATGCAGTAGATTACTGCCATTTGCGAGACGTAAAAATTTACGTTACTGTAAACACTTTGGTTTCAGATACTGAAATTGATGAACTTTGCAAATACCTGAGATTCTTAAACAAAATTGGTGTTGATGGTATTATTGTTCAAGATATGGGTGTGGCAAAAATTGCAGCCGAAATTGTCCCTTCGTTACCAATACACGCAAGTACCCAAATGACTGTTCACAACGCAGAGGGGGTAAGGGTCCTTGAATCCCTTGGCATAAAAAGAGTTGTTCTAAGCCGAGAAATATCACTTAAAAATATCAAAAAAATATCTGAATCAACCACCGCTGAGCTTGAAGTGTTCGGGCACGGTGCTCTTTGTATGTGTTATTCGGGGCAGTGTCTTATGAGCAGTATCATCGGTGGCCGTTCAGGAAACCGTGGTAAATGTGCCCAGCCCTGCAGGCTTCCATATTCTGTGAACGAGAACAAAAAGTCTGCTTTTTATATGAGTCTTAAGGACTTATCATCCCTTAAACATATTTCTCAAATGAAAGATTTTGGCGTTTCTTCTCTTAAAATTGAGGGACGTATGAAGGGCCCTGCATACGTTGCGGCTGTTGTGGGAATTTATCGGAAATATATTGACAATCCTTCCTCTGTAAGTCAGGAAGATATTCAGACCCTTGACATTATTTTTAATCGAGGTGGGCTTACTGACGGATATTTAACAGGCAAGACAGGCACAGATATGTTTGCCTTTGACAAACCTGACAACCCATATCGTATGGGCAGTGACAAAACTATAAATAATATTTTAAACAACATAAAATCGGAAAACAAAAAATTAAAACTTACAGCAGAAGTTGAAGTCAAAATGGATTCCTTTCCGCAGATTTCGATTTGTTGTAATGATTTTAAAATTAAATATATAGGCGAAACTAAGGCAGAAGAAGCAGTGAAAACTCCTCTTCGGGCAGAAAATGTGATTTTGCAGCTAAGAAAAACAGGTGGCACCCCCTTTGAATTTACAGAACTGTCCATAGATTTAGAAGATAATGTATTTTTAACTGCCGGAGCATTAAATTCGTTAAGACGTAATGCTTTAGAAAAATTTGAAAAAGAGTATGCAAATTCTTTTAAAAGGCATAATTTTGACTCAAAGCTTTCCAAAATTAAAGAAAAAAGTGTAGATGAAACTGAATATGTTTGCGAGATAACAACGATTGACCAATTTAATTCAGTGAAAAATTACCCTTTTTCCTATATGTATATACCTTTGCACATTATTTTAAATTATCGGGATGAGTTTAATAAATATAAAGAAAAAATTGTTATTGTTCCGCCGTCAATCATTCACGAAAATGAATTTGAAAATACTATTTTAGAATCTAAAAAATTGCTGAACAGCGGTTTTTGCGGAATACTGGCAACTAATATCTCCCTAGTTAAACCATTTGAAAATTATACTGTTTTCGGCGGTTTCAGGCTTAACATATTTAACAGTTATGCTCTTGAATTGTACAACAGTTACGGATTAAAAATTATAGAGCTTTCACCTGAACTCAATTTAAAACAGTTAGGATTTATTAAAAAACCCGTTGCTACACAAATAATGGTATATGGCAGACTTCCGTTAATGATAACCGAAAATTGTGTCATACGGAATGGTAGTAATTGTCCCTGTCAGATCAACAATTATTTAACTGACCGTATGGGTATGAAATTTCCCGTAATCAAAGACGGGGATTCCTGTAGAAGCGTTATCCTTAATTGTAAAAAAACATTTATGGGGTTTGATAAGGCTAGGCTGGAAAATTGCGGTATTCAATTCTTCCGGCTGTATTTTACAGACGAAAATCCCGACGAATGTATCCGTGTTTGCGACAGTTTCTTTAAAGCTTCAGGTTATCGACCCGGTGATTTTACAAATGGTCACTTCATAAAAGGTGTAAAATAAAATGAAGATACTTACAAAATTAGATAAGTTAATAATTGTTTTGATACTGCTTCTATCAATTCTTTCTTATGTTGTTATGGCATTAAGTATTGCATCAAATGTTCCAAATTCTGTTGTAATAACAGTGAATGGAAAGCTCTATGCAAATTATGATTTGGCAGAAATAAAATCGCCCGAAATAATCAGAATAAACACTGAATTTGGGAAAAACATTTTAAAAATAACATCTGACGGAGCCGAAATGCTGGATGCAGATTGTAAAGATAAATTTGACGTGAAATGCGGCAAAATAACAAAAATCGGACAAATTATTATTTGCGTACCCAATCGGGTTTCTGTAGAGCTTAAAGGAACGATTAAGGAAGAAATAGACAAGGTGACTTACTGATGAAAAAGAAGACTAACACTCGCAGTATTGGAATAATGGCACTTTTTATTTCTATAGGACTTGTGCTACAGTATATAGAAAGCAGAATTCTGATTACACCACTTCCCGGCGGAAAGCTTGGTCTTACCAATATTGTATCTATTATAAATATCTTTATGTTTGGTGGCAGAAATGCTCTGTTAATATCGGTATTCCGCAGCTTTTGGGGTTCACTCCTGACAGGCGGGGTTATGACAATGGCATACAGTGTCACGGGAGCTTTCTTCTCATCCATTTCTATGTGGTTCATTAAGAAAATACTTTACCCCAAGGTAAGTATAATAGGTATAAGTATAATAGGTGCAGCTACACATAATGTATCTCAACTTATTGTAGCAGTTATATTTTACTCATCTGTTTATGTTATGTCATATCTACCGATACTACTTGTTTTGTCACTTGTTTCAGGTTTCATCACGGGCAGTGCAACACATATTTTTGCGAAACGCGCATTAAAGGAGGATATACGTATATGACCCGCATAATTCTTGCGTCAAACTCCCCAAGAAGAAAGCAGTTGCTTGAAAACCTGGGTTTAAAATTTGAAATTTTACCGGATAGCACTCCGGAACCTATGAATGATAGTATAAGACCTGATGAAATGGTTATGAATCTTGCAAAATTCAAAGGCGAAAATATTTTAAAACAATTAAACCCCAAAGAGGAAGCAATAATTATAGCCGCAGATACTGTTGTTGCAGTCAATGACCGGATTTTGGGAAAACCAAAAACGAAAGAAGAAGCCTTTGAAATGCTGACACTTTTAAGTGGGAAATCACACTCTGTATATACAGGTGTTTATATAATAGAAAATTCGTCAAAAAAATCAGCAAATTTTTACGAAAAAACAGAAGTATATTTCAAAAGCCTTGACATAAACGAAATTAAAGATTATATTAATATCGGGGAACCAATGGATAAAGCCGGTAGTTACGGGATCCAAAACTTTGGTTCGCTTTTTGTGGAAAAAATTCACGGCGATTACTTCAATGTTGTTGGACTTCCTGTTTGTCATTTAGGCAAGGTTTTAAAACAGGATTTTGGAATAAAATTCTTTTAAATACGAAAAATTAGAAAGAGTGGTTTTTGTTATGATGTTAAACGAAATTGGAATTGATCTTGGAACTTCAAATACCATAATTTATCTTAAAGGTAAAGGTATTGTTGTAAACGAACCTACCGTTGTTGCCGTAAGCAAAGCAACAGGCAAAGTTCATTCTATCGGCAAAGAAGCAGGTGATATGCTTGGCAGAACTCCTGTTGACATTCGTGCTCTCACACCAATCAAAGAGGGTGTTATTGCCAACTTCGATATTACAGTTTCATTGCTTAAACACTTTATCAAAAAAGCAATAAACTCATCACTTCTCAAGCCAAAAGCAGTCATTTGCATACCATCACATATTACCGATGTTGAAAAACGTGCAGTACGTGATGCAGTTTTGGCCGCAGGTGTAAAGGAAGTTTACCTTATTGAAAAATGTATGGCAGCAGCTATCGGTGCTGGGATCGAGGTAAACAAGCCTGTTGGTTCAATGGTAGTTGATATTGGTGGCGGAACAACAGAAATCGCTGTTGTATCCCTTGGTGGTGTTGTAGCAACTCAAAGTCTTAATATCGCCGGTCATACACTTGATAATGACATTATTCAGTTTATGAAGAAGAATCATAATTTGATAATCGGTGATATTACTGCCGAAGATATCAAAAAGACAATCGGTTCAGCTTGTCCGTTGAAAAACGAACTTTCAATGGATATAAAGGGTCGCGACCAGGTATCAGGCCTACCCAAAACTATTACCATCAATTCAGCAGAAATACGTGAAGCTTTCCAGGAAAGCCTTGCGGGTATAATCGACGGTATTAAAACTGTTCTAGAAAAAACTCCACCTGAACTTGCAGCTGATATTTTTGAATCAGGTATTGTTATGACCGGTGGCGGTTCAACCCTTAAGGGCCTTGGAAGACTTATAAACGTACATACCGAGATTCCTATTTTTATTGCGGAATCACCGGCAGAGTGCGTAGCGATCGGTGCCGGAAAGGCCCTTGAAGAAATGAGAACACTCAGAACTATCTTGAACTAAATTCAATTGATTTTTAGGAGAGGAGACGCTTCTTTTGCGTAAAACCTTTAAGAATAAAACAGGATTCTGGCTTATTGTTACGGTTATCATTCTTAGTATTGCAATTGGGATTTTTAATGCAGCTTCAGATGTGACTATTTTTGAAGATGCAGCGGAGATAATATTTACCCCTGCGCAAAAGTTTTTTACAAATATAGGAAATGGCGTTTCAAATTTCTTCGGTTATTTTTCAGATAAAGATAAATTAAACGATGAGATTAAGCGTTTAAAAAATGAAAATGCTGACCTTAAGAAACAAATAAGCGAAAACGAAGCCAGCAAGCTTGAGAACGAACAGTTGCGAAAGCTTCTTAATTTAAAATCGAATAACACAGAGTTTGAACTTGAAACAGCGCAAGTCATCGCGCGCAGCCCCTCAAATTGGTACAATACTTTGACTATTGACAAAGGGGCATCTGACGGAATTGCCCTAAATCAACCTGTTATTTCAGCAGGAAACACTTTGGTTGGCAGAATAAGCGAAGTAGGAACTACTTGGTCAAAGGTTACTCTTTTGACTGACCCTGAACACGCTGTCGGCTCACAAGTTTTGCGTTCAGGCGAATACGGAATTTGCGAGGGCGATGGGAGTCTTTCCTCTGATGGTGGCTGCAGACTTTCTTTTGTCTCAAAAAATGCCAATATTATTGTTGGTGACACGGTTATAACATCGGGTCTTGGGGGAGTATATCCAAAAGGGTTGGTAATAGGTAAAATACAAAAAATCAGACCGGATATTCAAGGCATTTCACAATATGCCGTAGTGAGTCCGGAGGCAGATTTTAAAAATCTTCAAGCAGTCTTTGTTATTCAAAACGCTGCTTACTAGTTATCATAAATATCCCGAAAGGTTTGAATTTGAATGAAGTATGTTTTTCACGGTATATTTCTTGTGATTTTTTCTATCATTCAACCTACGTGGCTTGAATATATAGCGATATTCGGCGTAAAGCCAAATTTATTTTTAATATACACAGTTATTATAAGCTGCTATTGCAGCAAAAAGGAAGGAGCCATTATTGGCTTCTTCTTTGGGTTGATTCTGGATTTGCTTACAGGAAACGCAATAGGCTTAAATGGGTGTTTGATGTTGCTTGTTGCTTTTTTTACGGCACATTTTTGCGAAAAAGTTATAAGAAATAATACACTTCCCAGTATAATGGTAATTGTTTTTGTGACAACACTGTTTTACGAACTCTTGTATTATATAATTGCATTTTTAGGCGACCTTGACTTAGGTAATGCTCTTTTAAAAGTTTTAATTCCCGAATGCTTATATTGCAGTATAGCATCTATACCGCTTTATTATATTGTTCCAAAAACAGAAAAATCAGTCTGATAACAGATATTGGTTAGGGACTTTTGCATTACAAATCTATAAGGGTGAAATAATTGGATAAAAAGGATTTAAACAAAAGATTTATATTTATATATACCCTCTTGGCGATTTTCACTGTTCTTTGCATTATACGCCTCTTCAATTTGCAGATTGTTAATGGCGATGAATATAAGGAACAGGCCGAAAACCGTCTTGTTCGTGCGTGCACAATCAAAGCGCCACGAGGAGAAATTATGGATCGCTATGGTGTTCCTCTTGTTACAAACAATATGGGCTATTATATTCTTATCCAAAGTATTGACAAGAAAAACAGTACCTTAAATGAAACAATTTCATCACTTGTGGACATATGTAAAGCTGACGGTGTTGAATATTTTGACGATTTTCCTATCTCAAAACCCCCGTATAAATTTACCTTTTCGGGAAATACCGCAAGAGATGACCTGGAAGAATGGAAAGACGAAAACGACCTTAAGAAATTTGAATCGCCTGAAGAAATAATGAATTATTATTTTGAAGAGTATGACATTTCTGAACATTTTAACGCAGAAAAAGCAAGAGATATAGTAGCTGTAAGATACACTATGGAAACAAAAAACTTTAGTGTTATGAATCCATATACTTTTGCAAATGATATTTCTATGAATACTGTGCAAAAAATCAAAGAGTGTTCATTCAATTTAAAAGGTGTCAGTGTTGAAATTGAACCTGTTCGTGAATATCCTTATGGTTCTATGGCTGCACATATCCTTGGACGTACAGACATAATCTATCGGGAAGAATATCTTGAGCTTCGCGACCAGGGTTATGGTATGAATGATATTATCGGCAAAGACGGTCTTGAAAAAGTACTTGAAAAGCATCTCAAAGGTAAAGATGGATATAAAAGGGTTGAACAAACCAGATCCGGTTCCATTTCACAAACACTTAACGTCAAAGAAGCTGAAACAAGTAATTATGCCGTTTTAACACTTGATGCAGGGCTTCAAAAAGTGGCGGAGGAAGCTCTTGCTGAAAATATTACCGCAACAAGGGCTGAAAAGGGATTTGATTGTTATAGTGGAGCTGCTGTAGCTGTTGAGATTTCCACAGGTGACGTCTTAGCAATGGCATCCCTCCCTGGATATGCACCAACAGAATATACAAAATCTTATAACAAACTTCTCAATGACCCACACAAACCCCTTTTTAACAGAGCTTTGGACGGAGCATATACGCCCGGTTCGACATTCAAACCACTTGTTGCAATTGCTGCACTTGAAGAGGGGATTATAAGTCCTACCGAAATAATAGAGGACAAGGGTGTATATACTTATTATGCGCCGTCTTATCAACCTACCTGTCTTATATGGAAAAACACAGGCGAAACACACGGACCTATTAATGTTTCAGAGGCTATTGGTGTTTCCTGCAATTATTTTTTCTTTGATGTAGGCAGAAGATTAACTATTGACACTTTAGAAAAATACGCTCACCTTTTTGGTCTTGGCGAAAAAACCGGAATTGAACTTTCAGAATCAAACGGTATTGTAGCAGGCCCTGAATATAGGGACAAATTGGATATGGAATGGTATCCGGGAGATACACTCCAAGCAGCTATTGGTCAATCTGACAATATGTTTACCCCTGCACAGCTGGCAAGTTATGTAAGCACAGTTTTAAACAAGGGTAATCGTTATGCCCTCAGGCTCGTAAAAGAAGTACGTAGTTATAAAACCGGTGAAATTGTATATAAAAATGACCCTAAGGTTATTTCCCAGATTGAAATATCAGATTCAACAGTTGCAGCTGTTAAAGATGGTATGAGAAGAGTTACCGAAGATGGTACTGCTAAAGTAGTATTTGATGACTTTCCTGTGGCAGTAGGAGGTAAAACCGGTACAGCGGAAGTAGGTAGCGGAAGCGATACAGTTCTTTTTGTTGGCTTTGCACCATATGAAAATCCACAGATTGCTGTAGCAATAGTTCTGGAACACGGTGCAACAAGTAGTTATGCTGCAAGAGTTGCAAGGTCTATGTTTGAATACTATCTTGGTCTTTCCGATGTTATTGACGAGATTTATCCTGTAAATCAACTTTTGAAATAATCAGAGAAAGGAATATCTAATATGAACAACGAAACAATTGTTTTGAAGCTTTATAAAGAAGGAATGGTAGTTTACATCACTAAAGAATTACCTTTTGAAGATATAAAAAATTTGGTTTGCGAAAAGTTTGGTAAATCTGAGAATTTTTTTAAAGGACTCCCTTTAAAGGTAGGTTTTAAAGGAATTGAATTGAGTTTTGAACAACTTAATGACCTAATTGGTGCAATCTCAAATTCTATTGGTTGCAAAGCAGTACTTTGGGAAAACCCTGAGCCTGAAGAATCTTTTGAAAAAGAAGAATCCAAAAAGGATTTATCCGGTGAAGAAATATTAGACAACGCATTTAAAATTGCAATTGAGGATGAGTTTACCAAGTTTTACACAAAAACAATACGATCAGGACAGCTTCTTGAATCCGACGGCAACATTGTAGTGATTGGGGATGTAAATCCCGGAGCTGAGCTTGTTGCAACAGGCAATATCGTAATTATGGGAAGTGTAAAAGGGACGGTACACGCAGGGGCAAAAGGCAATCGAGAAGCAATTGTTGCCGCTCTTAACCTCTCTCCAACCCAGCTAAGAATAGCAGATGTAATCACACGTTCACCTGATGAAGAGGACACTCTGCACGGAGCTGCACCCGAGATTGCATATATAAAAAACAACCATATTTTTATCGAAGAAATTTTGCAAAAACGCAAATAATATTTTGACAATTGTATTATTTTGTGTTAATATGGAATGGATAGAATTAAAACGCATATGGAGGTCTTTAAATGTCACAGGTAATTGTTATCACTTCCGGCAAAGGCGGGGTTGGCAAGACTACAACTACTGCCAATCTTGGTGTTGGACTTGCAAAACTTGGCAAAAAAGTAGTCCTTATAGATACAGATATTGGTCTTCGTAACCTTGATGTTGTTCTCGGACTCGAGAACCGTATAGTATATGATTTGGTTGATGTTGTTACAGGTGTTTGCAAACCTAAGCAGGCTGCCATTAAAGATAAACGCTTTGATGGACTTTTTCTTATTCCTGCGGCACAAACAAAGGATAAGGATGCTGTAACTGTCGAACAAATGCAGGAACTTTGTGAAAAACTAAAAAAAGAATATGACTTTATTATTATAGACTGTCCTGCAGGCATAGAACAAGGCTTTAAAAACGCCATTGCCGGCGCAGACAAAGCTTTAATTGTTACAACTCCTGAGGTTTCAGCTGTTCGTGATGCTGATAGAATAATTGGCCTCTTGGAAGCTAATGAAATTTACGACCATTACCTCATTATCAACAGAATTCGTCCTGATATGGTAAGACGTGGCGATATGATGAATGTTGATGATATTATGGAAATCCTTAATATTAATCTTATCGGTATTGTTCCGGACGACCAGGATATTATTGTTTCAACCAACAAGGGTGAACCGGCTGTTGTTAATCCAAAATCAATGGCAGGTCAAGGTTACCGCAATATTACTGAACGTCTTAACGGCAACAATGTTCCACTTATGGATCTTGACAGCAATACCTTGCTTGGTAAAATCAAAAAGATTTTCAGCAAAAAGCAGTAGTCTTTAAACAATTTTGATTTTAAGGAGAGAAAAAAATGCTGGATTTGTCTAGAATTTTTGGCAGAAAAAACAATTCCAAAGATGCAGCAAAAGATAGATTGAAGCTTGTCCTGGTTCATGACCGCGCAAATGTATCACCGGAATTTTTAAAAACCATAAAAGATGAAATTATGCAAGTTCTTGCAAAATACATGGATGTTACAGATGGAGAGCTGGATATAAACATTACAACTGCTCAAAGTGAAGATGGAAAATCAAGAGTTCCTGCAATTACTGCAAACATCCCCATTAAAAGCATAAAACAAAAATAACCTAAAATTTATATATCAGATTAGGAGGCCGAAATGAACATAGCATTAATCGCGCACGATAAGAAAAAAGAACTAATGGTAGATTTTTGTATTGCCTACAAAGGCATTTTAAGTAAACATAACCTTTGCGCAACAGGAACGACAGGCGGACTTATCTCAGATGCGACAGGTCTTTCGGTCAATCTGTTTCTCTCCGGACCTCAAGGCGGTGACCAACAGATTGGTGCAAGAATTGCATATAACGAAATTGACCTTGTGCTTTTCTTTCGTGACCCTCTTACTGCACAACCACACGAACCTGATGTTTCAGCTCTTTTCAGACTTTGTGATGTGCATAACATTCCTCTTGCTACAAACAGTGCAACAGCCGAGGTTTTGATACAAGGTCTTGAACGCGGCGACCTTGCTTGGCGTGATATTGTTAACCCTAAAAATTCTAAATAATATAATATTTGAAATTTTTTCAAAAAAATACTTGCATTTTATCAAAAAGTGTGTTATACTTTTTGAGTTGATTATGGGTAGTCCTCTGTTTACTGCTTTATCTGGAAGCTGTATGATATGAATACCTGAAAAAGAAAGGATGTAAAAAATGAACATTTTAGACCAGATTACACAGGATCAGATCAGAACAGATCTTCCACAGCTTAACATCGGTGACACAGTTCGCGTTTATGTTAAGGTAAAAGAAGGAAACAGAGAAAGAATTCAGATGTTCGAAGGAACAATCATCAAGAAGAATCACGGTGGAATTCGTGAAACATTTACTGTAAGAAGAATTTCTTACGGTGTTGGTGTTGAAAGAACATTCCCTGTAAACTCACCTAATATTGACCGTATCGAAGTTTCAAGACGCGGTAAAGTTAGACGTGCTAAGCTCTACTATCTCCGTGATAGAGTTGGTAAAGCTGCAAAGGTTAAAGAAAGAATTTAACGAATCAATATGGCGGGTATTATTTTAATACTCGCCATATTTTCATATTTTTTAGAAAGGTCGTGTCAAATATGGAAGAAAATGAAAAGAATATAAATAATATCCCTGAAACAGATATTACTGTTGAAGAAGCTCCTAAAAAAAATAGTTTTATGAAAGAAATACGCGAATGGATTCAAGCAATTGTAATCGCATTGGTTGTAGCATTTTTATTGCGTAATTATGTGTTGACCCTTGCAAAGGTTGATGGCCAATCTATGGAACCTACCCTTCAGCATTCAGACAGACTTTATGTAAATCGAGTTGCTTACACACCTCAAAAAGGTGACGTTATAATTTTTGAACCTGCATCAGATCCTGGTAGGCCTTATATAAAAAGAGTTATCGCAACCGAAGGCGATAAGCTTTATATTGACTTTGAAACAGGCGATGTATATTTAAACGGCAATTTAATTGACGAGCCTTATATCAGTGAACCAACACATCTCAGAGGCTCATATATTGACTTTTTGATTATGAGTGGGAATTATAGCAAAGAAAACCCTATTGAGATTAAAGAAGGCTATTTTTGGGCAATGGGCGACAACCGAAACGCAAGCAAAGATAGCCGTGAACTCGGACAAATTCCAGTTGACGAACTTATAGGACACGCAACTTTCAGATTTTGGCCGCTTGATAATTTGGGTACAGTAGATTACGACGAGGAGTAAGAAAAAGAGGTAAATTATGGTTTTACAATGGTTTCCCGGACATATGGCAAAAACCCGACGGCTCATAACTGATTCTTTGAAATTGGTTGATGTAGTTGTTGAATTGGTAGATGCCAGACTTCCTTTATCATCACGAAACCCTGAGATTGACAAAATTGTGGGCAACAGACCTAGAGTTCTTGTTCTTAATAAGTCTGACATCTCAGACAGTGACGAAAACGCAAAATGGGTTAAATATTTTGAAAATAAAGGTATTGCCACAATTCTTATGGACAGTCAATCAGGTAAGGGGCTTAAAAATCTTGATACAGCAATTGATAAGGTACTTGCTGAAAAATTTGAGCGAGAACGTCTTAAAGGTATGCAAAGGCGTACAGTAAAAATGATGGTTGTTGGCATACCTAACGTGGGCAAATCATCATTTATAAATCGTCTCTCCGGAAGAGCCGCAACGAAAGTTGGGGACAGACCTGGGATTACCACCGCAAAGCAGTGGATAAAGGTTGCGGGCAGATATGAAATATTGGATACACCCGGTATTTTATGGCCTAAATTTGAAGACCCTGAAGTTGCAAAACGCATTGCTTATACAGGCGGTATTAAAGATGAGATTATGGACGTTGAAGAACTTGCGTTTTACCTTGTAGGCTATTTGAGAAACAACTATCCCGATATGCTGAAAGAACGTTTTAAACTTACTGAAGACCTGGAACAATATGAAGATTTTGATATTGTGGAATTGATAGGCAAAAAACGTGGATGTATAGTTTCAGGAGGACACGTGGATACACTTAGAGCTTCCAATTTGATACTTGATGATTTTAGAGCTGCAAGAATTGGAAAAATAACTCTTGAAAGTCCTAAAATATAACACAAGGGCAGGTATGCGTTTTTCGTGTATCTGCCCAATTTTAAATTTTTTAAAGGTTGTGAAAATAATGAAAGAAATTGAAAACGAACTCTACTGTAAAGGTTATAAATATATTGCAGGTATAGACGAAGCAGGGAGAGGACCCCTTGCCGGTCCGGTTTGTGCAGCTGCTGTTATTTTGCCCCAAAATGCTGAAATCGAAGGTATAAATGATTCAAAAAAACTGTCAGAGAAAAAACGCGAACTTCTTTTTGATGTTATCAAAGACACTGCTATCGCCTATTCGGTTGAATTTGTATATCCCGACGTTATAGATGATATAAACATAAAGAAAGCCACTGCTCTTGCAATGCACAACGCAGTTTCAAAGCTTGAAGTTGTAGCGGACTTTGTGCTGATAGATGGTAATGATAATATTCCATACGATGTAGATTACCAATATGTAATAAAAGGAGATGCAAAGTCCCAAAGCATCGCTGCAGCTTCAATACTTGCAAAGGTTAGCCGAGATCGTCTTATGATGAAACTGGACAAAGAATATCCACAATATGGTTTTGCAAAGCACAAGGGTTATGGAACAAAAGACCACATAATGGCAATCCAAAAATATGGTGTAAGCGATGTTCACAGGAAAAGCTTTATGACGAATAAGGTTTTAGGCAAAACATTATGATAAAGGGTATATATAATAAAATCACAGGGCAATGTGGCGAAGATACTGCAACCAATTACCTTAAGAAAAAAGGATACAAAATTATTAAGCGCAACTACAGGAATAAGATAGGCGAAATTGATATAATTGCAAAACACAAGGAAAATCTGGTCTTTGTGGAAGTAAAAACCCGCAGTTCAGATAAATTTGGAACACCTGCAGAAGCAGTCACATATTATAAAAAGCAAAGAATCGTGAATTGCGCCAAGATGTATCTGATGGAAAATCCCACCGAGCTAAATATAAGATTTGATATTATTGAAATTTACGGCAAATTTGATGGCAGCAATTTTGATTTCAAAAAACTTAACCATTTTGAACAAGTTTTTGAGGAGGTATAATTTTGCCATATACCATTTTTGACGGACATTGTGATACAATACAAAAAATTTGCGACAGCAACCAAAATTTAGCACAAAACCAACTGCATCTTTCAATTGAAGATATGCAAAAAAATCAACACATACAGGTTTTTGCAGCTTTTATTGATAAAAAAACGGATAAATTATTACCCTTTAACCGATGCAATCAACTTATAAACTGTTATTTTTCTGAACTAAATAATTATCCTGAAAAAGTAACCCACTGCATAAGTATTCAGGATATCTTCAATGCAATAAATTCGAAAAAGATTGCAGCATTACTTTCAATCGAGGGCGGCGAAGCATTAAACGGAAAACTTGAAAACCTTAAATATTTCTTTGAAAGAGGCGTAAGATTTATTACTCTTACCTGGAACTATGATAACGAAATCTCAGGCAGTATTGCAGAAACAAACACCAAGGGATTAACTTCATTCGGTAAAGAAGTTATTAAAAATATGAATAATCTTGGTATGGTTATAGATGTATCACACATCTCAGAGCAAGGCTTTTGGGATGTAATGGAGAGCACAAATAAGCCTGTTTCTGCAACTCACTCGAATGCATTTTCATTAAAAAACCATAAACGGAACTTAAACGATAGCCAAATAAAGGCAATTATAAGAAACAATGGGTGTATAGGCATAAACCTTTACAGTGAATTTTTGTCTGATGGCAAATGCTCATTAACAGATGTAATACGACATATTGAGTATATTCTTGCACTTGGCGGTGAAAATAATATTGGTTTTGGCACCGACTTTGACGGAATGGATAGTATGCCAAGTGAAATAACAGGAATTAAAGATATGGAAAAAATACCAAATGAACTCGTAAAATTAGGCTATTCCAATGAATTAGTTGAAAAAATTACTTATAAAAACTTTTTAAGGCTTTTAGACACGGTTTTTCAATAAAATTCTTTAAAAAGGGTTGAAATTTGTTCTAATTTGTATTAAAATGTTGTCTATTAATATTTAAATTTTTTTGGAGGATTAAAGTGAAGACATATATTTCAGAAAAAGCTAAGGCCATAAGCCCTTCACCAACCTTGGCGCTTGATGCAAAATACAAACAAATGAAAAAGGATGGCATTCCTGTTGTTGGCTTTGGTGCAGGTGAACCTGATTTTGACACACCTGAAAATATCAAATTGGCAGCAGTAAAAGCCATTGAAAATAATATCACAAAATACACACCTGCGTCCGGTACTGTTGAGCTCAAAAATGCTATTTGTGAAAAATTCAAGAATGATCATGGACTTGATTATGGCATAGAAAATATTGTTGTAAGCAACGGCGGTAAGCACTCACTTACAAATATTTTTATGGCAATTTGCGAAGATGGAGATGAAGTAATTATCCCGGCACCATTTTGGGTAAGTTATCCTGAAATGGTAAAAATGGCAGGCGGTGTTCCTAAATTTTTAAACACCACCGAAGAAAATGATTTCAAATTCTCACCTGAAGAACTTGAAGCTTGTATTACAGACAAAACACGTGCCTTGGTTTTAAATACACCCAGCAATCCTACAGGTATGGTATATACCGAAGAAGCACTTGAAAAAATTGCAAATATTGCAGTTAAACACAATATCTACGTTATAATGGACGAGATTTATGAAAAATTGGTTTACGAAGGCACACACAAAAATATTGCTACATTCGGCGATGAAATCAAAAACCTTACAATTACAGTAAACGGTATGGCAAAGGCATATGCTATGACCGGTTGGAGAATTGGTTTTACTGCATCAAATGCAGATGTGGCAAAAGCTATGTCAAATATTCAAAGCCATGCTACTTCCAACCCAAATTCAATTGCACAGGCTGCTTCTGTTGAGGCACTTTTAGGTGATCAATCATCAGTTTCAGTTATGCGTGAAGAATATATAAAACGTCGTGATTATATGGTTGAACGTATCAATTCAATTGACGGTATTAGCTGCAGAAAACCAAATGGTGCGTTTTATATATTTATGAACGTTAAAAAGCTCTTAGGTATTGAGCATTATGGAAAGGTATTTAACTCAGCAAGTGAGCTCTGTGATGATATCCTGGAAAGAGCTTTGGTTGCCCTTGTTCCAAGTGAAGGTTTTGGTATTGATGGTTATGTAAGACTTTCGTACGCAACCTCAATGGAAACCATTAAAGAAGGTCTTGACAGAATCGAAAAATACATCAAACACGAATTTTAAAAGAAGGTGATTAACAGTGAAAATTGGATTTATCGGTTCAGGAAATATGGCTACAGCCCTCGCAAAAGGCTTTATATCCTCAGGTACAGTTGCCGATAATTGCGTAACTATAAGCGACAAGTTCCCTGAGTCCCTTAAAAAATGGTCTGATACTAAAGTTAAAACTACAACCGACAACAAGGAAGTATTTAACTGTTCTGATATAGTAATTTTTGCTGTAAAACCGAATATTCTACCCAATGCAATGACAGAAACGAAAAGTCTTGCAAAAGGCAAGATTGTCGTTTCTATAGCAGCCGGAGTGACCATAAGCACTATGGAAGATCTGCTGGGTTCAGGCATAAAAATTGTTAGAGCTATGCCCAATACGCCTGCCCAGGTTGGCTGTGGTATGACAGTTCTGTCTCCAAATAAAAATGTTTCAACCGAAGATATGGCTGTTATAAGAAATCTTTTCTCAGGTGCCGGAGATACACTGGTCCTTGAGGAAAAATACATAAACGCCGCAACCGCTCTGCACGGCAGCAGTCCTGCATATATTTATATGCTGATTGACACTATGGCAGATTGCGGTGTTAAATATGGAATTCCAAAAAATATAGGAATCCAACTCGCTGCTAAAGCAGTGGAGGGATCAGCAAAAATGGTGCTTCAGACACAAAAACACCCAACTGAACTAAAAGACGCGGTTTGCTCCCCGGGAGGAACAACAATCGCCGCAGTTCTTGAGCTTGAAAAAAATGGTTTTTCATCGTCAGTTAACAGTGCCATTGATGCTTGCATAACCAGAGCGGAAGAAATGTCTAAAAATTAATTTCATATTTTTTGCAAATACTTCATACCTTTATTATATAACCTACGGACAAGTTACCAAAACTACGAGGGAGGAAGTATTTGATGAAAAAATTACTTGTAAGAAAATCAGTTTCAGAATATCTTATCAGAAATAAATGGCAGATTTTAATTGTTTTTGCAAGTCTTTTTGCAGGGATTATAATTGGGTCATTTTTTTCTGTTAATATGACTGATGAAAAAAACAATGCAATAACAAAATACATACAAAATTTTGTTTCGGCATATGGATTTCAAACTGTAAACGGTAAAGACATTTTTAAATTTTCAATTTACAACAATATAAAAGTAATACTGTTTTTATGGATTTCCGGTTTGTGGATTGGCTTTTTGCCTGTAGGAATACTTCAAACCGGATTAAAAGGATATAAAATCGGTTTTTCCGCTACACTTTTTATCAAAATTTTCGGATTTAAAGGAATAGTTTTTGCATTACTCACCATACTTCCGCAGTTTTTAGTTATGATTCCTGCAATTATACTATATTTTGTTTTTAACATAAACTTTGCATTTTCAATACATAATCTCAAAAATCAAAAATTATCAGGGAGCGTAAAAAACCAACTTTACGTAAAGAATTTAATTTTTTTCCTTGTAATGATTGTAATTTCAATAGTTTCAGGACTAATTGATGCCTATGTTATGCCCCCAATTTTAAAACCTGTTTGTTCATTTTTAAACAAGTAAGAAGAAGGGAAATTTATGAAAAAGTTATCAGAAAAATACTTTGATTTTCTTGCAAAAACCAAGAAAGCCTCAGAAAATACGCTTCTTTCATACAAAAGAGATATTAACAATTATATATCTTTTCTTGAAAGCAAGAAAATGCGAATAGAAGCAACCAATGGGACAACGGTCCTGGACTATCTTATGGGGCTTCAAAAATCAGGAAAGTCAGCGTCAACGGTTTCGCGAAACTTAGCATCAATACGTTCCATGTATAGATTTTTACAGAACGAAAGCATTATTTCAGTTGACCCTACAGCACAACTACACTCCCTTAAAACCGAAAAAAAGCTCCCGGAGATATTAACAAACGAAGAAATTGAAAGACTTTTAGCTCAACCGGACACCAGTGAGTTAAAAGGTTGCCGTGACAAAGCGATGCTCGAACTTCTTTATGCAACCGGTATGAGAGTAAGTGAGATGATTGACCTTAAACTTTCAGACGTAGATATGAATATTGGTTACATAAATTGCAATCACGGTGCAAAGTTAAGGGTTATTCCTATATATTCAATTGCAAAAAGAGCTGTCAAGGATTACATAGACGGAGCTCGCGCTTATATGGTAAAAGGCTCAGCGGAAGATACCTTGTTTGTAAACTGCAGCGGCAGTAAAATGACGAGACAAGGTTTTTGGAAGATAATAAAACAATATGCTATTTCAGCAAATATTTCAAAAGATATTACCCCCCATACATTGAGGCACTCATTTGCTACACATCTTTTGGAAAACGGTGCCGACCTTAAATCCATTCAGGAAATGTTGGGACATACAGATATATCTTCAACACAAGTATATATTCAAGTTGTGAAAAAACATCTTAAGGACGTATATAAAAGTTCACATCCAAGAGCAAAAAAGAAACAATCTGTTTAAAAAACACACCCCAATATTGGGGTGTGTTTTTAATCACAAAGTCCACTTCGCAATTTTTCGATTGCTCTTTTTTCAATTCTGGACACATATGAACGTGATATATTCATAACCTTTGCCACTTCCGCCTGGGTCCACTCCCGGCCATCACCAAGACCATATCGCATTTGTATAATCTCCTTTTCCCGTGAATCTAGTTTTGTTTCAATGTTTTTATAAAGCTTTTTTATTTGTTCTCGATTATCAATTTCACGAATAACGTCCTCTTCATCAGCACCAATAATATCCATAAGAAGTATTTGATTTCCTTCTTTGTCAGTACCAATGGGATCATTTAATGAAACATCGCCTTGGGTTTTTTTGTTAGCCCGCATAAGCATTAATATTTCATTTTCAATACATCTGGCAGCATAAGTTGCAAGTCTGGTTCCTTTAGATGGGTCAAAACTGTTTATTCCTTTTATGAGTCCTATTGTGCCAAGAGAAATAAGGTCTTCGTTGTCCCGAATTCCGGCAGAATATTTTTTTGCAATATGTACTACAAGTCTCAAATTATGCTCTATCAATTTATTCTTTGCAACATCGTCACCGTTAATAGCCTTTTCAATATACAATTTTTCTTCTTTTGAGGACAAGGGTTTAGGAAACGAATTATTTCCTGAAATAAAGGAAATCAGAAAAATTATAGATTTCATCATATTGTCAAAAACGCCAAACATAAGTAAAACCTCCAGTTATTTTGGGATAAATTATATTATGCGAATTCTGCTTGGACGTTGCAAGTACAACTGAATAATTTTTTGACATATTTCAACTGTTGCAAAGCCCATTGATTTGTGTTAAAATATATTGATATAATTAAAAAAAGGACGACTTGATTTATGGAAGAAAAAACACTTAAAACTTTGGAGTTTGACAAAATATGTGAAATATTGTCAGAACTTTGTATAAATGATGATACCAAAGGTTTGGCGCTGAATCTTTTACCCCGGGGTGATGCAATATTTGTTAAAAAATTACTTCAGGATACTGATAATGCAGTAATTTCTATATGCAAATTTGGCGCGCCTCCAATTTCACGAGTATCGCCTGTCAATACATCGTTGAAAAGAATGGAAGTAGGGGGTAACCTTTCCGCCGGAGAACTTCTCAATATTGCGGCAATTCTTAAATGCACTCAAAAGCTGAAAAAGTATGCAAAAAACTGCGAAAACTTACCAAGCGACTTATTTGAAAACCTCACCGAATGTCCGGATGTAGAAGCGAGAATAAGCTCTGCTATTATTTCCGAGGATGAAATTTCTGATAATGCAAGTATTGAGCTTTCAAACATAAGACGAAAGATTCACCGTGCAGGAGACAAAATCAAGGATACGCTCAACAATATGGTACGTTCACCACATTATATGAAATTCCTACAAGATCCTATTGTTACACTTAGAAATGACAGATATGTCGTCCCTGTCAAGGCAGAGTGCCGTGGTGATGTTCCTGGTATTGTCCACGATATGTCAGCATCAGGTGGTACTTTGTTTGTTGAACCATCAGGGGTTGTTGATGCAAACAATGAGCTTCAGGAACTCTCGGTGAAGGAAAAAAATGAAATTGAGAAGATTTTAGCCGAGCTTACAGGGTTGGTATCAGAAATTAAAGACCAAATCAAATGCAATTATGAAAATATTATTGAAATTGACCTTATTTTTGCAAAAGCAAAACTCGCAAACAGACAAAAAGCAATTCGTCCTGAGATAAATACAGAAGGCAAAATTCTAATAAGGAACGGAAGGCACCCCCTTATTGACCCGCAAAAGGTTGTTCCTCAAAATATAACTTTGGGTTATGACTTTGATACACTGGTTGTAACAGGTCCAAACACAGGTGGTAAAACAGTTGTCCTTAAAACCATTGGTCTTTTCACACTTATGGCGCAGTCAGGGCTTTTGATTCCTGCAAGTGACGGAACAGTACTGTCGGTATTTGACGGGATTTTTGCCGATATTGGTGATGAACAAAGTATTGAGCAAAGTCTTAGTACATTTTCAGCACATATGAAAAATATTGTTCATATACTGGGAAAGTTCACTAGAGATTCCCTGGTTCTTTTTGACGAGCTTGGCGCCGGAACCGACCCTACAGAAGGTGCTGCACTTGCAAACGCAATCCTTGAATATGTAAAGGACATTGGTGCAAAAACAGTTGCTACTACACATTATAGCGAACTTAAAATCTATGCATTGACAACCGATAGGGTCGAAAATGCTTCTTGTGAATTTGATGTAAATACCCTGAGTCCCACTTATAAATTACTTATTGGGATTCCCGGCAAAAGTAATGCTTTTGCTATTTCTAAAAAGCTTGGACTTGCCGATTTTATAATTGAAAATTCAAAGCAGCTTTTAACAAAGGAAACTGTTAAATTTGAAGATGTGCTTTCAAACATCGAAGAAAATCGAAAGACCACAGAAACTGCAAAAATCAAACAAGAACGCCTTAAAAACGAGGCGGCTCAACTTCGCGCAGAACTTAAAAAAGAACGGCAGGCATTGGAAGAAGAGCGAACAAAAATTTTGGAGCGTGCCAATAAAAAAGCTGAGGCAATCCTGGAAAAGGCCAAAGCCGAAACAGAGAAAATCGTATCTTCAATGCGAGCCCTTCAAAAAGAAAAGGACGAACGCGAAGCTCTTAAAGCGATGGAGGAAGTCCGCAAAGAATTAAATATCAAAATTAAGAGTAAAAAGACAAAGCAGAATATACCGAAGCAACAAAATGCAAGTAAGGTAAATCCCAATTCATTTAAGCCCGGTATGTCCGTGCTGATTGTTGACCTTAACGAAAAAGGTACCATCTTATCTATCGATAAAAAAGCCGGCACTGCTGTAATACAGATGGGCATAATGAAAACAGGTGCAAAGCTATC
The DNA here is from genome assembly GCA_017546165.1 of Clostridia bacterium. Taxonomy (GTDB): domain Bacteria; phylum Bacillota; class Clostridia; order Monoglobales; family Monoglobaceae; genus SIG440. The sequence continues at coordinate 84,918 of JAFYXL010000014.1, forward strand.
TAGTCTTGTTATTCTTGAAGATGAAACAAAAAAGAATATTATGAAATTTATCCCACAAAAAAATGTGGGAGGGGGGATAAAATCCGCCAAAACGGAGATAGACCTTCGTGGTATGATTCTGGAAGAGGCAATTATGGAAGCGGATATGTTTTTAGATAAAGCCATTATGTCAGGGCTTGGTACTGTTACCCTTATACACGGTAAAGGCACGGGCGTCCTAAGAACCGGTATTCAAGATATGCTCCGTCGCCATCCCCACGTAAAATCATTCAGAAACGGTAAATACGGCGAAGGCGAAAATGGTGTTACTGTTGTAGAATTGAAAAATTCTTAATATATTTTATAATTTGTAAAAAAGTGTTGTTTTTTTGATGAAATTATGATAAAATGACAGTTAAAGAATTAACATTGTAGGTGATAAATATGTTGCAGAGAAATTGGTTACTTAAAGAATTTGATAAAAACAGAGTTATTGAAATTTCAAAAGAATTTCATATATCTCCGCTTACCTCTATTATACTTTATAACAGAGGTATAACCGATAGCGGCGAAATTTCTGAATTTCTTAACAGCAATTTTGATAATCTTCATGACCCATATCTTCTCAAGGATATGGATAAAGCTGTTACAAGAATCCGTCAGGCAAAGGAAAATAATGAAAAAGTCACAATCTATGGCGATTATGATGTTGACGGCATTACAAGTATTGCAATTCTCTATAAGCATCTTACAGAAATGGGTTTTGAGGTTGGTTACTATATTCCCGACAGAATTCAGGAAGGATATGGTGTAAACCGCGAAGCTTTGGATAAAATATCAAGTAACGGAACAAAAGTTCTGATTACTGTGGATACAGGTATCACAGCAGTTGAAGAAACTGAATACGCAAAAAGTATTGGTATGGATATAATAATTACCGACCATCACGAATGTAAAGAACAAATCCCGCAGGCTTATGCGGCAATTGACCCTAAACGCAAAGATTGTAAGTATCCATTTAAAAATCTTGCAGGTGTTGGGGTTGCTTTTAAACTGATTCAGGCTTTAGATGAAGAAAGCTCTGTTGACGAGCTTATGGCAAAGTATGCAGACCTTATTTGTCTTGGTACTGTTGCCGATATTTCACCATTAGTGGATGAAAATCGCATTATGGTAACAGAAGGTCTTAAAAACTTTAAAAATACCAAAAACATTGGACTTAGCGCACTTCTTGATGTTTGTATAACAAATAACAAAGCTATTACAACCTCAACAATCGGTTATATTATTGCTCCACGTATAAACGCAAGCGGCCGTCTTGGTTGTGCAGCACGAAGTGTTGAAATGTTTTTGACAGATGACAAAGAAAAGGCACGCGAGCTTGCTGAAGGACTCTGTGAAGAAAATACTATTCGCCAACAAACCGAACAAAAAATGTTTGCTGAGGCACTTGAATATATCGAAAACAATCCACAAATCAAAGACGACCAGATTTTGATTATACCACACGAAAATTGGCATCATGGTATTGTTGGTATCGTTTCATCCAAAATTACAGAAAAATTCTATAAGCCGTCAATTCTTTTTGCGATTGATGGTGATGAAGCAAAAGGTTCAGGAAGAAGTATCAGCGGTTATAATCTTTTTGAGGCCCTTGAAAATTGCAGTTACTTACTGGAAAAATTCGGCGGTCACGAACTTGCTGCCGGTCTTTCAATCAAAAAAAGTAATATTGAGGAATTCCGTGCTGCTATAAACAAAAACGCCTCGGTCAAGATTGATGAAAAGGCTCTTGTCCCGACTGTATCTATCGATGCAATAATAAAGCCTACATACATCACACTCGAAACCGTTGACGAAATAAACAGACTTCAGCCTTTTGGTGTTGAAAATCCTGCACCTACATTTGCTGTTAAAAATATAAAAATTCACAAAATAAGCACAATGAGTGACAACAAGCATCTTAGAATGACTCTTTTGAAAGATAATAAATTCCTTGATGCTGTTGGATTTGGTATGGGTGAATACTACAATCATCTCAAAGAGGGCGATTTTATCAATGTCGCATTCGGTCTTGATATTAATGACTATAAAGGTTACAAAAATGTACAACTTATCCTAAAAGATATTAAACTTTCGGAAGTGAATTAATTTATGGACCACGCATTAGACAAACTTCTTTCAAAAATTAAATCACAAAATCCAAACAGCGATTTAGACCCCGTGAAAAAAGCATTTGCACTCGCAAATGCCAAACACGAGGGTCAATTTCGTGTGTCCGGAGAACCTTTTATTATGCATCCCCTGGCTGTTGCTAATATTTTGGCCGATATGGGACTTGATACACATTCTATTACAGCAGCACTTTTACACGATGTGGTAGAGGATACCGATACTTCCGAGGATGATATAGCCCGTGAATTTGGTGATACAGTAGCTTTGCTTGTGTCAGGAGTAACAAAGCTTGGTAAAATTCCTTATACCTCAAACGAAGACCAACAAATTGAAAATTTAAGAAAAATGTTCCTTGCTATGGCAAAGGATGTACGTGTTATTGTAATAAAGCTTGCAGACAGACTCCACAATTTAAGGACCTTGGGTTCAATGCCTGAAGAAAAACAGAGAAGCAAAGCTCGTGAAACTTTGGAGGTATTTGCACCACTTGCACATCGTCTTGGTATGTCTAAAGTTAAAATGGAACTTGAGGATTTGTCTCTTAAATACATTGACCCTATAGGCTATTACGAAATTGTAGATAAAATCAGTCAAAAACAAAGTGAACGTGAAGAATATATTTCAGGTATTATCAGTTTGCTTCAAAGCAAGCTTGAACGTCTTGATATTGAATCCCACGTAGAAGGAAGAGCTAAACATTTTTACAGTATCTATCGAAAAATGTTTATGCAAAACAAAACTATTGACGAAATATATGACCTTTTTGCTGTCCGTGTGATTGTGAACACTGACGCAGATTGCTATGCTGTTCTTGGTATGGTTCACGAGCTTTTCAAACCAATACCGGGCAGATTTAAAGATTATATTGCTATGCCAAAACCCAATATGTATCAATCTCTTCATTCAACAGTTATTGGTCCTAATGGTGTTCCTTTTGAGATACAGATAAGAACCTGGTCAATGCATCACACAGCCGAAAATGGTATTGCTGCCCATTGGAAATACAAAGAAGGTAAAATAGGTAAAACCGATATTGACAGCAAGCTGGAATGGATAAAACAGCTTCTTGATATACAAAAAGACCTTACCAATGCTGAAGACTTTATGCAGACCCTCAAAATTGATATGTTCAGTGATGAAGTTTTTGTATTTACTCCAAAAGGTGATGTTGTCAGCTTACCTGCGGGTGCTACACCAATTGACTTTGCTTATGCAATCCACAGTGCAGTTGGCAACAAAATGCAGGGTGCAAAAGTAAACGGAAAGATTGTGACTCTCGATTACAATCTCCAAAATGGTGATATTGTTGAAATTCACACATCAAATTCTGTTCACGGACCTAACCTTGATTGGCTTAAGATTGCAAAAACTTCTCAGGCAAGAAACAAGATTAATCAATGGTTAAAGAAGGAAAATCGTACCGAAAACATTGCAAAAGGTAAAGAATACTTTGAAAAAGAACTTAAAAAATCGCTAATTCCTGTATCTTATATGAATAGCGAAGAATTTTTCAATAAGTTGCTTACCAAATTTGGTTTTTGTCAGATTGATGATGTATATGCAACACTTGGATACGGTGGTTCAAACGCAACAAGGCTTCTTACTAAGTTTAAAGAACTTTGTAAAATTGATATGGCAAGCAAGGTTGATATTAAGGATATCGCACCTGAACAGTTTCTTGTCAAAACCACATCAAAGGCAAATAACAGCGGCGTCATTGTTGAAGGAATTGACAATTGCTTAGTAAGAATTTCACATTGTTGCAACCCTGTTCCTGGAGATAAAATTATTGGCTATGTTACCCGTGGCCGCGGTGTAGCGGTTCATCGTCGGGATTGTATCAATATCACAAATGCAAACTTCTCACCGGAAGAACAATTGCGATTTATAAAGGTGTATTGGGCAGATGAGGTTGAGAGCAACTTCCAGGCACTCCTCTGTATTACTGCGACAGACCGACATTCACTATTGGTTGATATTACTACTATAACTGCTGAACTTAAAATCCCTCTCAAGGGCCTCAATGCAAGAACAACTAAAAATAACCTTGCCATTGTTGAGATTTCTATTGAAATTAAAAATACAGAACATCTTGATACAGCTATCAAAAAGTTGAAAAACGTCAGCGGTGTTATTTCGGTTGTGCGTCGCCGCCAGTAATTTAGAATTAACAAGAAAGGCTCTAGATATTAAAATGATTTTCCATAGATTTATTTTGGGTGACCTTGTCACAAATTGTTATATAATAGCGGATGATGAAACAAAAAATGCCGCGTTATTTGATGCACCTGCAAATGCAGAAAAAATACTTGATTATGCCGAGAAAAATGGCCTTAACATCAAATATATTTTTCTTACACACGCACATTTTGACCACATTTTGGCACTTAATGAACTTAAAGAAAAAACAGGTGCACAGATACTATTGCACGAAGAAGAAGAGAAGTATCTATATGACCCTGAACTCAATTTTTTAGGGGAAAAAGCGGATTCTGTTGTATTGCCAGCAGCCGACAAATTGCTTAAAGATGGGGATATTATCGAACTTGACCATCTGTCAATCAAGGTGATCCATACACCCGGTCACACTGTTGGTGGCGTTTGTTACCTTATTGATAATATTTTAATAAGCGGTGACACCCTCTTTTCAGGGGCAATAGGTCGCTTTGACTTTCCTCTTGGTAGTTTTGATGACGAAATCCGTTCTATAAAAGAAAAACTTATGGTCCTTGATGATGAAACCAAAGTATATCCCGGACACGGTTTTTCCACAACGATAGGAAAACAAAGAAAGGATAACCCTTACCTTATATGAATAACACTGAAAGACCATGGGGTGTACTAGACGGTATCCGCCCTGTAAAACTTGCAAGTAAAATATTGAAAACATCCAAGAGTCCCGAACTTGCCGTGGACTCTTTTATGCGTGAATATGGAGCAACCCGAGAAAAGGCGGAGCTAGCTGTTAAAATCGCATCTATTGAACTCCCTATAATTGATGCTATGAATCCAAAAGGGGTGAGTCTTTACATAGGAATCCCTTTTTGTCCCACTCGATGTCTTTACTGCTCATTTGTAAGTAATAGTGGTGCCAAAAGTGCAAAACTTATCCCTGAGTACCTTAATTGCCTTAAAAAAGAAATTGCTTACACAGCAGATATAATCAAAGCTAATGAAAGCATTATTGAATCAGTATATATAGGTGGTGGAACACCTACAACACTTAGCGCAGACCAGCTTGATGAGCTTTTTTATTCCCTTTATACTGAATTTGACTTATCAAAGGTTAAAGAATTTACTGTAGAGGCAGGAAGACCTGATACAGTTACAAAGGATAAACTTAAGAAAATCAAAGATTATAATATAGATAGAATAAGCATAAATCCGCAAACTATGAATGATTCTGTTTTGAAAACCATTGGCAGAAATCACACACCTGATGATATTCGAAATGCAATGCATCTTGCCCGGGAATGTGGCATAAATATTATAAATATGGATATAATCGCAGGTCTCCCGGGTGAGACCCTTGATATGTTTAAATACACGGTTAATGAAGTTGAAAATTTAAACCCGGAAAATACAACTGTCCACACAATGAGTATAAAGCGATCATCTAAGTTGAATGAAACTATTGAGGAATATGATCTTACCGCAGGCAATCAGGTTTCAAAAATGGTAGATTATGCCCGTAATACTGTTATGTCAAATGGCAAAAATCCTTATTATTTATATAGACAAAAAAATATGCTTGGCAATCTTGAAAATGTAGGTTATGCAAAACCGGGGACAGAGAGCCTCTATAACATTTATATTATGGAGGAAGTCCAAACTATAATTTCCCTTGGTTGTGGCGGTGTTACAAAGACCGTTGACAGAAAAACCGACCGCATAGAAAGGATTTTCAATGTAAAAGAACCCAAGGATTATATTGAAAGAATTGATGAAATGCTCCAAAGAAAAGATGTTTTAAGAATTAAATAATATAAGGAGGATGTTTAATGAATTCAGTTGTAATATACAAATCCCGTTATGGTTCTACGCAAAAATATGCCCAGTGGATAGCAGAGGAGCTTGGATGCAGCATATTTGATGCAAAAAATATTTCCTCATCCGATTTGATAAAATATGATACAATCATATATGGTGGAGGACTTTATGGCGAAGTCATTTGCGGAGCCGGTCTTATCACCAAAAACATTGACCTGCTAAAGGGTAAAAAGATTGTTATTTTTTCCACGGGAATTACCCCTCTTTACTGCCGTGAATATTACGACAAAATGGTTATTGAAAAGAATTTCAAAAACGGACTTCCCGAAAATGTAAAGGTATTCAACTTCCTTGGGAAGATGATACTTGATGAGCTTTCTTTCCCGCATAGAACAGCTATAAAAGCACTCAAAAAGTTTATGTCTTCAAAGGATAACCCAAGCGATATGGAAAAACTTTTGATAGAGCTTTGCGATGCGGATGGGGATTTTACCGATAAAAATGCAATATTTGATTTGGTTGAATACGCAAAAGCAATATAAAAAGGAGAATATTCTTATGAAACGGATGATAAGTTTTTTTATAATAATTTCGATTTTAGCTTCATTTGTATGTGTTAATGCGAAAACTACGCAAAAGGGCTATGAAATTGTGTTGCCCGTTGAATTCAACGAAATTCGTAAGGAAATCTATGATATTTATGTTGCAAAAAAGGGCGATAGTTACGCTGTTTATGATGCAGAGGGAAATAAAAAATCTGCCGACTATGACAGCATAAGTCAGTATGATGATTGGTTTGCGGTTGCAACAAAAGACGGAAAGCAGTATAAAATAAATCATTACGGTATGGAGTATGATTTTGGCACATCGGGAAGAGTTTTGAATGTAAGTAACCGATATTCTGTTGTAGTTGCGGATATTTCAAATAATGATGACGGCAGACCGCTCATGTATTATGAGGGAGAGTTCGGAGTTTACAGAAACGATGAGCTGGTTGCTACAGCTCCATACAGCAAATTTCTGCGTCGGGATAATTATCAATGTCTGACTTACTTTTATAACAAAATGCTGTTCTTTGAAGATGATAAAGTCGGTGCGGTGAATGAAAATCTGGAGGAAGTTATTCCTGCTATATATGATGATTTACAACTTTCTGAAACTGACATCAACATAATAGCAAAGCGTGATGGGAAGTATGGCGTTTTAAACTCTGAGGGACATACAATTATTGACTTTGAATATGAGTACATAAAGCCTTTATATGATGGCACCAATCATAGCGGCATATATTATGCAATAAAAAAAGATGGCAAATTTGGTCTTGCAAACAGTCAGGGCAAGGTTATAATGAAGCCGATGCTTGATTGCGAGCCACAAAGTGTTTATCCGGATAACCGCTTGTTGATTATTGAAACGGAGAATACCCGTGACGATAAGGAAGAATACGGCTTGCTTTACGGCGCAGTTGATTTTGACGGAAACGAAATTCTGCCAATGGAGCATATTCAGATTGTTGATGTTTCCGAGGGTAGAATTGCAGCAAAAAAAGCGTATGACAAAGGTGGATATTACGATATTTTCGGCAACGAATTGACAAGCTTTGACTATCGTATGGTTTTTGGCTTTAATGAAGGACTTGCTTTTGCGAGCCGCTGCAATGCAGATGGCAGTTGGGAGCATAATGTACTCGATTTAAAGGGCGAGATAGTACTCAACACTGAGAGCTGTTCGCTTGGTGGTTTTTACGGCGGTATTGCATGCGTTACACCAACCAAAATAATTGATAAAAACGGAAAAACCGTTCTTGACTTAACTGATAGCGGAATTAAAGTAGTTGGAGATTATCGATGGGACAATCTAAAGGCAGGATATTTCCGTGTGACCGATGGAGAAAATTACGGTATTATCAAGGTGGACTTGCCCGAAGATGAACCGATTTGGGATTATGAATACATAGACTACGGAAACGTAAAATCTCTGGAAAGATGGGATAACGGATACTCATTTACCCTCGAAAACGGCGAGGTTAAATATATCGACAGTTTTGGCAATGAAACCGATGATGAGGCATATGTTAAAGGTCAGACCTACGTTGAGGATAAGTTTTTAATAGATCTGAAAGAAAAGTATGGCGAAAATAAAGCATTTATGTTTGGTGAAGATTTTTACAAGGTGTATGACGGTGTAAATTGTTGTATCTTGGATAAAGAGGGCAATAAGCTGAAAAGCAATGCCGGCAATATGGAAATGTTTATGGGAGCAGAAGAGTATATTTTGCTCACCAACGGTAACCTTTCCGAAATTCTGGACAAGAATTTTAATTCATTACTAAAGCTACGTGATGTTACTGTTTCATTTATTTATGAAAATGGACTTGTTAAAATCTATGAGACAGATACTTCAAAATATAAAATTATAAATCTTGACGGCGAAATAATAACGGAGTCCTTAGGCGACATAGAATATATTGGCGAGGGCTTATTTGATGTCCGTGACACTTATGGCTCAAGGCTGATAAATCCCGACGGCAGAATAATTGCCGCAAACTACAACTACCTGACAAAGGTTGGGGATAACGGCCTTATAGGTATATCAACAAGCAAATTCGAGGGATTTATAAATACTGATGGCGATTATGTTATTGCACTTTCTGATGGCTGGTACATTCAAAGTGCGTTTTCTGAGGGTCTTGCATCGGTGGTAAAGGATTTGATTTATCGTCCTTACGGCGAAATCAAGTATATAACAGAAACCGGAGAAACAGCGCTGCTCCGAAATGACAACAGCGGCTACAAATGGTCAATCAGTACTGAATTCAAAAATGGTATTGCAATAGTTGGCAGAGGCGTCGGCAAAGCAGGTCCCGGCCACTACAATATTATAAGATGTCTTTATGATACACCATCAGAATGGGCGACAGAAACAATGGAAGAAGCAAAAGAGCTTGGACTCCTACCCGAAGAATTACAACAAAAATACCGCAAAAACATTACCCGTGAAGATTTTTGCAAGCTGGTATATGAACTTCCCTTTGTTAAATCTATGGAGAGATTGCCTGCAGAAAATGTAAATTATATCGATTGCAATGATGAAAAGGTAAAGTTCTTATCCGAGGTGGGTATAATATACGGCGTAGGACAGAACAGATTTGCTCCTGACGAATATCTGACACGTGAGCAGGCGGCGGTTATTCTGAGTCGTATCTGGATTCTTTCAGGAAATGTTGCAGATTATGACTCAGAAGTGTTTGCTGACCACAACGAATTTTCTGATTGGGCATCAAGCGATATTTATGCGATGAAGAATGCAGATATAATAAATGGCACTGGAGATAACAAGTTTTCGCCAAAGCAGAATTATACAACAGAACAAGCTGTTGTAACACTTGTAAGAATGTATAATAATTCTGTTAAAAAATAGTTGACATAACGAAAGTTGTGTGGTATAATACCAAAGGTTATGAACCTATTGCTTAGTTTAAGGGTTGATGTTTCACCGCCTTATACCAAGCTTTACGGGGATTTAAATTTTAACGGAGGTGAATCCACCTGCTTAAAGAAAGAAAAGAAGAAATCATCAAGACTTATGCTGTTCACGAAGGTGATACAGGTTCTCCTGAAGTGCAGATTGCACTCCTTACTGAAAGAATCAACCACCTTAATGAGCATCTTAAG
>JAFYXL010000015.1 GCA_017546165.1 Clostridia bacterium
ACGAACCGGTGGGCTTACCTTCAAAACAAAAGTGTCTGTACGCGAAATTTCAACCTGAGTCTTGTTTCTTACAGGTCCCAAAACCCTGACGTTTTCAATAGCCTTCAATGACGGCCCAACAAGTGTAACCACCTCATTTGAGGCAAACTCACGGCCCATAAGGTATTTTTTAACGGTCAACTTATAGCCTTTGCCAAAAAGAGTTTCAAGGTCTTCCTGTGACAAATGGATATGACGCTGCGAAACACCAATTTTAATCTGTCCATCAGTATTTATGTTTTCAATTACGCTTTTTACAGCTTTTGCAATTGTTTCTGTATCGTACATAATATGTGTCACCTACTTTATTTTTCCATATCAAAGAATTTAGTTACTTCCTCGTGTGGGCTTGCGATTACCTCGCAGCCAAAAACCTCGCCAAGTTCGGATGCTCTCTCAGCACCCGCCTCAACTGCTGCAGTAACGGCTGAAACACCGCCTGCAATAATCAATGTAACAAGGCGTCCGCCAAGTCTTTTTTCTGTGTGAATGAGTCGTACGTCAGCCGCCTTAGTCATAGCATCAAGGCCTTCAATTGCGGCAACGAGACCCTGAACTTCCAATAATCCTATTGATTCCATTGCTGCATTACTCCTCTTCTTTAAAATTCTTTGGCAACTTTTTGTTAAATTTATCCTTATTGATATCCATCAGATATGCCATATTTTCAACACCATCTCCGGGGTTTGCAATAATGTGTGAAACAATATACTTACCCTTTGACTTTGCATAATTCTTTCCTGCTTCAATTGCGGCTTTTACCGCATCAACACTACCCTCAATTTTAACTTCCATAACAAGGGGCGCAGGGACATCCGCACTCTTTGGACGGTTGCGGTCAAACGCAATAACCTTTACACTAGAGGTTTTTGCACAGATGTCTGCAACGCAAACCGCTGTTGTAAAGCTATAAACCTCAATCATACCTAAAGCTTTCATAATTTTGTACCCTCTCTTTTTGCAAAAGTATTAAACAATATGAAGTCCGTCTGCCATTACACATCTTCTTTGACGTGTAAATGATCTTGCAGAGGTAAGTCCCTCACCTGTAGGTCCTGCAATAGTAAAGGTTGTATGGCCCTCACCGCCTGCACCAATACCTGCATAAGAAGGTGCATTTTTTACAAAAATTGTAGTCTCAACTGCCCTTGCAAAAGCTGTTAGTCTATCAACATTCTTTGAATGGATATGTGCTGAATGACGATTTCCGTGTTCAGCCTTTACAGCCATCATAATTGCATCCTCAATATTTGCAACTCTTACAATAGGAAGAATAGGCATCATCATCTCAACCTGAACAAATGGGTGCATTTCATCAGTTTCACAGATAATAAGTCTTGGATCTGCGTCAATGCCAAGTTCCTTGAGGAACAATCTTGCATCTTTTCCTACCCATTTTTTGTTGATACCAAACTTTCCATCTTTTTCAACCAGAGCAACCTTAAGCAGTCTATCTACATCTGCCCCCTTAAGGAGATATGCTCCACTCTTCTGCATTCCTGCAATAAGTTCATCTGCAACAGAATTGAGTACAAAACATTCCTTTTCAGCAATACAAGGAAGATTGTTGTCAAAGCTTGAGCCCTTAACTATATCTGATGCAGCCTTCTCAATATCTGCTGTGTCGTCAACAATAACAGGAGGATTGCCCGCACCTGCACCGATAGCTTTTTTACCGGATGAGAGAAGCATCTTTACTACTCCCGGGCCGCCTGTTGCAACAAGCATACGCACCAGTGGAGATTTAACCATTATATTTGATGTCTCCATTGTAGGATTCTTAACTGAAACAACCAGGTTTTCAGGACCGCCTGCAGCCAAAATTCCACGGTTTACAAGATCAACCGCATAGTTTGCAATGTTCTTTGCATTTGGATGTGGGTTAAATACAACTGCGTTTCCGCCTGCAATCATACCGATTGAGTTGCAGATAACTGTTTCACTTGGGTTGGTGGAAGGTGTGATACTTCCGATAACACCAAAAGGTGCCATCTCCACAAGAGTGAGTCCCTGGTCGCCGGTTTTAACTTTTGGTTCTAAATCCTCAGTGCCGGGAGTTTTGTTTGCAACAAGCTGATGCTTAATTATTTTATCTGAAACTCTGCCCATACCTGTTTCTTCAACACCAAGCTTTGCCATTTCTTCAGCTTCTTCCAAGGTCAGACGGCGGATTTCCGCAATCATTTTCTCGCGCTGCTCGACAGTATAGCTCTTGTACTGGACATAAGCCTTTGAAACAGCCTCCAAGGCCTCTTCCATTGTATCAAAAACACCTTTAAGGTTTTTGTCAGCCACAACATCAATATTTTGTATAACACTTTCAACTATACGGCTTATGTATTTTTCATCTACCATTTTCGCCACCAAACCTTTCTGTTTTATGTCATTAGAACGTCCTTAGATATCCAACGGACGATTTTATTCATATCTTACAAAATTGTTTCCCACAGTTTTTCATCAGGGCTGGCAATAACTGAGCTGTCTAAGAACATTGCTCCGTCTGATACCTCAGTCTTTGCTTTTTCAATTGCCGCCTCAACAGCTGCAACCTCACCCGTGAGGAGCATATATGACTTTCCGCACATACCTCTTGCCACGCGAAGCTCAATCAGTTCAACAATTGAAGTCTTTGCCGCAACATCTGCCGCCATTATAATTGAAGCTGCAGAATAAGTTTCAAGCACTCCAAGTGCCCTCTTGTTTTCAATCTCACAGCTACCATAAATTGCAGGAAAAATTGAATCATGAGGATTGCCCAATACAAAGCTGTCAATAAGCTTGTCGGGAAATGCTGTTTTTACAGCATCAATTGATGCCTTGATTGCACTAAGTTCACCTTCAATTAGGATTATGTATTTGCCGGGGCAGACAACCTCAGCCTCAATAACCGTCACCTCTGCAGTTTTAATCATCATATCAGCAGCACGGATACCTGCGGCAACCGTCTGAAGTTCTGCCATTGCTAATGCTTTACTCATATCTCAGATATCCTCCCTTACTGCTTAATACTTAAAACTATCATCTTATCGTTTACTTCTTTTACTGTTGCATCAAGTGGACTATGTATTTCAGCTCCAAGTCCCTCACAGCTTGCAAGTTTTTGAAAAGCTTTTACTGTATCACCTTTTTTTACAATCGCCTTTGCCGGCTGACCAATGTGTTGTGTAAGCTTAATTTTAAGATCACTGTTTTTAACTTTTACATCAATCAGTGGGGCCTCAACATTGTACTTCGTAATACCAAGTCTTGCAATCAGGCGCTGCATAGGAACTGTCCGATACTTGCGATGTTCACTTACTCCTTTGAACTTTGGCTTTTCCATTGGCTTTAAACCTTTGGCACGTATTTCATTCTTGCACGCACCAATAAGCGTTCCGGGGGCCAACCCCTGTGGGCACGCATACATCTCACATAGTTTACACTGTGAGCAGTATGCTGTGTTCATTACTGCAGCAACATCTGATGCCATCCCTTTTGAAACAGCTCGCATAAATGCATGGGGTTCAATCGGGTGCCCAAGCAAGTGTCTTGAGCAAAGATCTGTGCACATTCTGCACTGACAGCAAGCGCTCATTGCTCTGTATATATTAATCTTTGTGTTTGCTTTCTTCTTTAATATAACGGGGTGGTCCTTTGGCAAAACAAGAATAGCGTTTGTAGTCTTGGTAACTACATCATTTTTGTTTGCAAGGTTACCCGTCATTGCACCGCCGCTTAAAAATTCACAATCCGGCGACAATTCGCCTCCTGCCATTTTTACAGCATCCTTAAATGTGATGCCCAATGGTACTCGTACGGTACAGGGATTCTTTACTTCTCCTGCTACAGTCAAATATTTATAGCATACAGGGGAGTTTTCCTTTATTGCATAATAGGTGTTAAGAATAGTTTCAACATTAAAAACAATAACACCTTGCGAAATGGGAAGTTTTCCCGGTTCAACCACCCTGCCGGTGGATTCAAATATAGTTATGATTTCATCTCCTGCCGGATAAATTTCAGGCAATTTTGAAATCCTCATATTCTTATACAAATCGATATGTTCCAAAACTGAATCTATTGTTTCAGTATAGGCTTCCTTGACTGCAACAATAGCATCTTTTGCCCCCACTGCTTCCCTTACCTCATTAAGGGCCCAAAGTATCTCATATGCATACTTTGAGAGGAGCTGTCTGTGAAGTTTAAAAAGAGGTTCACACTCGGCACAGTTTAAAAGTACTGTGTCGGCTTTGTCGCTCAGTTTTGCGTAAGAAGGGAAACCTGCTCCGCCTGCACCAACTACGCCGCATTCTTTCATAAGTCTTGCAAGTTCATCCATTTTCAAGATTGAGCACTCCCTTTCTGTCAAATTTTTTACAATCTAATTTACAGCTTTGTGCTGTCGTCAATAATACCTACAATTGCGGCGTCAATAGGTGCGTTTTCCTTGCCAACACGTGCTGCGCTGCCAAGAGCAACCAAAACATATTCACCAATACCTGCGCCGATATTGTCAACTGCAATCAATTTTTCTTTTTTACCCTCAGTTGGCTCAACAATCATAAATTTGCTGCCAACCAAAGATTCATTTTTGCGTGTAGAAACAACACTACCGATTACTTTTCCGATAATCATTTTTTTCTTCCTTTCCCCACTGCGACGAAGTACGGGGCGGAAAGCTCCGCCCCTGCTTTTCGTCTGCCCATAATAAGGGCACTTTAAATAATCTTATTTAAGTGCGGGCAATATTTTCTCAACATCTGCGTGAGGTCTTGGGATTACGTGTGTAGCAACGATTTCGCCAAGTCTCTGAGCACTCTGGCCACCTGCTTCAACTGCAGCCTTAACAGCGCCTACATCACCGCGAACCATAACGCTTACGAGGCCTGAACCGATCTTCTCTGTTCCAACCAATGTAACGTTTGCAGCCTTAAGCATAGCGTCTGCAGCTTCAATTGCAGCAACCAAACCTCTTGTTTCGATCATACCCAATGCTTCCAATGCCATTTTCTTTTCCTCCTTTATAGGTTTAACATCGACTTTGACTGTTTTTGTCTCAGTCTCATTATTTTTCATAACTTCAGTCTTTGCAACTACTGTCTTTTTTGTTGTAGTTTTTGTCGCCATCAGAAATCACCTCTTAGAACTTAGGCAAAATCTTCTCAACGTCTGAGTGTGGTCTTGGGATTACGTGTGTAGCAACGATTTCGCCAAGTCTCTGAGCACTCTGGCCACCTGCTTCAACTGCAGCCTTAACTGCACCTACATCACCGCGAACCATAACGCTTACCAAACCAGAACCGATTTTTTCTGTACCAACAAGTGATACCTCTGCTGCCTTAACCATAGCATCTGCAGCTTCAATTGCAGCAACAAGACCTCTTGTTTCAATCATACCTAATGCTTCCTGTGCCATTTTAAAAACCTCCTATATTTTTAAATTAATCATTAACTACTGCTATTTTGAGACCTTCCATCTTGACATTTGTAATAAACGCATCGTTTATCTTTTCAAGAGGATACTTATGTGTTATAAGTTCCTTAATAGGAAGACCAATTGCGATTGCCCTCTTCAGGAAATCAAATGTTGTTGCGTAATCTCTGAGTGTATATACCCAAGAGCCAACAAGAGTAATTTCCTTTGAACACAAATCAAAGTGTGGGTTAATGGTAGCGTCACCACCATTGATAAAGAAACCAAGCTCGCAAAGACCGCCGCCGTTTCTTATAAACTTGTAGATATTGCTGTGAGCAACAGGTGAACCTGTGCACTGGAAAGCAAAATCTGCAAGATAACCGCCAAATGACTCTTCAACAGCTGCACTGAGCGCCTCAATACCCTTGTGCTCTTTGAAGTTAACTGTCTTGTTTGCGCCCATACGCTTTGCAAATTCAAGACGTTTTTCCTCACCGTCAACTGCTGTGATATTCTCAATACCCATAGTTCTGAGTACCGCAATACAGATGAGACCGATAGGTCCGCAGCCTTGAACAACCACACGGCTGTTGAATCTGAGAATTCCTGTTGTCTTTGCTCTTTCCACTGCGTGGATTAAAACCGCGCAAGGCTCGATTAATATTCTTGAATCCAAATCAAGGTCAGATACGTTGAATACAGTTGAACCCTTGCCTATAACTATGTAGTCTGCAAACCAACCTTTAAAGTGCATATTGTCATCAGGAAGAAGTCCGTAAACGTCTGCACCTCCTACGTTTTGCTTGTTCAAATCAAACATTGTTATATCAGGATTATCCTGGAAAATCATACAGGTAACTACCTTGTCACCAATGCCAAGAGGCTTGCCTGCGCTGTCCTTTTTAACATTCTTACCAATCTTTACGATTTCGCCTGTACCTTCGTGACCGAGAACAACAGGGATAAGTCCAAATGGATCGCGCTTATATTCGTGAGCATCTGTACCACAAACGCCACAGCCTTCAACCTTAACCAGGATATCATCATCACCGATTTCAGGCAAAGCATATTCCTGAAGTTCAATCTTTTCGATACCTGTAAGCATTGCAACGCGTGCAGTTTTAGGAACAGGTCCTGCTGACTTTGTGCCCGCTGCGCCTGTGCCTTGCATACCCGCAATAACTTGTTTTACAATTTGTTCTATTTCATTATTATTCAATTGAAGCTCTCCTTTCTTAAAGAATTTCCATTATTTCATTTATGCACGATGCACCGTAAGCCGAAAGTGCAGTATCCTGCTCCTCCGAACCTCCGCTTACACCAAGGCCGCCGACAATCTTGCCATTATAGATAAGAGGATCTCCTCCGCCAAATATAACAATCTTGCCATCATTTGTATGTTGTATGCCGTAAAGTGACCCCTCCGGCTTCGCAAGGGTGCTGAGCTGTTTTGTGGACATTTTAAGTGCCACAACAGTAAAGGCTTTGTTAACCGCTACATCATAGCTTGCGATGTATGAATCATCCATACATTCAACTGCAATCGGCCGTGCCGCTGCGTTCGAAACCGCCACAACCGCCTTTACACCCATTTCCCTGGCACGGGCTTCGACCTTTTCAATAAGCAGTTTTGCTTGTTTTAATCCAAACCCGCCGTCGCTTGCCACATTCTGCACCGTTTCACCAAGGCCTCTGACAACCGCATCGGCAATACGAGTGATTCTGTCATCATTCATTGGATATCCCTCCGCAAAAGTTATTTGCCGAGCTGCTCCATAACCTTCTTTGTAATCTGTGCAACAAGATCTGCATCAGCTGATGTGTCCTCTGCAACTGCGCAGTCCGGAATACCACAATTGTGGCAACTTACGCAACCATTCTTGTTGTTAGGGCAAAGGTCTGCAGGATGCTTACCTGACATATTGAATGCACGTCTAACTTCATAAAGCTTTTTGATCTGTTCTTTTGAGAATTCCTTTGGACCGCCGAGCTGCTTTGAAAGGAAGAGAAGTTCTGCATAGAACTCAACTGATTCCATCTTGTGGTATGCAGCAAGGAGTGAGTTTGAGAATGTAAGAGCACCGTGATTTTCAAGAAGAACCGCATCATAGTAAGGAAGGTACTTTTCTACATTGTCAGGGATCTCTGTTGTTGAAGGTGTACCGTATTCAGCAATCGGAACGCAACCAAGAGCGATAACCGCTTCAGGCATAATAGGCTGTGTAAGCGGAATGCCCGCAATAGCAAAGCTTGTTGCATAAATTGGATGTGCGTGAACAACCGCCTGAACATCAGGACGATGCTTGTAAACTCTGAGATGCATCTTGATTTCTGATGATGGTTTAAAGCCTTTGTTAGCCTGAAGAACATTACCGTCACCGTCAATCTTACAAATGTATTCCGGAGTCATAAAACCCTTACTTACACCTGTAGGTGTGCAAAGGAACTCATTATCGGAAATTTTAACCGAAATGTTACCGTCATTTGCAGCAACCATTCTTCTGTCGTAAATTCTCTTACCAATGTCGCAAATCTGTTTTTTGATTTCGTATTCTGACATCATAGTCAAACACTCCTTTATATCTTTAAATTTCTTTGATTTACTTCAAGTTTAATTATATACTATCACATTTGTGTGTGTTAGTCAATAGTTTTTTGTGATTTTTTCTGTGTTTTTTTGTTTTTTTGTTGTTTTTATTCTTTTTTCAAAAATTCAAGCAGTTCTTCTATGCCCTCTCCCGTTTTTGAGGAAGTCAGAAAAACCTTTTTACAGCCGGCAAGTCTCAGCCAACTTTCAGCCTTTTCAGGAGTTGCATCGGGATGGTCTGTTTTTGTGACAATCCCCACAACTTCACGATTGGCTTGAGCTGTGCAGCAAGGACTATACAATGAGTACTGTTCTGTGGCACTCAACAAAAGTCCAACTACGTCCGCCTCGTATGAGTAAAGGGCCAGAGCACGGGCAAGCTCCTTATTTTCCGCATATTCACCCGGTGTATCAATTATTACATCATGGTAATTTATGTACTGTGTTTTGTGATAATGGAGCGAGTCACCTTTAAGCACCTGAGTAAGGCTGGTTTTTCCACTGCCGCTTCTTCCGACTAATATAAGCTTTTTCACGTTCTTGTAATAGGGCACACAGTAAAGCCCAAGGTTTCTTCAGAATATTCACAAAGCGCCCTGAGTGCCGCTTCAACTTCAGACACGGTGCCGGTCACGATCAAGGTTCCGCTGAATCGGTCAACAAAACCAATTTCAGAGCCTGATGCTTTGATTGCAATATCCGCCGCAATGATCGCAGTTTCAGCCGGGGACATTGTCACAATGCCGATTGCCGCCTTGTTATAGTCGATATTGGGGTCAAGTCCCAGCTTTTTGTAAAGAATCTTATCAGGATTTGCAATTATGTGGGCAAGTGTAATCTGTTTACCCGGAACAAGCTCCTGAATAATTCTCATTCTATCATTAAAATCATTTAATTCTGCCATTGTATCTACAATCTCCCTTCAGAACAGCTAATATCTATATCAGCCTGTAGATTTTAGCCACCTATGTGGCAATTAAGACCGGTTTCCTCCACCACTCTTTTGAGTTTTTGCATATGGGAGTCGGGGATAAGAGGGGCATCCCCCATTGGGTATTTCCTTCCGAGCCCCTCATACTTTGACTCACCAAGTCTGTGATACGGAAGAAGGTGAAGTTCTGTTACGCCCTCCAATGTCTTTGCAAAGTTTGCAATATCCCGGATTTCATCTTCTGTGCAGTTGAATCCCGGAATCACGGGAACCCGTATTGTAAGTTCCACCCCCGACTTTGCAATTCGTCTCGCATTTTCAAGTATCTTCTCATTGGGTTGAGTAGTATATTCTCTATGCTTCTCGCTGTTTATGTGCTTTATATCCATCAAGTAATGATTTAAATAAGGAAGCAGCATCTCAATCTTTTCAAAGTCCGCAAAACCTGTTGACTCAATGGCGGTATCAATTCCTCTTTCATTACAAGCTCTGAGTAACGCCACTGAGAAATCAGGCTGAGCCAGGCACTCTCCCCCTGACAGTGTAACACCACCGCCTGAACGCCGATAATAAATCCTGTCCTTTTCAATGATATCCATAACCTCATCCACAGTAACATCACGGCCCATAATCTTTTCCTTGCCGCCCTGAATCATTGTTTCGATTTCATATCGCTGGGACTCCGGATTGCAACACCATTTGCAACGAAGAAAACACCCTTTTAAAAACACTATTGTGCGAACTCCCGGTCCGTCGTGAACAGAAAATCTCTGTATGTCGAAAATTCTGCCTTTTGTGTCTAAATAATTATCAAACATTTTTAAAATCCTTTTTGTTCAGTTCTGTTTATAATATCATCCTGAAGCGATTTTGAAAGTGTGGTGAACAATGCACTATAACCTGCAACTCTCACAATCAGATTGCGATAATTCTCAGGATGTTTTTGTGCGTCCTGAAGAGTCTCGCGGCTTACAACATTAAACTGCATATGCATACCCTTTTGGTCAAAATAACCACGAACCAATGCCGCAAAGCTCTCAAGTCCCGATACTCCCTCAAGGGCTGATGGGTGGAACTTCATATTGAACAATGTTCCGTTTGATGCGATAAAGTGGTCAAGCTTTGCAACAGAGTTTGCAGATGCCGTAGGTCCGCTGACATCTCTGCCTGCTGCAGGCGAAACACCGTCAGCTACAGGAGTATAGGCATATCTGCCGTCAGGAGTTGCACCGGTCTGTGCCCCCAGAGGAACGTTTGCAGACACAGGGTAAAGTCCTGCCTGGAAGATACCGCCGCGTGGGTTTTTGTAGCTTTCAAGCGGTCTTGTATATGTATAAGCAACATCTCTTGCAAAAGCGTCAACATCAGGAATGTCATTACCAAACTTGGGGACGTCCTCAATCATATCAAAAATTTCTTTTGCTCTTCCGCCATTTTGAACAAAGGCGCTTTCCTTACTTACATTCTTATATATATTGGCAATCTGTTCTTCTGAAACTTCAACACCTTTATCCGCAAGACTCTTTACAACGCCGATTGTGATAGCCTTTGCATCAAGTCCTGTTGCGCCGCCCTTACCAAAATTGTCTTGGAGTGCTTGCTTCAATTCTGCCAAGGTAAACCTCTTCTCTTCAAAAACAAGGGTCTTGATTGCATAAAGTGCATCTGCCATATTGGCAATACCAAAACCTTGCGGGCCTGTGAAGTTGTAAACCGCACCGCCCTCCTGAACGCTTTTACCTCTTGCGATACAATCCTCCACCATACCTGAAAGGAACGGAAGGGGACATCTTTTTGCGTGGGCCATATCAATGGCATTATCTGCATCAACAAGGAGAGAAATCATATATTCCATCTGTGCCTTGTAGGCATCATAGAATTCCTCAAAGGTGGTCATTTTTTCAACTTCGCCGGTTTTTATACTGATCTGTTTTCCATTGTCCATACCATTGGAGAAAACAAGTTCAAGAGGCCTACACATATTGAAGAATGCTGCATCGTGCCAACCATCGGTCTTTCCAGACTTCTGCGGTTCAACACAGCCTATGATGTTATATTCTCTTGCATCTTCCAATGTAAGGCCACGGCTGATAAGTGCCGGGATAATAACTTCATCATTGTAATAAGCAGGAAGTCCGCAACCTGTACGAGTGAGCTTTGCTGCTTTAATCAAAAATTCGTGGGGAGTTTTGCTCCATATACGAACCGATAACGATGGCTGAGGAAGCATTACGTGCATTGACGAATTGATACACATAAACGACAGGTCATTCGTTATGTCCTCACCGTTCTTGTCCTGTCCGCCTGCGATAAGATTCTGGAACAGGCTGTATCCTGCAAAGCCTTCTGCTGATGCCGCATCACGGCATTTGTTGAGGTCATTGAGTTTAACCCATATGCAGTCCATAAGTTCCTGTGCAAACTCACGGGTAATTGAACCTTTTTCAAATTCCTTCTTATAATAAGGATACATATATACGTCAAATCTGCCCGGCGAGATTGAATGTCCGCTTGATTCAATCTGAAGAAGCATCTGCACAAACCAAAAGCTCTGGCAAGCTTCATAGAATGTTTCAGCACCGTTTTCAGGAACCTTTGCGCAAATTTTTGAGATTGTTGTCAGCTCATCACGTCGCTTTACATCAACACATTTTTCAGCCATCGAAAGTGCCAACTCTGAATATCTTTTTGCATATGTAATTGCTGCCTCAAAGCTTTCAATCAAGGCCTCCAAAAACACTCTCTTTTCAGTTGCGTTGTCAGCCTTTGCATCAAGGGTCATAAGCTCCTTCTCAGCCTTTTCGATAATTCCGCGAAATCCTATAGCAAGAACCTCTTCA
Organism: Clostridia bacterium; assembly: GCA_017546165.1. Lineage (GTDB taxonomy): Bacteria > Bacillota > Clostridia > Monoglobales > Monoglobaceae > SIG440. Next base: position 11,793 of record JAFYXL010000015.1, read on the forward strand.
TAAGCTACGGTCACGTGGCCTATGCCGTTGTAAAAGTAGTTGCCTGCTGTAAATATGTTGTGGTTGATAGCATCCAGTGTTTCAGGGCGCATATAAGCTGTTGCCAAATCACTTGTAGTCTTGCCCTTCCAATACTTATACACTTCACGAAGGGTATTTTTTGTCTCTTCTGCTATGTAAAAAGGGTCAGCCATTCTTGTTTCCACAGTATCAAGCTCTGCTTCCATCCATTCAAAAGAAAACTCCGGAAACATCTGACAACCACGTGGCGCCTTTGTAGCACTACCTACAATAAGCTCGTCCTCACGGATTGTAATAGGGATATTCTCCATAATCTTTTTGAAAGCTTTTGCTCTCCTTGTGATAATAGGGAGTCCCTCTGTTTCCTTGTAACTCTCAGTAATAAGAACTGCACGGTCAGCCTCAATTTCAGGCATTTTGGCAAACAGCGCATCTCTCAATTTTTCAATACGAGGTGAAACCCGTATATCCTCAGTATAAAATTTAGCCATTGTGATTTCCTCCTTTGGGGAAATTTATGCATTTTTCTAATTTAATATATATATAGTACAACAAAACAAAGGAATTGTCAATGGAAACACAGAAAAAAAAAGATTTTTTTGGAAAAATCAAAAATTTACCAAATAAATTCTTGAATATTTATGTGCCCAGATTACCTTTTAAACCATACATCACCCAAAACGCCGCACCGCTTTGCATCAAAACAAAATCTTCTATCTGTCAAATTGGCCATTTTATATAAGCTGTACACAAAAAAAGACCGGCTCCCAAGCCACGTGGGCTTAAATAGAGCCAGCCTTTTTTATCTTATGTTATGTTTATTCAACAGTTTCTTTCTTTTCTGCCTTTTTTGCAGTTGCATTCTTTACAACAATTTTGTAAAGTGCAACAAGAGCAATAACGTTAGGAATAACCATCAGGTAGTTAAAGAAGTCAGTAAGCTCCCAAACGAGGTCGTTTGATGCAAGTGTTCCAAGGAACAAAAATGCAATAGCAATTACTGAATAAATAATTGTTGCTGTCTTATTGTTTTTGAAAAGATACTGGACGTTAATCTTGCCAAAGAAATTCCAGCTGATAATTGTTGTAAAAGCAAAGAACAAAAGGCAAATTGCTACAAAGCTGCTACCGATACTATTCAAAAATCCGGGGAATCCGTGTGTCATAGCCATCTGCATCGCATTGGTCTTTGAAACAACAGCATCAGCACCTGAAACTGCAGCAGTGTAGGCATCACCTGAAAGTCCTGCCAACACCCCGTCACCTGTATAAAGTGAAGTAATAACAACAAGAGCTGTCATTGTAAGAACTACAAATGTATCAATGAATACACCAACCATAGCAACAACACCCTGGTCGTGAGGTTTTTCAACATTTGCCATCGCATGTGCGTGAGGTGTTGAACCCATACCTGCTTCGTTTGAGAAGAGACCTCTCTTTGCACCCTGGCTGATAGCAGTTTTAAGTGCATAGCCGATACCACCGCCAATTAAAGCGTTTGGTGTAAAGGCAAACTTGAATATCATTGTAATAGCTTCAACAAGTCCTGAGAGATTGGTAAGAAGAACAACCGCACCGCCAACAAGGAAAAGAACTGCCATGATAGGAACGATCTTTTCAGCAACAGATGCAATTCTCTGAATACCGCCGATAAATATAATAGCACACACAACTGCCAGAATCACACCGATTATCCATGTAGGAATGCCAAATGCGGTGTTGCAGGACTCTGCAATTGAGTTGGACTGCACCATTGAACCCATAAAGCCAAGAGCAAGTGTGATTGCAATTGCAAAGAATACCGTCAAAAATGTACCAAATCCATTAGGGAATGCTTTCTTTATGTAGTAAACAGGACCGCCGTGGATTTCACCATTTTTATCTGTAACCTTTGTTTCCTGAGCAAGTACTGCTTCAGCATAGATTGTTGCCATACCAAGGAATGCAATAACCCACATCCAGAAAATAGCACCCGGTCCACCAAGGAGAATAGCGCCTGATGCACCAACGATGTTACCTGTACCAACCTGAGCCGCAACGGCTGTTGCAAGTGCCTGGAAAGACGAAAGACCGCCCTCCTGTTTGCCGCCAAACAATTTGATGTTGCCAAATACCTTTTTCATACCTTCACCAAAACAACGAATCTGAACGAACTTTGTCTTGATAGAGAAGAACAAGCCAGCACCGACAAGTAAGAATATAAGAATATAGTCGGAGAGGTATGCGTTAGCTGTCGCCACAATGTTTAAAATAGTTTCCTGCATATAACTCACAGAGCCTTTCTGCCCACAAAGATTTTAGGGTAATGCGTATTTCTTATAGCGGGCATATAAGACGCATTTTGTAAAATTTATCCGTCACCGTTTTGCCAAAAAGCCAGTAGTGCAGATAACTTTACTTTGAAGGTGGATTTTCATCAACCTCCAATAAAATAAAAACAGCCGTCTGAGAAGTTCTCAGCGGCTCCGGATTGACCTGCAGACATAAGTGCGTATAAATTATAAAGAATTGTCTGCTCCGTCCTTTTGCCTGAGAGATTCCACCCAAAAATACTTTGAGCTTTGCACCTTCGGCACCCGCATATGCGAGATTCTCCGGAGTATCCTCCACCTTCAGTTTCCGTTAAATTCTGAAAGCTTCACGGGAAATATAGATTCTATTATACACCCATTTCAAAACTTGTCAATAGTTTTTGGAAAAATTTTGTCGTATTTGCTCTTTTTATGAATTTATCACAAAATTTCTTCTATATGAAACCCCTCGCGATGTGGTATATGCTCAACCAGCTTTGAAAACATAATGAACTCCCCAAAAAAGTCGCTCTTTTGTTCCAAGCGCGCAAAGGCTTTTGCCTGACTGAGGGAAATCTCAAGCTGTTCAATATCATCAGTGCTTATTGTAAGTGCCGCCCATATACGGTATTTGTCCCATTCTTCCTCTATATCATCAAGCAGTTTTGCAACCCTTTGCCAATCATCAGCGAAAGCCACATTTACCACTTCCTGATTTTTCTCGTTCATAACCTTGCCCATAGTCCCCATTACATACGAATGAACACCTATAACTATGCAAAAAGCCACAAATATGGCTATTGCCGCCCAAAGCACCTTCATCCTCTCTTTTCCTCCCCATCCTTTGGTATAACTACTACCTGCCCGTCAAAGGTAGCAGTCATACAAAAAACTCCATCGGGCCTCTGTATGTCATATAACTCAAGCTGTTTTCTAAGCCACTCTTCATTAAAGCCAAGACGTTTCAGGTTGTTGCGATTAATGCTTCCGTTGTCAATAATGATATAACTTAGGTAGGTGGGTTCCGATTCTATATTTAAATCCGACGTGTTTACTGTTCGGTTTTGAGCACTGGGAATTACACTTACATTCCCATTCGTTTCCATAATAACAAAATCTACTTCTTTAAGGCTTGTGGCCCCTGTGTTTCTAACGCACTCCATCAAATCGTTCAGGTTAAAACGCTGTTTTTCCATTTCTTTTTGATTTATATGACCTTTTTCATAAAAAACGCTTGGCGTACCAAAAAGGATTTTTCTTGCTGTAAAATTTTTATATGCACCAAATGAAACCACCACTTCAAGTATTACCAGGAGAAATATAGCAATCAAACTGTTTATAATGGGCTGAGATACATCCTGAATAGGCAATGCAGCCACCTCGGATATTACAATTGTAACAACAAGTTCAGATGGTTCAAGTTCACCTATCTGACGTTTTCCAAGCATACGCAGTGTCAACACTACAAAAAAATATATTATTATTGTCCGTATAAATATGGTAAACATTCTTTTGCCTCCACTCCTGATATATATTCTAATTATTACCAACAAAAGTAGAAATTATCATAATTCACCAATTTTAATATACCAACATATAATATTGGTAAAAATAGTTAAAGGAGCTATGTCATATGGAAAGTACAAATACAGGCACTTTAATAGTCCAAGTCTATACCGCAGATCAGACGCTCCCTATTACGGGGGCAAATGTAATTGTAACAAAAACCGTCCCAAGCGGTGAAGAATTGGTCAAAGTTATACAAACCGACCGCAGCGGAAAAACCGAGCCGATTCTTCTTCCTGCACCACCTGCATCAAACTCCCAGACCCCCGACGGCGGTGTGAGGTTTTCCAATTATAATGTGCGTGTGGATAATCCAGGGTATTACACAATGGAAAATATCAATGTTCCCATTTTTGACGGACAAACGGCTATACAGCCATTTGCACTTATCCCTCTGGCATCAGGTGAGGAGCAGGGCAAAAAGATAACCGTTGTGGAAGAAGAACCAGAAGAGCTTGAATAATTTTATAGAAAGGATGTGTCAATCTTGATAGGAAGGCCCTTCATACCTTCTACAATAACGGTTCATCTCGGCGCGCCCGACTCGGACGCAGAAAACGTAACCGTAAATTTTGCAGATTACATAAGAAATGTGGCATCGAGCGAGATTTACCCTACCTGGCCTGATACTGCGATCCGTGCCAACATATATGCACAAATCTCATATGCCCTTAATAGAATTTATACCGAGTGGTACCGCTCCCGTGGGTATAACTTTGACATTACCAATTCCACAGCCTTTGACCAATCATTTGTGAAAAACCGTGATATTTTTGAAAATGTAAGCCGCATCGTGGATGAAATTTTTAATGATTATATAAAGCGTCAGGGCAATCTGGAACCGCTCTTTGCGGCCTTTTGTGACGGCCGCGAGGTTGTGTGCGACGGTCTCTCGCAATGGGGAAGCGTTGATTTGGCAAACCAGGGATATACACCTTACGAAATTCTTACCTATTATTATGGAGACGATATTGAGTTGGTTCGTGATGCTCCTATACAGAATATTGCGGAATCCTATCCCGGTACACCACTCAGTGTAGGTAGTTCCGGTCAGGAAGTCAGGACAATACAGGCTCAACTAAACAGAATTTCAAAAGACTACCCCTCTATTCCTAAAATTTCAGTTGTGGATGGAGTGTTTGGTGTTGAAACTCAAAACGCAGTGAGAGCCTTTCAGGAAATATTCAATCTGGCAGTTGACGGCATAATCGGCAAAGCCACCTGGTATAAGATTAAATATATATATGTAGCAGTGGCAAATCTTGCCGAGCTGAACTCCGAGGGAATCCGTCTAGCAGACATACCAAAACAATTCCTTGAAGATATAAGGCTTGGTGATTCAGGAAACCCTGTAAGAGTTCTTCAATACTACCTTGCCCTTGTGGCGGCGTATAACAACGCAATTCCCGCCCCTGCAATTGACGGAATATTTGGTGAGGGTACCCTTGCCGCGGTAAATGCCTTCCAGGCAGAATACGGTCTCGAGCAAACCGGCCTCGTAAACGAAACCACCTGGAACAAACTCACCGAAGTGTATCTTGGAATTCTCGAAAGCAATCCGCCTGATTTTCAGACAAACGAGCCCATTCCCTATCCCGGAACGCCTCTTCGTCTGGGCAGTAGTGGTGATGCCGTCAGAGTTATTCAGGAAAGACTCTCATATATTGCTGAATTTTTTGACAATGTAACTCCGGTTGAGCCTACCGGATATTTTGGCGAGCAAACAGTAAATGCGGTGAATTCCTTCCTTGCCGATATGGATCTGCCCCAAAAAGGCTTTGTGGGGCCCGGCGCCTGGAAGTTGATTGAAGATACATACTTCAACCTTGTAGATGGAAATAAAAAAACCGAGGGCCAAAACCCCGGTTACACTTTAAGTTAAGGAGGCAATATTAAATGGAAGAAAGATATTCTTCAGGGCGTGATCAATCGCCAAATATATCAGAACTTCAGGAGTATCTAAGTTATATCGCAGACTATATCCGTGACATACCCAAAATATACCCCGATGGAATTTACGGCCCCGAAACCCAAGCTGCAGTTCGGGCCTTTCAAACAAAATATGGGCTCCCGCAAACAGGCGAAGCAGATCTTGCCACCTGGACAAAGATTGTGTCCACCTTTGACGACCTGAAAAAACTTCACAAACTGCCGCAGAAAATCTCAGCTTACCCCCTTGAAATACCTCATTTAAAAGAAGGAGATGACTTTGAAGAAATCTACCTTCTTCAGATAATGCTAAGACGTATTGCAAAAATTTTCAGAAACATAACTATGCCCGCCCTCACCGGCGTTTATGACGAAATGACCAAGCAGGCCGTTCAAGATTTCAGCCGTCTTTATGGCAAAGAAAGCAGCAGTACAGTGGACCGGGAACTTTGGAATATTATCACAGACACTTACAACGCTTTCACCCATAACCATTAGATGGTTGGTTGACAATTTAGAAATGATTTGATAAAATATACAAGCTAAATCAAGCTTTGGAGGGACTATTATGAGAATGCGAAGAAAGAAACACAGGGAAGAGCGTATCGAAAACTGTTCTGACCTTGTAATAAAGGATATATTTGAGTATAAAGATAATCTACGCAATATATTTGACCGCAAAGCGCCACTTCATCTGGAGATAGGCTGCGGCAAAGGCGGATTTATCAGTCAGTTGGCAGAACTTAATCCACATATAAACTACATAGCTTTTGAAAAAAACCTTGATGTGCTTGTTCTTGCCATGGAAAAAGTACAGGAAAAAGGTCTGGAAAACGTAAGATTTGTACCCGGCAACGCAGAAAGTCTTGGCCAACTTGATTCTCAACAAAGTGCATCAAGAATATACATAAATTTTTGCGACCCCTGGCACAAATGGGGTCATCGAAAAAGACGCCTTACTCACCAACGTTATCTAGAAATATATAAAAACCTTATGTCACCCGGCGGGGAAATACACTTTAAAACCGACAATGCCCCTCTTTTTGAATTTTCCCTTAACTCTTTTTCGGAATTTGGTATGAAATTAAAAAACATTACCCTGGATTTACACAACAGCAAATTTGAGGGTAATGTTATGACCGAATATGAAAAACTATTTTCTGAAAAAGGCCAGCCAATTTACAGATGCGAGGCTAGCTTTTGCGATACATCAGCGGCGGAGTCATAAAGACCAAACCTAAAAACAACAAATGTGCCACAATGACCGACACAAACGCAAAGTCTGAATTAAGCTTTGGCTCTAAAAACCTTGAGGGTAAAAACAACCACATATAAAATATAAATCTTTTTGAATAAAAATATGACGAAACCGCAGCATATACGCCGACTGCCGAAAGGGCAGGTACAAAATACTCGGTAGCATTAAAGCTTCGTTCATATAACCTTACCCAATTTAAATAATGCAAATACAAAAACAAAAGTAATGCAGCAGTATTTAAAACCAGACAGATGAATGAATTGGGAAGAGCTGACTCCCTGTAAATCATAAGTGCAAAAATAACTGAACAAACAATACTTATTAAAAAAGTCTTGCATATTTCAAAGATGCTTTGTTTGAATATATACATAGTGCAGTACTTCCTTTCATTAGCGTCTTATATCTTGCTGTATTCTTTGCCTATTGTACCACAAAAAAATCTCATATTCAAGTAAATACCAAAAAAAATATGTATTTTTTTAAAAAAATGTTGACAAATAAAAATCCATATGCTAGAATGTTTTGGTAAAGCAGAAGGTCCGCTTCTCCCCTCAGCACGTAGCGACAGGGTAAAACATTTGATTTTTTTCGAGTGCGGAGCTTTATGCTTCCGCACTTTTTTAGTGCAAATTATTTTGGAGGTGTTTCAACATAGCTAAGCAGGAATTGATGATTAACGAAGAAATCAAAGACAAAGAGGTCCGTCTTATAGGTCCTGATGGTGAACAGCTTGGTGTCTTTTCAGGCAAAGAAGCACAAAAGATGGCAGATGAGCACAACCTTGACCTGGTCAAAATTGCGCCTCAGGCAAAGCCACCCGTGTGCAAGATTATGGATTACGGAAAGCACAAGTTTGAAATCGCAAAACGCGAGAAGGAAGCTCGCAAAAACCAAAAGGTTATCAGCATAAAAGAAGTTCGCCTGAGTCCCAATATTGACGACCATGATTTTAACACAAAGGTTAATCAGGGAATTAAATTCTTAAAGAGCGGCGACAAGGTTAAGGTCTCGGTTCGTTTCAGAGGCCGTGAAATCACTCATAGTGCCGTTGGTAAAGAGCTTTTGCTTAAAGTTAAAGAACAGATGTCAGAAGTTGGCGTTGTTGAAAAAGAGATTAAGCTTGAAGGCAGAAGTATGGTTATGTTTGTATCACCTAAAAAAGCATAAAGCGACGGTTCAATTAAGGACAAAAGCTTTCAAAACTTTATTTATGGAAGGAGAAAGAAAGATGCCAAAAATTAAGACACATAAAGGCTCTGCAAAACGTTTCAGCGTTACAAAAAATGGTAAGGTTAAAAGAGGAAAGGCATACAGAAGCCACATCCTCAACAAGAAGACAACAAAGAGAAAAAGAAAGCTCAGAAAGAACGGCTATCTCGCAACAGCAAATGCTGCTACAATCAAGAGCATGATTCCTTACAAATAAGGATTATTGCGAGAGCACACAGATACACAGACAGCACAACCATTGTGCACAAAATTACCTGCGAATATTCGCAAATTGGATTTAGATGAAAGGAGTCTTTAGATATGGCAAGAGTTAAAGGTGCTATGAACACCAGAAAAAGACATAAAAAAATATTGAAATTAGCTAAAGGATACAGAGGCGCGAAGAGTAAGCTTTTTAGAACTGCAAATCAGGCAGTTATGAAATCACTCAGCTACGCATATCGCGATAGAAAGCAAAAGAAGAGAAACTTCAGACAGCTTTGGATCGCACGTATCAGTGCTGCTGCAAAAATGAACGGCATTAACTACAGCAGATTTATGAACGGTCTCAAGAAGAACGGTATCGAGATCAACAGAAAGATGCTTGCAGAAATCGCAGTATCAGACCCAGCAGCTTTCACAAAGCTCGTTGAAAAAGTAAAATAAAATTTTTATAAAAAAGTTATACCGCGCATGCGGTATAACTTTTTCACGCATATTATGATTATTTTTATTTAAGCAATCAAATGAATATATCTTTAAAAAGCTTCTCATTCTTTTTAAGATACACTCATATCATCCAAACAAATTGGAGGCTTTACAAAATGAACGAGGCACAATTTTACAGTTTATCAGATGGTTTTAACCGTATGTTTTATGATGTAGAAAACATCGTCAACCCCGTTATCGCTCACTTTTATCCCATTATACAGTTGACCAGTCTGGTAACTCTACCTATTACTATTTTGGTTTTTGGTTTGCTTTTATCTTATCTTATTCGCAAGCGTAAGCACACATTAAAGGAAAAGCTTCGTAACTCCAAAAATTATTATTTTGCAGGTGCTCTGCTCATTATATATATGCTTCTGTCCGAGGCACCTATTAAAATTGGTCCAGATATTTCGCTTAATCTTGGTCTTATAGTTTTGCCGCTTATGGCAAAAAAGCTAGGACCTTTGGTAGCAGGTATTTTTGGTGTTATCCAATATGGCACCTCATTTATAATGCATTCCGGCGAAATTTTTAGTCTTACATCCCTTCTTATTGCTGCAATAAGCGGTATGGTTTATGGTCGGTTCCTCTATATGAGAAAGTTTACATACTTAAGATGTCTTTTGGCAAAATTTACCGTAAACATACTGTGCAACGTGCTCCTTACACCTGTGTCCATACCCAGCAGTATGCCCGAAGAATTTGTAAGCTCAATCGCGCACAACGTAACTTTAAATGTTATTCTTGCACCAATTCAGGCACTTCTCATCTATTTTGCAATTTATGCGCTTAAAAAAGTTGAAATTTATCTTTCCCATGAATAACTCTGAAAGTTTAATTTCTTAAACAAAGAGTCCCTGTTTCAGGAGGACACAGACTTTATGATAAACATCATATCAAGCAAAGATAATAAAAATCTCAAATTAATACGGCAATTAAATAAAAAAAGCTTTCGCGCCGATACCGGGCAGTTTATAGCCGAGGGTAAAAAGATAGTTCTTGAGGTCTTTGAATATGCATCAGACAAACTCTGTTACATTGTAGTATCCGATACATTTTCAAAAAAGGAGCCTTCCGTCTTAGAAACGGCGTCAAAACATTGTGAAAATATTTACATTGTACCGGATAATATTTTTGCAGACCTCTCAGATACAAATACCCCTCAGGGGATCTTGGCCGTCCTCAATATGTCAGACGATGTCTTTACCCCCACTCCTTGCACCCGTCATATAGTGGTTTTGGACGGGATATCGGAACCCGGTAATATGGGTACGGTTATCCGCACAGCGGAGGCCCTGGGTTTTGACGGCATATACCTGATGAAAGGTTGCACCGACATATATTCACCCAAAACTGTCCGTTCAACCATGGGTTCTCTCCTCCGTATGAATTTTAGGACAAACTGCACTTTGCAGGATGTGGAAGATTTAAAAAATATGGGGTTTTCAATAATTGCTACAACACCCGGCGGGAATGTTTGTCTTGAAGATTTCAACGTTCCCGAAAAACTGGCGGTTGTAATCGGCAACGAGGCCCACGGCATTTGTGATGACCTTTTAAGTTTGGCTGACAATCGTGTAAAAATCACTATGAATGGCATGGCAGAATCTCTTAACGCTGCCGTTGCCGCCGGAATCGTCATGCACTGGCTTAAAAACTGTTAGGTTGGTACAAATGTTTTTAAAAAATAATTAATGGATTGATATTAATGGAACTTTTATACGAAGTATGGCTTCACGCAATCTCAAATTTTGAGCCTGATCTTGCAAGTAAGCTATCGCCTTTGTTCGAAACAAGCACCAATATGTTCACTTCCTGCGACCAGGAAGAACGCCTTCTTCGGGACCTTGGCATTTCAGGAGAGTTTGCAAAAAGGCTTGAACGTCCTGAATTTTTTAAAGAAGCACAGGATATAATTGAATATTGTATGGAAAATAACATCAGGATAATAACTTTAGACTCTGAAGAATATCCTGAGTGTCTTCGTCATATAACTCTTCCCCCACGGATTTTGTTTGCCAAAGGCTCTCACCTTGGCATAGACAATGAGGTTGCGGTTGCTGTGGTTGGGTGCCGAAAGCCAACCGAACATGGCAAAGGCTTCGCACGTCTTATAGGCAAAGCCCTTGGTGAAAACAATATAACAGTAATAAGCGGTATGGCGGAAGGTATAGATGGCCAAGCCCACAAAGGTGCACTGGACGCAGGTGGCAAGACTATCGCCGTCCTTGCAGGAAGTGTGGATTTTGTATATCCTAAGTGCCACGAAAAACTATACCGCGAAATCCTTGACAATGGCGGAACTATTTTGTCTGAACGCCCACCAAAAACTCCCGTGCGAAAATACTTCTACCAACAACGTAACAGAATCATAACAGGCCTGTCACAAGGAACTGTTTTTGTTGAAGGCAAAGAAGCCAGCGGAACATCAATAACCGCACGTCTCGCGCTTGAAGACAACAAGGATATCTTTGCTGTCCCGGGAAGTCCTATGTGTTGGCAGTCTGAACTTCCCAACCGGCTTATAAGCGAAGGGGCAACCATAATGACATCTGCAGATGTCCCTGCTGAATACTATCGGGAGCTCTTCCCACATATGGTTTCAAAAAGATCGGAAATATGCAAGGAAAAACCGGCTGAAAATTTACTTACCGAAGATGAAAGAATACTAAATTTCCTGAAAGATAACGGTAGCATTGCCGGCATTGAAGATATAGCAGAGGCCCTTGGTATTTCCGCCAACATTTTAAGCGGAAGACTTACAATTTTGTGTATAAAAGGCAAACTCCGTCAAGAAAGCGGAAACAGATATATATTGACTGAATGACAACAATATAGAAATTTTGCACTACTCACCTTGTCTGCCCACGATAACGGTGTGTATTTATATAATTATTTTTTGTGGGCAGAAAGGCTATGTGAATTAAAATGGCGAAAGCAACAAGCAAGGAAACCAAGCAGAAAAAGAACCTTGTTATCGTTGAGTCACCCGCAAAGGCTAAGACAATTAAAAAGTACCTCGGCGCAAGATATGAGGTTACTGCATCTATGGGACATCTGCGCGATCTTCCAAAAAGCCAGCTGGGTGTTGACATTGAAAATAAATTCGAACCTAAATATATAACTATACGCGGTAAAGGTGACCTTATTTCAGGGCTCAAAAAAGCTGCCAAAAATTCCGCCAAGATTTTCCTTGCAACTGACCCTGACCGCGAAGGCGAGGCAATATCCTGGCACCTGGCAACACTTCTTGATGTTGACCCTGAATCAAATTGTCGTATCACCTTTAACGAAATCACAAAAACTGCAGTTAAGGACGCAATTGCAAACCCCCGTTCAATCAATACCGATTTGGTGGATGCACAACAGGCACGCCGTGTCCTTGACAGAATTGTGGGCTATCAGATAAGTCCTCTGCTTTGGAAAAAAGTCAAAAAAGGTCTTAGCGCCGGCAGAGTTCAGTCTGTTGCCACTAAACTTATCGTAGATCGCGAACGCGAGATTGATGCTTTTCAGGAAGAAGAATACTGGACAATTGATGTAAAACTTACAAACGTTTCAGGGAAGCTTCCCTTTATTGCTAAATTCTATGGCAAAACCGCCAAAACCAAGATGGCACTTCCCGACGAGGATACGGTTAAAAATATTGTTACTGATTTAAAAAAATCTTCCTTTACCGTAGCATCTGTTACCAGAGGGCAAAAAAAGAGATTTCCTGCTCCCCCCTTTACCACAAGCACCTTGCAACAGGAGGCAGCAAGAAAGCTGGGCTTTACAGCAAAACGTACAATGCAGGCGGCACAGCAGTTATACGAGGGCATAGACATTAAAGGTAGTGGCAGTATAGGTCTTATTACCTATATGAGAACCGATTCCCTTCGTATATCCTTTGAGGCGCTTTCAGACTGCAGAAACTACATTTCTTCCATCTTTGGCGAATCATACGTTCCTGCTAAGCCAAAGTTTTACAAATCAAAGCGTAATGCACAGGATGCCCACGAAGCAATCCGTCCTACATCAATGGCCTTTGACCCTGAAAAAATAAAATCTTCACTTAAGCCTGACCAATATAAGCTCTACAAACTTATTTGGAACAGATTTATTGCTTGTCAGATGCCGGATGCAGTTCTTGACACCGTACAGGCAGATATAAAAAGTGATAACTACGTCCTTAAAGCAAGTGGTTCAAACGTGAAGTTTGACGGATTTATGGCAGTATATGTTGAAGGTAAGGACTTTATTGAAGAAAAAGAAGGTAAAATTCCTAAAATCGAAGAAGGCCAGGCACTTTTGTTTAAAGACATCGAAGAAAAACAGCACTTTACCCAACCACCTGCAAGATATACCGAGGCATCACTTATCAAAGCAATGGAGGAAAATGGAATCGGCCGACCAAGTACTTACGCTCCGACGATCACTACCATCACCGGTCGTGGGTACGTGGCAAAAGAAGGTAAATCGCTATATCCAACTGAGCTTGGAAACATCGTTACCGACCTTATGGCAGAGCATTTTTCTGATATTGTAGATGTAGAGTTTACCGCCAATATGGAAGATAAACTTGACTTCATTGAAGATGGAAAAAACCAATGGAAGGACGTCATCAGTGATTTTTACACACCCTTTGCCAAATCTCTTAAAGATGCAGAAGACGCAATTGGCAAAATCGAAGTTCAGGACGAAGTTTCAGATATAGCCTGTGAAAAATGTGGCAGAATGATGGTTTATAAGCAAGGCAGGTTTGGAAAATTCCTTGCGTGCCCGGGATATCCGGACTGTAAAAACACAAAAACAATCGCCGAGGAAATTGATGCACCTTGTCCAAAATGCGGCGGCAAAGTAGAAGTCAGAAAATCACGCAAGGGTGTTAAGTATTACACCTGCGAGAAAGGCACTGACTGTCTCCTTTCCTGGGACGAACCTACAAAATTAAAATGCCCTGAATGCGGCGGTGCAATTATGAAAAAACGTCCCTATCGCGGCAGGGGTCCAATCAAATATGTTTGTTTCAATGATGAATGTGACTTTCAGGAGCTTATGTCAAAATCTAAACTGAAATAAGTTTTAAACTGAATTTTTGATTGTTTTGCGATAAATTTTAATGAGTTCAAGGCTTTGTACCTATCAAACGGTGCAAAGCCTTTTTCTGAAAGTTTGCCTTTTTATGAACTTCAACCCAAAAAAAGGCGAATTTTGTCTAATTAAATGTGAAAGTTTTGTAAAAAATCTACAAAAAATCTTGCATTATTGATGAAAATGAGTTATAATGGAACAGAATGAGGAATTATTTTTAAAAATTCTATGCGGTAAATCGGGTAATAGGTTTTGGGAGGTAATTTATATGCAAAGCAGAATTTTTCAAAATGCTTGTAATCAACTGAAAAAGGACATCCATCGTCGTTTGGGTATTATGGACGAAAATGGTTACATCATTGCTTGCAGCGATGAGTCTAAAGTCGGCTTTCAAAAGGAAGCCGTGGTTACTCATTTTGATATCAGCAACGACGACTATATGGGCGGTGGATATATCTTTAGGAAGATTGAGACCTACAGCAAAAATACATATGTAGTATTCTGCGAAGGAGAGGATGAAATCGCAAAAGGTTTTGTTTCATTCCTTGCTGCACACTTTACTACCATAAAACAGTATTATGATGAAAAGTACGACCGCAACAGCTTTATCAAAAATATTATTCTTGATAATATTCTCCCCAGCGACGTCCTTTACAAAGCTCGTGAACTTAAGCTCGCTATTGAGTGTCCCCGAATCGTTATACTCGTTCGGTCGCAAAAAGCAATTGAGACTTCACTGGTAGATGTGCTTCAAAGTCTTTTCCCTGATTCCGCTAAAGATTTTGTTATCCGTATAGATGACCGTGACGTGGCAGTTGTCCACGAAATCAAGCCCGGTGCTACCATGCAGGAAATCCTGCATAGTACTCAGGAACTTCACGATACCATTACATCCGAAATTATGATTAAGGTATCTGTGGGTATTTCAACAATTGTTGATACAATTCCCGAGCTTGCCCGTGCTTACCGTGAAGCAAGAATTGCTTTGGAAGTGGGTAAAGTTTTTGATACCGAGAAAAACATTATAAGCTACGACAACTTGGGTATCGGCAGACTCATCTATCAACTTCCTACTACTCTCTGTGAGCTATTCTTAAATGAAGTCTTCAAAAAAGAATCCATTTCCGTATTGGATAGTGAAACCATCTACACCATCCAGAAGTTCTTTGAAAATAATCTGAATGTGTCGGAAACTTCAAGAAAACTCTTTGTTCACAGAAACACCTTGGTTTACCGTCTTGACAAAATCAAAAAACTTACAGGACTTGACCTCCGCGAATTTGACGATGCAATCATTTTTAAGGTTGCTATGATGGTCAACAAATATCTGACTTCTGAGCCTACAAGACTGTAACTTCGTTTTGTTGGCGGAAAGGTTAATTGTTATGATAGAATTCAAAAATGTGTCCAAAACTTATGAAGATACAGGCGTAAGGGCTTTGGACAATGTTTCATTTTTCATAGATAAAGGTGAATTTGTATTTTTGGTAGGGCCTTCCGGCGCAGGCAAATCCACCTTGACAAAGCTCCTCATTAAAGAGGAGACCCCAAACAGTGGCGAAATTATAGTCAATGGCTTTGACTTAAACTCTCTTGCCAAAAACAAGGTACCCTACCTTCGCAGAAGCATTGGTATGGTGTTCCAGGATTTCCGTCTTCTTCCCAACAAAACCGTTTATGAAAATGTAGCTTTTGCTATGCAGGTAATCGGGGCGTCAAGAAGCGAAATCAGACGGAGTGTTCCCAATGTTTTATCTCTTGTGGGTCTTGCTCATAAGGCAAGAATGAAACCAAGTCAGCTTTCCGGCGGCGAACAACAACGTGTATCACTTGCCAGAGCCTTGGTAAATAAACCGCCTGTTATTATAGCAGACGAGCCTACCGGCAACCTTGACCCCGACACTGCAAATGAGATTATGCAGTTGCTATGTGAAATAAACAAACGCGGCACAACAATGATTGTTGCAACCCACGCAAAAAACTTTGTTGATGAAATGCACAAAAGGGTTCTTGCCATCGAAAACGGCATCCTTGTACGTGATGAAGAGGAAGGGGTGTATGGCTATGATATTTAGAAACCTTAAATACTTTGTTACTCAAGGGGTAAAAGGCCTTCTTGCAAACAGCCTTATGACACTTGCCTCCATTGGCATTGTTATTGCAAGCCTTGTGATTTTTGGCATATTTGTGCTGTTTGGTTTGAACATAAACAGCATTGGCAACCAAATCAAGGATCAATGCGAAATAAACGTCTATATGCCCAATGATATGAGCCGTGACAATGTCCGTGCTATCGGCAGTCAACTGTCTGAAATTAATTATGTAAAAGAAGCTCAGCTTTATACCAAAGAAGAGCGTCTTCAAAATTATAAAGAAGGCATCCATCAGGACCAGGCGGAAGTCATAACAACTCTCGAGGAAGATAACCCTCTTCGTGATGCTTACGTCTTGTCACTTACAGATGTACGCAAAGCAAATGAAGTTGCAGCTGCCGCTGCAAAAATTAAGGGTGTTGAAGAGGTCACAAACCGTCAGGATTTGATTAAAACCATTCTATCTATCACCAATACTATAAAACACGTAAGCATTTGGCTGCTTCTTATCCTTGCAGCTATTTCAATATTCATTATATCAAACACCATCAAACTTGGTATGTTTTCGCGCCGTAAGGAAATTAACATTATGAAGTTTGTAGGTGCAACAAACTGGTTCATCAGGTGGCCATTCATCATTGAGGGTATGTTGCTTGGTGCTGTTGGCGCCGCAATCTCTTCTGTTATAGTTATGTTTGGTTATAGTTCTATTCTAGGTACCCTGCAGGAATTCATGGGCAATATCCGGATTCTCGAAGCGGGGGATGTATCGAATATTATAATTATAGGTTTTACCCTTATGGGTATCGGCATTGGTATGGCAGGCAGTGCTATGTCCATACGCAAACACCTTCACGTTTAATTTTTTGTAGTTAGGAGTGACTTTGATTTGAAGAAGAAAACAGTACGATGGATTTCAATAATCATAGCTGCTGTATTTGCATTGGGCACAATTTCCTCCATTCTGTTTGAGCTTGCATACGCTGAAACAACTCAACAAAAAATCAATAAAGCTGAGCAAAGCAAAAAGGACGCCCAGAATAAACTTAATGCAACAAAGACAAAAAAAGCAAAAACTCTTGCAGAAAAAGAACGCCTTGAAAGAGAAGCCGGCGAATTGCAAACCAAGATAGAAGCTTTGGATAAGAAAATTGCTGATACCAAGGCAGACCTTGCAGTTGAAGAAGAAAAACTGGCCGTGGCTACTGAAAAGGCAAATGCAAAATACGACGTATTCCAGGAACGGTTTCGTGTTATGTGTGAGCAGGGGGATGTAAGTTACCTTGAGATGCTCCTTTCAGCTAAAAGTTTCAGCGACTTTGTTGATAAAGCTGAAATTATGAAGGAAATTACCCGATATGACAAAGCTGTGTTTGATGAAATGGATGCGGCACGTCAGCAGATTGAAAAATCAAGAGATGAGATAGTAAAACTGAAAGAAACTCAAGAATCCTCAGCAAAAGACCTTTCTTCGCAAAAAGCTGCACTTATACAAAAGCAACAAGAACAAGCGGCATACATAAAAGAACTTGAAAGCGACACCGCAGCATATCAAAAAATAATTGACGAAGCCGATGCTGCAATGGCAAGCCTTCGTGCATCAGTTTCAGGTTCTCTCAGTTCTTCTTCAGGCGGAAAATCCTATGTTGGCGGCGAATTTACTTGGCCTACACCAAGTTGTCACTACATAACTTCACACTTCTCTCCCAGACGAAAGAACCCTGTAACAGGTATTTATAAACGTCATACCGGCACAGATATTGGTGCATCTTACGGCGCAGCAATTGTTGCTGCCAACTCAGGCACTGTTACTCTTGCCGGCTGGAACTCGGGATATGGCAACTGTGTTATCATCGACCACGGTGGTGGTAAAGCCACACTATATGCTCATATGAGCGCATATAGCGTCTCCGCAGGCCAAACTGTTTCTAAGGGTCAGCGCATCGGTTCAGTTGGTTCAACAGGAAATTCAACAGGTCCCCACCTCCATTTTGAAGTGCTGATTAACGGTTCCGCTGTTGACCCTATGCAGTTCTTCTAATAAGATTTATGAATAATCCCAGGTCACCTGCATAAACATATATGCAGGTGACTGTATGTTTTTTGATAGGAAGGGTTTAAGGTATGTATATAAAAAAATCTGTTCTTGTGATATGCTCTATAGTGCTTGCTACAGCTATTGCCCTTAGCACAGCTATGTTTATAAATCCTTTCGGACCACTTCAATTTGATGATTTGCTTAAGTTCAAATCGGGAGTCAGTGCGATTAAGAAGTATTATTATGAAGATATTGACAGCGATAATATCATTGACGGAGCATTGCTTGGTGTTTCTTACAGTGTGGAGGACCCATATACTATTTATATGGACAAGGAAACAGCTGATAGCTTTATGGAAAATATCGAATCGGACGATTATACAGGTATTGGCATTTATATTTCAAGTGACAGCCAAGACAACCGTGTAACCGTCATCTCCCCTCTCTCAGGCTCGCCCGCTGAAAGAGCAGGAATCGTATCAGGTGATAAAATCCTTGAAATTGACGGCGAAGTGGTAATGGGGGATAACATTGATGAGGTTTCCAATAAAATTCGTGGTAAGGAAGGCACAAAGGTAAAGATTAAAATTTTGAAAAAAGCGACCAATGAACAAATCGAACTTGAACTTGTCCGTGAAATCATAAAGCGCGATACTGTAACCTCAAAAATGCTTGATGACAAGCTTGGCTATATTCAAATTTCTCAATTCGGGTTAAATACCGGAACAGAATTCATTGACCACTTTAATGCTCTTGCAGACCAGGGCCTTGGTTCCCTGATAATTGACCTGCGCAATAATCCGGGCGGCTACGTAGAAGTTGCGGTTAGTATTGCGGATTGTTTCCTTGACAAAGGAGAAATCGTCTATACCCTTGACAAACATGGAAACAAACGGGACTATACAGCAACAAAAGGATCTACTTCTGTGAAAATGGCAATCTTGACAAACAGCGGAACAGCCAGCGCCAGTGAGATTTTTGTAGGAGCAATGAAGGACTATGGTCTTGCAAAATCTGTAGGCGAACAAACCTTTGGCAAAGGCGTAACCCAGATACCATATCAATTCTACGATGGCAGTATAATGAAAATCACCGACTCTAGATATTACACTCCAAATGGTGTTTGTATTGACCACGAGGGTATCACTCCGGATGTAATTGTTGAAATGGATGCAGAGCAATCTGCTAACCTTTCATCTTTGGATTTAGATCAGGATACTCAGCTTAAAACAGCCATAGATTTGTTACTTGGCGAATAGTGTCTTTCTTTTAAAGGATGTGAGACTTTTATGACTATCGGGCTTATTTCTGAGCCAAAGTCTTACACAAGAAAACTTCTTATAAAAAGGTTTTTAAAAATCAACGTTTCTGACAATATTACAGGGACTTTAAACCCTTTTGATATGTATGCCGAAGTACTTCCATTCTCAAACAGATATCTTGAAAGTATGTCTGCCAATCGGTTGAATAAATTAATTAACAAAAAAATTCACCGTCTGGAAAAGTACGGAATTACAAAATTCATACTTTCAGATTACTTATACAAACTTTGTCAGGCAAAAGATATCACTATAAGCCGTTTTGCAAACAGGTGTGGCAAAAAATTGTTTTTGGCTATTTCTCCTCTTTGCATTCGTCAAACCGCAAAAAATCATAGCATCAATTTGCTTCGTTCAAGTGTTTGTATAAGTGATACCAAAATGGATAGAATAAGTCAATATCTGCTGCGGGAACTATGCTTTGACACAAAAAAACTTATTCTTCGCACAAACAATACAGATGCCGCGAAAAACTTCTGCGAAAGGTTTTATGACGAAACAGGCCTTTGGGTTGAAGTGTCTTCTGTTTTGAATTTGAATACAGACATTTTGATTGATGTTGACAATTGTGAAATCAAAATAGGCCGCGACCTTTTTATCCGTGATGCCAGATTTGATTTTGACCTTTGCGGATATTCGGTGTGTCATACCGACATAGCCTCGCTTTTGGCAACCCCTGATTTAAGTCATATTCAGTGGGTTTGCGGCTACGAAAAACTTAATCATCAGTAAGCACAATTAACATTTTATTCTTTGTAAAAAAAATCCTTGCGGATTTTATTTATATATGCTATAATATATACCTATTGCATATTAAATAGCGACATTTAAATTTGCTTTACCAGCCCACGGTAAAGCCTCAGACATTGATTGGTAATATTTGTGGGCAGGAGGTTTAAAACATATGGAAAACAAACAAATTATGTTGACAGATGAAGGGCTTTTGAAGCTTGAACAGGAACTCGAAATGCTTAAAACTCAAAAGCGGCAGGAAGTTGCTGAAAAAATCAAGGTAGCACGCGGTTTTGGTGACTTGTCAGAAAACTCTGAATATGATGCCGCAAAAGAAGAACAAGCTCAGGTTGAGGCAAGAATTGTTCATCTTGAAAATATGCTCAAAAACGCAAAAGTTATCGATCAGGATGATATTGACCTTAACAAAGTCAGCATTGGAACCCGTGTTAAGGTATATGACCTTGAATTTGACGAAGAGATCGAATACAGCATTGTTGGTTCAACCGAAGCAGACCCGGACCTTTTCAAAATTTCAGACGAGTCTCCGGTCGGCAAAGCACTCATTGGCAAAAACATTGACGATGTAGTTGATGTTGAAACTCCCGGCGGAGCTTTTAAACTTAAGATACTAAGCATAAATAAATAACATAGATAGGAGAATACACGGTGAGCGAAAACAACAGACAAAACAATGTAGAACAGCAGCAGGATATCGGCCAACTTATGAAGGTTAGACGCGACAAATTGGCAGAGCTTCAGGAAATGGGCGAAAATCCTTTTGATGTTACCACCTATAATCAAGAATATCACACAAATGAAATTCATGATAATTTTGATGAGATGGAAGGCAAGCAAGTAAGCCTTGCAGGCCGTCTTATGTCAAAACGTGTTATGGGTAAGGCATCATTCTTTGATCTTCGTGACAGATGCGGCAAAGTTCAGCTCTATGTTACCCGCGACGATATGGGCGAAGAAGTTTATAAAAAGTTCAAACGTCTTGATATTGGTGACCTGGTTGGTGTAACAGGCGAAGTATTCAGAACACAAAAGGGTGAGATTTCTATCCGCACAAACGGCTACACCCTTTTAAGCAAGTCACTCCTTCCTCTTCCTGAAAAGTTCCACGGTCTTCGTGACACTGACCTCAGATACCGTCAGCGCTATGTTGACCTTATTATGAACCCTGAGGTTAAGCGTACTTTTGAAATCAGATCAAAGATTATAACAGCAATGCGCAATTATCTTGATTCAAAAGACTTTATGGAAGTTGAAACACCTATGCTCAACACCATTCCCGGCGGTGCAGCGGCACGTCCGTTTATTACGCATCACAACGCATTGGACATAGATATGTATATGCGTATTGCGACTGAATTACATCTGAAGCGTCTTATTGTTGGTGGTTTTGAGCGTGTATATGAAATCGGCAGATGTTTCCGCAACGAAGGTATGGATGTTAAGCATAACCCTGAATATACATCAATGGAAGTATATCAAGCATACGGAGACTATAACGATATGATGGATTTGACTGAAAATCTCATCCGTTATTGTGCTGAACAAGCTTGCGGAACAACCAAGGTTACATACCAGGGTATTGAAATAGACCTTTCGCATTTTGAACGCATCACTATGATTGATTCTGTAAAGAAGTATTCAGGTATTGATTTCAACGAGATTAAAACAGATGAAGAAGCCCAAAAGATTGCAAAAGAAAAAGGTCTGGAGGTTGATCCAATCAAAAATACCAGAGGCGATATTATAGCACTGTTCTTTGATGAATATGTTGAGGACAATCTGGTACAGCCTACATTTATAACAGATTATCCTGTTGAAATCTCACCTTTGGCAAAAAGAAAGCCGACTCAGCCTGAATTGACCGAAAGATTTGAAGTGTTTATTACAGGAAGGGAGTTCGGAAATGCGTTTTCTGAGCTTAACGATCCCATTGACCAACGTTCACGCTTTGAAAAGCAGGTCGCACTGCGTGAAGCCGGTGACGACGAGGCAAATATGATGGATGACGATTTCCTTACTGCACTTGAATACGGTATGCCTCCGACGGGCGGACTTGGTATAGGTGTTGACAGATTGGTAATGCTCCTTACCGACAGTGCATCAATCCGTGACGTACTGCTCTTCCCAACAATGAAGCCACTTGATAAATAAGAGTCAAAAAAATGCAGTAAAATAGCGGGTTTGACGAATTGACAGAATTAAAAAATACGCCAATTTACGCCAAACTTACGCCATAATATGCAAAAGGTTATGCACCAAATAGGAACCTTAACTATTAAACTCCTTGCAATGATACTGTTGCAAGGAGTTTTTCAAAAGATCCATTAATTACTTTTAAGGAGGAAAAATAAAATGCAAGACATTATAGAATGGTTGAAATTATATAAAGATTCTATATATGCTATAGGAATTATTTCGACTTTTGCAACTACTCTTTTATCTGTATATATGACATTCAAGAATAATAAAGCCATTCACTATGTTAATTCTATTACAAAAAACAGGGTTGAATGGATAGATAAATTAAGAGACAGTATAGCTGATTTTATAGCCCATACAAACATATATAATAATGTATACTATAAAAAAGACTATGTTAAAAGCGGTCAACATCTTGCTGAATGTCAGAAAATATGCTCAAAAATCAAATTGTTACTTAATTGCTGTGATAAAAGAGACAATGAAATAGTGATTCTAACAGAAACAATTCTTGAAAATTTTCGAAATTATATTGATGAAATGCATAATATGAGTACAAATGAAAAAGGTTTTTTTATTGAAACGCCTGCATCTAAAAAATACAAAAAAGATGTTGAAAAAGATATAAAAGAGTTAACAGAAAAAGTTCAAGTGTATCTAAAGAGCGAATGGAATCGAGTAAAATATGAATCACAAGGTAAAATTTATAAAAAAGAAGTTCAAGAATTTGATTATATTGAATTGGAGCATCAATATCAAAATCCAGATTATAAAACACAAAAAACAAAAAGATTATTTGTTGAAATAAAATACAACCTTAAAACCATATTTACCAATCCTTATACATATTGTATTTTAGTTTTATTATCTGCGCTTATCATAATCGCATAATACACACTATTAATTAAGTCGTATCAGAAATGGTACGGCTTTTTTGTTTGCAAAAAGGAGGATATATAATGCAAAAACTAAAAGGTAAGTTTACAACTATACTCAATAAAATTATTACTGATAAAAATATAAGCGGAAATGAATTTAAAATACTGTGTTATCTCTGTATGCGGTCAGGGAATAACAACTCTTGCTTCCCTTCTCTTGATACTATACATCAGGATACAGGTATCAGTTTAACAACAGTTAAAAACACGATACCCAAATTAGTTAAGGCGGGCTATATCATAAAGGTTAATCGCAAAAAAAGCAACGGCAGTTCAACATCTAATCTGTACCGATTAACAAATAAAGTGTTTAAATAATTGGTGGTTGCTTTTCGCCTTGGGTGGTGTGAAAAACGGCTACAAATAATACTAAGTTAATAATAACATAAGGTTATTGGAAAAGAATAATATAGACGATAAAATAGTGTGATGATTTAATTGATTGGCATCTCTTATAAAGATTTGTAAATCAATTATTTTTTGTCCCAATAACCCAATAAACAAAAATTATGTTGGTACAAAATTAAACTCAATTTGACCAAGAATCACCCGTAATAAATTTAAGCAGGAAAAAGCGTGGGTGCGTTCTATCGCCCCTCACACCTTAAACACCGACCGGCAGTGCCGTTCGGGATGGTGCGGTTTTAGGTTTTTGGTGCGGTTTGGAGGTGCGGTATCCCTGCCAGGCTAGTGTTTTAGCCTTGTTGGAGCGGACATGTCTCATGTGCGTAAATGAAAAGAAAAACTTGTGAGAAATAAATGGTTGGTAGCTTCTGGATTTAATAAAAAGCTTAAAAAATTCCTTTGTTGACTTGAACATATTCTTTTGATATTGTTTGTGTTGCCAAAGGAGGTGACACAGATGGCAAAGTACACATTGGAAGAAATTATGTATGGAGACAAATATGGAATAGAAAGTGCTGTGTTTGTGGAAGTTTTCAGGTTAGCAGAGAAAAAGGTTGATGCCAAAACGATACGAGAACAACTAAATATGATTTATGTCAAGCATACATTGCTTGCGGCAAAGAAGATGCACGAAGAAGGAGATTGTATTTCGGATAACGAAATTACAATCGCCTTTTAATATGTAACCAATACGCAAATCATTGACAACTCTTATATATTTTATCGTTGGTGGTAAAATAAAATCAAAGGAGTTGATTCAAAAATGAGAAAAATCACAAACGAACTAATACAAATATTTAAAGAATATTTGATTGACGAGGAAAAGTCAGCGGCAACACTTGATAAGTATATCAGGGACATAACCGCATTTATGCATTGGGCCAATAGCCAAGAATTATGCAAGAGTCTTGTGCTTGAATACAAGCAAGAGATAATAGAAAAATATGCACCAGCGAGTGTAAATTCAATTATATCGTCCCTTAACAGTTTCTTTGCATATAATGAGTGGTATGATCTGAAAGTAAAATCAATTAAAATTCAAAAACAGATTTTTGCAAACAAGGATAAGGAACTTACTAAGGCAGAATACGAAAGATTGCTCAAAGTGGCAAAGAGTAAAAACAATCAAAGATTATATTATTTAATGCAGACAATTTGTTCATCAGGCTTGAGAGTATCTGAATTACGCTTTATAACAACCGACGCTGTAAGATGTGGACAAGCAACTATAAACTGCAAAGGAAAAATTAGAATTGTGATACTCCCCAAACAGCTTTGTAAGATGCTTAAATGTTATATCAAGGAAAATAATGTAAAAAGCGGTCCCGTGTTCGTAAGTAAAAACGGGAAGCCGCTTGATAGATCAAATATATGGTCGGATATGAAGAAACTCTGTGAATCTGCCGGAGTATCAAAAGATAAAGTGTTTCCACATAACCTCCGTCATTTATTCGCTCGCACCTACTACACACTTCAAAAAGATGTAGTAAGACTCGCAGATATCCTCGGTCACTCGAATGTAAACACAACAAGAATTTATACTATGGAAAGCGGAATCGTACACCGTCAGCAATTACAGCAATTGGGACTTCTGCTATGCTGAAATAAAAATACCACATAATATGGATTATGTGGTAGAAGTAATTATGAAATACATAATTTTATTATCAAATTGTACTATAAAACCCTCAATATGTCAATGATTGCGAAACATTTTTTAGAAATTTTGTGTAACTGCACAAATCAATGCAAAACATCAAGGCCAATAGCAAAAAATAATGCTAATTGGTCTAAAAATCGTTGATTATGCAAACTAACAATCTATCTAAATATAGATAGGTAACCTATATTTTGTTTTTCCACACCACATAATCCATATTATGTGGTAATAACAACGAAACGAGGGTTTAGAATGTGTATGAAAAAAACGTTAATACCAATGTTGCTAATGATAATTTTTTGCATAAGTAACGTATATGCTATGGCAACAAATGGAGAGTGTGGCGACTCTGCCACATACACTTTAGTTGATAATGTTTTGACCATATGTGGAACAGGAATAGTTGACAATGATGATGGGTGGATTGACTATTATAATGTTGTTGACACATTGATAATTTCCGAAGGAATTGTAGAATTAGATAGCCGTATGTTTGATGGCTTTGAAGTTTTATCAAGTGTGATTTTACCCAACTCGTTAACTTCAATTGGCGCAAGAGCATTTAGAGATTGTATCTCTCTTGAAAATATAATTATCCCCGATAGTGTTGAGGATATTGCATCTAATTCTTTCAGTGGTTGTGATAATCTTACTATCGTTTGTTCGGCAGGCTCATATGCAGAAGAATATGCTATCGCAAACTCTATTGAATACAAGACGATTTCAGATATAACAATTTCTTTTGACGGCAACGGCGGTGAAGGTGTACCAGCATCAATAACAGGTAGCATGACGGATGATTTTACTATTCCCCAGCAAAAGCCTTCAAGAAAAGATTATATTTTTGTTGGTTGGGCAGATAGCAGCACCGCAACAGAAGCAAAATATCAAATCGGAGAAACGGCAAACTTTACAGATAACTCCACATTATATGCAGTATGGCTACAATGTCATTTTACGGACTTATCAACCGAGAATGCAGTAGTTATAAATTCAACTGTTGCAAGTCCTAAACTGGATTTGTATGTAGCCGCATATGGCGAGGGAAATAGATTGCTTGATGTAATCATAAAGCCTGTCACATTAAAGCAAGGCGATAATAGAATTGAAACAGGTGTCGATTGGAGCAATTTAGAAAGAAAAAATGTTAAAGCATTTTTGTGGGATAAAAACCTTATGCCTTATACATCTTGTAAAGATTTATTATTAACCAAAAATCACGAAGTTGTATTTGAGGATTGGGACGGAACAATTATCAGTACACAATCTGTATTAACTGGCAGCAATGCCACCTTGCCCGATACCCCAACAAGAGAAGGTTATGAATTCTGTGGTTGGAGTGGAAGGTATACAAGTGTAACTAAAAATACTACAATTATTGCTCAATACATAGATTCATCAAAAAATAATGTATTTAAAGTTTACAACGCAAAAGCAACAAAAGGCGAAACTGTTAAACTAACGGTTTTCCTTGGTGGTATAGTTGAAACTTGCGGCTTTGATATGAAATTGAAATACGATAAAGATGTTCTTGAATTTATAAATGCAGACGGCGCTTTAGATTTAGACACCATCGTAAATCACGATAGTGATGCAGGCACAATAAACTTCAACTACAGTTCAGCAAGGAACCGCACAAAAAGTGCAAGAATTTTTGAGGCTGAATTTAAAATCAAAGAAACTGTTGGAAACTCTACAACACTTCGCTTGTCGCCAGTTGAAATAATAAAAGTCGACTCAACTAATGACAACATTCCCGTCGATGCAACCTATACTATTGAGGACGGTGTAATTACAATCTACTAATTGGAGGTCAATATTATGAAATTATCAAAAAAAATATTATCAGTATTATGTTTGGTTTTAACATTATGTATGTTGTCGTCACAGATAACATTTGCAGCCAATGTTAAGACTTCACAAGAAGCCGCAGATGCACTTAATAAATTAGGCCTTTTTCAGGGAACTGGAAATGGTTACGAATTAGAAAAAAGCCTTACAAGAGCCGAAGCAGTAACAATGATTGTAAGACTTCTTGGCGAAGAAGAAACCGCTATGCAAACAAAATTGGAACATCCTTTTACCGATGTTCCTGAATGGGCAAGTCCATATGTTGGGTATGCTTTTGCACACAATATAACAAAAGGAGTAAGTGAAACCCAATTCGACTCGAATAGCAAAGTTACTCTGCAGCAGTTTTTGACATTTGTACTTAGAATATTAGAATATAAAGACGGTAATGTGGATTTTGTTTGGAATGCACCAGAAGAGCTTGCAATGGAAGTTGGCTTAATATTTTCTATTAACTTAGGAGAGTTTTTACGTGGCGATATGGTTAAAATTTGTCTTAACGCCTTAAATGCTTCATACAAAAACACATCACTCCCTATGTATAAGATGCTTGTTGAAAGAAATGTCTTTACAGCCTCTCAATACAAAACCGCATTAGGACTAAATAAAAACAACGGATTCAGCTCTGGTGGAAGTAATTCGGGCGGTGGAAACAATACTCCTAGTACTCCTTCAAATCCAACAACACCAAACACTCCCGTAGAGCCAGAAGAATCAATTACACCTGATACTCCGATAGTTCCAGACGAGCCGACCACACCGCCATCAGACAGCGAACCCCAGGAAGGGTCTTACAAACTTGTTTTGGAAGAAATTAAAGAAATTAACAGTAAAGAAGATAACTGCTTTAAGATGAATGCCATTTTATCGGAAGATGGCAAGCAAATCATGATTTCTCTTTCTCTTGATGGAAAAGTAAATCTATCCGGATTTGATATGGCACTTCAATATAATCCAAAACACTTTAAACTGAACAATTTAGATGACGCACTTGATTTACAGGTATATTCGGCTCACAACGAAGATTTAGGGATTATCACCTTTAACTATGTAGGAATCAAAAATATAACAGAATCAAAAGAAATTTTAACGGCTACTTTTGATTTTATAGGAAAAGAAAAAATTGATAGCAAGTTTTTATTGCAAGCTATAGAAATGATTAAAATTGATGAAAAGGATGTTAATGACATTTTAAATGTCGATTATAATCTTACTGAAATAAACTATAGCATAAAATAATTGTATTTATTTGTTGTTGCAACTTCGTAAATTTGTTTGTTGCAAAAATCCAAAGTAAAGAAGGTGAAATAAGTATTTGCAGCAGCATTGAATAAATAAAATTAATTGAAAGGAGATTTTAAAGTGCAAAATAAAAATTTGGTTAAAAAAATTGCTACATTGTTGGTTGTTGTGATATTGGTTTCTGCTACTTCGACGATTGCATTTGCTAAAGAAAGTCCTTATGTTAGCACACATAAAAAAATTGATTTAACAGATGTAACTGGTGAAATTGTAGAAGCTCCTTTGCTTACATCGGCAGCAAGTTCCGTAGCAAAAGAAAAGGCTTGGTATGAATATGTATATTATTCTGATAAGCCAGTTGCCTACTACTATATTGATGATACAACAAGAGTTTCTTTCTACGATCCGTACGACTATGCTGATGCACTTGTTATGGAAGTTGATGACTCAATTACTGATTGGTCAAGTAATAATTCTATGCAAGTGAGCTATACTACAGGCAATTCGTTAACTGATACTACAGGCAAAAGTACGGAAACTATTTCCACTACACATTTTGGATATGAGGATTCTACAACCACTGATGTAGGTGAAAGCACAGTTACAACGGTTGTAACTAGTAACACAGAAGAGTATAATACCAGCAAAACTGTTTCTAAAACAGAAGACAATAGTGTAACATGGGGGACGAGCGAAGAAGGCGGCGGAAATGTCGGAGTTGTAGAATTAAAAATAGGTGCAAGCCAATCTTGGGTTACCGGCGAGGTTATAAATACAACAGAGATAAAAGGTGATAAAGACGGCAAAGATGGAGGAACACGGACGGGCTATACAGTAAGTGAAGATACAACTACTGTTACTACAGGACCGCAAACAACCACAATAACAAATACAATTTCGGATAGAACTACAAAAGCTACAGGACATACAACCAATTCAGTTGTTTCGCTTTCAACAAACAATAGCACTACCGTTACCAAAACTTATGACGCGGGCTATTTTAATGACCATGGGGCACCATTGCAGTGGAAAATTATTAAATATACTGTAAAAATGCCTATGTTTTACCAAGTTGAGTATTTGGTAGATGGCGAATGGATTTACGGAAAAAGTAATTATTGTACCATCAATACAATCCAAGGCACTTGTCGTGCATGGCTTGAAAACAATGTTGCATATTATGAACATTGGGGAACCGGTGAACCTGTAACATGGGATGAATTCTGGGGACAGTTCTTTACAGAGGAAAGCTTAGTTGCGGCATATAAGAACAAATTATATCCTGATAGATAATGGAGGTGAACAAAATGAAAGCATCAAAACGGCACATAGGGTTGTTTTTGTTAGTATTATCATTTTTGTTCGCCATGTCGCTTGGCGTGTCTGCTGAAGAATATTCTCCTGCGATTTTTAAGACCACGCCTTTTGAAGCAAAACAAAATGATACAATAACAACAACATTGTATGTTGAAGAAAACTCAAATATGATAGATTTTGAGTTTCAGTTAAAGTATGATACAGGGTTGGTTGAATTTCAAAGTGCTGAAGCTACAGATAGTCTTTTAGGAGATATTGAAATCACCCCTAAAGACGGCGCTGTTCATTTCAGCTACACAAGAACATCAGCAAATCTTACGTCAAAAACAGAGTTTGCAACGTTGACATTCTTGGTGAAAAGCGATGACGGTCCTGGAAGCTATGATTTTCTTGAATTGGATACAAACTACCAATCAGAAGCACATACTATGATTGGCGATGATTTATTTGTTATTCCAATTGAAACAGAATTTGAAAAGCTGAATATATATAACTTCGGCGATGTAAATTTAAGCCACAATGTATCTATTGCAGATGTTACACATCTTCGTCAGCATTTAGCAGAAATCAGAACATTGACAGATTACCAACAGTATATAGCAGATGCACATTATGACACGACGGTGTCTATTAAGGATGCTGTTCGTTCACAGCAGTATCTTGCAGATAAAACGATAAGACTCGGTAATCGTGTTAATATTAATTTCTACGACAAAGATGGTAATTTGCACTGCACCAAATCCGTTATATCGGGTGAAACATTGACAGACATACCAGACTTGCCTGAATACACAGGATATTACGGTGGTGTATGGTCAACAACTCCTGATGAATTTAACGGAGCAAACTTCATCAACCTTGAAAAAGGTATGAATGTATATGCGGTTTATAAGAAAGATGCATCTCCTGCAGTAACTTTCTATAAAGAGCGTTTGGCAGATGTATATTTCTCACAACCAATACTTACTGGTAATTTGAACTTAGTGAATAAACTTACATATCAGGATGGTTATACAGCTGACTTGTATTGGAGTTCATCCGATAGTTCAATATTAAATGCAACCACTGGTGAATTTAATAAGCCAGCATATGACACAAAGGTTATATTAACTGCAACTATTATTTCATATCTTGATGGGGCAATAGAAGCACAGGATTATATTGGCTTTGAATATTTGGTTGGTGGTGAATTCCTTTGTCCTACAAAAGAGGATATACACGGCTATCTATCAGGATTGTTGTCAAATAACATTGATTACAATATGATATTGCCAACAAAGGTTACTAATGAAAATATTAATTCTGCAAGCAAATTCGAAGTCAGACTTGATTGGTACCAAAAGAAAACTTCAGCAGATGGAACAGCGGTTGAAGAACCTATTCTTCAGATTTCAAGGGCAAACAACCTCCAGAATATTACGCTGATTGCTGTGGCAACTTTCAATGGTGCTCCGCTTGAGGATGACGGCAGAATGTATTTCGACGATGTAGAAATCTCAACGATTACACCGAAAGAAATAAAGAATTATATTATAAATCAGATTGCCGCAAATACAGGTCTTACCGTTACAAACAACGAAGAATTCTGGCATAATGATACAAAATATAATACTACAATTAAGTGGATTTCGGGTAATAATGATGTTGCTACAATAGAGAACAATGTTATCACCTTGAAAAATGTTGTTAACGGAACTCCGCTTCCAGTAAATGTTGAGGTTACTTACATGATTAATGATGAAGAAGGGCATTTTGTTCTTCCGTATACAGTAACAGTTGCTACAGACAATGCGTTACTCGTTCCTGGCAAGAATATAGACCCATCATTATATGATGCTTTAAAGACAGCAACAAATACAAATGGCAACTTAACAACAGATGCTTTAAAAAATGTGAAATTTGTTTATCTTGATTTAAGTGGCTATCCTGACATTCAGGATTTATCCGCAATTACCTATTGCACTAATCTGAGAGTTTTGAACATTTCAGGACTTAAGGTTAAGGAAGAAAGCTTAAATCAGATTGCAACACTCACAAAGCTCGAAGCCTTGATTGCTAAAAATTGTGGTATTTCATCTTTGACAGTTGGCGGAGAACCTGTTCTTGACAAAATGATTAATCTTAAGATGCTTGATTTGTCTAACAACAGATTAACAAGCCTTGATTCAGTTTTATCAAAGGATAACCGATATGGTCAGCTTCAAGAATTATACCTGAACGACAACCAACTGACAGATATTTCTGCTCTTTGTGAAATTGGTGATGAAGTAACTGAAATCTATGATAGCGAAGGAAATATAACAGATGAAATTACGACTCAAATTGTTATCAACCGTGCACCTATGCTTCAGTTCCTGATTTTGGACAACAATCATTTGAACGATGATGATATGGCTGCATTTAGCAATTTCAAAACACTTAAGTTCTTGTCTCTTGGAAACAACGATATTACCACGGTTTCAAGTTTTAAGAATATTTCAACATTGCTTGAATTGCATTTGCAGGACAATAACATTGAAGATATAAGAGATTTAAGATTCCTTTCAGGATTACAAAGTTTATATCTTGGTGGAAACAATTTGAGAAACGTTTATGCTGGTTCAACTGAAAGCAACATATCTTATCTGAGATATCTTACAAATCTTGAAATCCTCTATCTTGATAATAACAATATTGAGGATTTGGATGATTTGTATACACTTGATAAGTTGAAGGTGTTGAATGTTAACGATAACAATATCCAGTCGCTTTCATTCTTAGTAGATAAGGGTGAAACTTTAGTTGAGCTCTATGCAGAAAACAACGATATTGACTCATTTAGTTTCATAAGGGGCTTAACAGGGCTTACGCGTCTTATGCTGGCTAACAATAATGATGTATATGAATCTTCATTATGTGATTATTTAAGCGGACTTACAAAATTACAGACGTTGACACTTTCAGGCAAAGATTTGAGAACTCTTGCTTTCTTAAGCAATATGCCTAATCTTGTTCGCCTTGATGTAGAAAACTGTAATTTACCGTCTTACTATCCTCAAAGCTATACCTGTGAAGATGGCACGCTTTCAGTAAGCTCATATCAAGACAATATCGCTTCAATTTTAGGATTAAAAGGAAATCTTAAATATCTTAACATAAGCAATAATGGCTTTGGATATGGTGCAGATGGAATTAACAAGTATCTTTCTATCTGTGGTGATGAGTGCGAAGTAAGCAATGTAGTATTTACATCAGGCACTCCGCTTGAGTTTGAAAGTCTTTATGAAATGACCGAACTAAAAGCATTTTACGCCGACAATGTAGTTGAGCCAGTTGATGCAAATCAATTGTTCACACTTATGACTGGTCTTAAATACTTGTCAATGGAAAATTGCGGTATTGAAGATGCTTCTTGGTTGTACAAGTTCAGAGGCCTTGAGTATATAAATCTTGCAAACAACAGTTTGTCCGACTTCAGTTTCGGAGCATACTTGTCAAATAGAACGAAAGGAACTCTCACCCACTTGTATCTTGATGCGACAGATCCATATGATTTTGGAAATTCCTATACAGACTTCGATGGTAATACTTTGAAAGAATTATCATTGAAAAATGTTAATGTTCAAGCTATGGACAACTTACCTGACATGGAAAATCTTGAATTCTTGGATTTGTCTAATTCAGGTATTACGAGTTTGACTGGTGATAATGCAGATTTTGCAGGATATTTCAACATCTCAAGATATGAAAATCTTAAGAAATTAGATATTTCAGGTGTTCAGGCAGATATTGAAGATGTAACAAACTTAGAAAAACTTGAAACTCTTTATGCTGTTGGAAGTGTTGAAGATACTATTTTCGAAAGAGAAAATCTTCTTGATTTGTACTATTTGGATGAAGCAAGTGTAGAATGTTACTTATACGACTATAATGCACTGTATGAGCCAAGAGCGGAAGTTGAAGGCAAACTCATTCTTGACACATTAGAAGATTATAGTTGTAAACTCAAAATTGGTGCAGACAATATGATTAGCAACAATAATCCTACACTTCCGTATAGTGTGAAAGGATTTGACATTGATTGGACTTTAAGCAATGATATCAATTATACAATTGAAGATGGTCAAATAGTTGTATATGACTATACCGATATTGACGATGAAGAACTCATTCTTACAGCGACAATTGATGTGTATCCAGACCAAGAGCCAGTTAGTCGTGAGTATATAATCAAAACTTCTATTATCAGACCTAAGGTTGGTGTGAATATAAATGTAGACTCTGAGGGTGCTGAAGCATTCCTTAAGAGAGAAGATGTATTTACATATAATATCACTTGTGTTTCAGCAGAAACAGACGGTTTTGATGAAGAAGTATCCCCTGTTTATACAGATGTTAAATACTCATATATAGTAAAACGTACAGACGGTTCGGAGGATTCTATTTACGACACAGTAGTAACAATAAATGAGGATGGTACATATCAAATCAACACAGATGCTGTATTAGGTTCAGTATTTACTATAACAGTTGAAATTGGACACGATATTGGTGGAGAATTTATTGTTGATGAGACAATTGAAAAGACTATCTGTGTTGCTGAAAGAACATTTACTGTTAATTACTATCCAAATGGTGGTGTTGTAAAGGCCGTAATAGATGGTAAGGATATAAATTCTGCGGATTATGCAGAAGAATCAGTCCTGTTTAATGATATCACGATTGAACGTACTGGATACTTATTTGAAGGTTGGTACACCGATGAAGCATGTACAGACTTGTTCTGGGCAGAAGGCATGGATAAACCTATTATGCCAGCAAATGAACTTAATTTGTATGCTAAGTGGGCAGCACACTCATTTGTAATGTATTTCAATGCAAATGGTGGTTCTGTTTCTACTACATCAAAGGCTGCATTGTGTGGTATTGAATTAGGTACATTGCCTACACCTACAAGAACAGGTTATACATTCAATGGTTGGTTCACTGCCGCAAGTGGCGGCGAACAGATTACTGCTAATTCAATAATTGAAATTGCAGAAGATATTACTTTGTATGCAAGATGGACAGCTAACACATATAAGGTAACATTTGATGCGAATGGTGGTTCTGTATCAACATCCTCTAGGAATGTGACTTATGATGGTACTTACGACGATTTGCCAACACCTTCAAGAACTGGATTCT
This sequence comes from Clostridia bacterium, assembly GCA_017546165.1. Lineage (GTDB taxonomy): Bacteria > Bacillota > Clostridia > Monoglobales > Monoglobaceae > SIG440. Next base: position 46,832 of record JAFYXL010000015.1, read on the forward strand.
CATTCAAGGGTTGGTATACTGCTACAAGTGGTGGAACAAAAATTTCATCAACCACAAAGTATACAACAGTTGGAAATCAAACATTATATGCACAATGGACAGCAAACAGCTATAAAGTAAGCTGGAGTAATCCAAACAATGGTAGCATATCTGTTTCAAGAACTTCATCGCCTTATGGTGGAGCTTCAACTGGAACACTTTCAAGTGGTAGCACAATTTATTACGGAGATAAATTGTCAGTGTCTTATAGTGCGAACACAGGTTATTCCATAACCAGCAATGGTGCAACCAGCATAACTGTATCAGGAAATGTAACTTCAAGTAACATTTACGCTACAGCAACTGCTAATAATTACACTTATAATGTTTATTATTATTCAACTAATGGCACTTATCTTGGTAGTACAACCAAAACATATGCTTATGGAACAACAAATACTGTATATCCGAATACATATTCAGGATATGCTACACCATCGTCACAGAGTATCAAGTGGGATTCAACTTCTGCAAAGACTATTACATTCTACTATACACCAAATTCTGTAACAAATGGTCAATGTGTTTACAACGGTAATTGGTGGGTAAAGAGTAATGGAACGGTTAATATATGGTATGACACTTGGATTGAATACCGAAACAGAACTGCAAATAGTATTGAGGTTAGAATGGTATGGTATAACCATTTGAGATCGGGTGCTCGATATGGATTTGCACAATATTATTATGTGAATTTTAATGGTTCGTCTTGTGGACACAATCATTATATAACACAAAATAGCACATGGAATAGTTACGTTTCTTCCGAAAGACAAGCTTCTGCGGCGACAGAATGGGTAACTTTATATGTTTCACCAACAACTACTACATTACCTTGGGCGGCAGATTGGCGAGACAACGATGGCCTACATGGTTCGATAAGTGGATATTTCTCTATTCCAACATATTAATAACAAAGCATATAAATGCAATAGTTATTAGAGGTTAAAAAAACAAAAGTCCCTCAATGTAATCCTCGACATTATAGGAGATACATTGAGGGATTATTTTACGGTGAAATCATTCCTTCGTTGACTTCTGCTTCTTCTTGTGGTACTGTTTGTGTCGCAAGGAGGTGAAATCAGATGAAAGTGCTTGAAGAATTCTGGTATGGGAATATTAATCCAATGGAAAGACCGTTTCAAAGCCAAAGGAAGTTTGACAAGGTGTTCAGGTTACTTACCAAGAATGAAGAAGAATTGCTCAAAAACTTAAACGAGCAGGAAAAAGAATTGTTTGATAAAGTTAAAGCGTGTTATGACGAAATGATACAAACTACAGAATGTCAAACATTTATTAAGGGATTCAAACTCGGTGCAAGGTTTGTGATTGCATGCTTCGAGAATGATAGTGACATATACGATGAGGACTGATAACTACAATCGATTTTAAGGGCGGATGCAACGGCAATAAAAGCCCGTTGTAGCACAAAACTATTGCAGGTAGGGTAATTACTCCACCTGCTCTTTTTGTGGGTAAAAGTGCGACATATATAGTGGGTACAAGAAGCAATATGCCTAATTGCAAATTTTTAATTATTGCGCGTTCGCTGCACTTTTGTTAAAATTTTGTGACGCAGGCAAAAAGGCCTTGACAGGCCCCTAGGTTCACGCGCTATAATGATAACCCAAACAGAAAATCCTAGCTGAAATATATAAGTTGAACCTTGAAAATTGAATAACAACATCAAAACACACAAGTAATAATGCGAGCAGTTTTGCAAAGGCGCGAAGACCTTCTCTACTCTGTAGAAAGCGAGCGATAAACTTCATGCAATAAAGCGGATTTGCAAACCGCTATGCGAAGACCATTTTTGCTGATAATGATACCCCCGTCTTGAACTCGTCACTGAATTGGACGGCAGGCCATCAGAATGGGCTGAGGTGAAACTCCTGTGGGAAGGTGCTGCTTCCGTTTTGATGTAAAACAAACTTAACTTGATAATACTTACACATTCACCGATTATCTTTAATGTACGGCGGTCAAAAATCTAAAAGAAAGGAGAAACTCAAACTTTCGGTGATTTGAGTATTAATTATATGACTTAGTAAATTGAAAGGAGAACTCACATGAGATTTGCAAGAATCGGAAAGGTGGGTGCGTAATATGAAAGAAATTCCTTTTTGGGAAAAGGCGAACTTAACCTTAGAGGAAGCTGCAGCGTATTTTAGTATCGGACAGCAGAAATTACGCGACCTCACCGATAACGAGGATTGCGATTTTGTATTATGGATTGGATCCAAACGACTTATCAAGAAAAATAAATTCCTTAAATACATAGAGGAGCAATACTCGATATGAAAAATTATATTAAATTTTACAATGGCTTGTACTGAAATTCCTGGACTACACAGCTAAAATATAGTATAATGAATATCGATAGTTAAGGTTCCTTCCGGTGCAAGCCATTAGGAAGGAGTTAATTATGAATATAGAGAAATGTAAAAAGAACAAACGGTTTGACAGTAACCGAAGAGTGCTTCGCAAGGGCGAATCGCAGAGAAAGAACGGAACATACGATTACAGATGGGTTGGCCCTGACGGAGTAAGGCATGCTGTATATGCACCTACTCTCGAAGAATTAAGAGAGCTTGAAAAAGAAATTGTGATTGACGAACACGATGGAATCAAAACCGAAACAAAGAAGCTGACGGTTAACAATGTGTTTGACACCTGGTGCGACTTAAAAAGAGGCCTAAAAGACAACACATTCAAAAACTATCTTTATATGTATAACAATTATGTCAGAGACAGTTTCGGCAAGAATAGGATTGCGGATGTAAAGAAATCGGATGTGAAAAGGTTTTATAACACCCTCGCAG
>JAFYXL010000016.1 GCA_017546165.1 Clostridia bacterium
CTGTATGGTATTATATAGCTATGAGAATAAGGGCTATAAGAAATATCGTTTAAAAGCGGGTGAAACTGCTTGTGAAGAATGTAAGGAGCGAGAAAGAAATACATATTTGATAGACAAACTCAAAGATGCGGAGTTTTTGCCGCTTGTACACCCAAACTGCAGATGCACTGTAGAAATTCTTGATGACAAAAACAAAGCTGTTGCCACGGTTGACAGCAAAGTTATTGAAGAACAATTGGGAAAGACAGAAAGTGCCAAGAAAATGAGCTTTCTGGATTATGTAAGCTCGTTGCTTTCTGTGGCTGCACTTATTCCGGGGGTTGACAGTGTTGTAGATTTAATTTCAATACCTGTTGACCTTCTCAGAGGTGACTTAATTTCTGCTGGGTTTGATTTAATTGGGATAGTTCCGTTTATTGGCGAGGTCGGTGATGCAGGCAAGGCGCTTAAAATAGCGGATAAGGCAATAGATGGGGCAAAGGTTGTCGACAAGGTGGCAGATGGTGTTAAACTTGTTGATAGCACAAGTGATATTATAAAAACTGCAAAGCGCTCTCCGATAGAAATTCCAAAAACAGCAACGGTTAAGGAACAAGCAAAAAATGGTTACTCACAAATTAAGTATACCTGGCAATCAGGTGATTATAAATATACAAGTCGCTGGCATACACAAACGCCAAATGCACCTTCGGGGCAAGGAACTACATGGGTGGTAGAAAGAAAAAGAAGTGGAATTGGTTATGGAAAGGATGCTAACCCGGGCAAACATGAAGTTTTAATTGGAAAAGATAAATGGATTTCAATGGCTGAATGGAAGAAGACTATAACTGCAAGAAAACAGGGAACAGCAACAAGAGAACAAATCGAAATATTAAACAATGGTCACTGGAGGGATATAAAATGACAGATAAATTAGATTTTTATTCTGGATATGAGGGAGAACCTGAAATTATATTTGAGCTGATAAAAAATAATAACAGCATTAAAACTGTTCATATTTGGGATGGACACTTGCTTTTTATTGTTGAAAAAGCTGTCAAAACCGATATTGGCTGGAAAGGAATTGCCGGTGCTTATTATAATGGTGATATGGATGATGTTTGGGAATTTGATAATCTTCGTGAATGTTTAGATGATTTAGAAAGAACAGATATCTCAACTGAAGATAACGAGACACAAATGGTATATTATGCATTGATTGATTTATTTAAAGAGGCTATTGAAAAAGAATGCATCATAAAAGTGTATAATGATTAATTAAGATAAACAGTGATGAAATTATTGAGTTTAGTCTGTTTGAAGACAATACTCTCTTGAAAATTGTCGCTTTTAATGATATAGACAATACCTCGTATGAAATTATTATAAAAGCAGATATTGTTAAAATTGTAAAACTTTAAAAATGGAATTTAAATACACTATTCAAAAACAGGCACGCATATTGTTCCTGAACGACCAATTGATTGGAGGGATCAAATATGTATTTTTTAAACGAAAAAGAGGAGAAAGTAATAGGTAAATTCTTAAATAGCACTGACGATATTCAAGGGAAAGAACTAAATCTGATATGGGATTATGGTAGCCAAGCGCACGCACTATATGATTCTTATATAGAAGACGAATCGGATTTTGAAATTGATGAAGATGGCTATGAAGAGTTTTGGTCATTTGTTTTCAAAGTAATTACAGTTGATACTAACACGCCCATTGAGATTACAGAAGATAATTATTCTTTGATAAATTATCGTAATTTTCCTAAAGAAATTATTGTTAATGGGAAAAAGATTAATTAAGTAAGACGATGAGTTATAAAATCGATATAGTGAATGATTAAACCTCTGCATCTATTATGAACGTGAAAGCCAAAAATAAAAGCACTCAAACGAGTGCTTTTATTTTTGTATTTGTGTCCGTAGGACACAACATCATTACGAGCGACAGCGAGTACACTGTTTGACTGCTTGCGGTCAACATCATTCCACTTGCGGACACAAAATGAAGTTGTGCTTACACACAGAAGTCAACACAAAAAAAGCATCTGACTATATACAATAATCAGGTGCTATTCCTTTTCAAATTCAATAACTTCCTCAATTTTGCAATCTAATGCAGTACAAATTTTATTTAAAATAAAACTGTCATATCTAATGACTTTGTTCTTATAATAATTATCAATTATGTGATAACGAATGCCTGTACGTTTTGACAATTCATATCTTGAAACATTATAATTTTTCAGTGCTGTATCAAGTGTAATTCTTATCATAAACTCACCTCTAGATATATTCTAATAAATATATATCTTGTTGACAATTCCCTTAAATAGATATATATTTATATAAGAATATAAATTAATTGGAGGAGAAGAAATTATGGCTGAATTTTGCTTGAATTGCTGGAATAAAATAAATAAAACTAATGACAATGAAAGAAAGTATATTATATCTAAAGATTTAGATTTGTGTGAAGGTTGTGGAGAATGGAAGCCTGTCATTATTATGGAGCGCAAAGCATACTATATACATAAATTCAAATATTTTATTCTACCGTTCAGGGCTATTTGCAATGTTTTATATTTCATATGTATATTTTTAATACTTCTTTATTTAGTAGTTAAATATTATAAATCAGAGAATAAAGATAAGCTATAATTATTTACATATAGTGTATCTATTATGAACGCAAAAGCCAAAACAAAAATCCTGTCGAAAGATAGGATTTTTGTTTTGTACTATATTTGTGAATTTTGTTTTTTTTAATGCAAATACTAAGTTGAAGAGGTGATAAAATGGAATCTATATGGTGGAATAATAAAATACAGAGGCCAAGATTTGAAGAATTAAAAAATGATATAAAAACGGATGTGTTGATTATAGGTGGAGGAATAACGGGTATATTATGTGCATATATGCTGAAAAGTGCCGGGGTGGATTGTGTGGTTGCCGAAGCCGATAGGGTTTGCAGCGGAATTACCAAGAATACAACTGCAAAAATTACCTATCAGCACGGACTTATATATGATAAAATGATTGGCAGATTTGGAGTTGAGAAGGCGCAACTTTATTTAGAGGCGCACAGTGTAGCGCTAGAACAATACCGAAACATAAGCGAAAAAGTCGAGTGTGATTTTGAAGAGTGTGATTCTTTTGTCTATTCACTTGCCCACAAGGACAAAATTGAAAAGGAAGTAACGGCTCTGAATAAAATAGGTTGCTCTGCTACATTTGTGGATAGTCTTCAATTACCATTTGCAGTGGCAGGAGCTGTCAAGGTGAAAAATCAGGCCCAATTTAATCCTCTTAAATTTGTATTTTCCATTGCCAAAGATTTGCCGATATATGAACGGACAAAGGTCTTAGAAATCACACCCGATGTGGTGAAAACTGCGTATGGAAAAATCAAAGCGAAAAAAATTATTGTGGCAACGCATTTTCCGTTTATTAATAAGCACGGTGGGTATTTTTTAAAAATGTATCAGCATCGTTCTTATGCCATTGCCTTTAAAAACGCGCCGATCATAAAAGGAATATACGTTGATGAGTCAAAAAAAGGACTATCGTTCCGCAACTATGGTGATTTGTTGATTCTTGGGGGAGGGAGCCACCGAACAGGGAAAAAAGGAGGAAATTGGCAGGAATTGTTAGAATTTGCAAAGCTTAACTATCCAACGTCCCAGGAAGTGTGCCGATGGGCAACGCAGGATTGTATGACGTTGGATGATATTCCTTATATAGGACAATATTCAAAAGAGACACCGGATTTTTATGTAGCCACAGGCTTTAACAAATGGGGAATGACATCTGCGATGACATCGGCTATGATTTTGACAGATTTGGTACAGGGAAAGGAAAATAAATATTCATCAGTGTTTTCACCCTCCAGAAGCAGTATGCGGCCGCAGTTGGCAATCAACACGGCGGAAGCCCTTATAGGAATTCTGACCCCTACCGTTCCCCGTTGTCCTCATTTGGGGTGTGCGCTGAAGTTCAACCGGCAGGAACGCACTTGGGATTGTTCCTGTCATGGTTCGCGTTTTACTGAGGACGGCGAATTGATTGATAATCCGGCAAGTGGAGATAAAAAGAAGTAACTATTTATGGATGCTACGCCATATTGACAACAAGGATAGCAAAAGACAGCCTAAAATATATGATGGTTGTCTTTTGAATTTACATAAAAGTGGGTTCCGGAAATTCGCATAAAAATATTGCCGAAAATTTGGTCATTTATACGAAAATAGTAAATTACATTTTTATCCAAAAACTACAATCTTTACTGACGCAAGGGTTTGAAAGATTTTAAATAATTTTTCATTAAAAGGTGGTCCGAAATGCCTGTTGACAATTTTTTCAAGCTGCTATATAATAGCATATATAGTGCATTTACCAAAAGATGCAACCCTATATATTGTGTTGAAAGCGAAGAAAAAGCGGATTAAAGGTTTTGACGTACTTGGTTAGAAGAGGTGGACTGAGATGAGAATTTGCGGACTTATAAAGACCACATTACTTGATTTTCCGGGCAAGGTAGCTTGTACGGTGTTTCTTGGAGGATGCAATTTGAGGTGCCCTTTTTGCCACAATTCAGAGATTGCCTTTTCGAAAAAGGGCGATGAAGTTTCAGAAGAAGAATTTTTTAGTTTTCTGGCAAAGCGGAAAAGCCTACTTGAAGGTGTTTGTGTTACCGGCGGCGAGCCACTTACGACAGATGAGATATTTGATTTTTTAAGAAAGATAAAGGATATGGGCTTTTGTGTAAAGATTGATACAAACGGATGCTTTCCCGAAAGACTTCAAAAAGTAATTGAAAGCGGCTATATAGATTTTGTGGCGATGGATATTAAAAATTCACTTTCTAAATATGAAAAAACAGTGGGTATTGAAAATTTTGATGTTACGGTTATTCAAAAATCCATAGAAATAATCAAAAGCTCAAATATTGATTATGAATTTCGCACAACTGTTGTAAAGGGACTTCATACAGAAGCAGACATTGAGGATTTGGCAAGGATAATTCCAGGTGAGAATAATTACTTCTTACAAGGTTTTAAAATGAGTGACAGGGTTCCTGATAAGACTTTGGAGGAATTCACTCAGAGAGAAATGAAGAGAATGCTCAATAGGATAAAGACTTATGTGCCTGACAGCCAACTGAGAGGGGTATAAATAAAATATATACGGGAGGGAAATTGTATGTATAAAGTAAGGAAAAGGGATAACAAGATTGTTGAATTTGAGTTGTCACGTATCAGCGATGCTATAATTCAGGCTTTTGAGGCACAAAACAGGGAGTATAACAGAGATATTATAGACTTATTGGCGCTCAAAGTTACGGCACACTTTGAACCAAGGATTGAAAACGGTGCAATTTCGGTCGAAAACATTCAGGACAGCGTGGAAGAAATTCTGGTTCAGGCAGGATATGCAGACGTTGCAAAAGCATATATCCTTTATCGTAAGCTCCACGAAAAGATGCGCAATATGCAGTCAACAATACTCAATTATCAGGAAGTTGTTGATAATTATCTTAAGATAAACGATTGGCGCGTTAAGGAAAATTCAACTGTTACATACTCAGTGGGAGGACTTATTCTCAGTAATTCGGGTGCAATTACGGCAAATTACTGGCTAAGCGAAATCTATGACGAAGAAATTGCAAATGCTCACCGCAGTGCAGATATTCATATACACGATTTGTCTATGCTGACCGGTTACTGTGCGGGCTGGTCCCTTAAACAGCTTATTCAGGAGGGCCTGGGTGGTGTTGAAGGCAAGATTACTTCAGCTCCTGCAAAGCATCTTGCCACACTTTGCAACCAGATGGTTAACTTCCTTGGTATTATGCAGAATGAATGGGCAGGCGCTCAGGCGTTCAGCTCTTTTGATACTTATCTTGCGCCATTTGTAAAGGTGGACAACCTGAGCTATGAACAGGTTAAAAAGTGCATTGAGTCATTTATTTATGGCGTAAACACTCCATCACGTTGGGGAACCCAGGCACCATTTTCAAATATTACTCTTGATTGGACTGTTCCCAACGATTTGGCAGAACTTCCTGCCATTGTTGGAGGCAAGGAAATGGACTTTAAATACAAAGACTGCAAAAAGGAAATGGATATGGTCAACCGTGCCTTTATTGAAGTTATGATTGAGGGAGATGCCAATGGAAGAGGATTCCAGTATCCAATCCCCACATATTCAATCACCCGTGACTTTGACTGGTCGGAAACCGAAAACAACAAGCTTTTGTTTGAGATGACTTCAAAGTATGGAACTCCATATTTCTCAAACTATATTAACAGTGATATGGAACCAAGCGATATCCGCAGTATGTGCTGCAGATTGCGTCTTGACCTTCGTGAACTTCGCAAAAAAACAGGTGGATTTTTTGGCAGCGGAGAGAGTACAGGCTCGGTTGGTGTTGTAACAATCAATATGCCGAGGATTGCTTATCTTGCAAAAAATGAGGAGGACTTCTTTAGACGGTTAAACAAACTGATGGATGTTTCAGCACGCTCACTCAGAATAAAGAGAGAAATAATTACACGACTCCTTGAAGAGGGACTTTACCCTTATACAAAGAGATATCTCGGCACTTTTGAAAATCACTTTTCTACAATTGGTATTATTGGTATGAATGAGGTGGGACTTAATGCAAGCTGGTTGCGTGCTGATATGACAGATGCCAAAACTCAGGAATTTACAAAAAAGGTTCTTAATCATATGCGTGAAAGACTAGCTGACTATCAGGAAAAATATGGTGACCTTTACAACCTCGAGGCAACCCCTGCTGAATCTACAACATACCGCTTTGCAAAACACGATGTTGAAAAATATCCTGAAATCATTACTGCTGCAGAAGAGGGCGGAACACCGTACTATACCAACAGCTCACACTTGCCTGTTGGCTACACAAGTGACATATTTGATGCTTTGGATGTTCAGGACGAGCTTCAGACTTTATATACTTCAGGAACGGTATTCCACGCATTCATTGGTGAAAAGATGCCTGACTGGAAAGCGGCAGCCAGCCTCGTAAGAAAGATAGCGGAAAATTATCAATTACCTTATTACACATTGTCCCCTATTTATTCGGTATGTAAAAATCACGGTTATCTTGCAGGAGAACAAAAGGTATGCCCTGTATGTGGAGAAAAAACAGAGGTTTATAGCCGAATCACAGGTTACTATCGCCCTGTTGGAAACTGGAACGATGGTAAAACACAAGAATATAAAGAACGTAAATTATATGATATAAAAAATTCGGTTCTTAAGAAAAAAGCCGATTTGGGAGCAGTTGAAAAAGCTGCGGTATGGGAAGTGTCCCGGGAAGGTTGTGAGGGAGAAACAAATGTTATGCTCTTCACAACAAAAACTTGTCCCAATTGCAAGGTAGCTACATCGGTGCTTGAAAAATACAATGTTGGTTATACTAAGGTTGATGCTGAAGAACGTGTTGATTTGGCAACAAGCTTTGATGTTCGCCAGGCGCCCACATTGGTGGTTGAAAGGGACGGCAAGGTACAGAAGTTTGCAGGTGTATCCGAAATACGCAAATATACAGACAACATCAACTAGATGAAGTATTGAAAGGGATGAAAATACAAATGTACGATATCATAATTATCGGCGGTGGTCCTGCGGGGCTCACCGCTGCCCTTTATGCACTCCGGGCAGAGAAGTCCGTGCTTGTGCTGGAAAAATTAGGCATTGGCGGGCAGATTGCGTTGTCAAGCAGGGTTGAGAACTTTCCCGGAGTTAAATCAATAAGCGGGTTTGAATTTGCCGAAAACCTGGCAACCCAGGTGACTGATTTGGGCGGACAGATTGAGTATGAAGATGTGATTGGAATAAGGGACGGAAAAACAAAAACTGTTATTACCGATTCCGCTGAGTATGAGGCAAAGGCGGTGATTATTGCAACCGGCGTTAAAAACCGTACCCTTGGCGCAGCAGGTGAATCAGAACTGATTGGCAGCGGCATATCTTTTTGTGCAGTATGCGATGGGGCATTTTACCGTGGGAAAACCGTTGCGGTAATAGGCGGAGGCAACACGGCTGTTGAGGATGCTGAATATCTGTCCAATATTGCGCAAAAGGTGTATATTATACACCGCCGCGATAAGTTCAGGGCGGAGGAACGCCTTGTAAAAAAGCTTGAAAAGTGTCAAAATGTTGAGTTTTTATTGAGTGCCACTGTGGAAAAGTTCTGTGGTGATGGCAAAATATCAGGCCTTGACCTTGTATCAACCAAGGATGACAGTAAATGGCATATCGATGTTGACGGGGCCTTTGTTGCTGTGGGGCAAATCCCGCAAAATGATATTTTAAAGGGTTTGATTAACCTTAGCGATGAAGGATATGTGTCTTCGGGGGAAGATTGTCTTACCAATATAGAGGGAATATTTGTGGCGGGAGATTGCCGCAAAAAGAGTATCAGGCAGTTGACAACCGCGGTAGGTGATGGAAGCGTTGCGGCACTTGCGGCCTGCAGCTTTGTTGATGCAGGATAGAACGAAAAATTAAAACGGACCTTTTAAAAGGCCCGTTTTTTTATTTATTCCATTGTCTTGCCCAAAAAGCCTGCAGCAACTTCTGCCAGCTTTGATTCAACGTCACCAAAGTCACGGTTGCCATCGGGGGAAATAATCATTACTGTGCCGATGCTGTCGCCTTCAAAAACAATAGGAGCAATAACGCCTGCTTTGTAGTTGTTGTTGCCATCAACTATTGCAACATCCTGGCCGTCTTTCCCGGCAAGGAATCCCGTTTTGTCATGCATTATTTTTTCTGCTTCTGAAGACAGCTTTTTGTCAGCAAGTTCTTTTTTTGGCGCGCCGGATACGGCGATTATGGTGTCTTTATCCGAGATGCAGCAGGCGAGCCCTGTTGTTTTTGCCAAAGATTCGGCATATTGGTGTGCAAACTCGCCAAGCTCACCTATTGGTGAATATTTCTTAAATATAACAGTCCCGTCATTTTCGGTGAAAATTTCCAAAGGGTCGCCTTCCCGAATCCGCATTGTACGGCGGATTTCTTTTGGAATAACAATTCGACCCAGATCGTCTATTCTGCGCACAATTCCTGTTGCTTTCATATCTGAATTCTCCTTTTATTTCATTTTACCTTGCTATTATTTGTGAAAACGCATAAATTATCCAAAGAAATATTTGACAAAAAAATGGTATATGATATAATAAATACATTATATAGAAAACCCATACTGAAGTATAAAAGTGCTTTGAGGGACTTTATTTATGGAGCGTTTTATTATGAAAATTGAAGTTATGAATTTGTGGAACAAAATTCCCGGTGAGAATGGGGATGTGCCTACGATTACAGCATATATCCCCGAGAATAAAATGCACAATGGTGCAGTGGTAGTATTTGCGGGCGGAGGCTATGGATTTCGTTCTCCCCACGAGGGTGAGGGCTATGCAAAATTTTTAGCGGAAAATGGAATTTGTGCATTTGATGTAGCTTATAGAGTGGCTCCTTATGAATTTCCTATTGAACTTCTTGATGCAAGACGCAGTGTGAAGTTTGTCCGTCATTTTGCGGATAAATACGGCATTGACAAAGACAAAATTGCAGTTATGGGATCATCTGCAGGGGGACACTTGGCGGCACTTTGCTCAACCTATAAAAAAGACATTGATTTTGAAGTGGAAAATGACGAAATTGAGAAGGAAGACTTTCTCCCAAATGCTCAGATTCTTTGTTATCCTGTTGTTAAGCTCAGCGCACCTATCGGTCATCAAGGCTCAGGCGACAACCTTATGGGCGGCAAAAAGACACAGGAACTTGAGAACAGCCTGACTCCGGACCTGATTGCGGATGACAGTGCACCCCGTGCCTTTATCTGGCATACATTTACCGATGAATTGGTAAATGTAATAAACAGTCTCGGCTATGCCAAAAAGCTGAAAGAAGCAGGAGGCTCTGTGGAACTTCACATCTTCCCTGATGGGGATCACGGTATGGGACTCAGCCAAAACAAGGGAACTGCTGTGGGTGACCACGTTTCACAATGGAATGGACTTTTGCTTAACTGGCTCAAATATATTGGATTTTAAAAGAATATAATTTTTTTGAATAAATATAAAAATAATATGGATTTTTTTATTAATATGTGATACAATTGAAAATAGCGTAAAAGTTTGGCAACTTGCCGGACTTTTATACTTTAAAAATCAGTTTGAGGTAATGAGTAGAATGGAAACTTTAAAAAAAGTTGAGATTTTTACTGACGGTGCGTGCAGTGGCAACCCCGGCCCGGGCGGTTATGGTACCATACTTCGTTTTGGGAATCACGAGAAAGAGCTTTCCGGCGGAGACAGGGAGACTACCAACAACCGTATGGAGCTGACCGCGGCAATTGTGGGGCTTGAGGCACTTAAGGAACCCTGCTCTGTTACACTATACAGTGATTCCAAGTATCTTATTGATGCTGTAAATTGCGGCTGGGCTGTACGGTGGCGTGAGAACGGTTGGATGCGTACAAAACGTGAAAAAGCGCAAAATCCTGATTTGTGGGAAAGGCTGCTTGACCTGATTGAAAAACACGAGGTAACTTTTGTTTGGGTAAAGGGTCACGCCGGACACCCCGAAAACGAGCGATGCGACCGACTGGCAGTTTTGGAGACGGAAAAACATCGTGGCTAACTGGTTTTGATAAATCAAAACGGAGAGATCTACTTTTCATAGATTATTCACACAATGTGTGAAGTCACTCCGCTATTTTGGAAAGGTAGGATTTATAAATGGAAGCAAAAAGAATTTATGTGGATCATTCAGCAACCACTCCTATGAAAAAAGAAGTTCTTGATGCCATGCTTCCCTATTTTACGGAAAGCTTTGGCAATGCCTCAACGGTATATGCCGAGGGCAGAGAGACAAAAAAAGCGATTAATACAGCGCGTGAACAAGTAGCAAAGGCTATTGGAGCAACGGCAGATGAGATTTTCTTCGCAGGCTCAGGCACAGAAGCTGACAACTGGGCAATACGTGGTATTGCTGCGGCAAACCGCAATAAGGGCAACCATATTATTACATCAGCGGTTGAACATCACGCAATTTTGCACACCTGTGCAGCACTTGAAAAGGATGGGTTTGAGGTTACCTATCTTCCTGTTGATGAGTATGGTATGGTATCACCTGAAAGTGTGAGAGATGCAATTACTGACAAGACAATTCTTGTGAGTATTATGACAGCTAATAACGAAATTGGAACCATTATGCCAATCGCTGAAATAGGTAAGATCGTAAAGGAAAAAGGTGTAATTTTCCATACTGATGCCGTGCAGGCAATAGGTATGATGAAAATTGATGTTGATGAACTGAATGTTGACTTGCTTTCAGTCACCGGTCACAAGTTCTATGGACCAAAAGGTTCAGGCGCCTTGTATGTGAGGAAGGGTACAAAGATCAGTCCATTTGTTACAGGTGGCGGACAGGAGAAAAACAAAAGAGCTGGCACTGAAAACGTACCTGCCATTGTTGGCCTTGGTAAAGCGATTGAACTTGCAACAGAGGATATTGAAGGCCACAACAAAAAACTTCGCCAAATGCGGGACAGATTTATTGATAGAATTCTAAACGAAATTCCTTATACAAGACTTAACGGTCACAGAACAGAGAGAATGGCAAGCAATGCTAATATCTCATTTGAGTTCATTGAAGGGGAATCACTTCTTCTTATGCTTGATATGAAGGGAATATCCGCATCAAGCGGCAGTGCCTGCACATCCGGGTCACTTGACCCATCCCACGTTCTGCTTGCCATAGGTTTAAAACACGAAACCGCTCACGGCTCGCTCAGGGTTACTTTTGGCAACAGCAACACGATGGAAGATGTGGATACAATAGTTGAGGAACTGAAGGTTATTGTTGCTCGGCTCAGGGAAATGTCACCACTGTATGAAGCTGTTAAGAATAAATAAAGTACGAAAGGGAAATATAGATTATGTATAGTGAAAAAGTAATGGACCATTTTTCAAATCCAAGAAATGTGGGAGAAATTGAAGATGCAAACGCAGTAGGACAGGTAGGAAACCCTAAGTGCGGCGACATAATGAAAATTTATATGAGTATAAACGATGATACCAAAGTGATTGAGGATGTAAAGTTTAAAACCTTTGGTTGCGGAGCGGCTGTTGCAACTTCCAGTATGGCGACAGAACTTGTAAAGGGCAAAACCATTGATGAGGCACTGGCTGTTACCAACGTTGCAGTGGCAGAGGCTCTTGACGGGCTTCCTCCGGTAAAGATGCACTGCTCAAACCTTGCTCAGGAAGCAATACATTCTGCAATTGCAGATTATTATAACCGCAAGGGCATTGACCCAACAGGTATTGTGGGATGTAATGGTGATTGTGCTTGTTGTCACGGTCATCACGCTGAAGAGGAAGAATAAAATGAAAGGTAAAAAGACCGGCTTGTATTCAGTCGGTCTTTTTAAAACATTGAAATTATGAAACCGGAAAAAGTTGCGATAGGTATGTCGGGCGGCGTAGATTCAAGCGTTGCGGCGGCACTTCTTAAAAAGTCTGGATATGAGGTAATCGGCCTTACTATGATTCTTTGGGACAATGACAAAAATGCCATAGAGGATGCAAAACGAGTTTGCGAAAAAATGGAGATTGAACATCACTGTGTCGATTTTCGTGATGAGTTCAACAAAATAGTGATTGACTATTTTGTTGAGGAATATCAAAGTGGCAGAACCCCCAATCCTTGTATTGTGTGTAACAGGTTTTTGAAGTTTGATGCGATGCAAAGTTATGCTGAAACTCTTGGTGCTGACAAAATTGCTACGGGGCATTATGCAAAAATCCAGTTGGATGAAGAATCCGGAAGATATTTGTTGAAACAGGCAAATTCTTGCGAAAAAGACCAGACATATGTCTTGTATTCATTAACTCAAAAACAGCTGTCCAGGACATTAATGCCTCTTGGTGAGCTGAAAAGCAAAGCAGAGACTCGTGAGATTGCTGAACAGTTAGGGTTTGACGTAGCAACCAAAGCGGATAGTATGGAAATCTGCTTTATACCCGACCAGGATTATGTGAAGTTTATTGAAAGATATTCCGGCAAGAAATGCACACCGGGTGATTTTGTTGATGCAAACGGCAATGTTCTTGGTAAACACAGCGGAATTATAAACTACACAATAGGACAGCGCAAGGGTCTTGGTGTTACATTTGGCAAGCCTATGTTTGTAACCCGGATTGATGCTGAAAAGAATACAGTTGTTCTTGGTGAAAAAGGGACAGAATTTTCTCAGGAACTTATGGCAAATAAGCTGAATTTTATACCATTTGAAAAACTCACACAACCCATCCAGGTGGTGGCCAAGGTGCGTTATAGCGCCAAACCGGCGCCTGCTACTGTGATTCCTGAGGGTGAAGATATGGTCAGGGTAGTATTTGATTTGCCGCAAAGAGCGGTTACTCCGGGCCAGGCAGTAGTATTTTATGATAAGAACGATATGAGTGTAATCGGCGGAGGAATTATCCGCTGAAATCAGAATTTAAAAAGGAAAAAGGCCTATGAACTTTCTTGAAATACGAAAAAAAATAATTGCAAATAGTTGGAGCAACTTAAACAACAAACAGCTTGAGGCGGTAGTAAATACTGAGGGCCCACTCCTTGTAATTGCAGGGGCGGGCTCAGGCAAGACTACAGTAATTATACATAAAATTGCACATTTGATGATATATGGAAAGGCTTATTTTGATACTGTTGTCCCTGATATATCAGAAGAGGAACTTGAGATACTTGAGTGGTATTCACAGGGCGAGATTGATGAGCTGCCTTTGGAACTTCGCAAATATCTGGTGGCCAATCCTGTAGAGCCGTATAATATACTTGCCATAACATTTACTAATAAGGCAGCGGCAGAGCTTAAATCAAGACTTAGCTCCAAGCTGGGCCCAAGCGGAGAAGAAGTATGGGCATCCACATTCCATTCCTCCTGCGTAAAGTTCTTAAGACGGGATATTGACAGACTCGGCTTTGAAAGAAATTTTGTGATTTTTGATACCGCAGATAGTCAGACTTTGATTAAAGAGTGTATGAAGGATTTAAATATTGACTCCAAGGAATTTACACCTAAAGCAATTGGCGGAGCAATAAGTCAGGCGAAAAATGAATTAATTACCCCTGAGGATTATGCCGCTATATTTAAAACGGATTTTTACAAATCCACGGTGGCGAGAATTTATACAATGTATCAAAGCCGTCTGAAAAAGTACAATGCTCTTGATTTTGATGACCTTATTATGTGTGCGGTTAAGCTGTTTGAGGAAAATCCTGATGTTCTTGAATATTATCAAAACAGGTTTAGATATATACTTGTGGATGAATACCAGGATACCAATCACGCTCAGTATCGGCTTGTGAGTCTTCTGGCGGCAAAACACAGAAATATTTGTGTGGTAGGCGATGATGACCAAAGTATTTACAAATTCCGTGGTGCGGATATAACAAATATCCTGGGCTTTGAAGACGAATTTGAAAATGCAAAAACCATTAAGCTTGAAGAAAACTATCGCAGTACACAGAATATTTTAAGTGCTGCCAATAAAGTGATTTCCAATAATTGTGGCAGAAAACCTAAGAAACTCTGGACTCAGAACGGTTCAGGCGAGCCTGTGACTATTTATAATGCAAGCAACGAGCACGATGAGGCTAAATACATTGCGGACAAGATTGCACAGCTTCACTCAAAGGGAGATACATTCAATGATTGCGCAATACTTTATCGTATGAATGCTGAATCCCGAGTTGTGGAGGATACTCTCCTTAGAAATGCTATCCCTTATAAAGTTTTTGGCGGCCTGAGATTTTACGACCGCAAGGAAATCAAAGATTTGACATCTTATTTAAGACTTGTTCAAAACAAAAACGACAATGTGGCTTTTTCGAGAATTGTAAATGTGCCCAAGCGTGGCATAGGGGATACAACTGTTGACAAAATTTTAAGCCTTGCTGAAGAAAATGAGTTGAGTGCCTTTGAAATTGCAAAGAGTGCAGGTGATTACCCTGAACTCTCACGCAGTGCGACTAAGATAAGGGTGTTTATAGAACTTATTGATGGAATGGCTGACAAAAAGGATTCAGGGATGGACCTTGAAACCTTTATCAGAGATGTAATGTACGATTCAGGAATGATGTCGGCATTGGAACTTGAGAATACTGTTGAAAGCCGTACCAGGATTGAAAACTTAAAAGAATTTCTGTCAGTGGTACAGGAGACCGTGAAACAGGAGCCGGAAACAGATCTTGAAAACCTGCTTGAAAATATTTCGCTGGTATCTGACATTGATAATTATGACGATGCGCAGGAAACCGTAACTCTTATGACGCTTCACAGTGCAAAGGGCCTTGAATTTAAAAATGTTTTCCTTATCGGTATGGAGGAGGGAGTATTTCCGGGAGTTCGGTCAATGAACACTGAAGAAGAAATGGAGGAAGAGCGTCGCCTTTGTTATGTGGGCATTACCCGTGCAAAGGAAAAGCTATTTCTGTCCCATACCGAAACCAGAACTCTTTTTGGTACGACTAAGTATAATATGAAGTCAAGGTTTTTGAAGGAGATTCCAAAAGACTTTGTAAATGAAGAAAAGTACCGCTTGGCAAATGAAGAATTGTTTGAATATGCAGGGCTTAAAAAGCCTGAGATGGACAAATCTATGTTTAAAACCGCAACCCATCAACCAAAGCCTGCTAAAAATGCAGAAGAACTTGATTTTAGTATAGGTGACAGAGTATCACACCGTAAGTTTGGCGAGGGAACGGTGCTTGAAGCGAAAGCGTTAGGTGCGGATATGTTTCTTAAGATTAAGTTTGATTCTGTGGGTGAGAAAAACCTTATGGCGGCATATGTTAAACTCGAAAAACTGTAAGTTAGGAGAATTCCATTATGTATAACGATTTTGCAGAGGTCTATGATAAATTGCAAGACGCAGATTATGAGCAGTTTGTGGATTATTATGAGAAAATATTTAAAAGGTTCGACAAATCACCAAAGCTTGTATTGGATCTTGCTTGCGGAACAGGGAATATAACAATTCCAATGGCGAAACGCGGGTACGATATGATAGGCCTTGATTTATCTTGCGAGATGCTGAATATTGCCAGGGGAAAAGCGGTAGCTGACAATCTTGATATATTGTTTTTGAATCAGGATATGTGCGAAATGGAACTTTATGGCACAGTTGATGCTATTGTCTGTGCTTTGGACGGGCTCAACTACATAACTGACCCTGATGATATGCAGAAGGTATTCCGGTTAGCGGCAAATTATTTGAACCCGGGCGGATTGATGATTTTTGATCTTAATACAGAATATAAGCTTCGTGAAGTTTTGGGCGGGAACACATTTGTGTGTGAGGAAAACGATATATATTACGTATGGCAGAGTGAGTTTTGCGATGACACCAAAGTGTGTGAATTTGAGCTTAATTTCTTTTGCGAGCAGCCTGATGGAAGTTATGAGAGATTTGATGAATTTCAGGCTGAACGTGCATATTCCAAAGAGGAAATTTTAAAATTTGCAAAAGATGCAGGACTTGAGTTGCAAGGAATTTACAAACCTTTTGAATTTGCGACAAATTCTGACAGGGACGAGAGGGTTTTTTTTGTTATTTCCAAAAAAATGTGTTGACAGATATTGGTTAAGGTGATATACTAATCGAGTGAATATCACAAGTTGACCGAAATTGGAGGGGCGATTTATGCAAAAAGGTAAGGTAAAATGGTTTAATGCCGAAAAAGGATTTGGCTTCATCGAGAGCGAGGAAGGAACAGACGTGTTTGTTCATTTTTCAGCTATTGCTATGGATGGATACAAGACCTTGGAAGAGGGCGCAGAAGTTGAATTTGAGGTTGTAGAAGGAACTAAAGGACCACAGGCGGCAAACGTTACACGCGTGTAATCCTTTTAATATATTTAAACGATCGCAAAAAACTTAAAATCGGCTCATAAAAATGAGCCGATTTTTTTACAATTGGAACACATATACACAGACAAAATATCGAAAGGAAATTTTGAAATGTCAGATACATTAACAAAAGCTGTTACCCGCAATGGTCTTATTCGAATTTATGCTGTTAATTCAAAAACAATTGTCCAAGCTGCGCAAGACTTTCACAAAACCCTGCCACTTGCCACTGCGGCACTTGGCAGGCTTTTAACCGGAGCGGTTCTTATGGGAAGTATGATGAAGGAGGAGGATTCATCTCTTACTCTCCAACTTCACGGTGACGGACCGCTGGGCAGAGTGTTGGCTGTAGCAAATTCAAAAGGCCAGGTAAAGGGGTATGTTGAAAACCCATTGGCAGATTTACCTCTTAACAATGTTGGGAAAATTGATGTGGGCAGTGGTATAGGCCAAGGTTATTTAAGTGTAGTAAAGGACTTAAAACTCAAAGAACCATACATTGGACAAGTTCCAATCCAGACAGGGGAAATAGGGGACGATATTGCGTTCTATTACGCCCAGTCTGAGCAGGTGCCAAGTTTGGTTGCCCTGGGGGTTTTGGTTGACCGTGATTATACTGTTAAACAAGCAGGCGGCTTTATTGTCCAGATTATGCCTGATTGTGATGAATTTAATCTCAGGAAGTTTGAAAAAGCAGCGGAAAACATAAAAAGTGTTACCGGAATGCTGGAGAAAGGTCTTTCGAATGAGGAATTAATACGTGAGGTTATGAAAGACTTTGAAGTGGATATTCTTGAAGAAACTGAAGTTGATTATGTTTGTGATTGTAGTGACGAACGTATGAGGCGTGCTATTATAAGCCTGGGGAAAAAAGAAATTCAGGATATAATTACCGAACAGGGTGAAGCGGAAATCCTCTGTCAATTTTGCAACAAAGCATATTTATACGACAAAGAAGAACTTCAGAAAATGTTTGAAAAAGCAAGAAAATAGTAAAAAAGTGAGTGGTTAAACTGCTCACTTTTTTTGTGTTTTATGTAAAATGTTCAATAAGAAG
Organism: Clostridia bacterium; assembly: GCA_017546165.1. Classification (GTDB taxonomy): domain Bacteria; phylum Bacillota; class Clostridia; order Monoglobales; family Monoglobaceae; genus SIG440. The sequence goes on from JAFYXL010000016.1 coordinate 18,003, forward strand.
GAAGGAAAGTTGGTCTAAAATTTACATTGTATGCTTAATGCCCAAAGGAATCGTAAAATTTAACTAAAAAAATGCACTTTTTATACAAAAAGTGCTTGACGTTTTGCACAATTACTGTTATAATGTTGGAAGAGATAGAGAATGTTGGAAGAGTTTTTTGTTCAATATGCTATGTTTATTGTTTGAAAAAAATAAAAGTTTAAATATATGTGTTAAAACACAAATTTTAGGAGGTACATAAAATGAACACAAATCTTAAAAGAGTATTAGCTGTTATGCTGTGTCTTGTTATGTCAGTAACATTATTTGTTGGCTGCGGCAAAGATACATCAGACAAGGATGAACAGGGCAGAACAATGATTACAGTTGGTAACTACCCTGCAGAAGGTACTCCAAAACGTGAAACTTTTGATGCAAGACTTGCAGCTTACAATGCAGCAAATCCTGACGTTGCAGTTACACCTCTTGAATGGAGTTTCGACCTTAAGGCTTTCTATTCACAGGCAGCAGGCGGTCAGCTTCCTACAGTTTTCAATGCAAACTTTACAGAAGTTAACCCTGCAGCTCAGGCAGGTTATGCTGCTGACCTTACAAAGGTTCTCAAGAAGCGCGGTTATGACGGTCAGTTCAACCAGCAGATCCTTGATGCACTCAGCCCTGACGGCAAGATTTACTCATTCCCAATCAGCTCATACATTGTTGGTCTTTGGTGCAACATTGACCTGTTTGAAAAAGCTGGTCTTATGCAGGAAGATGGCACACCAATGCAGCCAAAAACTTGGGATGAACTTGCTCAGTTTGCTGTAAAAATTAAGGAAGCAACAGGTAAAGCAGGTATCGTAATGGCTTCTAACTCAAACGTTGGTGGTTGGCTCTTCACACCACTTGCTTGGTCATACGGTGTTGAATTTATGAAACAGAACGAAGATGGTACATATACAGCAACATTCAACAGCCCTGAGGCTGCTGCTGCACTCCAGTTCGTTAAGGACCTTAAGTGGAAGTATGATGTACTTCCTGCTGATACACTTGTTGACAACAACAAGAAGTTCCAGCTCTTTGCTACAGGCGAAGCTGCAATGTTCCTCGATGCAGGTGACTCAGCTCCAAGACTTCTCCAGTACGATATGGACATCAATGATATGGGTGTAATGGCTCTTCCTGCAGGTCCTGCAAAGCACGTTACTCTCCTTGGCGGTTACACATATATGATGCCTTCAAATGCAACAGATGATCAGCTTGATGCAGCTGTTCGTTGGATTGAAACAGAGTACAAGTCAAAGGTTGATGATGTAGTTAAGGAAACAAAGACAAAGGACATTGAAACTCAGGTTGCTGATGGTCAGCTCGTTGGTATTAAGTCAATGTCAGTTTGGTCAAATGACTCAGAGTTTGTTAAATGGAACAATGCTTTGATCGACAAATACACAAACATCAATCCTAACCACGTTAAACTCTACAATGAATTCGTTGCAAATTGTCCTGCTGAAATCCGTCCTGAAGAACGTATCTGTGCTCAGGAGCTTTACGGAATTCTTGACAACTGCATCCAGGAAGTTTGGTCAGACAAGAATGCTGACGTTGTAAAAGTTCTTGAAAAGGCAAATTCAGACTTCCAGAACGACTATTTGAACAATTTCTAAAGATTAATGACTGCTAGGCAGTTTTAATACGAAGTTAATGTATGTAGGGGCGACAAAAGCGCCCCTACAAACTTGCACAGAGATATTTTTATATGGAAGAAAAGAGAAAAAAGCTCTTGCCTTTCTGACGGATATAAATTTCTGACTATCTGTGCGAAGAAAATCAACATATTGACAGAAAGAAGGTTAGTCAGAATAAATGAAACTTTCAAAAAATAAAGGTGCAGTTTCAGTGTCTGCTACGAAAAGAAAAATGAAAATTCGTAATGACATAAATGGTTGGTTGTTTTTGCTTCCAACAGTTATAATGCTGTACATACTTATATGGCGTCCTACGGTATTGGGTGCGGTTTGGTCTTTCTTCAAAATGCACGCATATACAGTTGGTGACTTTATAGGCCTTGATAACTTTAAGATGGTAATTAACCACTCCAGATTCTGGCAGATGATGTCTAATACCCTTATGTATGTATTTTGGTCTTTGGTAATAGGATTTTTGCCACCGGCGATTATTGCTATTATGATAAATGAAGTAGTTTATTTCAAACAGTCAACAAGAATACTTATATATGTGCCTACAATTATTCCGGGTATCGTTGCATACCTTATGTGGACATATATATATGCTCCTGACAATACAGGCCTTTTGAATATGCTGCTTTCCAAAATCGGCATAGCTCCTTACGAATGGCTTAATGACGCTAAATTCACCATTGCCGGACTTAATATTCAGTCTGCCTGGAAAAATATGGGTAGTGCAATGCTTCTTTACTATGCCTGCCTTCAGGGTGCCAGCATTGAACTTTATGAAGCTGCAATTCTTGATGGTGCGGGAATGTTCAGACGTGCTTGGACTGTTACTAGACCGGCACTTTCAGCGACACTGCTTCTTAACTTTGTCAACCAGATTATAAGTGTGTTCCAGGCTCTTGATGCACCACTTGTTATGACAGGTGGTGGACCAAACGGTGCATCTGCAAACCTTGGTTTCCAGCTCTATCAGTACGCTTTTAATAGTGGTGGTAGAGGTACAGGTCAGGCTATGGCTTTGGGCGTTATAATTTTCGTTGTTCTTTTGGTTGCCACACTTTTCTACTTCTGGATTAACAAAAGAATTGAAGATAGTTATTAAGGAGGTGCAATTAGATGTTTAAAAAATTCAAAGATAAGCCTGCAGGCTTACTCAGCCATTCAGACTTGAGAACAGTAAAAGGACAGACAGTGCATTGGATTTTTGTTGCGATATTGTTTGTGTTCTCCTTGATAGCAATAGTTCCTACAATTTGGGTTGTAATGACAGCCTTCAAAGATACGCAGGAAATATACTCAGGATTTACATTTTTCCCACAAGATATGTCTTGGAATAGGATAGTTACAAGAATATCAGAATCTTGGGCGATACTAAGACTTGGTGGCACTATTGTAGATACTCTATTTAAATCTATTGGTGACGTTGCATTTACACTTGTATTTTGTGGATTTGCCGGATATGCTCTTTCAAAGCTGAAACCAATAGGACACAAGGTTGTATTTACTTTGGTTGTATGGACAATGATGATGCCTACACAGATAAGAATGGTGCCTAACTATATGACGATGCTTCACTTCCCATTTGCATACGATTGGGGCGGTGTAAATCTTCTCAATACATATTGGCCATTGTGGTTGAATCAGGCGTGTGCATCCTATACCATAATTTTGTTTAAGAACAATTTCGATGCACTCTCAACTTCATATGTTGAAGCTGCCAGAATTGATGGTTGTAGTGATGCAGGAATATTCTTCCGCATTATGTTACCACTTTCAGTTCCGATAGTTATGTATGTATCAATTGGTGCACTTCAGGTAGCGTGGGCAGATTATTTCAATCCGCTGATTTATCTTACAGACAATATCACTCTTCCTCTGAAACTGTTAAGAATGAAGAATGATCCAACTGTTAGAATGAATACCTACTTTATGGGTCTTATATTTGGTACAATTCCGCCGCTGATTATATTCTTGATATGTCAGAGACATATCTTGGGCGGTATCACCGTAGGTGGCGTAAAAGGTTAAAAAGTTAATAAAACTTACAAAAAAAGGCTTGGAATTATTCCAAGCCTTTTTGATTGGTTGAATATTAATACTATTCTTCGGAAAACATATCTTTGCCTACACCGCAAAGAGGACATTCAAAATCTTCGGGTAAATCCTCAAATTTTGTACCGGGAGCAATGCCCATATCAGGGGCACCCAATTCCTCGTCGTAAACCCAACCGCACGCATCACATACATATTTTTTCATAAAATTCTACCTCCTGAAATTTGATATTAGTATATCCTGAAATGAATTTAACATTCAGAAAAAGTTGGCATTACAAGTGCAGCAATTATGTATATTAGAATTCCTGTCCCAAACCATATTGCTAAAATTGCCCAAATGAGGCGCACTATTGTGGAATCAATATTAAAATATTCTGCAATACCGCCGCAGACTCCGAAAAGTTTTTTGTCAGTTGTTGATTTAAAAAGCTTTCTCATTGGGTAACAATGCCTCCTTTTTGATATAATTTTAACTCATTAAATTCCATATGTCAATAAAAATTGATATTTTATAACGACGGATAAATTAAATTTAAAAAGAATTAAAATTATACTTGACTTTAATAGTGAAAGTCGCTATAATAGAAAGGTAGAATTTTTTATAATATTATTTGACTAAAGAAAATCCACATTTCCAATTTTATTATTGGAGGGAGGGAAATCAATAATGGCTGAAATCAGAGTTAAAGAAAATGAATCATTAGACAGTGCTCTTCGCCGCTTTAAGCGTTCTTGCGCAAAAGCAGGTGTTATTTCAGAAGTCAGAAAAAGGGAACATTATGAGAAACCCAGTGTAAGACGTAAGAAGAAATCAGAGGCTGCGAGAAAGCGTAAGTTCAGATAACTTTATTATTGATTATTTAAGGCCGCCGTCTTATGATGGCGGCCTTTAAAATTTTAGGAGGTCAGGAAAATGGCACTTAAAGAAAAACTTATGGAAGATTTAAAAGCGGCAATGAAGGATAAGGACGTAATTCGCAAAAACACAGTTCAAATGGTGCGGTCAGCTGTTTTGCAGTTTGAAAAGGACCATTTGTGCGAGCTTGACGATGAAGGTATCCTTGACGTTATAGCAAAAGAACTCAAAAAACGTCGGGACGTTTTGCCTGAATATGAAAAGAGTGGAAGAGATGACCTTATTGCGGATATGAATAAGGAAATTGAGACTTTACTTGCGTACCTTCCGGCTCAGCTTACTGTTGAGGAACTTCAGGTGATAGTTAGCGATGCAATTGCAGAGGTAGGAGCAACTTCTATGAAGGATATGGGCAAAATTATGGCGGCTGTTATGCCAAAAACCAAAGGCAGAGCAGATGGCAAAATGATTAATGCAATTGTAAAAGAAAAATTGTCTTAGTTTCAAGAATTATCTCAGGGAGCAAAGTTGCTCCCTGAATAGATGTTTACGGATTGAAAGTTTGAGGAATGATATATGGGAAGCATTTTTTTGCCTGACATTTTTGTGGATACAGTATTTGATATGGATTTGGAAAAGCTAAAAGCTGATGGCGTAAAGGCTTTTATTTTTGATATTGACAATACCCTTGCCACCTATGCGATGCCCGTTGCGGATGAAAAAACTGCCATTTGGGTAAAAGGGCTTAAAGACGAGGGGTTTAAAGTCTTTATTGCATCTAATAATGACAAGGACAGGGTACGGATATTTGCCGAAAACATAGATGTTCCGTATTTTGGAAAGGCGCTTAAACCTCTGGGATTTTATCTCTGCAAGGCGTGTCGTATTATGGATGTAAAAACAAAAGAGGTTGCTTTGGTAGGGGATCAGCTATTCACCGATATTTGGGGCGGAAATCTTCTTAATATGAAAACAATTCTTGTTAAACCGATTTCTGAGGTTGAAGATGGCTTTGTAAGGTTTAAACGTCGGTTTGAAAGACGGATACTTAAAAATATGGAAAGGTAAAAGGGATTGATAAATGGGTGCAATTCTGGGTCCTGCGGGCAACTGTGAGGAATTTTATGAAACAAGACACAAGTCATCACTTGAGGCCCCTGAGTGGGTTAGTCAAAAAGGACTTGGTGCTTATGAATATCAGTGCGGCAAAGGTGTAAAGATATCCATTGAAGCTGCGAGGAAGTTGGGCGAACGTGCAAAAAATGCAGAGGTCGCTCTTTCTGTTCACGCACCTTATTATATAAGCCTGTCATCTACTGAAAGTGATAAGCGTGACAAAAGCATAGATTATATTTTAAGAACACTGGAAGTAGCAAAAGCTATGGGCGCAAAGCGAATAGTTGTGCATTCCGGCACTGCGGGAAGTATTACCCGCCGGGAGGCAATGGAACTTGCCAAGGACACCCTTGCAAGAAGCCTTGATGCAGCAAAAGTGGTGGGGTTCGGAGATATATTTATATGTCCTGAAACTATGGGGAAAGTCAAACAACTTGGAAGCGTTGAAGAGGTAGCTGAACTTTGCTTGCTTGATGAAAGACTCTTGCCTACGATTGACTTTGGACATGTAAACTCGATGACCCTTGGCGGTCTTAAAACTATGGGCGATTATGAGCGGGTTTTCGATGTGCTCAGCAATAAGCTGGGCAAGTGGAGGGCAACAAACTTCCACGCCCATTACAGCCGTATTGAATATACTAATGCGGGGGAAAAGAAACATCACCGTTTTGACGAGGTGGAATTTGAACCGGAGTTTGATCCTATAGCAGAAATTATTGCAAAACGCAATTTGTCACCAACCATAATATGTGAATCTCGGGGAACACAGACACGTGATGCAGTGGAAATGCAAAAGATTTGCAGGAGGTATGAAAATGCATACAAAGCTAAGTAATCTTTTGGAAAAATGTGACGGGATACTTTTGACTTCGCCACACAATATGCGGTATTTTAGCGGATTTTCAGGCGGAGAAGGTGCTGTTTGGATATCGAAGTCAACTAAGAAGGTGTTTACGGATTCCCGTTACTCTGAACAAGCCCAAAATGAGTCAAAAAATTTTGAGGTAAATGAAACCAATAATTGGCTTGACGAAGTTTGTGAAGTCGCAGAATCTGAAACGGCAGAGACTATAATTTTTGAAGATAATGATTTAAGTTCCGGGAGCTACCTGATGCTTTCGGAAAAACTTGGCAAGGTGGAACTTTGCGGTGGGTCTAAAGACTTAAATACACTTCGTATGGTTAAAACCGATGAAGAGATTGAAATTATGCAAAAGGCAGAAAGTATTGCTTGCCGTGCTTTTGAGAGGATAATTAACTTTATCCAGCCGGGAATCAGCGAAAAGGCTGTAGCGGCGGAACTTGAATATTATATCAGGCAGGAAGGTGGCGATGGTCCTGCTTTTGAAACTATTGCAATCTCAGGGGTAAGATGTAGCTTGCCACACGGGGTTCCAACAGATAAAATCATTGAAAAAGGTGATTTTGTCACTATGGATTTTGGAGCTTTGGTAAAAGGATACTGCTCGGATATGACTCGCACTGTAATTGTTGGCAGAGCAACAGAGGAGCAGAAGAAAGTTTACAACACTGTCAAGGCGGCACAGCAAACAGGTCTTGAATTTATTCGTGCCGGAATTCTGGGAAAGGAAGCGGATTGTGCGGTAAGAACTGTAATTGAACAGGCTGGTTACGGAGAATATTTCAGACATTCTTTAGGCCACGGTGTAGGACTTCTCATTCACGAACTCCCCAATCTTTCTCCCAAATCAGATATAGTTCTGCTTGACAATATGATTGTAACCTGTGAACCTGGCATTTACATTCCAGGCTTTGGTGGTGTACGTATCGAAGATATGGTTTGCGTTAAGAATGATGGGGCTCTTAATCTTACATCTTCTTCAAAGGAATTGATTGAGCTTTAATAGTGAAAAAAGCAGTAAAAATCATTAAATTTTGGGTTTTTATAAAATTTTTCTTGATTTTTTAATGATAGTATTATACAATATACAAAGAAATAAAAATTATGGAGGGAATACCAATGATATCTGCGGGTGATTTCAGAAATGGCATTACTTTTGAATTTGAAGGCAATGTTTATCAGGTTGTAGAATTTCAGCACGTAAAGCCGGGTAAGGGCGCAGCTTTTGTAAGAACAAAGATGAAGAATGTTGTTACAGGCGGCGTTGTTGAAAGAAGCTTTAATCCAACAGAAAAGGTTGAAAAAGCACATATTGAAAGAAAGGATATGGAGTATATATACGAAGACGGTGGTCTTTACTACTTTATGGATCAGGACTACGAGCAGATTCCTCTCAGTGCAGACCAGTTGGGTGATGCACTTAAGTTTGTAAAAGAAAATATGACCGTTACTATTCTTTCATACAAGGGCAATGTTTTTGCTGTTGAACCACCAACATTTGTTGAACTTGAGGTTATTGCAACAGAACCGGGTGTTAAGGGTAACACTGCAACAAACGTTACAAAACCTGCAACAGTTGAGACAGGTGCAATTGTTACTGTACCTATGTTTATCAACGAGGGCGACAAAATTAAGATTGATACAAGAACATCAGAGTATCTTTCAAGAGTTTAATAAAACAATCCTGTCAAAGAACTTTGGCAGGATTATTTTTCCTTAAATTCCCTTTACTATTTTTAAAATATGTGGTAAAATAAGAAAGTAATAAAACCAAAGAATGATGGAGGGTTTAAATTATGTCAGAATTTACAAATCGTGCAGCTTACCTTAAAGGCCTTGCTGATGGAATGAAGCTGGATACAGAGAAGAACGAAGGAAAACTTCTTAGTGAGATAATCGATTTCCTTTGTGATATTTCTGCTGAAATTGAGGCAATTGACGATGAGCAAGGCTTCATAGCAGACCAGCTTGATGAACTTGAAGAAGAGGTTGAACTTATCGGTGATGAAGTCTTTGAAGACTATGACGATGAGGACTATGATGATGAGTTCCAAATCACCTGCGAAGCTTGTGGCGAAGATATAATCGTTACAACTGAGGATTTGATGGATGGTGAAATCCTGTGTCCTACCTGCGGTGAAACAATTGAATTCGATTTTGATTGTGATTGCGACTGCGAAGACTGCGATTGCGAGGATTGTGAATAATAATATTTTAAAAGCAGGCCGAAAGACCTGCTTTTTTATGTGAACCTTCTTTGTGCAAAATGAGTAATATTATTATGGCAATATTTTCAGGTTTTATGGTGTTTATTTCGGTTGATGAATTGTTACCATCGGCAAGGGAATATAGCCAAAGCCACCTGGCGGTTTACGGACTTATAAGAGAGATGATTGTTATGGCGTTGAGTTTTATAGGATTTATGTAAAAAAAGTGTTGATTTTTCCACACAGGAATGGTAAAATATTCTTACAGAAAGGTGGTAATGAATATGGCAAATATCAAAGGAACAAAAACGGAAGCCAATTTGTTGGCAGCATTTGCAGGTGAATCACAGGCAAGAAATAAATATACTTACTATGCTTCAAAAGCAAGAAAAGATGGATATGTTCAGATAGCTGATTTATTTGAAGAAACAGCAAATCAGGAAAAAGAACATGCAAAAATCTGGTTCAAACTGCTCCACGATGGTATAGGTGCAACACTTGACAACCTCAAGGATGCAGCTGAAGGCGAAAACTACGAATGGACAAATATGTATCCTGAATTTGCAAAGGTTGCAAAGGAAGAAGGGTTTGACGAAATCGCAAAGCTTTTCGAGATGGTATCTGCAATTGAGAAGGCTCACGAAGACAGATACAAAAAACTCCTTTCTAACATTGAGGAGGGAACAGTATTCTCTAAAGACGGCGATGTTATCTGGCAGTGTTTCAACTGTGGACATTTGGTAATCGGCAAAAAAGCACCGGAAGTATGTCCGGTATGCGCTCATCCGCAAAGCTATTTCAGAGTAAAGGCTGAAAATTATTAAATAAAAAGGGTGATTCTTCACCCTTTTTATTTATCTTTAAGAATAAAATGTTTGCAAAAAAATTTATAAAAAGTTAAAAAAACTATTGACAATCAAAAAATATTTGTTATAATAATAGTAACGATTATCATTATTGTTTTAGAAAATAATAAATGAGGTTTTACTATGAATACATCAAAACACAGCAGACAAAGAGATGCCATCCTTGAGGCTCTCAGGGATACCAAAGCTCATCCCACTGCCGATTGGGTTTATGAAGAAGTTCGTAAGTCTATACCAAACATCAGCTTAGGTACTGTTTATCGAAATCTTGCTAAACTTTCGGATGACAATGTGATTGTCAAGCTTGGCCTTGGCACAGGGGTTGAACATTTTGATGGTAATCCCGAACCGCACTATCACGTGATGTGTACTGAATGTGGGGCTATTGACGATATTGAGGCACAGCCTCTTAATGAATTAAATGATTGGGCCTCAAAATTATTTAAAGGTGAAATCTATAAACATTCTGCCATATTCTTTGGCAAATGCGAAAAATGTAAAAAATAAAAAAGTTTTAGGAGGAAAAAATTATGAAAAAATTTGTATGTCAGGTTTGCGGCTATGTTCACGAGGGAGATCAGGCTCCTGAAAAATGCCCACAGTGTGGTGTTCCTGCTGAAAAATTCAGCGAGCAGGCAGGCGAAAAGACTTGGGCTGCAGAACACGTTGTAGGTGTTGCAAAGGGTGTTTCAGAGGATATCATTATGGATCTCAGAGCAAACTTTGAAGGCGAATGCTGCGAGGTTGGTATGTATCTTGCGATGGCAAGAGTTGCACATCGTGAAGGTTATCCGGAGATTGGTCTTTACTGGGAGAAAGCAGCTTATGAAGAAGCTGAGCACGCTGCAAAATTTGCAGAACTTTTGGGTGAAGTTGTTACAGATTCAACAAAGAAAAACCTTGAGATGAGAGTTGATGCAGAAAACGGTGCTACAGCAGGTAAGTTTGACCTTGCAAAGAGAGCAAAAGCTCAGAACTTAGATGCAATTCACGATACAGTTCACGAAATGGCAAGAGACGAAGCTCGTCACGGAAAGGCTTTTGAAGGCCTCTTGAAGAGATATTTCGGTTAATGTTGGAGGCGATTAATATGGATATGCATGAAAACTATATGGTTTGCAATTGCAAGCAAGTGAGTTACACTGACATAGCGGATGCTCTTGATACAAATCAAAACTTTAAAGATGTACTTGATGCTTTTGAAAGTGTTAAGGAAGTAACACATTGCTCAACAGGTTGTGGTGGTTGTCACGACAAAGTTTTGGGAGTTATCTCGGATATTATGATGAAATAAAAAGGAATAGAGCGGAGTGAAAACTCCGCTCTATTTGTCTTTTTATTTGTTCGTCAAAACCGCTATTTTTAAGAATGTTTTTTAGTGTTTATTACTAACGCGCTTTTTGTTGACTTTATATTGAAATTGTGATAAAATTATTTATAATTAGTTTAAGTGTGCTCAGGCGCAGAAAGGAAGACTGAAATGAAGAGAAAGTTATTATTGATGTTAACTGTAGCAATGTTGACTATGACTTTAGTTTTTAATACATTTGTGTTTGCCGCAGATGCTTCCGGAAATATCACAATTGGAAAAATCAGTATATCTGAAAATGCTGAAAATCCAGATAAGTATTTTGATGTAACTGTTCCATATACTGCAACAGGTGTTGAAAGATTGACCATCTCGGTTGCTGCTAAAGATGTTTCAGGAACTTTGTCAAGCAGTGAAAATGCAGTTGTCTATATTGATGAGATTGAAAATACTGCCGGCAGCGGTACACTTGCTTTCAAGATGAATCGCAGCAGGGTTGAGAGTGCAGTAGCGGCTGCAACAGGAAACAGTTCTTCACTTACAGGGGCGTTGCTGTATTTCCGCCTTGGTGGTACAGGTGTTGCCAGTTCGGTTTCTGCAACTTCAGTAGTAGCATATGAAAAAATCAACTTATCTTTGTCATATAAGATAACAAATAAAGCCGGCACGGTAAAAGAAAAGGCTGAACCCGGGGATGTTGTGGCAGTAACATTGAATGTTTCTGAAAATACAGCTTTTGCCGGCGGAACTTTTGAAATTATTTATGATGATGATATGCTTGCATACAGCAGTACAGTGTTTGATTCTTCTGTTACAGGATTGAATCCTTCAAGCGAGAACGGAGTTGTAACTTGCAAATTCTCAAGCTCTTCTGTAATCAAGGCAACGGCTGTGGCTACATTGAAGTTTGAAGTTAAGCAAGAGGCAGAGGCCGGTTCTGTTGGGTTCAAATTAACAGCATCCAAGGTTGAGATTATTGATGGCGGAGATGTTGTTGAAGTTACAGATTACACAAACAGCAACAGCACAACACCGCTGGAAGTGGTTATAAAAGCATTTACCACTGTTACCACATATACAGGCGGAACCAACACTTCAGGAAACTTCACTGTAACAATAAAAGATTGGCCAAGTGATATTGAAACAAGTGGCACACTTTATATAGGATGTTATGCTGCAAATGGCAAACTTTTGGCTTGCGGAAGCAAACAGGTGACTAAATCAACAATGGAAAGTTTTTCTGTGACAACTGAGGCGCCGGGAGATGCTGCTTATTTCAAAGTGTACATTTGGGGTAGCAACAACAAACCTTTGAAAACATATGTGGAGAAAAAGAATTTCTAACTGAATATTTTAGGTAGGTGTTAATACTTGAAAAAGTATATTATTGCTATATTGATTATTGTTATGGCAATCTCTACACTTGTATTTAATGAGGACTCGATAGCTTATGCTATCGAGCCTTCTGCAAGTAATGAGATTGAATTTACAGATGAAACCTTGCCTGTTGATAAGGTTGGTGTTGAAGGCTCTGTAGATTTTGTTGATATAAGTCCTGATGATTGGTTTTACCAAAGTGTAATGTTTGTTAAAGACGAGGGACTTATGGGCGGTGTTAGTGGTGATGAGTTTGCCCCTCAGGAATCCGTTACCAGAGCAATGCTGGTTGTTGTTCTCCATAGGCTTGAGGGCGAGCCAAAATCGGAGAGTAGCAAGTTTGTAGATATTGAGGATGGCCAGTGGTGCTCAGATGGAATCTCGTGGGCGGCAAATGCAGGGATAGTGAATGGGGTAGGTGAAGGTATGTTTGAACCGGATGCACCTATTACTCGTGAGCAGATTGCCACAATTATCTACAAGTATTCAGCTCAAAAAGGCAAAATAGATGCACAGTCTATCGGCATCATTGCACCGGATAAGGATAAAATATCCGATTGGGCTCTAGAAGGTATGAGCTGGGCTGTTGGACAAGGACTCATAAATGGCAAAGACGGCGGTGTACTTGACCCGGGTGGAGAGGCGACCCGTGCTGAAATTGCAACCATACTTATGAGATTTATCCAAAATTCATAAACACTTCATAATATCCATTCTCAGAGGGTGGATATTATATTTTTTTGAACATATTGAAAAAATAAAAAATGTGTGTTATTATTTTAAGAGTACGAAAAGACGTTAAGCAAGAGGAGTTAATGACGTAAAATGAATATGATTTTTGAAAGAAAGTTGCCTATACCTAAAGAGGTGAAGGAACAATACCCATTGTCACCGGAACTTTCCCGAATAGTAACCGACAGGGCAACTGAAATAAAAAAAATTTTTGAAGGTAAGTCACAAAAGCTTGCTTTGATTATAGGACCCTGTTCTGCAGATAATGAGGATAGTGTTATTGATTATATCACAAGGCTGAGGAAATTATCAGATAAGGTTGAGGACAAGATTTTTATAATTCCCAGAATTTATACCAACAAACCCAGGACGACAGGAGATGGATACAAGGGTATGCTTCATCAACCTGACCCAAATGAAAAGTCAGATATGTATAAAGGGATTGTTTCAATCAGAAATCTGCATATGAGGGCTTTGACAGAAACAGGTTTTTCTTGTGCTGATGAGATGCTGTATCCGGAAAACCACAGATATCTGAATGATATTCTTGCATATGTGGCAGTTGGTGCCCGGTCGGTTGAAAATCAACAGCATCGTCTTACCGCCAGTGGCCTGGATGTTCCTGTGGGTATGAAAAATCCTACAAGTGGTGATGTGTCGGTTATGATGAACTCAATTACAGCAGCACAACACAAACATACTTTTATATACAGAGGGTGGGAGGTTCACTCACAGGGTAACCCCTGGACCCACGCAATATTAAGAGGATATGTAAACAAACACGGGCAGTCTTTGCCAAACTATCACTATGAGGACTTGCTTCACTTGTGTGAAACTTATACTGACAGCGGACTGCAAAATCCGGGTGTTATTATTGATACCAATCACGCGAATTCCGGTAAGAAGTATCTCGAGCAAGTGCGTATTACAAAGGAAGTTTTACATAGCTGTCGCCATAATACAGATATTAAAAAATTGGTAAAAGGTTTTATGATTGAAAGTTATATTGAGGACGGTGCGCAGAAAATTGGTGAGTGTATTTATGGTAAGTCAATAACCGATCCTTGTCTTGGTTGGGAAAAAACTGAACGACTCATTCTTGATATTGCGGATTTGATATAGAACGAGTAACAGGTTTTAAAAATTTTCAAGATTTGTTGAAAAAATGTGGCTGTTTAGAATTAAGGAGGCAATATAGTGGACGCAGAAGCAAAACGTGCAAGGGAACAGATGAAAAAACTCCCATTTAAAAAAAAGTTGGAAAATTTTTGGTTTTATTACCGAATTCATGTATTTGTGGCTATTTTCTGCGTTATTCTTTTAGGCGGTGGTATGGCCAAATGTGCTATGCAGCAGGAATATGATATGTCGGTGTCGCTTTATTGTACTAATCCAATTGACACAAAAAAGATAAATGAGATAGTTAAAATTCTTGAGGAACATAGCATAGATATAAACGACAACAATTCGGTGGATGTTAATGTAATTACTTACGTAGGGGATATAACCTTGGAGGTGCCGGAACCGCAGACTCAGGCTATATATGTAAAACTGCAGGCTGAAATTGTATCGAATGCTTGCGCAGGGTACATTATGGATGAGAATTACAAAAACTTTGTTGTTGAGGGATATGAAGGGGCAACGGATAAAGTTGTTGATTTGAGCACAATACCTGAAGTAAAGGCAAGATTAGGACTTTCAGAGGACGAAAAACTTTACTGGGTATCGGCGGTTAAAACCATTGAAGGCGATAACAGTAAGCAGTTTGTTAATGGGGAAAGAGTAGAAAAGTATTTTGAGGAAAATGTTAAATAACAAAAAGAGGAGAATACATTTGAATTCTCCTCTTTTTGGATAATATAGCCGGTTTAATGGCAAAAATTTAGTTTTCCTTGTCGATGATAGGTGTATCTTTGAAGAAAAACGAAATAGACCAAAGACCTGCGAGACCTACAACTGTAAAAATGATACGGCTCATCAGACTAAGCTGACCGCCAAAAATCATTCCCACAAGGTCAATGCCGAAAAGTCCGATGCTGCCCCAGTTGATTGCGCCGACTATCACCAGGATTAAAGCTATAGCATTCATATGGACAACTCCTTTTTTAAAATTTGATGTTTATTTGTTCAAAGATATTTTGGCATTAATGACACATTAATATTCATCAATATTTATGTTTATAATGGTAAAATAATTATGTTTGACATTTTTTTTAAAATATGTTAAAATGTTAAAAATTGTATATTAAATTGGAGTTGATATATATGCGTTGTTTGTTTTGTGGACATATGGAGAGTAAGGTTATAGATTCGCGCTCCACTGAAGAGGGTAATACAATCCGCCGCCGCAGAGAATGTCTCGAATGCGGCAAGCGTTTTACCACATATGAAAAAATCGAAACGATACCTATGATTGTAATTAAAAAAGACGGCATAAGAGAAACCTTTGACCGGGATAAAGTTCTTAATGGAATACTCCGCGCTTGTGAAAAACGTCCGGTTACATTGAGTGATATTGAGAAACTGATTGATGATATTGAATCAAAACTCTATAATATGCTTGAGAGGGAAGTTACATCAGAACGCATTGGCGAGATGGTTATGGAACGCCTCAAGGATATTGATGATATTGCTTATGTGAGATTTGCCTCTGTTTACAGACAGTTTAAGGACATTAATTCCTTTATGGATGAGCTGGCAAAAATCATAAAAAAAGCTTGACAACAGCGAACTTTTGTGATATTATTATTGCAACGTAAATATTGTTCAGGAAGAGTGAGGGTTACCTCACTCTTTTGTTTACATTTTGGATATGAAAGGAATGTTGAAAATGGCATACTCAAAAATTGAACAGCAGGTTTTAGAAATGGCAAAGCCTGTTGCAGATGATAATGGCTGTTATATTTACGATGTCGAATATTTAAAAGAGGGCAAATCCCGGACGCTGAGAATATTTGTTGACAAAGAAGATGGCGGAATATCCCTTGACGAATGCGAGGCAATCAGTCGAAGAATGAGTGATTTGCTTGATGAAAGTGATCCGGTAAAAGAAAATTATATGCTTGAAGTTTCATCTCCGGGTATCGAAAGACGATTGAGCCAGGACTGGCATTTTGAAAAGTATATGGGAGAGACGATAGATATAGGACTTTACAAGGCGATTAACGGAAGCAAACAATTAAGCGGCAAGTTGATATCATATTCAGATGGCAAAATCACTATTGAATCCGATAATGGCGAACTGTCAATTATGCAGAGTGAAACCACAGGCGTAAAGCTTCACTTTGATTTTTAATAGATTTAAATTAAGTTAGGAGAGATTAAAAAAATGAGTTCAGAATTATTTTTACTGTTGGATGAAATCGAGAAGGAAAAAGGCATCAGCCGCGATGTTGTGCTGGACGCTCTTACAGGCGCACTTTTAAGCGCTTACAAGAAGAATTTTGGTGCAGTACAGGATGCAAAGGTGCTTATAGATGAAGAAACCGGTGCAATCAAGGTATATGCTCGTAAAAACGTTGTCGAAGAGGTTGAAAACAGAGAATGTGAAATATCTGTTGAGGATGCACAGAAGATTAATCCAAACTATGAAGCCGGTGACGTCTATGAAACTGAAGTTACCCCTGCTGCCTTTGGTAGAATTGCAGCTCAGACTGCAAGACAGGTTGTGCTTCAGAGAATCCGCGAAGCGGAAAGAGAAAAAGCTTTTGATGAGTTTTCAGACAGAGCAAATGATATAATGACTGCAACTGTACGCAAAATTGACAGACGCAACATTATGCTTGAGATTGGAGATACCGAATCAGTACTTATGCCAAATGAACAGGTAAAGAACGACAATTACAAGCCGGGTGAAAAGTTCAAGGTTTTTGTAGTTGAAGTTGCAAATTCCGTTAAGGGCGTTCATCTTGTGGTTTCACGTTCACACCCGGGTTTGGTTCGCAGACTTTTTGAACTTGAAGTTCCGGAAATCAAAAAAGGTATAATAGAAATTAAGGGTCTCACTCGTGAGCCCGGTTCAAGAAGCAAACTTGCTGTTCATTCCACAGTTGAGGGCGTGGATCCGGTTGGAACCTGTATCGGCCCCAAGGGTATGAGGGTTCAAGCGGTTATTGATGAACTAAGAGGCGAAAAGATTGATATTGTCAGATACAGCGAAGACCCTGCAGAATATATCGTTCAGGCCCTTAGCCCTGCACAGGTTGTGTCAATAACTGTTGATGAAGAAAAGAAGATGTGCAGCGTAATTGTACCAAGTGATCAGCTTTCACTTGCAATTGGCAAGGAAGGTCAAAACGCAAGACTTGCAGCTCGTCTTACAGGTTGGAAGATAGACCTTAAGCCAGAGAGCGAAGTTAACGAATAAAAGAGCAGGAGAACATTATGAAACCACAGCGTATGTGCACGGTGTGCAGAGAACTGAAAAGTAGGGAAAAACTGTTTAGAGTGGTAAAAACCCCTGATGGAGTTTTTGTTGATGTAAACAATAAAATTCAAGGTAGGGGCGCATATATTTGTAAAGGGGAATGCGTCCTTGTTGCCCGCAAACGCACAGCTTTAGAACGCAGTTTGTCCTGCAAGGTGGATTCTGGTGTTTATGATATACTGGAGGATTTGGTGAAAAATGCAGAATGACAAATTTTTCAGAATGCTTGGACTTGCTGTAAGGGCAGGAAGTGTTGCCTTTGGTGAAGGCGCAGTCCGTGACAGTATTCGGTCAAAAGTGGCAAAGATGGTTATAGTATCACAAGACGGGTCAGACAATACCAAAAAAAAGTTTAGCGACAATTGCAGATTTTATTCTGTGCCGTACTTTGAATGTAGCAACAGATTTGACCTTGGCAAAGCCACAGGAAGAAGTTTTGCTGTGGTAATGGCGGTCACCAATGACGGGTTGGCAAAAGGCATTATTGATATTCTGCAGAATTAAAAAATCTATTCAGTAAATATTGTTACAGATAAGATTTTAAGGGATATCTTATCGGAAAGGAAATGTTATGACAAAGATTAAAGCATATGAAATTTCAAAAGGCTTTGGCGTTTCAAGCAAGGATGTTGTAAATGTGCTTCACGAGTATGGTGTTTCTGAAAAGAACCATATGAGCGCCTTGGATGAAAATGAATTGAATGTTATTTTTGAATATTATACTCAAAAGAATCAGGTGGAAGACTTTTCACCATTGTTTGCGGTGGTTGAGCAGGCTGAACCTGAGAAAAAGGCTGAAGACAAAAAGCCCAAAAAGGGAGAAGCCGCAACCGACTCTTCTGTGGAGGAGACCGGGGTGAACTTTTCGGATGAGCCTATTCAGGCACGCAAAACCCGTGTTGTTGATACCCGTGTCAACAATGTTGACCTTGATCGTTTGGACAACGAAAAGCTTGAAGAACTTATTCCTGAAAACGTTAAAGAATCAGGTGGAAGCTCAAATAAGCAAAAGATAAAGACGGGCAATAAAAAGAGTAAACTTGCAAAAGAAAAACAGGGAATGAAAGAACCCGAAAAGCCTGTTAAAAAGGAAAAGAAGGAAGTTTTGGAAGTTCTTGTTCCGGATACCATTACAGTAGGAGAACTCTCGGAAAGATTAAACAAGCCTTCAACTGAGGTAATCAAAAAGCTTATGATGCTTGGTATTATGGCATCAGTAAATGAAACTTTGGATTTTGATACCGCATCTCTTATTGTGGAAGATTTTGGTGGAAAGGTTGAACACGAAATAATTCTTACAGAAGAGGATAAACTGTTTAATGATGTTGAAGATTCACCGGAGTCATTGGTTCCACGTTCACCTGTTGTAGTTGTTATGGGACACGTTGACCACGGTAAGACTTCACTTCTTGATACTATCCGTAATGCAAACGTGACTGATGGCGAGTTCGGTGGAATCACTCAGCATATCGGTGCTTATCGAGTTCGTGTAAATGATAAAAAGATTACTTTCCTTGATACTCCCGGACACGAAGCGTTTACTGCTATGCGTGCAAGAGGCGCACTTGTTACTGATATTGCAATACTTGTTGTTGCTGCAGATGATGGTATTATGCCACAGACAATCGAGGCTATAAACCACGCAAGGGCGGCTGAAGTTTCGATAATTGTTGCAATCAATAAAATTGACAAAGAAGGTGCAAACCCAGACAGAGTACGCCAGGAACTTACAGAACACGGACTTGTTCCTGAAGAATGGGGCGGCGATACAATCTGTGTAGAGGTTTCAGCTAAACAGCATAAAAACATTGATCAACTTCTTGAAATGGTACTTCTTGTTGCTGAAATGAAGGAGCTCAAAGCCAACCCTAACCGTCTTGGCAAGGGTACAGTTATTGAAGCTCAGCTTGATAAGGGCAGAGGGCCTGTTGCAACCCTTCTTGTTCAAAACGGTACTCTTCGCACAGGCGATATTGTTGTTGCGGGTACTGCAGTAGGCAGAGTTCGTGCAATGAACGACGACAAGGGCAAGACAATCAAAAAAGCAGGTCCATCAATCCCTGTGGAAATACTTGGCCTTTCGGAAGTTCCTGATGGCGGCGATGTATTCTATGTTGTAGAAGACGAACGTAAGGCCCGTCAGGTAGTTGAAGCAAGAAAATTCAAACAGAAGCAGGAGGCTCAAAAACAGAGCCAGGCAGTTTCTCTGGATAACCTTTTTGAACAGATTGAGGCCGGTAAGACAAAAGACCTTAACATCATTGTCAAAGCGGACGTTCAGGGTTCGGTTGAGGCTGTTCGTCAATCCCTTGAAAGAATTACTAACGAAGAGGTAAAGGTGAATGTAATCCACGGGGCAGTAGGTGCGGTTACCGAATCTGACGTTATGCTTGCAACAGCGTCAAATGCAATTATTGTTGGATTTAATGTTCGTCCCACACCGGGTGCAACAGTTTCAGCTGACAGCTCAGATGTTGATATCAGACTCTATCGTGTTATTTATGATGCTATTGAGGATATCGAGGCTGCTATGAAGGGTATGCTTGCGCCAAAATTCCAGGAGCAGATTACCGGACATATCGAAATCAGAACAACCTTCCGTGTATCAGGTGTTGGTACAATTGGTGGTGCATATGTTACCGATGGCAAAGTGCAGAGAAACAGTCTTGTGCGCGTTGTCCGTGACGGCATTGTTATCCACGAAGGTGAACTTGGTTCCCTCAAACGTTTCAAAGATGATGTTAAGGAAGTTGCTACAGGTTACGAATGTGGTGTAAGCATAGAGAAGTTTAATGACATTAAGGAAGGCGACGTTATCGAAGCTTACGTTATGGAACAGATTATGCCACAGTAGGAATAGGGCAGAAAGGCGGTGCAGTTATGCCTGCATATAACAGAATAGATAGAATCTCAGAAGAAGTAAAAAAAGAACTCAGCATTATAATTCGTGAACTAAAGGACCCACGGATTACAACAGTTATTTCGGTTGTGAATGTAAATGTTACAAAGGACCTCAAATTTGCCAAAGCTTATATAAGTGTATTTGGTGATGAAAACGCTCAGAAGGGCGTGCTTGATGCCCTTAACAGTGCAGCGGGGTTTATTCGCCGTGAGATAGGGCATCGTGTAAAGCTTCGTGCAACACCTGAGTTTAGCTTTGTGCTTGACAACTCCATTGAGTATGGTGCGCACATAAATGAGGTGCTTAAGAATCTGTAATTTGGTGAGGTGAGCTTTGTGCTTGATAAAATTATAGAGAAGATACAAAAATCAAATAAAATCGCAATATTTAATCATATAAACCCGGACGGAGATGCTCACGGCAGCGCTTTTGGGCTAAAACTTGCTTTACTTGAGCTGGGTAAGCAGGCTGAAGTATTTATCCGTAAGGGCGATGAGTTGACAAAGGAATATAAAATTCTTAAAGGGACTATGAAAAGTGCTCTCGAAGTTTCAGATTGTGATCTCTTGATTGCAGTTGATTGTGCGGATATAGGCCGGCTTGGCGAGTTTTCTGATGTGTTTAAGGGTAATACGGTGGCGATTGACCACCATATTACCCATAATCCCTTTGCGGATATCTCGTTGGTGGTTCCCGATGCTCCGGCCACGGGTGAAATTATATTTGATGTGGTAAAAGCATTAGGAGTAGAACTGACTTATGATATTGCGTACAATATTTATCTCGCGATTGTCTGTGATACCGGAAACTTCAAATACTCATCAACAACGCCAAAAACCCATATGGTAGCCGCAGAACTTTTAAAGACGGGTATCAATTTTGCGGATATGACAAAACGTTTGTTTGACAGTAAAAGTCTTGAGTATCTTAAAATGTACAAAGAAGGAATTGAAAAGCTTGAACTTTATGAAGACGGCAAGATAGCTGTTCTTTCGTTTACCGAAGAAGATTTTAAAAAGGCAGGCATAAGCGAAGCTGATGCAGATGGTGTTGTCAATTTGCCAAATAGTGTCGCAGACACAGAGGTTGGGGTGTATATAAGACAAAGAGATGATGACTTTAAGGTAAGCCTTAGGTCAAATGGCGTTTTGAACGTGGCAGAGATTGCCACAGAATTTGGCGGTGGTGGTCACGAAAAGGCAAGCGGATTTTCAATGGACCTCCCTCTTGATGAAGTTAAGAAAAAAGTTACTGAAAGACTAAAAATTGCAATCGACAAGACAACTTTGGAGAAGTAAGATGAATGGAATTATAAATGTATGTAAGCCACTTGGTATTACATCACACGATGTTGTTTACAAGCTGAGGAAGATATTGGGGATAAAAAAGATTGGTCATACAGGGACTTTAGACCCTGATGCCTCAGGCGTTCTTCCTATGTGCATAGGCAAAGGGACAAAACTTGCTGAGCTTCTCACAGGAGCGGACAAGCAATATCTTGCGGAGATGACCTTGGGTGCCATTACTGATACGCAGGATGCCAGCGGTGAGGTCGTTGAAAGCTTTGAGGTAAATGTGTCAGAGGATGAGATAACCAGGGCTATAAAGTCCTTTGTCGGTGAAATTGAGCAGATACCACCTATGTACTCAGCTATAAAAATTGACGGCAAGAAGCTCTATGAACTTGCCCGTGAAGGTAAAACCGTTGAACGCAAACCGCGCAGAGTGGTAATAAAGAATTTAGAGATTAAAAATATTGACCTTGATAAAAAGAGCATTACAATGCTGGTTGATTGTACGAAGGGTACATATATCAGGACTCTTTGTGAAGACATAGGCAAAAAACTTGGCTGCGGAGGATATATGTCAGCTTTGACTCGGACACAATCTGGAAGATTCAGCATTGAAAATGCGTATGATCTTGATAAAATTGCTCAAATGACAGAAATTGGTGACTTTGAGTTTCTTGTCCCTGTTGAGGATGCAATGCCTGAATATGAAAAGGTGATCCTGGCAGAACGAAATGCTAAAAAAGTGCGAAACGGAATAAAAGTTTCGGTTCAGGGGCTTACTTTGGGTGAAACCTACCGTGTTTTTGATGAGAAGGGCGAGTTTTTGGTTATAGCACAGCAAGGAGAGAAAAATCTTGAAATTTTGAAAACCTTTTATGATGGCAGTCAAAGTGCAAGATGATTTGGGAGCGGATAAATGATTGTTACAAACAGTGATGAATTAATTAAATATGCACACAAGAAGACAGCTGTGGCGCTTGGCTCTTTTGATGCGATTCACAAAGGTCATATTGCAATAATAAGCGAGACTATAGAGTTTGCGAAGCAGAATGATATGCTGTCTTTGGTGCAATTGTTTGAGGTTCCTCCTGCTGTCATATGCGGAGCAAAGGCGATAAACTCCCTTGAAAAGCGAATAGGGATTATAGAGGAGTTAGGTGCAGATATTGTAGTTGTTGAGCGATTTGATGAAGAATTTAAGAGTATTGAATACACTGATTTTGTAAAAGAATATTTAAGCAATCGTTATAACAGCGGTATGGTGTTTGCAGGCAACAATTATCGGTTTGGACACTTTGCTAAGGGCGATGCAGAAAAGCTGATTGATGAGTGCCAAAAATATAGCATTGGTGCCAAAGTTTTGGACTGTCTCTCGCTTGATGGTGTGATTTCCAGCACCCGGATACGCGAATATATTAAAAACGGTGAAGTAGATATGGCTGCCACTCTTATGACTCGACCATATTCGGTGACAAATGAGGTAGTAAAAGGCAAGGCTTTGGGTAGAAGCATTGGTTTTCCCACTGCTAATATGAATATACCTCAGGGGTTGATTATGCCAAAGGATGGCGTTTATGCAACCAGAGTAAAATTTGAGGGAAAAACCTTTTTGGGAATAACGAACGTAGGCTCCAAGCCCACGGTTGGAAATGAGAAAAGAAATATTGAAACCTACATCTTAGATTTTCAAGAAGAGATTTATGACAAAAAAATCGAAGTTGAATTTCTTAAAAGATTAAGAGATATTAAAAAATTTGATAATCTTGATGGACTTAAAAATCAATTAAAAAAAGACAGAGAACAAATGTTGAAAATTTAATTAAAAAATTATAGGAACAGGCGAATTTGCCTGTTCTTTTTTTATGTTTAATGACGAATTTTCTTAATTTTAAAATATTTCATTTGTGTTAAAAATTTTTTGCAAAATAATTAAAAAATTTTCAAAAAACTATTGCAAAATTGCAAAAAATATAGTATTATAGAGGAAAGTGGAACGAAGTGGAATAAAATCCCCATAAAGTGGAGCAAAATTTTCACAGGCAAGGAGATGAAAATCGGTGCTTATAGGTGAGTATTACCACAATTTAGACGCAAAGGGTCGTGTTAGTATCCCCTCAAAGTTCAGAGATGACTTGGGCGGGACTTTTGTGCTGTCTAAAGGTCTTGACAACTGCCTGTATGCATATTCCACAAAGGAGTGGGAAGGGTTCCAGAATGAACTTTTGACCCTCCGAGGTGCGGACGCACAAAGAGTTCGCAGGTTTTTCTTTAGTGGCGCTAGCGAATGTGAGATAGATTCACAGGGCCGCGTGGTGTTGCCACCAATGTTCAGAGAGTATGCAGGACTTAAAAAAGAGTTGGTTATCATTGGCGTTTCAAACCGTGCTGAAATCTGGGACAAAGAGAAATGGGAAAAATACATTTCAGATTCTTCCTTTGATTCAGAAGAAATCTCAGACGCGATGGAGCGACTTGGATTATGAGTATAGAATTCAGACACATATCGGTTTTGCTTGAAGAAAGTGTTGATTTGCTTGAGGTTAAGCCTGACGGCATATATGCCGACGGCACTTTGGGAGGAGGCGGACATTCTTCGCTGATTTGTTCAAAACTTCAGCAAGGCGGTAGATTAATCGGGATTGACCGTGATATTACAGCAATCAAAGCAGCAACTGAAAGATTGAAAGAGTTTGATGAAAAAGTTACGATAGTGCATAATAACTTCGCCAATATAAAAGATGTTTTGAATGGGTTAAAAATAGAAAAAATAGATGGCGCAATACTTGATCTTGGGGTCTCATCCCCGCAACTTGACACGGCAGACAGAGGCTTTAGTTATAATATGGATGCAAAGCTTGATATGCGTATGAATCGTGACGATGCCATCAGTGCCTATGAGATAGTTAATAACTACAGCGAAAACGAACTTGCAAAAATAATTTTTGATTATGGCGAAGAACGCTTTGCAAGGCAAATTGCAAAAGGCATTGTTTCAAAAAGGGAACAAGGAAACATTGAGACAACCTTTGAACTGTGTGAGATAATAAAAAATTCAATACCTGCAAAGGCCAGATTTGGAGATAAGCATCCTGCAAAAAGGACTTTTCAGGCAATCAGGATTGAAGTAAACAAAGAACTTGAAATTTTAGAAAATGCTATCCGTGATTTTGTGGATGTTTTAAAGCCCGGCGGAGTACTTTCAATAATAACTTTTCATTCGTTGGAAGACAGGATAGTAAAGCAGACATTTCAAAAGTTGGCTGAAGGGTGTACCTGCCCTAAGAGTTTTCCGGTTTGTGTATGCGGAAACCAACCAAAGGTAAAAATTCTTACCCGCAAGCCTGTTGTGTCAGGAGATGCGGAACTTGAGATGAATATGCGTGCTCACAGCGCAAAACTGAGAGCGATTAAAAAAATATAAAAAGAGAGGATTTCTGAAAATGGCGAATTTGTACGGTTATAATACAAGCTCAGCTTACAAGTTGGGCGGAACTGACTCAAGATACGGACAGAATTTGCACAGAGAAATTCATAAAGAAAATAAAAGGGTAGCAAAACCTGTAGCAAAAGCCAAAAACGGACTTGCGAATCTTGTTTTGGTCGCAATGTTTTTTGTGATGGCATTTGCGGTTGTAAGCGGTTATGTTGCTATCAATGAAGCAAATAATGAAATATCTTCGCTTAAAAGCGAATATAATGAGATAGTGGCAAGCAATCAGGCTATTCAAGTGAAGATTGACAAAGCTATTGATTTAAATAAGCTTCAGTCGGTTGCGGGCGAAAGATTCGGTATGGTTCGTCCTGAACGCTACCAGATGTTTTATGTAGATCTTCAGATGGGTGATTTTTCTGAAAAAACATCAGACAAAGTGGAGAGTGAGAAAAGTCAGAAAATTGCAAATATGGGCGTTCCCGGAGTGATTACAGGGGCATTGAATATCTTCCGTTAATACTTGCATATATTATTTGAGATAACAGTAAAAATATAGAATGAATGTTAGAAACCGAAACGGTTAAATCGTTTGGAGGTATTGTTGTGCAAAACGAACAAAGCACATTCAAACAACGTAAAAGAATCATAATTCTGTTGGCGGCAGCAATTTTGATTTTTTTTCTTTTAATAGTGAGAGTTGCCTGGCTTCAAATCGTGGATGGTGAGAAGCTTTCTTCTGCTGCCCGTGAACAGCAAACCACGGATAATACCATAAGCCCCAAGCGTGGCCTTATTTATGACAGAAATATGAAAATACTGGCAAACAATTTAAGTGTTGAAACGATTAGCATTACACCTAAAAATGTGAGGTCAAATTCAAAACAGACACCTGGTCAGATCGCTGCAAAATTGGCTGAAATATTGGAACTTGATGAGGAGTCTGTTCTTAAGAAGATTGAAAAAGAATCAAACTTTGAATACATAAAGCGTAAAGTCGAGAAAGACCAGGCGGATGCTGTACGTGCATACGTTGATGAATATCGTCTTGATGGTATAAAGTTTTCAGAGGATACAAAACGGTACTATCCTTACGGGAATTTTGCGTCACAAGTTATAGGCTTTGTGGGTAATGACAATAACGGTCTTGAAGGCATTGAGATGGTTTATGATGAACAACTAAAAGGTGTTCCCGGCAGAATTGTCTCTGCCAACAAAACTGCGGGCCTTGAAATTCCTGACAATTATGAAAGTTACTACGAGGCACAGAATGGAAAAAGTGTAGTACTCACCATTGATGAAACAATACAGCACTTTGTTGAGAAGCATCTTGAAACAGCCAGAATTGAGAATCAACTTGAAGAAGGAGCAGCAGCAATTGTAATGAATGTTAAAACCGGTGAGATTCTTGCTATGGCAACCAAGCCTGATTATGACTTAAATGAGCCATTTGCGGTAACTGAAGCAGTTGAACAAAAATATCCGGAAATAAAAGATGAACTCGAGAAACTTGAAGGTTCCGAATATAATGCAAGATTAACAGAAGTGACACAGTTTTTAAGACGAAACAAGGCTGTGGTTGATTCTTATGAACCAGGTTCTACTTTTAAGATTGCGGTGGCATCAATGGCGCTTGAAGAAAACGTTGTAGGACTTAATGACCATTTCTTCTGTGGCGGTTCAATAAAGGTTGCGGATCGTGTAATCCACTGCGCAAACAGAAACGGACACGGCGCCGAAACATTTGTAAAAGGCGTTCAAAACTCTTGCAACCCGGTGTTTATTGAAGTTGGTGCCAGGGTAGGTCGCGAAAAGTTTATGAAATATGTTCAGGGATTTGGCTTTCGTGACAAAACAGGCATTGAACTCCCTGGTGAGACGGACGGCATCTTCCATGTAGCAGAGAATTTTAAAGAAATCGACCTTGCTACTTCGTCTTTTGGCCAGAGTTTCAATGTGACTCCGCTGCAGATGATTACAATGGTGGCGGCGGTTGCAAACGGTGGCAAACTTATGAAGCCCCACCTTGTGAAACAGTTGGTTGATGAGGACCAAAGTGTTATTGAAGAGTATAAACCGACGATAGTAAGACAGATTATATCAGAAGAAACAAGTAAAACAATGTGCCAGATACTTGAATCAGTTGTATCTGAAGGCGGCGGTAAAAATGCTTATCTTGCAGGCTACAGAATTGCAGGCAAAACTGGTACATCTGAAAAGCAGCCACGTGGCAATGGTAAGTATATAGCATCATTTATAGGCTTTGCTCCGGCAGATGATCCTGAGATTGTGTGCCTTGTGATCCTTGACCAGCCACCGGCAGGAAATACCTATTATGGTGGACTTATTGCAGCACCTGTTGTAAAAAATATATTAGAAGAGAGTTTACAATATCTTGGTGTTGAGCCGGAATACACTCAGGAAGAGCTTGCGCTTATTGATATTACTGTTCCTGACATCACAGGTAAAACACGCAAAGAAGCAGAAGCCGTGCTTAAGGAAGTAGGCGTGAATATTTCAATAAAAGGTCAGGGTGATATTATACTTGATCAGGTACCTAAAGCCAATTCCAAGCTTGCGAAGAATTCAAAGGTTGTTGCATACACCGAGGGTGAAGAAAGTAAAAAATCAGTAGTTATACCTAATGTGGTCGGATGTTATGGTTCTGAAGCAAATAAGGGTATAATAAATGCAGGACTTAATGTAAGATTAAAGGGTTCAAACAGTGGCGGAGTTGCTATTTGTACTGAACAATCACCGGCCGCAGGCACGGTGGTTGAACCGGGAACCATTGTAACCCTTGATTTCAGATTTGCGGAAATACGAGACTGATTTTGATATAAGTGAGGTAAGGACAATGACATTATCGAAGTTACTTGAAAGTGTAGATATTGCGAGTGTTCAAGGCAATATAGATATTAAAATTTCAGGCATTGCCTTTAATTCAACCGATGTAAAACCCGGGGATGTGTTTGTGTGTATTACAGGGTTTAAAACAGATGGTCATATGTATGCCCAGGATGCCCTTGAAAAGGGTGCGGTTGCTATTGTGGCGGAAAAAGATATAGAGGATACAGCGGCAACAGTTGTAAAGGTAAAAAATACGAGACTTGCTCTTGCCCATATGGCAGCAGTTTATTATGATCATCCATATAAAAACTTTACACTTATTGGCGTTACAGGTACAAACGGAAAAACAACAACAACTTATCTTTTAAAAGCTATTTTAGAAAACAAAGGCAAAAAGGTTGGACTTATCGGCACAAATCAAAATATGATAGGGGATGAAGTAATCCCGTCACACCATACAACTCCTGATTCTTTGGAACTTATGAAACTTTTCAGATATATGGCGGATGAAGGTGCGGACTTCGTGGTTATGGAGGTTTCGTCGCATTCGCTTGCGCTTGACAGGGTTGCTGCCTGCGAGTTTGACGTAGGGGCTTTCACCAATATAACGCAAGACCATCTTGATTTTCACAAAACTATGGATGAATATATACTTGCAAAGGCGCAACTTTTCAGTATGTGTGGGGTAGGCGTTCTAAACAGCGATGATGAGGCATTTTCAAAAATGGAAAATGCAAGCACTTGCGATGTAATAAAATACAGTACAATAAAAAATGATGGAATATTTGCGGATAATATAAAATATAATGCTGACGGTGTTATATTTGACCTTTCTTACAAAAATCAAAAGGTGAAGGTTGAGCTTGCAATTCCGGGTAGATTTTCGGTTTACAATGCACTTACTGCGGCAGGATGCTCAATTGCAGCAGGCTTTTCGCTTAAGGATGTTGCGGAGGGGCTTAAATCTGCATCAGGTGTAAAAGGCAGGATTGAGGTTGTCAAAACAAATACCGACTACACTGTTATAATTGATTACGCACATACTCCTGACGGACTTTTAAATATTCTGAATGCTATCCGTGATTTTGCAAAAGGAAGGATAATAACTCTCTTTGGATGCGGAGGAGACCGTGACAGGACAAAACGTCCGCAGATGGGTAAAATTGCCGGTGAACTTTCGGATTTTTGTATTGTCACAAGTGACAACCCAAGAAGTGAAGAGCCTTCATCAATCATCGGAGATATTCTTGAAGGTATGAAAGAGACGAATTGTGAATATAAGGTAATAGAAAATAGATTTGAGGCAATAGAATATGCCCTTGACAACGCTAAGAAAGATGATATAATTCTTCTTGCAGGTAAGGGTCACGAACCCTATCAAATTTTAAAAGACAGAACGATTGTCTTTGATGAACGGGAGATTGTTATAAAATTGATTGACCCTTCGGAAGGTAGGTAGTTAAATTTTGGAAAGAATAATGACCTTAAAGCAAGTTGCGGCTGCCTGTGGCGGTACTTTTTGTGGACCCAATGATGAACTTTTGATTACAGATGTTGTTACCGACAGCCGAAAAATATCGGAAGGTTCTGTTTTTGTGGCATTAAAAGGCGAGAAGTTTGATGGCCATAATTTTGTCAAACAGAGCTATGACCTTGGCGCAATTTGCTGTGTTGTAAATTCTGACTTTGAAAACACTCAGGGACTTTCTGTTATTATGGTTGAGGATACCTATGCGGCCTTACGTGATATTGCAAGTTATTATCGCACAAGGTTTAGTTTACCATCGGTTGCAATCACGGGAAGTGTTGGCAAAACAAGTACAAAAGATATGGTAGCGGAGGTTTTAAATCAACACTATAAGGTGCTTAAAACTGACGGCAACTTTAATAATGAAATCGGACTGCCTCTCACTGCTTTCAGACTGAGTCAGAAAGATGAAATTGCCGTATTTGAGATGGGGATGAGTGCCTTTGGCGAGATTTCAAGACTTTCTAAAATTGCATTGCCGGAAACTGCAATAATTACCAATATAGGTTTTTCTCACATTGAACATTTGGGTTCCCAGGAGAATATTTTAAAAGCAAAGCTTGAAATCCTTGACGGTATGTCTCCCGGTGGTACAGTTATATTGAATGCCGATGACGAGTTTTTAAATGGAGCCATAGACAATATCCCCTTTGAAACACTCAGTTATGGAATAGAAAATAAAAATGCCGATATGGTGGCATATAATATTAAAAAATCATCTGAAGGTACAGAGTTTGATGTTAAGGTTGAGGCAGAGGAATGGCATATTTCTGTAAATGTTCCAGGACTTCATCACGTATATAATGCACTTTCTGCAATTCTTACAGGACTACTATACAATATGCCAATGGAGGAAATAGTAGAGGGTATTGCAACGTTCAGACCATCAGGTATGCGTCAGAATGCTATTGAACTTTCAGATAAGGTTATCGTTAAAGATTGCTACAACGCAAGCCCTACTTCTATGAAATCGGGACTTGAAGTTTTATCGGTTACCCCACCAAAGAATAGCGAAATCTCCAGCCGACGTGTTGCTGTGCTCGGAGATATGCTGGAGCTTGGTGATTATGCTGAAGAGGCCCATAGACAGGTTGGGCGGCTTTGCTGTGAGTATGAGCTTGGCTGTCTTATTGCTATAGGACCAAATGCCAAGTTTGTGGTAGAAGGTGCTATTGAATGTGGGTTTAATTCATCTGAACTTTATGTCTTTTATGATAATAACACAGCAAAAGAACATATAAATGAAATATTAAAACCAAACGATGTGGTACTCTTCAAGGGGTCTCGAGGTATGAGATTAGAAGAAATTGCAGATTTTGTTGCTGAAAATGCTGAAGGTTAAAGAATTTATTTTGAAAAATTCAGGCTTAGCGGAGGATAAAAATGGTTAATTTGTTAATAATTATTGCGATTGCTTTTGTTGCTTCGGCAGTTAGCGGACTTTTTCTCATTCCTTTTTTACATAAATTGAAGTTTGGTCAGGAAATAAGGGAAGAGGGGCCGGCTTGGCATCAAAAGAAGTCAGGAACACCTACTATGGGTGGTTTTATATTTATCGTTGCAGTTTTGGTGTCTGTGGCTCTAGGAATTTTCATCACAAACCTTAACGAATACACCGAAGATGTACTTTCGTTGATTGCTATGCTCGGAGCAGCATTAGGATTTGGTTCAGTAGGATTTTTGGATGATTATATAAAAGTAATATTAAAACGGAATTTAGGCCTTCGTGCAGGACAAAAGTTTTCGTTACAATTTTTGGTTTCACTTATTTTTGCAGTGTGGATTGTGGCATCAGGCCTTGTTGATACTGAAATTATAATTCCATTTACAGACATTACGGTGGAACTCGGATATATAATTTACATTCCGTTTATAATTTTGGTAATGCTTGCTGCGGTAAACAGTGTAAATCTTACAGACGGACTTGACGGTCTGGCGGGTTTTGTTACTTTGTTTGTTGCAATTTTCTATCTTGCGGTATCAAACATAAAAGGTATTACAACTGTGGCAGTTTTTGCGGCAACATTGATTGGTGGAATACTTGGATTTTTGCTTTACAACAAATATCCTGCAAAGGTGTTTATGGGTGACACAGGCTCGCTCTTTCTTGGCGGTGCAATTTCTGCAATGGCGATATTTATGAAGAATCCCCTGGTTTTGCTGATTGTGGGTTTTGTGTATGTAGCTGAGGCTCTTTCTGTTATTATCCAGGTTGCATACTTCAAAAAGACAGGTAAGCGAATATTTAAAATGAGCCCAATTCACCATCACTTTGAGATGTGTGGCTGGAGTGAAGGCAAAGTGGTTACGGTGTTCTCATTGGTTACAATATTATTGTGCCTTGTAAGTTTGGCGGCATAATGAATTAAAATCTTATTGAAAGGACGGCTTGAAAATTGAAAATTATACGAAAAAAAAGAAATATAAGACGCACAATGCCGTCCACAGGCAGATTGCCCGACCTGAAAGTACATAATATTAAGGAAACGGTGAAAAGTGTTGACACACAATTTTTGGTGTCAATTTACATATTACTTGCGTTTGGACTTCTTATGGTGCTTAGTGCAAGCAGCCCTATTGCTTACGCAAGCAGTGCCACAAACCACGACAGCTTTTATTATTTTAAAAAGCAGCTTATGTGGGCGTGTCTGGGAACTGTTGCTATGTTTATAACAGCAAATTATGATTATAAGAAGTTAAAGAACTGGGCATTTCCTGCCCTCGCACTTAGTGTGTTGCTTCTTTTGTTGGTTCTTGTGCCTGGAATAGGACGCAAAATAAATGATGCCAGACGTTGGATTTACATAGGACCAATAAACTTTCAGCCATCAGAGGTTGCCAAAATAACCACTATAATATTTTTCTCCTATAGCCTTTCAAAAAATTACAAAGAGCTTAGCAATTTTGGTGTATTTTTGATGTATATAGGAATTATTGGGGTTATTGCACTTATAATTATGATGGAGCCTCATTTTAGCTGTACCATGCTTATTGCAGCAACTGCTTGCATTCTTTTGCTTGTTGCTGGTGCAAAAATCAAACACTTTATGGTTCTTGGCTGTTGCGCACTTCCGGCCATTGTGCTTCTAATCATAAAGGCGCCCTACCGTCTTGCCAGAGTGGTTACATTTCTTGATCCCTTTGAGGATATTCAGGGTAGCGGATGGCAGATAGTTCAGTCTCTTTATGCCATAGGCTCAGGCGGAATTTTTGGGGCAGGACTTGGTCAGAGCAGGCAAAAGTATATGAACATTCCGGAACCACAGAATGACTTTATTTTTTCAATTTTGGCTGAGGAGTTTGGTTTGCTTGGGGCAATACTGGTTGCATTGATGTTTATATTCCTGATCGTCAGAGGTATTAAGATTGCATTAAATGCACCTGACCTTTTTGGTACACTTCTTGCAACAGGAATTGTGGCAATGATAGCCATCCAGGCAATTGTAAATATTGCGGTTGTAACATCATCAATGCCGGTTACAGGTATGCCGCTTCCATTCTTTAGCTACGGCGGAACGGCTTTGGCGATAACCATGGCTGAAATGGGAATTGTATTGAATATTTCGAGGCACCAAAAAGACAAATTAAAGTAAGAACAAGGCTCAGGCTTAAAACGATGCAGCGCATCCGCTTTAAGCCTTGATGTGTTTTTAAAGAATGTAAAGTTTTAGGAAAGGTGTGGCAAGATTATGAAAATTCTATTTGCGGGTGGTGGAACAGCAGGGCACGTAAATCCTGCCGTTGCTGTAGCAAATTATATAAAAGAAAAAGAACCGGCAAGTGAGTTTTTGTTTGTCGGCACAAAAGAAGGGATGGAAAGTACCCTTATCCCGAAACAAGGTTATAATATTGAATTTATAAAGGCTCACGGCTTTAAACGTTCCATTAGTCTTGCTAATATAAAAACTGTGGCAGAAATTGTTACAGGTACGGCAAAAGCGCGAAAGATTATTAAAAGTTTCAAACCGGATGCGGTGGTAGGTACAGGCGGTTATGTTGCGGGACCTGTACTTCTTGCTGCGGCGATGATGAAAATCCCCACATTGATTCACGAATCCAATGCGTTTCCCGGGGTGACGGTACGTATGCTTGCCAGGTTTGTGAATGTAGTTGCACTTGGTATGGGAGATGCGGCAAAGTTTTTGAAAAAGGGGTGCAGGATTGAAGTGACAGGAAATCCTGTAAGACCGTCTATTTTGGCTACTACAAAAAGCAATGCAAAAAAAGCCTTAGATCTTGATGAACGCAAAACGGTACTTATTTTTGGAGGTAGTCTGGGGGCTGAAAAGATAAATGAAGTTACTGTTGATTGGATTTCACAAATAGCAAAGGAACGGAAATACCAGATAATAATGTCAACCGGAAGGGATAATCATTATCAGGGCGTGATGAAACATTTTGGAGAAAATGGTATAAATTTGTCCGAGTATCCACAGTTGCGTGTGTCGGAATATATATATGATATGGACTTGTGTCTCAATGCTGCAGATTTGATTATTGCACGTTCCGGTGGGTCGGTAAGTGAGATGACTGCACTTGGAAAGGCAGCGATTCTTATACCGTCACCTTATGTAGCGGGCAATCATCAGGAACACAATGCAAGAGCAGTCGAACGTTCGGGTGGAGCTGTGGTAATTTGCGAAAAGGATTTGAGTTTAAAAACTTTAAAAAATGCTGCTGAATCCATACTTGAGAACGACTCTGTTTTAGAAAAAATGAGTCAGGCATCTCAAAGTATCGGCATAAAGGATGCAACAGATAAAATATACAAAATTTTGCAAGAACTGATAAACAACAGAAAATAATAGCAGTTTTTCAAGTAACACATTCAAAAGCCATACATAGTATGAAATGTGTGGAGTTAAATCGGATTTGGAGGTGTTACAGTGAGTAAAATTGCAATATGCGGGGGGCAGAAACTAAATGGCGAAATAATGGTTCAGGGCTCTAAGAATGCAGCGTTGCCCATTCTCGCTGCTACGGTTTTAAGTGATGAAGAATGTGTGCTTTTTAATTGCCCTGACCTTGAAGATGTGAGGGCGGCTCTTAAAATAATTGATTGGTTGGGTGGAGATACTGAGTATTCAAAACACACAGCAACAATAAGTGGAGGAAACATACATAGATACAAAATTCCTGAGGAACTTATGAATAGCATGAGGTCGTCGGTTCTCTTTTTGGGACCGATGCTTGCAAAACTCAAAAGAGCTGAAATTTCATATCCCGGCGGTTGCAGTATAGGACTAAGACCGATTGATTTACATATAAAAGCATTTAGACAATTGGGCGTTACAGTTGAGGAAATTGGGGGCAGGATATATTGCTCGGCAGAAAAAATAAAACCTTGTAAAGTAAATCTTTTATTTCCAAGTGTTGGTGCAACTGAGAATATAATGTTGCTTTGTGCGCTTTCTGATGGTGAAACACAAATCTTAAATGCTGCACGGGAACCTGAGATTGTAGATTTGCAGAATTTTCTGAATAGTATGGGTGCAAAAATTTCCGGTGCAGGAAGTGAGACAATTCACATAATAGGTGTTGAAAAATTACAAAAAGTGCAGTATAATATAATGTCAGATAGGATTTTTGCCACCACTGTTCTTTGTGCTGTTGCCTGTTGTGGCGGTGATGTAATTTTAAGAAATATAAATCCCAATCATATCGAATTGATGCTTTCAATGCTGGCCGGAGCCGGTTGCAATATAATAACCGGAGAGAATTATGTAAGAATAAGGTGCTCAAAGCGGCTTTTGGGGCTCGGCAAGGTTATGACCTCACCATATCCGGGATTTCCGACAGATGCCCAGGCTCTGTTTATGTCGGCACTTTCCGGGGCAGAAGGTACGACTGTTTTTGTAGAGAATATTTTTGAAAGCAGATATAAACACGTTCCTGAACTTATTAAAATGGGAGCAGACATAATTGTAGATGGTCGGCTTGCTGCGGTTACAGGATGCAATTATCTGCAAGGCGCAACGGTTGAGGCCCAGGATTTGAGAGGCGGCGCGGCTTTGGTGATTGCAGGACTTTCAGCCATTGGTGATACAGTGATAGGTGGAATAAGACATATTGATCGCGGTTATGAGCATATCGAGGAAACTTTCAAAGGTCTTGGCGCAAATATAAGAAGGATTTAATATGGGGGCGTCCTTTGGACGCACCCATATATATAAAAATAAGATGGGACAAGCTTGGAAAGGAGGCGTTTTTGTGGCAATGAACAAACTTAGTGAATTTGAAACGAAAAAGAAACAACTTGTAAAAAAGAAAAAGCGTAACAGGGCAAAAAGACGGCTTATACTATTTTTGTTTTTATTTATTTGTATAGGAACTATTTTTACCATATTAAAGGCGCCCTTTTTCAATGTAAAAACTATAATATGTGTAGGACAGGAAACTATTAGTGAAGAAGAAATTATAAAAATTGCAGGGGCAAAAACAGATGTAAATATATTCAGCATAGGCGTGGGGACAATGAAACGCAGATTAAACGGAAACCCGGGAATTGCTGAATGTAATGTTCGCCGCCTTTTCCCCAATAAAATAAAAATTTGGGTAAGGGAGTCAAAAGCAGTTGTTTGCGTTGAAAATGGCGGAGTTTTTCTGCTTGCCGACAAAAACGGACAGATAATAAAGGTCGTGGATTCAAAGGACAAAGATGCGGTCAAGTGCGTTGCAAAGCTTAATGATTTTGAACCGTTTTCTACCAAGATTGGTGAATATATAAATAAAAAGGATGATAGTGCCCATAAAGTGATTTTTGAGTGCATAGGCATACTTGAAAGACTGGATATGATTAATGATGTAACGTTGATATCAGCCTCGGATTTATCCGATATAAGAATTGATTATCAGGATAGACTTTATATTATGCTGGGTAATTACGAGAAGATTGACTACAAGTTGACTTTTGTAAAAAAGGTTATAGACGAAAATCTTTCAAAGTATGAAAAAGCAATTCTTGATTATCGTGGAAATAGCCTCTATGTAGGTCCAAGAACTGAGGAAGAACAGACTGCTGTCCAGGAAGGCGAGAAACCTGAAGGAGAAAAAACAGAGGAAAATACGGAAAATAGCACTGAAGCTGACGAGGATAAGAAAAAATCATCAGAGGAATAGTTAAGAGGGAAGAAAAATGAATTTGGAGAAAAAACAAAAATTTCAAATATCTATGTCAATAGTAATATTGATACTTGTTTTTGCGGTCACCTGGCAGATAAAGGGTGTAAGGAAAAACAATGCGGTGGGAAATCAATTTTCAAATAGAATTGAAATGCTGCAACAGGACTATAAAGCGGAACTTGATAAAAATGAAAAGCTTTTACAACAAGTTCTTGAACTACAAAATGACCTTACCAAATACAGAGAACAAGTTGCCCAAAGTGGTGGTGCGGCCAAAATTCTCAAAGAGGAGCTTAATCGTGCTGAAACCATCGCGGGACTTACTGACGTTACAGGCAAAGGAATTATTGTAACCATAAAGGATGGCAACAACCAGGGGGTTGGGAATATCGTATATGATGACGGATATGGCATTGTTCACGACTCATATCTCCTGACAATACTTAATGAGTTGCGTGCATCCGGAGCAGAGGCACTGAGCAT
The DNA here is from genome assembly GCA_017546165.1 of Clostridia bacterium. GTDB lineage: Bacteria > Bacillota > Clostridia > Monoglobales > Monoglobaceae > SIG440. Next base: position 55,089 of record JAFYXL010000016.1, read on the forward strand.
AAATGATGAAAGAATTTTGGCCACAAGTGAAATCCGTTGCGTAGGCCCCACAGTGAGCGTCAACAATACAAAATTGGCTGCACCTTTTGAAATTAAAGCCATAGGCAACCCGGACACGTTGGAAAACGCTCTCAGAATGCCCGGCGGTGCAGTTGAACAAACGACGTTTTATGGAGTAGATGTTACAATTAAACGAAGCAACAAGCTTCTTATAAAAAAATATGCAGGGGCAAGCACTTTCAAATATGTTCAGGCAGTTGAGCCGGAGGTGACAGAATAATGTTTTTTATTATTGCAGTTCTGGTAGGAATATTATTAGGAATTTTGATACCCTATAACTTGAATTCGTCAATGCTGTCATATGTGGCTGTAGCGCTTATTGCGGCACTTGATTCGGTGTTTGGTGGACTTTTGGCAAATCTCAATAAACGTTTCAATATCAATGTGTTTATGATAGGTCTTGTCTCAAATGCAATCCTTGGTATATTCCTTACAGTTATAGGAAATATCCTTGGTATCAGCCTGTCTTTTGCCGTTATAATTGTTTTTGGTGTAAGAATGTTTAACAATATGGCAGCAATCAGACGTTTGACCTTTGATAGATATTTTGAGAAAAAGGCAAGAGAACGGGAACGGGAAGCAAGATTCAAACTGGAATCCGCAAAGGATGAAACGGAACTTGAAGACTTTGAGGATATCGAGGATGTTGAGGAAGTGACAGAAGAGAAAACGGTAGAAGAAAACCGCGAAGAAACAGAGAAATCTGAATCTGATGTGGAGAAATAGACATACTTGTCCGATGAAAGGCAAAAAAATATAACAAAATCGGAATAAATTTTTAAATTTGTATTTACAAAAAAAAATTAAAATGTTATACTAATTATATATGTATAATGTTATTGATACAGATAGGAGGAATTATTGTGTTTGAGTTTGATACTGAAACTACAAGCCCGGCAAAAATAAAAGTTGTTGGTGTCGGCGGTGGTGGTAACAACGCAGTAAACAGAATGATTGACGCAGATGTTAAATGCGTTGAATTTATAGCAGTTAATACGGACAAACAGGACTTGTCACTTTCAAAAGCTACCCAAAAGATTCAGATTGGTGCAAAACTTACCAAGGGGCTTGGCGCAGGTGCTGTTCCTGAGATTGGTGCAAAAGCCGCTGAGGAAAGTCGTGACGAGATTGCTCTTGCGATTAAGGATGCAGATATGGTATTTGTTACAGCAGGTATGGGCGGCGGAACAGGTACAGGCGCTGCTCCAATCGTTGCTGAAATTGCAAAAGAAATGGGAATTTTGACAGTTGGTATCGTTACAAAGCCATTTTGGTTTGAAGGTGCTATGAGAGCAAAAAATTCCGGTGTTGGAATTGAAAATCTTAAAACCGCAGTTGATACTTTGGTTGTTATCCCAAATGACAAGCTTCTTGCTATTGCTGAAAACAAAACACCGCTTACCGAGTCATTCAAAATGGCAGATGATGTTTTGAGACAGGGTGTTCAAGGTATTTCAGACCTTATTTCAAGACCTGGTCTTATCAGTCTTGACTTTGCTGATGTTAAAACAATTATGAAAAACACAGGATATGCTCATATGGGTATCGGCAAGGCAACAGGTGAAAACCGTGCACAGGATGCGGCTACAAAAGCTATCAACAGCCCGCTTCTTGAAACAACTATTACAGGTGCAAAAGGTGTTATTCTGAATGTTACAGGCGGTAGCGACCTCGGTATTTTAGAAATTCAGACTGCTTCTGAAATTATTACAAATGCTGCTGATAAGGATGCTAATATCATTATTGGTGCAATTATTGATGAGACTTTGGGTGATGAACTCCAGGTTACTGTTATTGCAACAGGTTTTGAGGGCAAAAACACGCCTCGCATAGACAGACCATCCATCTTCGGAGCAGGCGAAGGCAAGGGTATCTTTGCTGCTATGCGCGAGGAAATGGATGAAAAAAAGCCTGAAGAAATTCCAAGTGTAACCATTGAAAGCCCGGCAAAAAAAAAGGGTGATTTTTACAACAAGGTAAGTGAAGATGATGGAATTGATGTTCCTGTTTTTCTTCGCAAGGGACAGGAGTAATTAAATAAATTATTAATAATATCAAAAAACCCTTGAAAAATTAAAAGGTTTATGATAGTATTGATGCATTGATGTGAAAATTAACCACTTTTTGGTTATGTTCATACGATTTAGGAGGAAAAATAAATGCAGACAGCTTTAATTGTTATTCACGTTATTATTTCACTTGTGCTCATCGTTGTAGTTTTGATGCAGCACGGCAAACAGCAGGGACTATCCGGCGCAATCGCAGGTGGCGCTGAGACTTTCTTCGGCAAAAACAAGGGCAGAACAATCGATGCCGCTCTTAAGAAGGTTACAGCAGTTGTTGCTATTTTATTCGTTTTGAGCTCAATTGTTTTAGCGGCTTATTCAATTGATAAGAGCAAGGCTGAGGCTGAAGCACTCAACCAGACAATCCAGAGCCAAGTAGAAGCCGAAGCGAATGCGCAGACAGACGCTGAATAGCTGAATTTTAGACAGACAATTTACCGCTCCAAATTATTTGGGGCGGTTTTTGTTAAATATGATTTGTAATTTTGGGTAAATTAAAAAAGGAGGTAAGGAAAATGAGATTTGTAGATTTATTAAGTGAATATCACATTATGCCACAATTCCCGCCGAATGTGGTAAGACAAGCGGGGTCTATACCGGTTGAAGTAACAGATGCTGATCTCAAAGATAGAGTTGACCTTGAAGACCTCCTTACAATAACAATTGATGGTGATGATGCAAAGGACTTTGACGATGCGGTATCTCTTGAAATTTTAGAAAACGGTAATTTTTGTCTTGGCGTGCATATAGCCGATGTTACCCACTATGTGTCTGAAAATTCACCAATTGACCGTGCGGCATTTTCCAGAGGCACAAGTGTATATCTGATTGATACGGTTATACCAATGTTGCCATTTGAACTTTCAAATGAGCTTTGCAGTCTTAAGCCAAACCAAACAAGACTTACTGTTTCAGTGTTTATGGAAATTGATAGTAAGGGCATTGTTAAAGATTACAAAATTTGCAAAAGTTTTATCAAGTCCCATCAGCGTATGACTTATGCCAAAGTTACCAAAATTCTTGAGAATGATAGAGGGCTTTGTGAAAAGTATTCCCATCTCGTTCCAATGCTAAAAAATATGAAATGTCTGGCAGACATTTTAAATAAAAAAAGAGTTAAGAACGGTTCAATTGAGTTTGTTACTCACGAATCAAAAATTACCTTGGACAAAAATGGTGTACCCACAGATGTATGCAGGTATCCAATCACCATATCCAATAATATAATTGAAGAATTTATGCTTATGGCAAATGTAACGGTGGCAAAACATCTTTCCAAAAACGATTTGCCTTGTGTTTATCGTGTCCACGAAAGTCCCGACTTTGACAGGGTTGAACGTCTTGCGAAAGTCCTGCCTGAGCTTGGCGTTGAATTTAGATTTAAGCCTGATATGAGGCCAAGAGACTTTCAAAACATTTTGGAATCCGTGTCGAGCCTCGACACTTGCAGTGTCGTGAACTATCTTGTGCTTCGCAGTATGAGCCGTGCACGATACAGCGAGAACAATCTTGGCCATTTTGGATTAGCATTTGGAGATTATTGCCATTTTACTTCACCTATACGTCGTTATCCTGACCTTGTGGTTCACAGGATTTTGAAAGAGTCCCTGGAAGGAGAAGTCAAAACAAACAGGCTTGAGTACTTTAAGGCCCTTACGGTTTCTGCATCAGTAACAGCTTCGGTTACAGAAAGTAATGCAGCAGAGGCGGAGCTTAAGTGGAAGGATATTAAAAAAGCTGAGTATATGACCAAACATATTGGTGAAAAATATATTGCTACAATCACACACGTGACAGCATCGGGATTTTTCGCCGAGCTTGAAAATACAGTTGAAGGCTTTGTCCCGGCACGGACAATTGAGGATGACCTTTATATGATGACAGACAATGGCTTGGCTCTGGAGGGAACAAGGTCAAAAGGACGATTTACCATTGGTGACAAGGTGGAAGTCAAGGTGGTTGCGGCAGATATAGAAGATGCGAAGATTGATTTTGAGGTGGTTGGCTCAAGACAGTTAAAGCCGTTGCGTCGCAAACAAAACAAAAACAGAAGTGACAAAAAAGTGTTGAGTAAGGAAGAGAAACGTGTACTCAGAAAGTTTAAGGCAGAGCAACGTGAGGAAAAACAGCAAAAAAGGAATGATCGCAGCAAGGCAGACGCGGAGAGGTATATCTTTGAAAATGCCATAACTTATGAGCTCTTCCAACTACTTGACTCAAAATATAAGTTCAAAAAGGCGGAAAAGGGATTTGTTGGAGTTACATTGAGGGATTTGGCATCTGTGATTTCCGCACCCGTATATAGGGCAAACCTTTTTGATATAGACGAAGTGGCCTTCGAAAATGCGATTGTTTCAGCTTCTATGAATGTTAGAAATACTTTTGGGATTATTTGTGACAGCTTTGGCATAGAGGAAGATGAAGTATTGGTCCAATTTGCTGTAAAGTATGTGTGCAAGGCACTTAGACATTTTGATGATTGTATGCAGCTTGAGAATATTAATTTTACAAAACGTGAGAATGAATATGACAGTATTATGAACAAGCTGAAATTAAGGAGGAAAGAGGAACGATGAAAACAGCTTTGATAACAGGTGCGTCCAGAGGCATTGGCAGAGCAACTGCATTAAAATTTGCAAAATCAGGATATTGCGTTGCTATTAATTATAACAAAAACACCGAAATGGCCGAAAGTCTGCGTCAGGAAATAAAAAGTTTAGGGGCAAGAGCCGAAATCTTTAGGGCAGATATCTCCGATTGTTCTGAGGTACAGAAGATGGTTGCGGACATGAAGGATAAATTTGGCAGAATAGATGTGCTTGTTAACAATGCAGGTATTGCCCTTCCACAAGGCTTATTTACGGATTTTGGCGAAGATGATATTAAATCGGTTTTTGATACCAATGTAATTGGTATGATGAATTGCACTAAGGCGGTAACTAAACATATGGTTCACAATAAGTCGGGGCAGATAGTAAATATTTCATCTGTTTGGGGAACTATAGGTGGTTCCTGTGAAGTAATTTATTCTGCAAGCAAGGCTGCGGTTATTGGTTTTACAAAAGCACTTGCAAAAGAACTTGCTCCGTCAGGAATACGTGTAAATTGCGTTGCCCCCGGACTTATTGAAACGGATATGAATTCGCATTTAACTCATAACGAAAAAGCGGAATTTGCCGAAGGAGTTGCTTTAGGTAGAATTGGTAAAGCAGAGGAAGTTGCTGAGACAGTGTTCTTCCTTGCATCAGAGGCGGCAAGCTACATAACAGGTGAAGTTTTATCAGTTGACGGCGGAATTATATAAGGAAAAAGAAAGTCCCTACGCGCAACAGTGCGTAGGGACTTTTTGTTTTTTAGATATCGTAGTCAAGTTTAAATTGTTCGCCACAACCGTATTTTTCGTAAACATAGTCAATATCTTTGTCGCCTCTGCCTGAAAGACAAGCAAGGATAGAACCAGTCTTATGTTCTTTTGCATAGCGGATAGCATATGCAACTGCGTGGGCACTTTCAATAGCCGGGATAATACCCTCATATCTTGAAAGCAAGAAGAATGCTTCCATAGCTTCTTCATCAGATACTGCATCATAATGCACTCTGCCAAGATCACGCAAAAGTGCGTGTTCAGGACCAACACCCGGATAGTCAAGACCGCTGGCAATTGAGTAAACAGGCAACGGCTCACCATTTTCGTCTTGAAGTACATAGCTTTCAAATCCGTGGATTTTTCCTTTTGTACCAAATTTCATTGTTGCGGCGTGGTCACCCACATTGCATCCTCTGCCTAAAGGCTCAACACCATAAATCTCAACGGGGTCGGCAAGGAAGGGTGTAAACATACCTAATGAGTTTGAGCCACCTCCAACACAGGCACAAACGGCATCAGGCATAATGCCCGTCATTTCAAGGAACTGTTCTCTTGCTTCGATACCAATAACAGATTGGAAGTCTCTTACCATTTTGGGGAATGGGTGTGGACCTGCAGCAGTACCAATGCAGTAAATTGCGTTTTCGTATTCATTGAGGTATGCTTCAAAAGCAGCGTCGCAAGCTTCCTTCAAGGTTTTAAGTCCTTTTGTGACAGGAATAACATTTGCACCAAGCATCTTCATACGAATAACGTTTGGATGTTGTTTTTCGATATCAACTTCACCCATATAAACGTCACATTCCATACCAAAGTAAGCTGCGGCGGTAGCAATGGCAACCCCGTGCTGACCGGCACCTGTTTCGGCAATAATCTTCTTTTTGCCCATATACTTTGCAAGAAGACCTTCTCCCATACAATGATTAAGCTTGTGCGCACCGGTATGGTTTAAATCTTCTCGTTTTAAATAAATCTGACAGTTGCCAAAAATTTTAGAAAGTCTTTCACAATGATAAACAGGTGTAGGTCTGCCCTGGAATTCCTTTCTTATTCTGCGGAGCTCATTGATAAACTGAGCAGAATGACAAATGGCCTCGTAGGCATCGTCGGCCTCTTTAAATGCTGCAATAAGTTTGTCAGGCATATATGCGCCGCCATATTCGCCAAAGTAACCCTCTGCGTTTGGGTATTCTTTTAAGTAGTTGTCAAAATCCTTATATTTATTCATACTTATGTACTCCTTCATTCTAAAATATTAAAATATTTGGAATTTTCAATAAAAAAATCCTCTGAACAACAAATCAGAAGATTAAAATAACAAAGTATATAAATACCTTTTAATCTCGTCTAATCTCATTATATTCAATCTCATCTAATCTGTTCTGTTCTTTTATCAATATATCATAAATATAAGTTAGTTGTCAATACTTTTGCAAAAAAGAATAAAGACGGCGATTGCCGTCTTTAAAATTTTAGACCAAAGCGGGTTCTTCTTTTGTTTCAAGTGAGTTTTCAAGATCGCGGTATGCAACTTTGCCCACCATAGTTTTGGGAAGTTCGTCCCTGAATTCAATAGCCCTGGGCATTGCATACTTGGCAATATGTTTTGAACAGTAGCTAAGTATCTGTTTTTTTGTTTCCTCGGTTTTTGGCACGCCGTCTTTAAGCATTATAAATGCCTTAACCTGCTGCATACGGTAATCATCTTTGACACCAACTACACAGCTCATCTGAACCAAATCGCAGGCATCCAGAACATTTTCCACCTGATTTGGATACACATTATAGCCGGAAGTAACAATCATACGCTTTGCTCTGCCTTTGAAATAAACAAATCCTTCAGGGTCCATTGTTCCCAAGTCACCTGTATAAACCCATTTAAGACCGTCTGTGTGGGTACGGAGAGTCTGGGCGGTTTCAACAGGGTGATTCAGGTATTCAAGCATAGTAGATGGACCTGCAAGCAGAATCTCGCCGGTTTCACCATAAGGTAGTTCCTCGTCAGTTCCGGGCTTTACGATTTTGATATAAGTATCAGGAAAAGGCAAGCCTATACTGCCCTCTTTTGCCATATGGGGAGGGGTAAGACAGCAAGCACAGACGGTTTCAGTAGTGCCATATCCCTCGCGGACCTGAATAACTGACTTGTGGTCATAGAGAAATTTGTCAAGCTTCTTTTTAAGTTCAACTGAGAGGGAGTCACCACCGGAAAAGACCCCTTTAAGGAATGAAAGGTCTGCTTTTTCCAGAGATGGCATACGAAGCAGCGCTTCGTACAAAGTAGGTACTCCCGCCATAAAGTTACATTTGTATTTAGTAATCAATTTTGCATAGCTTGATGCAGTAAAGCGCGGAACCAGGATACATCTTCCGCCGCTTATTAACATTGCGTGGATACAAACACCAAGGCCAAATCCGTGAAAAATCGGCATTGCAGCCAGCATTTTGTCACCTGGTCTGAACATTGGATTTGAGGCAATAGTTTGTCTGCCCATAGCATTAAAGTTTCTATTGGTCAAAACAATACCCTTTGTTTTGCCTGTTGTACCGCCTGAATAGAGAATAACAGCAGGGTCGTCTGCTTTTCGCTCAACCTTATAGTTCCAAAAACAAGCTTTACCAAGCTTTAAAAAATCATTCCAACGGATAACAGGGGCATCATCAGGGATTTTTTTGATTTTATAGCTTTCGGTAAACATATATCCTGCCCTTACAGGTTTTGAAAGCTCGTCCTTAATTGATGCAATAATTACATTAACCAATTTTGTGTTGTGGCGGATTGCCTCAAATTTGTGGTAAAACTGGTCAAGAGTAATTACAGTTACACTGTCGGATTCGTTCAGGTAAAATTCAATTTCCTTTTCTGCAGAAAGTGGATGAATCATATTGCAGATACCACCTACCAAGTTTACTGCATAAAAAAGAAAAACAGATTGAGGACAGTTGGGCATAGCGATTGTGACACGATCCCCTTCGCGGATACCGATAGTTTTTAAACTTTTTGCGCAGGTTTCAATCTTTTCCATAAAGACTTTGTATGTAGTAGATTTACCCATAAAGTCAAATGCTATTGAATCAGGGTACTTATCTGCTGACTCTTTAAGTGCATCATACATTGAACCGCTAGGATACTCAAGAGTCGCAGGTATGTCACCTATGTGATTAAGCCACGGCGCTTTTGCAGTAATATTCAAACCAAACCAACTCCTTAATATTCAACAGGTGTAGATGCAGATTCTTCCAAAAGCTCAGGATTTTCAAGCAACTTTTTGAGTAGCTTGATTGTTTTTGAAAAGTAGTAACCGTCTGCAATTCGTTCATCAACTGTAAGGCCGATATCAACAGTATCTTTCATCTCATAACTTCCATCATCTGAAAATACAGGACGAAGCTTCTTCTCCCCTATAATAACGAAGACAGAGTTGGTTCCCCAATTGGTGAGATGATGGTAGCCGCTCTTTAATTTTATGGAACCGAGATTTGTAAGAACTACCGAAGAATGATATGGGTCGGTAGCAATTAAGGATTTGGGTAATTTGCCGTAACGATCCAGGCATCTTGCAACAAAGCCTATCATACGGGTAATAGGTCTGGGAATCTTTAAAAGAGCATCCATTACATTTGATGAGGTATCACCTTTGCCGTGCCTGCAATCCATAACCTGGTGGCGGATATCTTCGTGGACACTTTCAAGGTTTGTATTTTCATCCGCGTGAATAAAGGCAAGACCCTCACCTGCATCGTCGGAAAAACGTTTTTTTATGGTAAACGCTGCTGAAATTTCGTTCTTTTCATAAAGACTGTTGTTTGCAATAAATCTGTTCATCTGTGGCCTTTGGGCTATAGTTCTGATTATTGCAGTGACAATAAGATGAAATAATGTATATTTAAAGTCAGGACCATTTTCATTTAACTTTTCAAGATATGCATTGATATTTGTAAGGTCAATACGTTCAGAAACAAAAGCTTCATTATCGCAACGATTTGGGTGAATAAGCGGAACTATAAGGTGCATTCCGTCAAGTTTTCTTACCAGCGTTGCGTCTTTTCTGTCGCCTATACGGCGACGTGGTTTGTTTGACATAAATAATCCTCCCAAAATTGCTCAATAATATACATTTTATTATATTTTATGGTAAAAGTCAAGAATTTTCGACCTTTCAGGTATGCTATGGGTTCTATAAAAAACTTGCGTTTTTTTTGTTTATATGGTATAATACGTCTATTATTATGCAATAGGAGGTGGCGTTTATGCCGATTAAGGTTTCAGATTCATTACCGGCAATTGAAATTTTGAATAATGAGAATATATTTGTTATTACAGAAACACGAGCTATGACACAGGACATACGTCCTCTTGAGATTGCGGTGCTTAATCTAATGCCCACAAAGGTAGAAACAGAGACTCAGCTTCTCCGTGTTCTTGGCAATACCCCTCTTCAGATAAATGTTCAGTTTATACACACAAAGACTCACGTCTCCAAAAATACGTCAAAGAGTCATATTGAGACTTTTTACAAGACTTTTGATGATATAAAGGACAGCAAGTTTGATGGACTTATTATTACAGGTGCACCTGTAGAGACTATGCCGTTTGAAGATGTTGATTATTGGGAAGAACTTTGTCAGATTATGGAATGGTCAAAGGAGAATGTAACTTCAACCTTTCATATTTGTTGGGGTGCTCAGGCGGCCCTTTACTACCATTACGGCGTTCCCAAAGTTTCAATGCAAGAAAAGGTGTTTGGCGTATTTGAGCATACTGTCAATCCGGATAAGAAGCACAAAATTTTGCTTCGTGGTTTTGATGACACATTTTATGCTCCCCATTCAAGACATACAGGGGTCAACAAAGAGGATATTGAGAAAGTTTCTGCACTTGAAATATTGGCGGAATCCCCTGAAGCAGGCGTTTATATAATAACAGACAAGAATGAACGAAGGTTCTTTATAACAGGTCATTCGGAATATGATGCGGATACCTTGAAAAAGGAATATATGCGTGATGTAAACAAGGGACTTAAAATCAAAGTCCCCGACAACTATTTCCCTGATGATGACCCCACAAAAGACCCTGTTGTAAGGTGGCGTTCCCATGCAAATTTGCTTTACTCAAACTGGCTTAACTACTTTGTATATCAAACCACACCTTATGACATAAAAACCATAAAGTAGAGGTATTACCTATGAAAAACACAACAATGCCTATTAATTGCCCTGCTTGTTGCACAGAGCAAGTGTTTAAGATTTGTCCGAGTATAGATGTACAAAAGAATCCTGACCTGAAAGAGGGTATATTTAACAGAGATATATTCCGTTTTATATGCCCTGAATGTGGTGAGGAGATACTGGTTGCCTATAATTGTACCTATATTGATCGTGATAATAATTTTATGGTAGCACTTGTTACTGATGGGGACACAGCCAGCGTAGAAACTTCAAATTATACATTGCGTATTGTTCGCAGCATTAATGAATTTGTTGAAAAAATAGCCCTTATGGAGGACGGAATAGATGACCGCATAGTTGAACTTTATAAGATTATGCTGGAGGACCAGTTTGAAGAGGAACGACAAGGCGTTGAGCTTTTGGGTATATATTATGGCGGACAGGATTTTGAAAATAAAAGTCTGGTGTTTTATATAATCACAGGCAATGCTGAAAATGTAAGGGCCATACTTTCATTTGACACATATGAGACAATTGCCAAGCAGTTTGACACTTATCCTGAAATGACAAAACATTGCAGTGAGATCAATCGCATCTGGGCAATAGGGACGCTACAAAGCGGTTTTTCGGAAGATAGTTAATAATTAATTCATATTTTAAATCCCCTTTCCATAAAATGTATGGAAGGGGGATTTTTATGTTCATTTCATTTAAGCTAAGTCGCAGTATAATATTTTTGTGCATCGCTGCGATTATTTTATCTTCCCTCTCGGTAGCTTTTTTTACACAAAGTATTGACACAGCGGGTGAAACGGTTGAAAAAACCAAAGACAATGCAATGCCCACAGCCAAAAGGGATTTTATAAAGTGGGTTGATTTCAAAGTCACTGATACCGCTATGCGAAAGGCGATGCAATATGATATTGAGAGTTACAACAAAGAAATACATCTTGACTGGATTGAACTTTTGTCCGTTCTTGCAGTGAAATATGGTGGTGACTTTTCAAAATTCAAGACCTCAGACCTGGATGTTCTTGCAAAAAGACTTATGAATGGTGAAAAGATAGATGATATAACTCGCGATATGAAGTATTATACATATTACAAACAAGCTTATACAGCTGTTCTCGGGGAATACCTGGGGGAATATGAAGTCCAGGAAAAAATAAATGACAGCGACGAGGTCGGTTATACAAAGAAATACGGGCTTAAAGCCTTTTCACCAATTGCAAAGAACTACGGTTATTCGCACTTTGATGATTTTGGGAATTCCCGCTCATATGGATATAAGAGAAAACATTTGGGCCACGATATGATGGGAAATGTAGGGACTCCCATAATAGCTATTGAAAGCGGGATAGTAGAAGCCATTGGTTGGAATCAATACGGGGGATGGAGAATTGGAATTCGTAGCTTTGACAAAAAAAGATACTATTATTACGCACACTTGCGTAAAAATCATCCATACCCTGAGGCTTTGTCCATTGGGCATACAGTTAAAGCGGGAGACGTTATTGGGTATCTGGGTATGACAGGATATAGCACCAAAGAGAACACCAACAATATTGATACGCCACATTTGCATATGGGCATACAACTGATATTTGATGAATCACAAAAAGACGGTAATGGCGAAATCTGGATTGATTGCTATGAGATTGCAAAGTTTTTAAGTCAGAATACATCTGCTACCGTTAAGGACGAACTTACAAACGAAGTCCGAAGAAAGTACGATTTTTTTGAGCCGTCCGTTGAAAATATGGAATAGAAAAGGAGAATAAATATGTACGTTATAAAAATGAAAACCTTAATTTACTATTTTGCCGTTTTTGCAGTGGTAGTAGCAAGTATAGGGATAATAAGGCTTTACACTTCCGACGATGTTGCCTTGACGGCATCAACTCCTGTTGAGAATAAGGAAGCAATGAATGATAATTCTGAAGTATTGTCCAGTGCCAAAAAGGAAAAAGTCGAAGTGCCTATATTAATGTATCACAGCATACTTCGCAGTACCAACACTCACGGAAATTACATAATAAGCGAATCTGCATTTGAGGCAGATTTGAAGTTTTTAAAGGATAATGGCTATACAACTATAGTAATGAAAGATTTGATAGATTATGTATATAATGATAAAGCATTGCCAAAGAAACCCGTTGTCCTTACTTTTGACGATGGATATTTTAACAATTTTTCATATGCTTTTCCGTTGCTTAAAAAGTATAATTCAAAAGCGGTGCTTTCTATAATAGGTTATTATACGGATCTTTACACAAAAACCCCGGATGAAAATCCAAGCTATTCCCACGTTACATGGAATGATGTGAAAAAGATGATGGATTCAGGATTGGTAGAAATGCAGAACCATTCACACAACCTTCATACCACCGACAAGGGAAGAAACGGGGCCAAAAAGAAACAAGGCGAGTCGCAGGCAAAGTACCGGGAGCTGCTAATGTCGGATTTGGGCAAGCTTCAGGAGGATTTTAAAACAAACACAGGTTATACACCAAGTACATTTACCTATCCATTTGGGAGTGTGAGCAATGCGTCTTTTGACATTATAAAGGATATGGGCTTTAAGGCATCGCTATCTTGTGAAAGCGGAATGAATACAATCACTCGGGACCCTGAGTGCCTTTATATGCTGAAACGTTATCTGCGAACTCCAAAAAAGTCTGCAGAAAGCATTTTGAAATAGATAGAAAGCAGCAGAAATATCGTTTCTGCTGCTTTTAATAATGGTCAGACACAATGTCAGGACTAAAATGGTATTAATAATTTGAAAAATTAAAGCATATGTGATATAATGATTTCAAGCCTTGCTTGAAATCAGCGATATAAATCTCTGACGAGATTTTCGATATGTCATAAATGACTTGATATGTGCTGACGCACTCGATATGTTGCCTTGCGGCAACGAGATTTATATCATATCGAGTTTTGAGTGAAACGAAAAACATATCGAATTTACGGAGTAAATATATCGAGCAAACTTTAGTTTGCATATCGACAAAAAAACAGTGGCATCTAAAATGTTCATCAATTTTATAATAAACTTACAAACCTGATGAGGAGATTTCCAGCACGTTTACCCAAAAGTACAAATCAGGGAAGAATAAAAAATAATATTTTCTTAGATTGAATTAAAATGACATTTGGAGGGGAAATAAATAATGAGAGATATTAAGCTTAAAAATATTATTATGTTAACAATTGCGGGGTTTATAAATGCCTTTGGGGTAACCGTTTTTCTTTCTCCGGTGAGATTGTATGACAGCGGTATTTCCGGAACAGCGATGTTATTGTCACAAATAACACCCTCCTGGTGTTCGCTGTCGCTGTTTTTATTGCTATTAAATATCCCTCTCTTTATCTTTGGTTATAAAAAACAGGGTAGCCTGTTTACATTCTATTCGTTATATACAATTGTGATGTATTCGTTGGGAGCTTGGCTTATAACAGATGTACTGCCTATAGACGTAGCCTTTGCTTCTCCTTTGGCAGGGACTGATTTATTGCTTTGTGCATTATTTGGAGGTCTAATTTCCGGAATAGGAAGCGGTACTACCATAAGATTTGGCGGGGCAATTGACGGTATGGAGGTTATGTCTGTTGTATTTGCAAAAAGGATGGGAATTACAGTAGGTACCTTTATGATGATATATAATATATGTCTTTATATTATTTGCGGAATCATCATAGATAGCTGGATTTTGCCACTATATTCCATAGTTACTTATGCTGCCGGTCTAAAAACAATCGACTTTATTGTAGAGGGTATAGACCGTTCAAAAGCGGCGATGATTATAACAACAAAGCCTGATGAAATAAGCAAAGCACTTATGGATTCCTTTGAGTGTGGGACAACAAGGATTGCTGTAAAAGGCGGATATTCAAATACAGATATGACTATGATATATTTCATATTAGACCGTTTTCAGATTTCAAAAATGAGAGAGATAGTGCATTTGGTTGATGAAAGTGCATATATAACCATAACCGAGGTTGCAGATGTGTTTAAAGCTAATATGTAATGAGAAGTTTACAAACTGTACCTGAATGGGGAACAAAATATATAATAAATTTAAAAAGGAATATTCAGGTAATGAGATTAAGAATTTTATAAAGGAGAATTTACAATGCGTGACTTTGTTTATTATGCACCTACAAAGGTTTATTTTGGAAAAGACAAACAAAAAGATGTTGGCAAAATTATAAAGGAATATGGTTACAAAACCATTATGATGCAGTATGGCAAGGAAAGTATCAAAAAAAGTGGTCTTTATGACCAGGTGATGCAGTCCCTTAAAGAAAGTGAGATAACTGTTGTGGAAATGGGTGGAGTTGAGCCAAATCCAAAACTTTCATTTGTACGACGAGCAGTAAAAATTGCCAAGGAAACCGGTGTTGAAATGATACTTGCCGTTGGTGGCGGAAGTGTGTTGGATTCTTCAAAAGCCACTGCGGTAGGGGCTATGACAGATCTTGATGTGTGGGAGTTCTCTATGCGGCGAGCTGTTCCTCAAGAGGCACTTCCTACAGGGTGTATCCTTACCCACGCGGCAGCCGGCAGTGAAATGAGTTCGTCTTGTGTTATTACCAATGAGGAGGTTAACATAAAGCGTGGTTTTGGCAGTGAGCTGAATAGATGCAAGTTTGCTATTTGCAATCCTGAACTCACATATACAGTAAGCAAATACCAAACAGCCTGTGGTATAGTTGATATTATGGCACACACAATGGAGAGGTATTTCACAGTCTGCGAACCTACTGACTTAACTGACAGAATTGCAGAAAGTATTTTAAAAGCGGTTGTATCTGCCGGCAGGGTTTTGATGGATAATCCTATGGATTATGAGGCAAGGGCTACAGCTATGTGGGCATCCAGCCTTTCTCACAACGATCTGACAAGCTGTGGCAGAGAAAATGCACTTGCGGTGCATCAGCTTGAACATGCATTAAGCGGCGAATTTGACTTTATCCCTCACGGAGCGGGACTTGCTGTATTATTCCCCGCCTGGGCAAGATATGTGTATAAGGAAAATCCCTCAAGATTTGCACAGTTTGCAAGACGGGTTTTTGATGTCAATGAAGCAGATGATAAAAAAGCAGCGTTGATTGGCATAGCGGAGATGGAGAACTTTTTCAAATCGATGGGTATGCCTCTCACACTTCGTGAATTTAATATACCAAAAGACAGTATGGAACGGCTGGCAGAACAGTGCACTTTTGGAAAAACACGAACTATTAAAAACTATGTAGAGCTTGACTTTGAAAGGATAAAGCAAATATTTGAGAGCTGTTATTGATAAAAGACAATAAATGGGTTGTGGCATTTGCCGCAACCCATTTATTTTGTGCAGATAAAAATTTATATATAAGTTATTTAACCTAATAACACATCGGTAACAAGCATAACACAAAAACCTACCAATAATGCGTAAGTTGCGCCACGCTGATTGCCGTGCGCGTGAGTTTCAGGAATCATCTCGTCGCTTACGACGTAAAGCATTGTTCCCCCTGCAAATGCAAGGGCAAAAGGTAAAATTACAGAAGCAACAGAAACAGCAAAGTATCCCAGCAAAGTACCGATAACTTCAACAAGGCCTGTGCCCATAGCAATCAAGAATGTGCGTTTTGCACTAACCCCCGCTGAGAGCATAGGCGCAATAATAACCATACCCTCGGGGATGTTCTGCAGAGCGATTCCGCCCGCAATCAAAAGCGCCTGGGTTTGGTTGCCGGAGCCAAAGCCAACACCTGCGGCAATGCCCTCAGGTAGATTGTGGATGGCAATTGCAGTAACAAAGAGTAGAATCCTGTTTAGATTTGCGTTGTGGTGCGATTCAAAATCAGTGCCTGCCAATCTGTGGAGATGGGGAACAAGCTTGTCGATTAAGTTCAGAGAGAGTGCGCCAACAAATATACCAATAATAGTTGTAACCAATCCAAACTTTCCACCGTATCCAAGGGACGGTAAAATTAATCCAAGAACAGCGGCAGCAAGCATAACCCCTGCTGCAAAGGACAAGACGATATCTGAAAATTTGTGCGAAATTTTTTTAAATAAGAAACCGATAAGAGCGCCAATTACTGTTGCACCGCCAACACCTAATGCAGTGATTAAAATCATTTTCATAAAATCCTCCTACGGATAAAAATACCTTTATTATATGCTCAGTATATCACAATGCGGTACGGTTTACAAGAAAAAGCTGGTAATAATATAATAAAATATTTTTCCGTACAGAATTTAAAGTATGCAACTAAAAAAGTACAAACATTAGTCCCAACAAGAGTAAATATTTGTACTTTGTAAATTAGCTATTAAAAATTAATCTTCCAATGCTTTTAATATATCTTTTTTCGGCCTTGCTCCAACAATTTTTTGTTTTATTTGACCGTTTTTGATTACTACAAGCATTGGAATACTTACAACTTCAAATTTTTGTGCAAGCTCAATTTCCTCATCTACATTGATTTTTCCAACCAGGTATTGGGGATTTTCCTCTGCAATTTCATCTACTAAGGGCGATACCATTCTGCAGGGACCACACCAATCTGCATAAAAATCTAAAAGTACGGTTTTTTCACTTTTTATTACATCATCGAAATTGGAATTGTTTACTTTTAAAACTGACATTTATATCATCCTTTCATCTTTTGTTATTTGCATTTTATTATTTATTTACTCATATTTTCGTGAAAAAGTTTATAATAATTGCTTTTAAAAGTATTATACTATAACTGTGCTAAGAATACAAGTAATAATTTGAATCCGGGCACAGAGCTATGTAAGGGAAAAAGTAAGGGCAGCACTGCCGCCCTTGCTTTTTTATTTCTTCATACCCATATAAAATGTGTTTCGGCTTGCCGGTTTATTTTGAATAGAATCGAGGGCTTC
>JAFYXL010000017.1 GCA_017546165.1 Clostridia bacterium
CGGCACGGTAAAGTTTTTGAGGGATGCGGATGGTTCCTGGGTAGAAACAGAGGTGTTTGGGCTTCCTGATTTTAAAGAAGCAACAGAAGAATCAGCACAAATAGGCCCTTTTGCCTTCCATATCCACGAATATGATACCTGTGGTGCTGTTTTTGGAGATATGCCATTTATGACGGCCGGTGGGCATTGGGACCCTGAACTTGACCCACATGGCAACCACGCAGGGGATTTTCCGGTATTATTTTCAAACGGAGGCACAGCAAAGATGTTATTTTTCACTAATCGTTTTTACCCCGAAGACGTTGTGGGCAGGTCAGTTGTGATACACAAGTCCCCTGACGATTACAAGACCCAACCATCAATGGGTGGCGTAAGAATTGCTTGCGGAAACATTGAGCTTCCGGATATGGCCATGCAAAATACGAGTCAGATGAATCCGCAGAGGCAAAACTCCTTTGAAAACCCTCTTCCCCCGTATTTCAGAGGTCAGACGGGTATGAGATAGCAAAGAAAGGTATAAAAAGCCTTTCTTACATATCCATATTTTACTTTGAAACAAATATGGCGTCAAGGGATATGTTGTCGAAAAAAATACAGGAGTGCATATATTGCACCCCTGTATTTTAAAATAATTATTTTTCAAGTAGTTTTGCCGCATACATTTCTACAGCGATCCATTTGTCCAGCTTGCCCGAGCGGACATCTGCGGTATATTGGGCCCCCAGGATTGTCATATCTGAAAGGTATTTTTCGTCAAAATTTTTGGCCTGGTCAAGAAGTTTGTTTACTACAAAGGTGGGCCGCCTTGGCTCAAAGAACGACGCAATCCTGTCGGAACTTAGTTTGTCATATGAAAGCTGCTTAACCATCAGAAGCTCCCCTATACGTGAAGACAGCAAGGATAGTATGGTTGAGGGATTTTCCCCTGATGCGCGCAGTGCAAAAAGCTCGTCAAATGCACCCTGGCTTTTGCCTGATGCAATGTGGTCAATTACGTCAAAAATGCGTGCGTCTGCGGATTTGGAAACCACGGCGGTTACGTCCTCGGCGGTTATTTTTGTCCGGTCACCTACAAAGTTTAAAAGCTTTTGGTGTTCGTTAAAAAGCGTTGCCATGCTTTGACCTGAAAGCTTTATCATTGTGCCTATATCCCGTGGCAAAATGGACTTGCCTTTGTCTGAGAAAAGTTTGTCAAGCCATCGTTCCAACTGAACGGGCGAAAGGGGGTCAAACCTCACTATCTCACCGTATTTTTTAAAAGGCTCAAGGTTCTTTTCCTTTTTCTTGTCAAATTCCTTTTCGCAAAATATAACACACAAATATTCAGGGATGTCTGAAATCAGTTCACAAATGGTCTTATACTGGCTAAGCTTTGCGTTTCCAAAGACTCCT
The DNA here is from genome assembly GCA_017546165.1 of Clostridia bacterium. GTDB lineage: Bacteria > Bacillota > Clostridia > Monoglobales > Monoglobaceae > SIG440. The sequence goes on from JAFYXL010000017.1 coordinate 1,393, forward strand.
GAGTTTTTAACGATCACCATCTTCTTATCTGACATAACAGGAACAGACACAAGTTCGTCAGAAAGCTGTGTGACAGATAGCTTTTTGTCATCAAGCTGAACAAAGTTGAGATCGGCAAAATCAGGACTGAGCAAGGCCTTTTTTATTGACCTGACTTTATTTTCAAGCAAAAACTGTTCTTCACCGTAAAAAAAGTAAAGATTGGCCAAAGTCCCGGATTGAATTTGCTTATCTAAATCCTTTATTTCCATAAAGCTTTACTCCTTACTGTAATTTGTTTCTGTTTTTATAGATTCAATGCCTTTTTCGGACAAGTGAAAGGTCACATCTCCGTCTTTATCTGTGCGAAAAATCATAACGTCATTATCGTCAAGGCGGTTTAACACCTCGTAGTGAGGATGTCCGTAGCGATTGCCCTGGCCTGCTGAGATTATGCCGTAGGTAGGGTTGACTTCCTCGATAAAACCGTCGCTGGTTGAAGTGCTTGAACCGTGATGGCCAAGCTTTAAGATATCTGCCTCAAGGTCATATTTTTTCACCAGAATCTCTTCCGCTTCCACCTCCAAATCTCCTGTCAGCAAAATTGTGGTGTCAAAATACTCAACTTTTAATACCATTGAGTTGTTGTTGTCATTCTCTGAGGAAAATCCACCTTGATTGGGGTGCAGGACTGAAATTTTCAGATTGTCATCCAAAGTGGGCAAAGTATCCCCCTCTGACATTTCCAAAACGGAAGTTCCTGTTTTTTGGGCAAGTTTTAAAAGCTTTGTTTTGGCCTTGCTGCCAGGGCTATAATCAGGAAGGACAAGATTTTCTGCTCCGCCACTTTCCAAAAGCTCGGATATTCCACCCATATGGTCACTGTGATAGTGTGTAACCAAGGCGTAATCTACTTTGTGGATACCCTGGGAATACAAAAATGGTTGAAGCTCAGAATCAAAGGCGTCATATTCCCCACCATCAATGAGCCAGGTTTCTCCGTCGGGAGTTTTCAAAAACACCGAGTCCCCTTGCCCTACGTCAACAAAGCATAACTGCAAGGTATCAGCTGAAACCTTGGGGAAGGCACGGGAGGCAAGCATTATCAAAGAAATAATTATTATTGGGAAGATAGAAAATGACCTTTTGTAGTTTTTTGGATTTTTCATAGTGTCCTCACAAATTTAAAAAAGGCTGACACACAAGTACAGCCTTTTTAGTCAAAATTTAATTAAAAATACGTCTGCCGCAAGTAAGACGATTCGCGTAGTTGCCGGTAACGATGCTTTCGTAACGGACTACCTCACCTGTCTGAGGTGAGTGAATCATCATTCCGTTTCCTACATAAATGCCAACGTGGTTGATGTAGCCGCTTCTGTTTGCAAAACCTACAATATCACCCGGCTGAAGTGCGTTCTTTGGAACCCAGGTGCCGTTTGTCATCTGGTCTGCTGCCACACGGTTGAGGGTAACGCCCATATTTTTGTAAAGGAAGTAAACAAAACCGCTGCAGTCAAAACCTGAAGGTGATGAACCGCCGTAAACATAAGGAATACCCAAGTATTTTTTTGCAAGCTCAACCACAGCTTGTCCCTTTGATGAAACCGCACCGTTTCGGGAAGTTGGATTTTCACCTGACATAACCTTGAGGTAATCAAGTGAAACAAAACCCTGTGTGCCATAGTATGTAACCTTTGCCCAACCAGGCTGAAGAGCCTCGATTGAAACGGTTTGGTTGTTTGGAATTTGAGCAAGAATTGTTGATGATGTTGATGCACTGCTGCGAAGATTGAGCAGTGACGCTGTAACTATACCATATTTTTTAGCCTCTGTAGCACCCGCTGTGCATAAAAGGGTGGAAAGGCATATACAAACTGCGACGATTGTCGCTGTAAATCTCTTAAAATAATTCAAAATAAATTAACCTCCAAAATCTTCTGTTTTCCGCTATCCTCCTTTAAAGCTAATAGATTTTTAATCATTAACGGTAACATTATACTATAAAAAAAACACTTTGTCAAGTCGTCGCGGCAAAC
>JAFYXL010000018.1 GCA_017546165.1 Clostridia bacterium
AATTGTCCCTGACACTATACCAATCAGCTTAACACACCAAAAACTTTTGTATTTTTTGCCTATATATTGGTTTTCGACAAAAGCAAATGCAAGCAAGGGAAAAAACAAAAGTTTCATATGCTCCCAGATAGACTCATTCACCGCAGAAAAAGGTGCTACGATTACACTATTTTTTGTCCAATCAAAAAGAAAATGTAGGATTACTCCTGCTATACAGGTGAAAATAAAACCAATAATTTGCCAAGTATATAACGATTTTTTCATAGATACCTCCGCAATATAATTCTATAAGAATTATATTAAATTTGCAAAGGATTTTATACCATGAATCCGTATCCCGGTCACCCCTTTTCCAAATTTTTATCTTTAGTATTTGAAATTTTTATTTAAGTATGGTAAAATAAATAAACCCTTTATATTCTAATTCTAATATAAAAACAAAGGAGCATATAATATGGACTTTTTTACTTTAGCTTCTGAGAGATACTCAGTGAGGAAATTTGAGGATAAACACTTGGAGAAAGAAGTTGTTGACAAGATTATTGCTTGCGGCCATATCGCACCTACAGGATGCAATTACCAACCCCAGAGAATTCTTGTATTAAACACCAATGAATCAATTGAAAAATTAAAAAAATGCACTAAATGTCACTTCGATGCACCTACTGCAATGCTTGTATGCTACAACAAGGACGAGTCCTGGATACGAAAGTACGACGAAGCATTGTCGGCCCCTGTTGATGCAAGTATAGTTACTACACATATGATGCTGATGGCGCACTCCTTGGGTGTAGGCTCTTGCTGGGTGATGCACTTTGACCCATTCAAAATGCAAGAAGAATTTAATATTCCGGAAAATTATGAACCTCTTGCACTGCTTGTTATGGGATACCCCCATAAAGATTCCAAGCCAATTGAGATGCATTCATCATCAAGGCCCATTGACGAAGTTGTATTTTATGATAAGTTTTAATATTAAAAATAGACAGGTGCGATTGACAGCGCACCTGTCTATTTTATTTATCCTGTCGGGTTTAATTGTCCCTTGAATTTAGTTGACGCTGTCTATTTGCGTCCCACTTTGATTCCATATGCAACACCCAAAATCACATAAGGTATTGCGCTTTCTAAAGACTTCTCTTTTTCTATAGCAGTTTCATCATCGCCGAGTGGAGTAAAAAATCCTTTAACAATATCCTCTATGGCATTTTCCTTTACATCATCAATATTTTCACTCAAATTAACAAGATGTTTCCTTTGTGTTTCATTAAAATCTTTAAAAAGCTTTTCGTCAATTTTAAAATCCTTAAAATAGCTTTCGATAGATTCATTAATTGATTTTTTAATATGTTCTAATAGCCTTTCTTCCTCAAAGCCGATAGTTTTTTTCTTTTTACCAATGCTCTCTAATGCATCACCATACATAAGATTCGCAAATAAATATAGCTGACCCACCTCCTTCTTTAGTTTTCTTCCGTTTTTACCATAGCTTTTCCCCTTTCTTTTGGTATAATTATATTATATACCTGTAAGAACGGACAAAACGAACAACTTTTAGGTATAAAAAAAGCAAGCACATCGTGCTTGCTTTTGGTGGAAGAGCCGAATGGTTTAGATGCCAATGTTTTTAGCGATATGCTCGCTTTGCAATTAAATTGACCACAACACAAATTATTATGGTTAAAACTACATCTACTAATGTGCTTCCGACAATGACATCAACATTCATCAGCGCCCTGTAAATAATAAATCCTGCAAGCCAAATAATCAGATTCCGAATATTGAACGCACTTGCTTCCTTGTTTTGCTTCAGGATGAAAAAGTCGGCAATCTGAATTGCTATCATAGGCGCAAACACCGAGCCTATGAAATATAAAAAATCTGTAATGTCTGTAAGCGGTAAAAACATCGCTCCAACTGTCCCGATAACAGTTACCGCTGCAGCAATCCATTTATCATTAACCTTTTTAGTGATAGATTCACTTGAAACTCCTGCAGAGTATGCATCAAGAAATGTTGTTGTAACTGTTGAAAACACAATAATTAAAAGTCCTGCTATACCGAGACCTGCCTTTACCATAATTTGTGCAATATCGGATTCTGCTGTAAATATTGCCGTCCCCATACCGATTATATACATCCAGCAACTGACGATACCGTATGTAATTGCACTGACGGCGGTAGCCTTGACGGGTTTCTTTGCTTCTCTTGTGTAGTCGCTGATGAGTGGCAACCAGGAGAGAGGCATTGCAACAGATAACTCTATAGCAGCACCGAATGTCAAACCTTCTCCGGTAATATTTTGCATAGTACCTTTTCCAAAGATAACAAAGCTAAGGATAATTGTCAAAACAAATAGTGCCGTCATTGCTACAGTGTTAACTTTACCAAGATTTTTGATGCCTATCATAATCCACAATACAATTAAAGCACCGATAACAATACACCAAATCCAATTACCAATATCAAAAATACCGTTTACCGCAAGGGCTCCGTCATAAATCATAATAGCTGTCCAGCCAATAAGCTGGACAATATTAAGCACTGAGAAAAGCAAAGCACCTTTGCGTCCAAAGCTTATCTTTGCAGTTTCCATCGAGCTTTTGCGAACCTTACCGCCAATAAGTCCGGCTAAGAAAAGCATTATACAACCAATTATATGACCTATAATTATGGCAAGTAAGCCTTTATTAAAACCGAGAGGTGCAAAATATGTTCCCGTAAGAATTTCTGCAATAGAAACTGCGGCACCAAACCAAATAAGTCCATTTTCAAATACTGATGTGCGTTTTTCCATCTTATTCAACCCCCTTTGCATATTCGCCTCGCAAATCAAAATTATGCTTAATCGGGCCTGAGCCTTTTCCTAAATCAAGCATTGCAGAAAGGGCACCCGAAATATAATCCTTTGCTCTTTGTACGGATTCGGTAAGGTCAAAGTCCTTGGCAAGGTTTGCCGCGATAGCACTTGATAATGTACATCCTGTACCGTGCGTATTTGGATTATCAATTCGTTTTCCCTTAAACCATTGATATTCTCCGTTTGTATAAAGAAGGTCATTGGCATCATTTATGTTGTGTCCGCCCTTTAGGAGAACTGCACAGCCGTATGAATCACCGATGGCTTTCGCTGCCCTTTGCATATCATCTTTATTTGCAATAGAAAGCCCTGATAAAACTTCCGCTTCGGGAATGTTCGGCGTAACAAGTGTTGCAATCGGTAAAAGCTTTTCAATCAATGTCTTAACCGCATCTGTTTTCATAAGAGATGAGCCGCTTGTTGCTACCATTACGGGATCTACAACAATGTTTTTTGCCTTATGGTATTTTAGTCTGTCTGCAATGACACAGATTAGTTCACTTGAAGATACCATGCCGATTTTAACGCTATCCGGGAAGATGTCCTCAAACACTGCATCAATTTGCTGTTTCAAAAATTCAGGAGTGGATTCTAAAATTGCTCTAACTCCTATTGTGTTCTGTGCTGTAAGTGCCGTAATTGCACTCATTGCATAAACACCATTCATTGTCATTGTTTTAATATCTGCCTGAATGCCTGCGCCTCCACTGCAGTCGCTTCCTGCAATGGTTAATGCCGTTTTCATTTTCGTCTTAAAACAAAAACTTTCAAAAGCAGTTATATAATAATCCGAATTTTCTTTCATTTCTTTTTGCATTGGCTCATGTGAATCATAAACCGCAGCAACCTTAAAGCCGTCACCTTTAGCAGTTTTTAGTGCGTGAAGTACATCTTCAAAAACTATTGTTTCAGTTTTTTTCGTTCCAAGATGTTTTAGAGCTTGTCTGTAAATTTCAGGTGTTTCTTTGTTGCAACCAACTTCGCTACATGTAAATATTTCTGAGAAGTATTCATAGATTTTCAGTCGCTTTAGAACATCTTCCGCAATAGGTCTGTCTGTCACAGTTGCAACACACATCTTTACACCTAAACCCTGTAATCTTTTTAATAAATTACTAATGCCCGGTTTAAGAACTACTTTTGTACGATATATTTCAGCAACCATATTATTTATGCCTTCTACAATTTCTTTAACGGAAAGCTTAATACTATAATGATTACGATAATATTCTGCAGCTTGTTCAAGCGTAAACATCTTGAAAACTTCGGCAATGTTTTCTTTTGGATCTATACCGAAAGATTTCAAATAATCTTCTCCAATGGTATCCCAAATAAACATAGAGTCAATTAAAGTTCCGTCTAAATCAAAAATTGCACCCTTTATCATTTTGATACCACTCCTACTGTCAATTGTTTCAAGTTCTTTGTTGCAGATTCAATATCTTCTGCAGCAAAGATAGCACTTATTGCAGCTATCCCCGAAATACCACTACCTTTAAGTTTTAAAACATTACCGGCACTAATTCCGCCTATGGCAACAACCGGAATATTTACTGCTTCGCATATTGCTTTTAATGTTTCATAACTTACATCTTCAGCATCTGCTTTAGAACCTGTTGGAAAAACAGCACCCACACCAAGATAGTCAGCTCCTTGTTTTTCAGCAAGTACTGCCTGCTCTACTGTTTGTGCAGATATACCGAGAATTTTATTTTCTCCGATAACAGACCGCACATAACCTGCTTCCATATCTTTTTGACCTATATGTATTCCATCTGCACTTGCCTTTACAGCAATATCCACATTGTCATTGATAACAAAGGGCACATTGTATTTTCTGCAAAGCTCTTTAATTTCAAAGGCTTCTTTGAGAAAGCTTTCCTCGTCTAATTCCTTTTCACGAAGTTGAATAAAAGTTGCTCCGCCTTTAAGTGCTTCCTCCACCTGCTCATAAAGTGTCATATTCCCAAGCCATGTGCGGTCAGTAACAGCATATAAAATTAAATCTTTTTTATCGCACTTCATATTTTGCTCCTTTGTTCAAAGCCTCTGCATCCATATTACAAATAGCATCTATTATGCGATTTCGTAAAGTAGAATTGCCTTCACCGGGCAATAAATTTGCATAACCGATTTCACCTGCAAGTCCCATCACACAAACTGCTGCTGCAACCGCTTTTGTTTTATCATCAGGATTTGCTGCAGCATAGGCAGTTGCAATCCCTGAAAGCTGACAGCCTGTACCTGTAATTTTGCTCATTTCCGGTCTGCCGTTACGAATGACATAGCATTTTTCGCTATCTGCTACAAGGTCAATAGCGCCGGTTATTACAATAACTGCCTTTGTTTTTTGAGAAAAGCTCTTTGCGAAAGCTATCATGTCCTCAAGATTATCCTCTGTTACTGTGTCGGCAGCATCCGCATCTACACCTTTTGTTGTTCCACATCCAAGTGCTAATGTCTTGATTTCCGAAACATTCCCACGAATAACATCAAATTTAACAGTATTCATAAGTTTGATTGCCGTGTCTGTGCGAAGTTTACTTGCGCCTGCTCCCACAGGATCAAGCAAAACTATATGACCAAGTTCATTGGCTTTTGCACCTGCAATAAACATTCCATCGATACTCCTTTGGTTGAGAGTGCCGATGTTAATATTGAGTCCTCCGCAGATTGATGTAATATCCGCCACATCCTCCGGCTCATCCGACATAATCGGACTACCACCGCAAGCGAGCAATGCATTTGCTACATCATTAACTGTAACATAGTTTGTGATGCTGTGCACAAGCGGTGTTTTTCTCCTTACGTTTTCAAGACAGTTTCCTAACATTTTTTACCTCTTTCTGCCGCAAATTGTCGGCTGTTTATTAACTTAATAACAAACCTTGCCAAAACAAAAAAGGAAGCTACCGATTTGGTAACTTCCTAAAAGTTCTTTGTTCCTCCTAACACTATGTATCAGGCATCCCTACGTTGGCATTATCCAAATCAGGTTCTCGGTCGAAGGTCGCACCTTCCTCTCAGCCTGTAATACAAGCTCCCGTTTATTAAGTTTA
>JAFYXL010000019.1 GCA_017546165.1 Clostridia bacterium
CCTTGCCTTTGCTTCGTGTTTTTTTATTATCTGAAAATATAAATACATTTACCGGGTTTTAAGCTGTCGGGATTTTCGCCGTTGGCTGACAAAATCTTATCCGGTGACGTGCGGTATTTTTTAGCTATACTCCAGAGGCTGTCACCCTTTTGTATAAAATACACCGACATTGACGGCATTTTGGGGAGGGCGGTCTCATCATCGCAGTTGATTTCTGAAACCAATTCCACAGAAGTTGGCTCAACAACCTTGATAGAGGTTGAAACAATTGCCCGCACTTCAAGGCATCTTCCGGAAGAAATTGTGCAACTTATGTGTTCCATTTCTGCCTTGGCTTCGCAAACTGAATTTTGGGTTGCGCCAACCACATCAAAGTGCTGGGTAAAGGGCAGTATGTGTGAAAAACAGGAAGCGGGATTTGCGCTGTCTTCCGACAGATAAAGAAAGTTGCAGTTTATGTAACCGCTTACCGTCACCTCGTCCTTATCTACAGAGACGCTCTCAATTGAAGGGTTTGCCGAATAGTCACAAAGACGATAGATTTCAGGCAGGTAATCGGGAACAGAAACAGGCTCTTTTACCGTTGTCTGATTACTGCAGTTTGCAACCAACTGCTCAACACTGTATAGGGTCTTTTTGAGTTCAACAGGATTACAGAGGCTGTAGGCATCTTCGATGGCACTACATTCAACAACGTCAAAGGCACGGACTTCAGCCTCGATTGTAGCCTCAATGCTGAGAATTTTTTTATCTCCGTCACTGTCGGGGCAGACTTCAAAATAAAGGTCTTTGAGGGCAAAATCAACTTCGCCGGCCATTCCCTCACGGAGTCCGTCAATCTCTAAAATCTCGCTGAAGGGCAGAATATGTTCCATAACGTCGGGAGCTGTATTTTCATCATCGCCGCAGTAGAGGGTGCAGACCTTGAGTTCGCCTTTTGCCATTGCCTTACCGTCCAGGGTCTTAAGCTCAATGGAGTATGGCTTGGCAGAGACCTTAAGGACTTCGCAAATGGGACTTTTCCCTGCAGGAACCTCCAATTTTTCACGGAGAATGATATCTCTTGCAACATCAATGCAAGGATTGTAAATATTCATATTTTTGCATTTGGTTTCAATTGCTGAAGTGTCGTCAACCCCTGTTGCAATATCCACTTCTGTGTCATTTGAAAGCCGTGCAGATAAAGAAATTTTGCTGCGGATACTGAGTTTTCTGCTGTTGACAAGGGTATATTCAGCAGGGTCGGCCTCTGCGTCAATGAAGAGTTCCATACCGGGCATTGCACCGTTTATGTCCATTGAGTGATTGAATTCCTGATGGGCGCTGATGGATTTTAGGGCACCCAAGATACCGTTGTCCGGGGTATAAAGAACATTCATACGGACAATTCCCTGAACAAAAACCCTGTCGTTTTGCACTTCCTTGCGGGTTATTACCACCTCGTTGCCTACCTGAAGAATTTTTAAAATATCCGGTTTGATATCAGGAACGATAACATCGCTTTCCACGGTGGTTTGCATATAACGGGAGCACAAAGCCGTCGAAAGCCTGAGATGCTCCCTGTGGAGTTTTACAGCCATAGTATTTTTACCTCACTTCGCAATAAATATGTTAGTTTTGGTATATAGTATGATTGAAACTAATGATATATTCCAAAATCTCTAAAATGAAAAGTCAGACAGGTCAATATAATCCGAGATAAGGACAAATATAAGGGCAATAATCATAATGGTGTTGTCCTCTTCGTCATTGTCCAGAAAAAGAAAGATAAGAGCCACAAGGAGTAAATCCTCTGCACTGAAAACCCCAAAAATCTTTTTTGTGTTTGGATTGTAAACCGTAGGCGGCAAGATGTTTTGAAAAATACTTGAAAGACCCTTGCCTCTTTTTTTTCCAATCTGGGGGGAGGCAGCCTTGCCCCGCTTTGGCTCGGAAGAAGACATAGAGGGATTTTGATTTTTGTTATGGTCCGGTAACTGATGCTCAGCCTTGGAAGTTTTAGGATTTCCCTGATGTTGGGCTGTATTTTGTCCTTGTGCCCGGCCCCCGGATGATACATTTTGCTGCTTTGACATATGGTTATGATGGATATTTTGCCCAGGGGTTGCTCTTTGGGAGGGCGCACGGTTTATAGATTGGGCTGATGCCGACGGATTTGGAGTGTTGGCACGGCTCATTTGTGATTGGGGTGATGAAGAATTGACTTCTGTATCAAATCTGCGATAAATATCAGACACCTCCAATCCCTGAATCTTTCAATAGTTTGATAGCTTTTGCAATAGACATAAGTTTTGTGGCCTGCTCAAGCTTTTCTTGTCGGTCCTTTTTTAAAAAAGGTTTAAGGGAATTTAAAAAAGCAGTGTTTGTATCGTTCTTTTGATTGCCTAAAACTCCCATAATATTTTTTATTTTCATTATAGTTTCAATATCCGAAAGATTTGAAAAAAGGCCCTCCTGATCAAAAGAGGGGGAGCTTTGTCCCGAGCTTTGGGCATCGGTGTCGGATGCGGAACTGTCTTTTCCGGTTAGCATACCTATAAGATTTTGGATTTGGCTTTCCCCTTCCTCAGAGGACAGCATTTGCTGGACCTGCTCAATTGCCTTTGAAAAGTCTAATTCTTCTGACATAGATGCCGCCTCCTGTTTTGGTGAAATTTGGGCAATAGCTGATGGATTATTTCTTTTTTACAATAGTTTCAAGCTGAGAGATAAGTTCTTTGTTTTGCACAATCTCCTTTAGCTTTTGAGGGTTTTGCTGCAGGGTTTTAAGATCTACGTTTCCTAAGTCTTTGGCCAGGTTTGAACTTTTTATTGCGTTTTCTGCCTGTTTTATTTGCTCAGGGGTTAGGCCCTGGCTGATTTGTTTAAGACCTTGGGAAAGCATTTCCGAATTCATTTTTGACAACATTTCCTGTATGTTCATATTAAATCATATAGCCTTTCTGCCGCGAATTTTAAAGGTTTTTGCCTGCGGACAGGGCAGAAACCATACTTCTTTTCACTTAACATTATATGATGGCAAAATAAAATAGTGACAAAATTCATTAATTGTGTTAAAATATCAAAATAGAGGTATTATATATGAAGATAATTATATTCAGTGATTCCCACAAAGATTTTGGTTCAATGGTCAAGGTGATGGAAAGGGAGGCTCCTGTTAATTGGCTTATCCACGCAGGGGATGTCCACAGGGATGTTGAGGACCTTGAGGTTATGTATCCACGGATACCCTTGGCTTATGTAAAAGGCAATAATGATTATTTTATTCACGATGTGCCTGAGGACAGATTTTTTACATTTGAAGGGATTAAAATTTTTTTGACTCACGGTCACAATTATGGGGTCAAATATTCCCTTGCAAAGCTTTACCAAAAGGGTGAGGCGATGGGGGCAGACCTTGTAATTTTTGGACACACTCACGTAGCGCATTGTGAAAAAATCGGAGACGTTACGCTGTTTAACCCCGGTGCCGCAACAAGGAGTTACGGCGTACTTGAGATAAATGACGGAAAGTTTGAAATCGAAATCCGTCAAATTTAAAATAGAAGGACTGATAAAATATGATTCTTGCAATTGATGTCGGCAATACTCAGATAGTAGTGGCGCTTTTTGATGGAGACGAATTAAAAAACAGTTGGAGAATTTCAACCGACAAAAACAAGTCTTCTGACGAGCTTGGTATGGTTATGATGCAGATGCTTCAGTTTAGTTCAATCAGCAAGGAGGATATTGAGGATGTAATTATATCTTCTGTCGTGCCCCCTGTTATGCACTCTTTGACCAATGCAATAAAGCGTTATATTGGATGTGCGCCCCTTGTTGTTGGAGCAGGAATCAAAACAGGTCTTAATATCCGTTACGACAACCCAAGAGAGGTGGGGGCAGACCGTATAGTCAATGCCGTTGGGGCAATCCACAAATACGGGACCCCAGTTGTTATTGTGGATTTTGGTACTGCAAACACCTATTGTGCAATAAACAAAGAGGGCGAATATCTTGGCGGAATTATTACTGCCGGGGTTAAAATTTCAATGGATGCTCTTTTTGAGAGGGCTGCAAAGCTACCCAAGGTTGAAATTGTAAAACCAAGCGGAGTTATAGGGAAAAACACTGTTTCGGCTATGCAGGCCGGTGCGATTTACGGACAGGCGGGCCAGGTTGACCGTATTGTAAAAGAGATAAAAAAAGAGCTTGATGCACCTGATTGCAGAGTAATTGCAACAGGCGGTTTTGCAAGCCTTATCGCCGCAGAGAGTCAGGAGATTGATACCGTTGACAAAACCCTTACCCTTGACGGCCTGAACCTTATTTATAAGAAAAACAAATAGACGTATTAGAATCGTTTAAGAAACGGACTTTTAAATTATAAAAAAACCCCTAGACAATCATTTTGATTGCTTAGGGGTTTTAAATTTATACTAGGACAGGTCAACAACGTTGATTGTTCTTACGCCGTCTTGAGCAGAGTTTGCGTTGCGGAGTTCAAGGAATTTTTTTGCCACCTGTGGGAAGAGTGCATAGCTGAGCACATCCTCTTCAGATTTTGCAAGGCCCTCTGACTCCTGACGGTATTTTTCAAGCTCAGGGTCAATTAAATCAGCGGGTCTTACTGTGATTGGCTCTTCGTCGCCGATTGCCAGACGTCTTACCTCTTCGTTAACCTTACCGGGAAGCTTGCCGTATTCGCCACGGAGCATACCTTTTGATTCCTTTGAAATCATTTTGTATCTGCCCATAAGCACATTAAGTACCGCCTGAGTTCCTACAATCTGGCTTGTGGGTGTTACCAAGGGAGGAAAACCAAAGTCTTCACGGACTCTCGGAACTTCAGCAAGGACTTCGTAGTACTTGTCCTCTGCGTTTTGCTGTTTGAGCTGTGAAAGAAGGTTTGAAAGCATACCACCCGGTACCTGATAAAGGAGTGCATTGGGGTCAACGTTTAAAACCTTGGGGTCAAGAGTTCCGTCGCTCTTCATTTTGTCGGCAATCTTGCGGAAGTGTTCAGCCGCCTTTGCCAATTGTGCAAGATCAAGACCTGTATCACGGTCTGTACCCTTGAGGGTTGCAACCAGACTTTCGGTTGATGGGTTTGCTGTACCATTTGCCATTGGTGACAGGGCGCAGTCAACAATATCAACACCTGCCTGAGCCGCCATCAGATTGGTCATATCACCTGTACCTGCAGTGTTGTGGGTGTGAAGGTGAATAGGAACAGATACATTTTCTTTAAGCTTTTTAACAAGGCTGTACGCATCGTATGGAAGAAGAAGGTTTGCCATATCTTTGATACAGATTACGTCTGCGCCCATTTTTTCAAGTTCTACAGCAAGCTTTACAAAGTAATCTTCGTTGTGAACGGGGCTTGTTGTGTAGCTGATTGCTGTTTCACAAATACCGCCGTATTCTTTAACAAACTTTACTGCAGACTCAAGGTTTCTTGGGTCGTTAAGCGCATCGAATATACGAACAACGTCGATACCGTTCTCGATTGACTTTTTGCAGAACTCTTTCACCACGTCATCTGCATAGTGCTTGTAGCCAAGAATATTTTGGCCACGGAACAGCATCTGGAGCTTTGTGTTAGGAAGATGTTTTTTCAGTGTACGAAGTCTTTCCCAGGGGTCTTCGTTTAAAAATCTCATGCAAGAGTCAAAGGTGGCACCGCCCCAGCACTCAAGTGACCAGTAACCAATTTTGTCCAAAATATCAAGGGCGGGAAGCATATCTTCAATTCTCATACGTGTTGCTGCCTGTGACTGGTGGGCATCACGCAGGATTGTGTCTGTAATTTGTAATTTTGCCATGAATTATAATCTCCTTTCTTAGCCAAACAGGGCTATAAGAGTACCTGCTGCGATTGCAGAGCCGATTACACCGGCAACGTTTGGACCCATAGCGTGCATAAGCAGGAAGTTCTGTGGGTTTTCCTTCTGACCTACAACCTGAGATACACGAGCTGCCATGGGAACGGCTGAAACTCCGGCTGAACCGATGAGTGGGTTAATCTTGTTCTTAAGGAAGAGGTTCATAAACTTAGCCAAAAGTACACCGCCTGCGGTACCAAAACCAAATGCCACAACACCCATAACGATAATTGCCAAAGTCTTGGGGGCAAGGAAGGTGTCGGCAGTAGCGGTAGCACCAACCGAGATACCAAGGAATATTGTAACGATGTTCATTAGTTCGTTCTGCATCGTCTTTGAAATTCTGTCAACAACGCCACATTCCTTTGCAAGGTTACCAAGCATCAAGGAGCCAACAAGAGGACCTGCTGATGGAACAAGAAGTGTTACAAACACGGTGATTGCAATAGGGAATATAATTTTCTCTGTTTTTGAAACCTGGCGAAGGGGCTTCATAACAATCTGGCGTTCCTTTTTGGTTGTCAGAAGCTTCATAATAGGCGGCTGGATTACAGGAACCAGTGCCATATATGAGTAAGCAGCAACTGCGATTGGCCCTAAAAGGTGAGGAGCAAGTCTTGTTGTAACAAAGATTGCGGTAGGCCCGTCAGCCCCGCCGATAATACCGGTTGAAGCAGCTTCCGCCGGGTTAAAGCCAAGATAACTTACACCTATATAAGTGATAAAAATTCCCAGCTGGGCTGCAGCTCCAAGAAGAAGGCTTTTTGGGTTTGCGATCAGCGGACCAAAGTCTGTCATTGCACCGACACCCAAAAAGATAAGGCAGGGGTAAATTCCCAGTTTTACGCCAAGGTAGAGGTAGTCAATAAGACCCGGGGTAACTGTATTTGTTGCACCGAACAAATCCCAGTGCACGTGTCCGTCGGCAAAAAGCTCTTCGTGGAACATTTCTGCCCCAGGAAGGTTTGTAAGAAGCATACCAAATGCAATGGGAAGAAGGAGGAGTGGTTCAAATTTCTTTACAATTGCAAGGTACATAAGCACAAATGATATAAGTATCATAACAAGAATCTTCCAGTTGGAAGCGATTGACATAAAGCCTGTCTGCTTAAGGAAGTTCACAATTGCGCCCATAGGTGTTACATCCTTTGCGAAGATGTTGGCGATTGTAATTTCTGAAATATCCTGAGCTTTGGTGGCATCCACAGAAGTCATGCTAAGAGCTGTGTACTGAAGAACTACCCCAATTTCAGGGAGATTTGATTTGTCATAGTTTTTAATTTCAACAGGAAGAGTAAAAGCAACTTCCCCGCCTGCTGGGATTTCCAAAGCAGATATTTCCTTTTGGAACGCACCCAATGTAACCAAGGCTTGGTCATAATTAAGACCTGAAACTACAAAGTAGAGTGTTTCGTGGCCTACATTTGCAACGGTAAAGCTGAGGGTTTTTGCATCATTGTTGTAACCAGGGTTTTTTACGATAAGAGGCTCAGAGCCTTGGGCAAAGCAGGGAATCATACTGCAAACAAGAACCATCACCGCAAGAAAACCTGTGAATAATCTTTTTTTCATAATTTTCGCAGCCTTTCTAACCACAAATTTTTTTGAATAAATGTTGGTAAAATTCAAATTTGCGGATATTATTTGATTGTGCAAAGGGGTGTTCCGGATTCAACAGCCTGACCTGTGGTTACCATAACAGAAGTAACTGTGCCATCTGCGCCTGCCATAATTTCGTTTTCCATCTTCATAGCTTCAAGAATCATAAGTACATCGCCGCTCTTTACTGAATCGCCGGCCTTTACGTTGACTGAAAGGATTGTGCCGGGCATTGGAGCATTTACAGCCTCGCCTTCGCCTGATGCAGCAGGAGTTGGAGCGGCTTCAGGTGCAGGGGCAGGAGTAGGAGTAGGAGCTGCGGCAGGAGCAGGAGCAGGAGTGCTGGTTGCTTCTGATTCGCTTACCAATTCAATTTCGATTTCATATGCTGTTCCGTTTACGTTAACTCTGTATTTTTTCATTTTTATCCTCCAAAATATTTTTCAAAATCGTATATGTTTTAAACTCTTTTAAATGATACAACCTTTATGTTGTCAGCATCTGTGCCTAGTTCTTCTGCAATGCAAGCGCACACGCCGGCAATGATTGAAGCCTTTTCGCGGGGGTCAAGCGCCAAAGTTTTTGGTGCCTGAGGTGCGGTTTTAGGGGTGGGAGCCGGTGTGCTCTCTGCCTTTGCAAAGCCTTTTACTACAATGCTCATAAGATTGCATATAAGAACAATACATATAAGCCCGATAAATACGGTGCCCATACCCATCAAGCAGACAAAGGTGTTGGATAACTCTGACATATTTTGTTCATCCTTTCGTATGGTTAATAATCAATAA
>JAFYXL010000020.1 GCA_017546165.1 Clostridia bacterium
GCAAGTCTTTGGCCACTTGTAAAATCCTCAAAATCCCAAAAATAAATGTTGTTGGGAATTGAAGCTGAACCTGTTACAGATACAGCATTCACCGGAAATGTCACGTATGAGAATATCATACAAACTACTATCAACATAGAGTAAATTTTTCTTAATGACTTTTTCATATTAGTATCATTCCTTTCTAGAATTGATGTTAGTATTTTCTAAGATCTATATATTAAAAAATTTCGTTCCAAGGTTTTCTGATGTATATTACCAAAAGAAGTTGAACCTATTAGAAATTTTGTTATCTTCCGCAGGCTATCTTTATGGCAGGAGCCACAAATGATGCAAAACCGTGGTCACGGCTTGTTATGCCTGATTTGCGTTCCCACAAAGTACCTGTTGTCCTCGCCATAGGGCCAAAGTACTCACGGATGTTTTTGATAACTAAGTCATATCTCTCCATATCCAAAAGCAAATCGAGCTTTAAGTAAAGGCCCGGCATAGCATCGGATGGTTCAATATCTTTATACCCGTCAATGTTTTCGATATCTGCTTCTCCTATCAGGATATTTCTGATAAGGTCATATTTCTTATCATCATCAATGACATCAAAAAACATTGCGTAGTACTGTGCAGTCTCGGAACGTTCCTCGGTGTTTTCAAGCTTGCCGTCATCAGTCCTCATAGCTCTGTCCATAAACAACTTGCCGTCAAACGCCATATTGCGGATTGTATCTCTCAACTTCTCCGCCTTTTCAACCAACTCAGGCGTGTCATATAAATTGCCTATGGTTTCAAGCATCTTGGCATAAAGCATATTGCTTGGCCAACTTACGTCCCATACTCTGTGATTAAGTGCCGACCATTCAACAAAGTTCCAACCGGGAAGCTTTTCAAGTAAGCCGTACTCATTTTCGTAATCCTTAAAGAATTCTGTCAAATTGAAGAATGCTTCTTTAAACAGAGGCTTTTCATCCATATGACCACGCTTAGTCATATATTCAGCAGCCTGAAGTACAAACCACATAGACCATTGAGGAACTATGTTGCCTGAGTACACATTTGAAGGATAACACATTTCTGTTACGCCCTTCATACTCTTTCTGAGGCCGCCGTCTAGGAAGTTATGTAAAAATGCCTTTTCAACCACACTGTCGCCCGTCAGTGAATACTCAGCCTTGGCTGTATAGTAACTGTCAAACAACCAGCCTGCACGTTCCCTTGAGGGGCAATCCATAAATATATCCAAAGTGTTGTGTCTGAATGTTCTTACTGCCGCATCGTATATAAGATCGAGTTCTTCATCTCCACTTTTGTAGGGGATGATTGGCTTTTGTGGAAATGCAAGTTCTTTCACGCTGAGAGTCTTTACTTTTGCATCACCATCTGTATATAAAACTTCGGCATACATAACCGTATATGGTTCCATACTGTAAAAGATGTGATTGCCTTTGGGCACTGTCACTTTGATTATATTGCAGGAGTCAACTGCTTTTAAGTTTGGTCGGTTGTCATCACCAAGCTGCTCAGCAAATGCAATCATAAGGCTTGCATCACTCTCTGCCTCTACCTCCAGCCTGAAGAAACCTGTCTGTATGTTGTCAAAGTTCCACATCTCAAGCTTTTTGCTGCCGTCTTTATCAATTCTGGTCTTAAGATAATTCTCAAGGGGTTTTGTCTCCACTTCGTCATAGCTAAAGTGATCAAAGTTTTTTGGAGGTTCTTTAAGATATGCAAATATTGGCATCTTTAAATCCTCAACCTCTACAAAGTTGTCGGACTTAACCAGATTTGCATTCAGAACTTGAAGTTCCGACAGAGGTGTGCTTCTGAGATAATACTTAACACCTGGGTCAATAACCGAAATCTCACTTTCTTCCCTATTGCGGTTAAAGTCCCAACACTCCGAAAAGTGTCTCTGTGATGAATAACGGATAACCTTTTGCAAACGGCTTTGTGCTCTGTAATATTTAAAGCCGTTCTTACCCGTAGCCGCAATTAGTCGGTCGTCATCAAAAACCTCCGCCTGAATGAATGACACGCCTGTACATCCGTTGAAGCAGCGGCAGTTGTAACCCATTGCTCTGATGACTACCTGATTGCCATTCAAATTTTCAGGAAGCTTTACCTCATCAATTGCCGCATAGCCTGTTGCCTTTCGCTCCGGCCCGTAATGAACAAGCTCGCCATCCACCAAAACCTGATAGAAGGTTGCACCCGTCAGGTACATCACAGGCTTTTGCATATGCTCTGCTTGGAGAACAAGCTCAGCACAAATATTCATTTCGGATTCTTTTCCCCTTAACCAAACAGGAACAGCTTGCTTAAAAAAACTTTTTTGTTCACTCATATACTAAGCGCTCCTTTAAAACTTGTTGCTAAATATTGATTAAAACGCATATGTGTCAAATTGACTGGTAAAATTTAGATATTCTCTATTATGTTCTCACCCTGTCAGATTTTATTCTGTTGACAAAAAACACTTTGCGTGATATCATTTTTATACAGATATATAGTACCATAAAAAGTTTTTTCACAAAACCATTATATTCTCATCATGTGTACTATAAGGACATTTTTTATTTTTTTTACTAAATAGCGAAAGGACAGGGCAATATATCTGTTTATATGTTAAAACACCATCGTTTATATTGCCCAAAATAAGGAAAAATGAAGTTTTTAGAAAAGCACTATTTTCACGAAATACCATTTTTTTACACATTCATAAAAGACGGAAAAGCCAAGAGAGTTATTCATACTCACGATTTTTACGAAATTTTTCTTACACTATCCGACAACTTTCTACACACCGTAAATGGCATTGATTACAGATTGCCGCAAGGTTCCCTGGTGTTTATCAGGCCCTGGGACAATCACGCAAATCAAAACCCCAACGAACCACACTCCTATGTCCAGATAGGATACACACAAGATATCGCAGATTCATTGTTCGGCTATCTTGGTGCAGATTATAATATCGAAAAGCTTAAAGCTAGTGAAAATCCACCTTGCCTATTACTGTCGTCCCAAGACTGTAGTTCCTTGTTTCGTTCCCTCAAAAGAATCGAGTCGCTGGATATGAATAACAAAGTAGTCCTCAGCAAATATTACAAAAACTTGCTCTTTCATATATTTGCTGACTATTTCAGTAAATATATTACATCGGACAACAAAGTCTCCAGTGCGCCAAAGTGGCTATCGGATACCTGCAAGCAGGCACAAGCTGACAAACTTTTCATTGAGGGGATAGATTCAATAGTTGCAGCAAGCGGCAAATCATACAAGCACTTTGCCCGTTCCTTAAAACATTACTACGATAAAACCCCATCTGAATTTGTTATGGATTTAAGATTGGCATATGCTTTGAATTTGATTACAACCACCAACTTTTCGATTACGGATATCAGTTATTTGAGTGGATTTAACAACCCAAGTTACTTTTATAAAAACTTTATAAAAAAGTACGAGAAAACTCCAACCCAAATCCGCAAAGATACGCCGGTCTCAATGTTGAATGTATAACTTTTTATGGTATCTTGACTTTTCTTTTTAGTCTTGATATAATTAACTTGCTAAGGACAGGGAGTTAAATCTGAGTCCGAGGCAAAGGCCAAATTACTTATACGGAATTGCGGAATTTTTATGTCCTTTGCCCTTGGCATTGGACATTTTTGTTTTAAAAGGAGATTTTCAAAATGGAAACACGTATCGCAATAATCGGCATAATTGTTCACAATCTGGAATCTGCCAAGGAAATCAACAAAATCCTTCACCATTACAATCAATATATCGTGGGACGTATGGGTATCCCCTATAAAGAAAAGGGGCTTTCTGTTATGAGCATTGTTATGGATGCTCCCTCTGATATAATCGGAGCCGTTTCAGGCAAGCTCGGTATGTTACCTGATGTGAATGTCAAAACTGTTTATTCCAAATAATCCCGAAAGGTTGGTATGTTTTGAAAAACGTTGAACTTATCAAAAAACTGGAACTGTCCGGCGCACTCAGCCACAAAGAGTTTGTATCTCTTTTGTCATCTTATACTAAAAGCGATATGGAATATGCTCAAAGCAGGGCTGTTGCTATCTCAAAAAAACACTTTGACAACAAGATCTACCTTCGAGGACTTATTGAATTCACCAACATTTGCACCAATGATTGTTTTTACTGTGGGCTCAGACGCAGCAACTGTCTTATTGACCGTTACCGTCTTACAAAAGACCAGATTTTAGAGTGCTGTCGCCTTGGCTATCCTTTAGGATTCAGGACCTTTGTTCTGCAAGGCGGAGAAGACCCGTTTTTTGATGACGACAAGATTTGCGATATTATAGGGTCAATAAAAAAAGAATTCCCCGATTGTGCGGTAACCCTGTCAATCGGAGAAAAGTCAAAACAATCATATAAAGCATTTTTCAGCGCAGGAGCAGACAGATACTTGCTTCGTCACGAAACAGCAAATGCCCCACATTACTCAAAACTGCATCCTAAAAATCTGAAATTGAAAAATCGTTTGGAATGCCTTTACGATTTGAAAGACATCGGCTTTCAAACCGGTTGTGGTTTTATGGTTGGGTCGCCCTATCAAACCGCCGGATGTCTTGCCGATGATTTGGTTTTCCTGCAAGAATTCCGGCCTCATATGGTGGGTATTGGTCCATTTATTCCCCACAAGGACACCCCATTTGCAAACGAACCCGGGGGAAGTCTTGAACTTACACTCTTTTTGCTGGCCCTTGTCAGGATTATGCTTAAGAATGTTTTGCTCCCCTCCACCACCGCACTTGGCACAATTTCGCCTACAGGCCGTGAAATGGGTATATTATCAGGTGCAAATGTAGTTATGCCAAATCTATCCCCCAAATCAGTGCGGGACAAATATATGCTTTACGACAATAAGATTTCAACCGGCTGTGAGGCGGCAGAATGTGTAAGCGAACTAAAGTCACGCATAGAATCTATTGGATACATCACAATAGTTGATCGGGGCGACTTTAAATAAACGAAAGGATGTTTTAACTATGGCAAAATATGATCCCAAATCATTGATAGCAGAAGAATTCATAAATCACAATGAAATTCTAAAAACCATTGAATACGCAAAAGAAAATAAATCAAACCGCGAGCTTATATTCTCGCTGATTGAACGGGCAAAGGATTGCAAAGGCCTTACTCATCGCGAGGCGGCAGTTCTTCTTGAATGTGACATTCCTGAGGCAAACGATGCAATACGTGACCTTGCAATCAAGATAAAAGAAAAGCTTTACGGTAATCGAATCGTTATGTTTGCACCACTTTACCTTTCAAACTACTGTGTAAACGGTTGCACATATTGCCCATATCATCACGGCAACTCCTATATTACCCGCAAAAAGCTCACTCAGGAGGAAATCAAAGCTGAAGTTATTGCTCTTCAGGATATGGGGCACAAGCGTTTGGCAATTGAGCTTGGTGAAGACCCTGTAAATAATCCTATTGAATATGTTTTAGACAGTATAAAAACAATTTATTCAATCAAGCATAAAAACGGTGCAATCCGCCGTGTAAATGTAAACATTGCTGCCACTACTATTGAAAATTATCGCAAACTAAAAGATGCAGGCATTGGAACATATATACTGTTTCAGGAAACCTATCACAAAGAGAATTACGAAATGCTCCACCCAACAGGTCCAAAACACGATTATGCATATCACACCGAAGCTATGGACAGAGCTATGGACGGTGGCATTGACGATGTGGGTATCGGTGTACTCTTTGGTCTTGAAATGTATCGTTATGACTTTATTGGCCTGCTTATGCACGCCGAACATCTGGAGGCCGCAAAGGGTGTTGGACCTCACACAATAAGCGTACCAAGAATATGTCCTGCCGATGGCATTGACAAAGACTCATTTTCAAATGCCATTTCAGATGATATCTTTGAAAAAATTGTTGCAGTTATCCGAATTGCTGTTCCCTATACGGGAATGATAATCTCAACCCGTGAATCAAAGGCATCAAGGGAAAGAGTTTTGAAGTTAGGTGTTTCACAGATAAGCGGCGGTTCACGCACAAGTGTGGGCGGATACATTCACGATGAACCGGAGGATGAAAACTCAGCACAGTTTGACATAAGCGACACCCGTCCTCTTGATAGCGTTGTCAATTGGTTGCTTGAGCTGGGCTACATTCCAAGCTTTTGTACAGCTTGTTATCGCGAGGGCAGAACCGGCGATCGTTTTATGTCTCTTATTAAGTCAGGACAAATTGCTAACTGCTGTCAGCCAAACGCTCTGATTACATTAAAGGAATACCTCACCGACTATGCATCAGCAGAAACTGTTAAAAATGGGCTTAAGGTAATTGAAAACGAGCTCAACAACGTGCCCAATCCAAAGACAAGGGCTTTGGCAAAAAAATATATTGAAGAAATTGAAAATGGAAACCGTGATTTCCGTTTTTAAAATAAAATTTGGAGGATTAAAAAATGGTAAAACACATCATTATCTGGAACTTTAAGGAAGAATACACCCCTCAGCAAAGGGCTGAATTCGCACAGAAAATCAAATCAGAGCTTGAAGCTTTGGTTGGCAAAGTTGATGGTCTGACGGAACTCAAAATTATTACAAATCCACTTGGTACATCAAACGGTGACGTGATGCTTGATAGTACCCTTACATCAATTGAAGCACTGGAAGGCTATCAGGTGCATCCTGATCACGTTGCAGCCGCAGCCTTTGTCCGCTCAGTTATGGGAAATAGAAAATGTATGGATTTTGAGATATAAAAACACAAAAACGGAGCTATAATTCAGCTCCGTTTTTTACGAGCGTGCGGACACTCAAGATAATTACATTCAATGCATTTGCTCATACTATGTTCCGGTAAACAACACATCATATAATCACATTCATCGCAACATATTCCCATCCAATTTCCGCACTCATCAAAATGTTCCCCGTTTCCTGGACAATCATTCCCATTATTGCCCGGAATAAGGACTACTCCCGTCACATCAATAATCATTGTGTTCGCTCCCTTAATAAATATTGCGTCAAAACTTCGTCATTTTGTATTTTTATTATAATATGACGCTATAATTGTGTCAATACTTATTTACGGAGGCGTCATAAAGATGAGTGATATGTTATCAAGATACACTTTGCGTATTAATAACGTTCTATTAGCCAAATTAGGCTATATAGCCGAGTATGAAGGGAGAACAAAAAATAAAGAGCTTGAGCAAATGATAAAAAAGCGAATTATTGATTTTGAAAACAAGTATGGAAAAATTGATTTGAACACAAAAACGGAGCTGTAATTCAGCTCCGTTTTTAATTTTTACTTGCCGTATTTTTCAACAATAGCTTTAACTATTCTTTCAGAGGCGTGACCATCACCGTATGGGTTTACGGCCTTTGCCATTTTATTGTATTCATCCTGATCTGTAAGAAGAGTTTTCGCCATATCATAAATCACATCTTCCTCAACACCTGCAATTTTTACAGTACCTGCATCAACCGCCTCAGGACGTTCGGTCTCGTTGCGCATAACAAGTACAGGCTTGCCCAAGGAAGGCGCCTCCTCCTGAAGTCCTCCTGAGTCTGTCATAACCATAAAGCTACGGCTGATTGCATTGTGGAGTTCGTCTGCGTTTACAGGTTCAATCAGTTTAACTCTATCCATACCGCCTAAAATCTTGTTTGCAACTTCACGAACAGCAGGATTCATATGCACCGGATAAACAACCTCGATATCTGCAAACTCCTCAACCAATCTCTTTACTGCTGTGCAAATATTTTCCAAAGGTTTGCCCAAGTTTTCTCTTCGGTGAGCTGTCATAACGATAACCCGCTTTTCCTCCCAAGGCATATTTGCAAGTGTCTCATCTTTGAAATTGTAATCGCTGCGCACCGTTGTCTGAAGTGCGTCAATAACGGTATTTCCTGTTATATAGATTGTGTCATCAGCAACATTTTCTTTGAGGAGATTCTCACGATTGCGTTCGGTTGGTGAGAAGTGCATATCCGCAATAACGCCTGTGAGCCTGCGGTTTATCTCCTCAGGGAAAGGTGAGTATTTGTCATAGGTTCTGAGTCCCGCCTCAACGTGTCCTACGGGAATCTGATTATAAAATGCAGCAAGGCTACCCACAAAAGTAGTTGAAGTGTCTCCGTGCACCAAAACTATATCAGGCTTTGCTTCCTTCATTACCTCATCAAGCCCTTCAAGTCCACGTGTTGTAATACTAAGGAGGGTTTGTCTGTCTTTCATAATATTAAGGTCATAGTCCGGCTTAATTTTAAATATTTCAAGAACCTGGTCAAGCATTTGTCTGTGTTGTGCTGTAACACAAACAATAGATTCAACTTTGTCACACTTTTCAAGCTCTTTTACTAGTGGCGCCATTTTTATAGCCTCTGGACGAGTGCCAAAAATAGTCATTACCTTTATTTTATTCATTTTTATCTTCCTCCTCTTGGGATTCTCTGGGTTCCATTATAACTATACTTATCAGCAATACAAGAAGCACCGCAAACACAAGTATCAGTCCACGAAGTGCGTCTTTCAGTGCCATAACAACCGCAGTCAGGCACAAAAGACTGGTCAAAGTGTAAAGGATTGTAACAGTCTGTCGTTGTGAAAATCCCATATCAATCAGTCTGTGATGCAGATGTCCTCTGTCAGGAGACATTATAGGCTTCTTTTTTGCAATTCGTCTTAGTATTGCGAAAAACGTATCAAAGATAGGAAGACCCAATATAAGCACAGGAACTGCAAATGAAATAAGAGCATACATTTTCATAAGTCCCTGAATTGATATACAGGCCAGGACAAAGCCTAAAAATGTAGAGCCTGTGTCACCCATAAATATTTTTGCCGGGTTAAAGTTATATGGTAAAAAGCCAAACCCTGCCCCTGCAAGTGCAGCTATAATTATTGCTACATTAAGGTTTTTCGAAAGTATTGTCAGTGACAAAAGTGCTACAGAAGCAATAGACGAAATTCCAACCGCCAATCCGTCAAGACCGTCGATTAAGTTCACCGCATTGGTAACACCCACAACCCATACGATTGTCAAAGGAATTGACCAAAGGCCAAGATTAATATACTGCGGTCCAAACCATTTTGAAAGCGGGTTTGCAATATATTCAACTTCAATACCGAAATAAACAACTATAAGTGCAGCTGCTATTTGGAAAATAAGCTTGATCTTTGCGTTTAAATCACGCATATCATCAATCACACCAATTGTGACCATTATAAGTGAGCCGATTAAAATACCCATAGTAGGTCCGTCAATAACTGCAAAACACAGAACGCTGATAACAAAACCATAGAAAATTGCGAGACCGCCAATAAGAGGAATAGGCTTTTTGTGAACTCTGCGTTCATCCTTTGGCACATCTATCGCCTTGATTTTATTTGCCAAAGCAATAACAGCAGGGGTGGTTGAAAATGAAATCAAAAATGCCACCGCCAATGCCAAAACTATAAAAACACTACTTGTTGTAAACATTTTTCTTTAGTCCCTCCATATCAGGGCTGGATAAATCCAACCTTACGATATACTTTTGAAATTGTTTTGCGTGCTGTATAGTTTGCTTGCTCTGCACCACGCTTATAAATAGATTCCAGATAGTCCTTATTCTTCATAAGGTCCGCATATCTTTCCTGAATGGGTTTTAATGTTTCGGTTACAGATTCTGCAACTGCAGACTTAAAGTCACCATAGCCCTTGCCCTGAAACTCAACAGTGATTTCATCCATTGTCTTGCCTGTCATAGCAGAATAAATACTCATCAGATTTTCAATGCCTTCTTTGCCCTCACCCATACATACCTCAGAGCCTGAGTCTGTAACCGCTCTCTTTATCTTTTTTACAGCTTTATCAATAGGGTCAAGAAGGAGAATATATGAGTTCTCATTGGGGTCAGACTTTGACATCTTTTGAGTCGGTTCCTGGAGGCTCATTATCTTTGCTCCCACCTTTGGTATATAAGGTTCAGGAACCTTGAACGTTTCACTATAAGCATTGTTGAACCGATTTGCAAGGTCACGGGTAAGCTCCAGATGTTGCTTTTGGTCCTTGCCTACAGGTACTAAGTCTGCCTGATAAAGCAAAATATCTGCCGCCATAAGTGATGGGTATGTAAAAAGTCCTGCATTTATATTGTCTGCGTGCTTGCGACTTTTGTCCTTGAATTGAGTCATGCGTGAAAGCTCACCCATATATGTATTGCAATCAAGTACCCAACCAAGCTGTGTATGAGCAGGAACGTGGGATTGGAAAAAGATTGGCTCCTTTTCTCCGTCAAGTCCGCAAGCCAAAAATATTGCAAGCAAATCCATACAATTTTTGCGAAGTGCCGCAGGTTCCTGACGGACAGTGATTGCATGGAGATCAGCAATCATATAGTAACTTTCATATATATCTTCTTTTTGAAGTTGAACCCAATTTCGAAGCGCACCTACATAGTTGCCTAAAGTTAGCGCTCCTGACGGCTGAATGCCGCTTAGGATTCGCTTTTTTTGTTCTGCCTTGTTATTATTCTCCATTATTTAAACCTCCAAAAATCGGTGTAAAACTTCCCCAAGAGCCTTAATTCCTTTTTCGATATCTTCTTCGCTTGCAGCTGAATAGTTCATACGGAACGTGCTGTATGTCGCTTTATCATCAATCATACAAGAGGTTCCCGGAACAAATGCAACCTTGCATTCAAGTGCTTTTTTCATAAGTTCCTTACTGTCATAACCATCAGGCAATGTGCAGTATAAAAACAATCCACCCTCAGGGCAAGTATGCTTTACTGATTCAGGAAAGTATTTGTCCATCAAATCCATCATCAGCTTGCATTTTTTGCCGTAAGCTATACGAAGCTTTGCAATATGTTCATCAATTGAATATGTTGTAACAAACTTATACGCAATCATCTGCGACAATACATTGGTATGCACATCCTGAGTCTGTTTGCATATAATCATTCTTTCAAGAAGTGGTGCCGGTGCAGAAGTAAAACCAAGGCGCATACCGGGTGCAAGCACCTTTGAATATGAGCCAAAGTAGATAACCCTGCCATTTTCGTCCATTGACTTCATTGTAGGGATCTCCTCACCGCTGAATCGAAGCTCACCATAGGGATTATCCTCGTAAATGAGTATATCATACTTCTCCGCAAGTTCTAAAATCTTCTTTCTCTTTTCCAGCGAGATAGTGATACCCGATGGGTTCTGGAATGTAGAAATTGTGTAAAGAAGCTTTATATTTTTATGTTCTTTAAGAAGTTCTTCCAATTTGTCGGTATCAAGACCGTCATCAAGAACAGGAACACCAAAAAGTTCCGCATTGTAAGAACGGAAACAGTTGAGTCCCCCGATA
>JAFYXL010000021.1 GCA_017546165.1 Clostridia bacterium
CAAAATACGGTCATATTCTACGTGCAAAGGGTATTGTTGAATCAGAAAATAACGACTGGATTCACTTTGATTATATTCCGGGAGAAGCAGATGTAAGACTTGGTGTTGCTGATATCATCGGTCGCATTTGTGTAATCGGTTCAGGTATAAACAAAGCAGAAATAGAAGAGCTTTTTAATTAACATTTACTACAGAAAGGCTATGTGGATTAATATGGATGCAGCAGTTTACTTATTTACCGGATTTTTGGAAAGCGGAAAGTCTTCATTTATGAATGAAACAATGAATGATGAACGCTTTACAAGAGGAGACAAAACCCTTATTTTGTTGTGCGAGGAGGGAGAAGTGGAGCTCGATATCGTTTCTCTTGAGGCAAAAAATATATTTGTAGAGATAATTGATAACGAAAAGAATGTAACCGAAGAAAATTTCAAAAAACTTCAGAAAAAACACAAGCCAAAACAAATTTTTATTGAATACAACGGTATGTGGCAGCTCCCTGAACTGTATGGAGCTATGCCTTCAAACTGGGTTTTATATCAGGAAATCACTTTTTCTGATGCACGAAGTTTTCTCACCTACAACGCAAATATGCGCAGCCTTGTAGTGGATAAATTACAAAACTGTGAGTTGGCAGTTTTCAACCGTTGCAACGACAACACTGACAAAGAAATGATTCATAAAATTGTAAGAGGATTAAATCGTCAATGTAATATTATCTATGAAGATGAAAATGGCGAAATAGAATACGACAATATCGAGGACCCATTACCATTTGATATTGATGCTCCGGTAATCGAAATAGGTATTAATGATTACGCAATATGGTACCGTGACCTACTTGAAGATATGCATAAATATCAAAACAAAACTGTGAAATTTACAGGAGTTTTGGCCATAGATAGACGTATGCCCGAAGATTGTTTTATCATAGGCAGACCTGTTATGACATGCTGTGTAGATGATATTGCTTTTAAGGGAATTTTATGTACAGACCGCTCCAAACAAATGCAAAATGGTGATTGGATTATAATTACCGCAAAGGTGTTAATTGAAAAGCATAAACTATACAAAGGCGAAGGTCCTGTCCTTCATATGGAACAATACGCCGTAACTTCTGCACCTCAAGACCCTGTAGCTACATTTTATTGATTAAAAAATCACAACTTTTCCTATACTGCATATAATATATGCAGAAGTATCAGGAGGAGGATGATTTTATGTCAGGTATTGCAGGAATTGTAAATTTAAATCGAAAAGTAGATTCCGAAATCGAAAATATCAATGAAATGACAAAGACGCTTTCACATAGGGGTAAAGATATCCAAAAAGTGAAGAATGCTGAATTTGGAGTGTTTGGCTGCACACCTACCGAATTTGTAGAGGATAAAAACAGGCAAATTCCAATCTCTTTAAAAACTGATAACACAGAATTCACTATTTGCTTTGATGGTCTTATATACAACCGCAACGAGCTTAAAAATCAACTAAAAAACATCAATACAAGCACAAATTTAACCACTGATGCAGAAATCGTCTTGCTTTCATACATCAAATGGGGAATAGGTTGTCTTCAACGACTTAACGGAATTTTTGCCTTCACTGTATGGGATAGCAATAACCACGAACTCTTTATGGCAAGAGACAGGTTTGGAATTAAACCTCTTTACTATACTTTTGCGGGTGATTCATTAATTTTTGCATCAGAAATCAAAGGTATTTTAAAACATCCATCTGTTTCAGCAATTCTTGACAAGGACGGAATTTGTGAGGTTATGGGATTAGGCCCCGCACACTCTCAAGGAACAGGAGTGCTGAAAGATATTTACGAAATCATTCCTGCCACTTGTGCTACCTTTAACAAAAATGGGTTTAATTGCAGCAAATACTGGCATCTTGACTCAAAAACCTATGATAATAGCTTTGGAGAGTGCTTGAAAGATGTAAAAACACTTACTACAACTGCTATAAATTCCCAGATTGAAGATGCAGGCAGAAATATGTGCTATTTTCTTTCCGGCGGTCTGGATTCAAGTATAATAACCGCCTTAGCAGCTAAAAAGCACGGAAGAGGAATTAATACATTTTCATTATCATACAGGGATCACGAAGCATTTTTCACTCCAAATGAATATCAGCCCGCATCAGATGACTACTATATAAATCTTATGTCTGAAACCTTTGACACAAACCACCACGTTGTAACAGTTGACAATGAAGCTCTCATCGATTTACTGTATGATGCAATGAAGGCTCGGGATTTACCCGGAATGGGAGATGTAGATTCTTCACTTTATTATTTGTGCAAAGAAATGGGAAATGAATTTGACGGAGCGGTATCAGGTGAATGCGCCGACGAGGTCTTTGGAGGATATCCGTGGTTTCACAGAAAAGAGGATTTTGAAGCAAAAACATTTCCCTGGTCAAAAAATATTGACTTCAGAAAACAGGTCTTATCACCTGAACTTAATATCTCAGAATATCTTTCGGATTATATTAATCTAAAATACAATAACAGTATATCAAACTGTCCTATATGCCGGGATGATTCCCCTGAGGAAAAACGCCGTCGGGAAATTGCTTTTCTTAACCTTAATTGGTTTATGTACACCCTTGGCGCAAGAAGCGAACGCATTGGTATGAATTGTGGTCTTGAAATAAGAATGCCTTTCTGTGATTACAAACTTGTTGAATATATGTGGAATGTACCTTGGGATTTTAAAGCATATAATGACCGTGAAAAGGGACTCCTTAGGATGTGTTTCGAGGACTTACTGCCCGACGAAATCCTGTGGCGTAAAAAAAGTCCATTTCCAAAGACTCACAATCCCGAATATGAAGTTATGATAAAAAATATGGCAAAAGCGGTTTTAAACGATAAAAACTCGCCTATATCAAATATTATCAACGTTGACTATATGCACAACCTTATGTCCGAGGACTCTGATTATTCAAAACCTTGGTTTGGCCAACTTATGGCGCTGCCTCAGCTTTACGCATACATTGTGCAGATTGATATGTGGCTTAAAGAATATAATATAAAAATAAAACTTTAAATGGAGAGATACAAATGATTGAAGCAGTTTTGTTTGACTTTGACGGAACGTTAATTGATACCAATGATTTAATTTTCAAATCCTACGAAGTTGCTTTTCAGGCAGTTTTTAATCGCAAAATTGAAATGGATGAAATACTTAGTCTTTATGGCAAGCCGCTTTATCCTTCTTTGATGAAATACGGTGAAGAGGGGGAGCGGCTTTACCAGATTTACCGGGAATTTAACGCAACTCATCACGACGAACTTGCAAAACCCTTTTTGGGCGTATTGGAAGGGGTTAACAAGCTTTCTCAAAAAGGATACAAATTAGGCATTGTTACATCAAAGCGCCCTCCACTTGTAAAACGAGGTCTTGAAATATTAGGTCTTTCCGATATGTTTGATGTGATCGTAACCCCTGAGGACACAAAGGAAACAAAGCCTCACCCTGAACCAATTCTTTTTGGGTGCAAAAAATTAGAAGTTTTACCTCAAAATGCAATTTATGTAGGTGACAGTGTATTTGATTTGGAAGCAGGACAGGCTGCAGGTACAAAGCTTTGCGCGGTAAAATATTCCGTTACCCCAAAGGAAGCTTTATTAAAATTTAATCCCGATTATTTTGTGGAATCTATAGAGGAATTGGCATTTAATCTAGGAGAACGCTTATGTCATTAATTTTGGAACATATAGTAGGTTCTGATGAACAAGGTCTTACTGTGGAAATCTTACTAAAAAGACATTTTGGTATTTCTTCAGGACTCTTGTGTGAACTTAAATACAGCGACAGAATCTTTATAAATAATAAAGTTTGCAGAAGCGTCGATACGGTAGAAACCGGCGATAGGGTAACTGCTGATGTTGCCGAATACTGTGAAGACTTTGGCAATATAACGCCTTTTAAATATGAACTTGATATCCTTTATGAGGATGATTTTCTCATTATTGTAAATAAGCCGGGATATATGGAAAGTCACCCTTGCCATTCAAATTACGAAACAACTCTAGCGAATGCTATTATGTATCATTGGTCGCAAAACGGGGAATACCATAAATACCATATTGCAAATCGCCTTGACAAAGGCACTTCAGGGATTTGTGTGATTGCAAAAAATCGTTTTTCACACAGTAGGCTGTCTGAACAAATGCAAAATGGAAAATTTCAAAAATATTATGTAGCTTTAGTTCACGGAAAGTTGTCTGCCCCTGATGGTGTTATTGAATTACCAATAGGAAGAGTGTCAAAAAGTGTAATAAAACGTGAAGTCCGTGCTGACGGCAAGTTTGCAAAAACAATATACAATACCATAACCTGTAACGATAAATACTCGTTGGTTGAAATAAAGCTGGAAACAGGCCGTACTCATCAAATAAGGGTACATTTTTCGCATATGGGAAATCCTCTGGTCGGAGATTGGCTTTACGGAAACGGTGACAATGAAAAGGAAATTATTTCACGTCAGGCACTTCACGCAGGAAGGGTAGAATTCTTCCATCCTTTAACAAATGAAAAACTATCTTTTACAGCAAAAATCCCTGATGAAATAAAAAACCTTATAAATCCGGCATAAAATTTTTTCATTTTTGTTGCAACTTAACAAAAAATTAAGTTTTTATTAAAATTAAAGAAAAAAAGTGTTGACTTATAACAAAATTTTTAGTATTCTAATAATATACTTAAATTTATTGTCGGTATTTTTGCCGGTTTATAGATTTGATATTATCCCTTAAAGGATATTGACAAAAGGAGAGTAATTATGTTTGTAAAAGAAGTAGTAGTCCAGAATCAGGTGGGGCTCCACGCAAGACCGGCTACATTTTTTATTCAGAAGGCAAATGAATACAAATCAAGTATATGGGTTGAAAAGGACGAAAGAAGAGTTAATGCTAAAAGTTTGCTTGGTGTTTTGTCATTAGGCATCACAAAAGGCTTGACTATCAGCATTATTGCTGAAGGTTCTGACGAAGAGGAAGCTGTAAATAATTTGGTTTCTCTTGTATCTTCAGACTTTAATTAACCTTTAAATTTAAATATTATCGCTTATTAAAAATGTCTTACACAGGGTAAGGCATTTTTGTAGTTTGGGCAAAAAATTATTTGAAAGGAGGTCTTGTTTTTATGTTAAACAAAATAAAAGAAAAACTTTCTACATTACCGCTGTGCCCCGGAGTATATCTTATGAAGGATATTAACGACAATATAATTTATGTGGGAAAAAGCAAGGTTCTCAAAAATCGTGTAAGCCAGTATTTTCAGAATTCTACATCACACTCACCAAAAACTCTTGCTATGGTTTCGCAAGTTGCTGATTTTGAATATATAATTACAGACACAGAAGCCGAAGCTTTAGCACTTGAATGTATTCTTATAAAAAAGCATCGTCCTAAATATAATATACTTCTAAAAGATGATAAACAATATCCATATATAAAAATAACAACAAAAGAAGACTTCCCTCGCATTTTTATGACAAGGCAACTCAAAAAAGACGGACATACGTATTTTGGACCATATATGACTACATTAAACGTAAAAGAAGCCATTGAAGAAATACGAAAACTTTTTCAGATCAGAAGTTGCAAAAAAAATATAACCGCCGAAAACACAAATTCTCGTCCGTGTCTATACCATCAATTAGGACAATGCAGTGCACCTTGCTGTGGTAAAATAGCAAAGGAGGAGTATAATAATTCTTTATCTCAGGCAATCTCAGTATTAAACGGCAACTACAAAGACATAACTCATAATTTAGAAGCTCTAATGATAGCTGCATCCAATAATCTTGAATTTGAAAAAGCAGCCCAACTAAGAGATAAAATTATTAAAATAAAATCTCTAAGCGAAAAGCAAAATATCTCATCTGCAGATTACAAAAATATGGATTTTATAGGAATCTATCACGAAAATAATAATTTTTGTCTGCAAATATTTTATTACCGCAACGGAGACATTGTAGGGTCAGAATACTTTACACTTGAAAATGAATATGGTCCCTCAAATTATGTGTTGGAGAGCTTTGTAAAGCAGTTTTACTTTACGCAAAGTTTTATTCCTAAAAATATTTATTTGTCTGAAGCCATAGAGGAAAAGGATGAAATTGAAGCTTGGCTGACTCAAAATTGCGGACACAAAGTAACACTTACAGTTCCACAACGAGGGAAAAAAGCTGACATTATGAAAATGGTTTTAAAAAACGCTCAGGAATCTTTATACAAAGAACAATTCTTAAAAAACAGAAATGAGTCTTACCAAAACAGAATGATGGCGCAATTAAAAGAACTGCTTAATTTAAACAAGGCTCCTTTAAGAATTGAATCCTATGATATTTCCAATTTTTCAGGCACTTCTTTAACAGGTGTACAGATTGTTTATAAAAACGCAGTTCCTGTTAAAAAATTATACCGCAAATATAATATAAAAACCGTTGAAGGTCCCAACGATTACGAAAGTATGCGTGAAGTAATTTATCGAAGGATAAACGAAGCATATAAAGAAGAAGACTTAATAAAGAACGGTAAACTTACTTTGGATAAAGCAAAATTTTTACCTCTTCCTGACCTTATCTTATTGGATGGTGGAAAAGGACACGTAGCATCAGTACAAATGCTTTTGGATACCTTGGGTGAGGAAATTCCACTTTTCGGTTTAGTAAAAGATGATTCACACAAAACCCGTGGAATAACAAGTGAAAAAGAGGAATTTTTTCTGGATAAAAACAGTGAACTTTTTAAGTTTCTTGCCTGTATGCAAGACGAAGTCCACAGATTTGCCATAACAGCAACACGAAAAAGCCACGAAAAAGCAGGAGTCAAATCCCAACTTGAAAACATACCTGGCGTGGGTCCAAAAATAAGAAAAAATTTGCTTATGCATTTTGGAAGTATTAACAAGATTAAAAATGCAACAATAGATGAACTTGCCAAAATCGTGGATAAAAACGTATCTAAAAATATATTTGACTTCTTTAATAAAAACAGGTGATATAATATGGCCGTAATACTTGATAAGTCTGCAGATGCCAAAATTTTTGAAACGCTCAAATACCTTAATATCGATTGTTATAAATCTTGCAGTCTTGACTTTTTATACAGCCCGGTAAATACTCATCCCGATATGCAAATACATTTTACAGACAGCACCACAGCTGTTGTCGCACCGTCTGCATATAACCATTATGCCTCAACACTTCCCCCAAATATCAATTTAATAAAAGGAAGCAGCGATCCTCATTGCACCTATCCCGGTGACTGTGCATATAATGTAGCAAAACTGGGCAAAAAAATAATAGGAAATTTGCGTTATACAGACCCAAAAATCAAAGAGATATACGAAAATCAGGGCTGTCAATTTATAAACGTCAACCAAGGTTACACCAAATGCAATCTCTGTATAGTTGATGAAAATTCTGTAATAACAGAGGATGAAGGACTCTTTAAAACCCTGTCCGCAAACAGTATTGATGTTCTAAAAATCCCATCAGGCTTGGTTAAATTAAACGGCTTTGCAAATGGTTTTTTAGGTGGTGCAAGCGGATTTATTTCACCTGGGAAATTAGCATTTTGCGGAAATTTCAAAAACAATTCAATATTCGACCAAATATATTCTTTTGTTAAATCTAAGTTAGTTGACATAATTTGTTTATCGTCAACCGAAATGGTTGATTTGGGAAGCATTTTGTATTTTAATTCAAATTTCTAACTTTTATTCCCATAATAAAGGCAGGTTATATGTTTGAATAACATTTTAAATATTTCTTCAAAAATAAATTTTGAAGAAATTATAAGCACTTTCACGCCTGATAAAATAGATTATTTTTATACCGAAACACAAGTCAATAAAAGAGGAAGTACTAGACACTTTCTTTCGGTTCAGTTTAAATCAGAGATTTCATCTGTATATATAGCCAAAGAGCTTGCGCGCTTTATACTTGCAAAATATGAACCATTTTTGTTGCAGGAAATGTTAAGCCAAAATTTTCTTGAATTTTCCGATAATGAATCAAGAGAAATCCTTAACACTGCAACAAATTCAATGGCTATATTCGACCAGATATATAATGAGATAACTATTGTTAAAAATTTAACAAAATATTTAGATTTTTATGATAGTCTTTCAATAGAAGGTTTTTTAAACTTTCGGGCAACAGAGTATAAACGTGTTGTCCGTATGGTTTTGTCGGATGCCATTGATAAATTTTTAATAAAAGAAGAATATAATGATTTTGTTGAAATGCTAAAATGCTATATAAACGATTCAGAACCTCAAATTGATTTGATACACATAAAACCCAATTTGGATGGCAGTTTTTCATTTTATAATTTCAAAAAGAATAGAATTATATTCCAAATGGATGAAATAAATCCAATAGAAAATTTTATGACAAACGAAGATATGTTAATTAGTATTTTAATTGCATTGATGCCAAAGCGAATTATATGGCACAATAATTTGTATTTTGAATTTGAAAATATAAAAACAACAATTTCAAAAGTATTTGGGAACCGGTTTTGCATTTGCAATGGTTGTGAATTATGTAATAGCCAATAAATTATAATGAAATTATAGCATATATTTTTTAAAACCCCTTGCCAAACAGGAAAGAATATGTTATAATTTCAATACAGATAATTGCACATAATAAAAATTATGTGCAATAAAGAGGGGGTAAAATTCAATGAAACGGTATTTTGATGTTCCTGAGCCCCTTGGGTCGTTTTTAATGTATATTGAAAACATTCAAGGCAAATCTCAAAAAACCGCACAAAGTTATTATTATGACCTACGTGCATTTTACAGATTTTTAAAAATGAAATTTGGAAATATTTCCGCTACTGATGATTTTGACAATATTGAAATTTCAGATGTAGATTTATCTTATTTAAAAAAGATTGACCTAAACATAATTTATGAATATATGAATTTTTTAAATCGTGAGCGTTCCAATGGTCCAAGTTCACGTGCCAGAAAAATCGCATCTATACGATCTTTTTTTAAATATCTTCACAAATCAGGTATTATTGATAAAAACCCCACTGCTGAACTTGAAACCATAAAATTGCGAAAAAAACTTCCTACATACTTTACCCTTGAGGACAGCCTTGATCTGCTTTCAGGTATAGAAGGCAAAAACGCAATAAGAGATTATTGTATAATAACATTATTTTTAAATTGCGGAATGCGTCTTGCTGAGCTTGTATCAATAAACATAACCGATATCCGTGGAGAAATGCTTACGGTTGTGGGCAAAGGCAATAAAGAACGCACCATTTATTTGAATCAGGCGTGTATTCACGCAATTGATAATTATATGGCCGTAAGGAATACTTTAACCGCAACCGCATCTGATAAAAATGCCTTGTTTTTATCTTCAAGACATCAACGTATAAGCCGCCGTACTGTACAGCACATAGTCGAATTAAACGTGAAAAAATTGGGACTTGACCCACATAAGTACACAACCCACAAATTAAGACACACAGCAGCGACCCTGATGTATCAGGCCGGTGTTGATATCAGGGCACTGCAGGAAATTTTAGGACACGAACAGCTTTCAACCACCGAAATTTATACACATTTAAGCAATGAACAGTTAAAAAATGCTGTTGCATCCAACCCCCTCTCTTCTGTCAAAAAAGATAAATAAAGTTTATTTTACAATAATTATATTATGTCAACTAAACTTAATTAAAAGAATTCTGCTTTACATAATATATTTATGTAAACTAAAAATCCCACAAAGTATTTTGTGGGATTTTTTTATTAATAACCAATTTCTGTAGCTAATTTTTTTAAAGTATTTGCGGAGTTTTCCAAACCTCTTAGCTCATCGTCACTAAGATCAATTTCCAATATCTTTTCTGCACCGTTATTTGATACAATCGTAGGTACAGCAAGACACATTCCCGATATACCATACTCCCCCTCCAGCATACTTGAAACGGTCAAAATTGACTTTTCATTACCGATTATGCACTCTACAATTCGTTTTACCGACAATGCAATCGCATAATAAGTAGCGCCTTTTTTCTCTATAATTTCATAAGCAGAGTTTTTGACGGTTTCGTAAAAATAATTTTTACAAATCGTATCAGTATCGCATATTTCAGAGCTTTTACAAAACTTTGGAATGTCCATACCCGCAACTGAAGTCGTACTCCAGGCCGCAACCTCCGAGTCACCGTGCTCACCTATGATATAAGTGTGAATATTTCTGGCGTCAATATTGATATGCTCACCTAAAAGATATTTAAGACGCGCAGTATCAAGCACTGTGCCTGAGCCAATTATATGGTTCTTTGAAAAACCTGATATTTTATACGTTACGTAGGTCAAAATATCCACCGGATTGGTTACCATAAGAATAATTGTATCATCGTGACAATACTTTAAAACATTCCCAACAATACTCTCCATTATTTTTGCATTTTTCCGCAGTAAATCAGTTCTTCTTTCTCCCGGTTCCTGATTTGCGCCGGCTGTTATTATAACCATATCTGAGTCTTTTATATCGGCGTAATCTCCTGCAATGATTTTAACGGGACTCACAAAACTTATTCCGTGATTCATATCAAGCGCATTTCCCTCTGCACGGTTTTTATCCTTGTCAATAAGAACAATTTCTGATACCAATCCGCTCAGCATCAAAGTATATGCGGTGGTTGTACCTACTAAACCCGCTCCTATAATTGTAATTTTACCTTTAAACATATCATCAACCCTTTTTTTGTTTGATACTATATATTTTTATCAAATTAAAAAAATATATTCAAAATCTAATTTACAAATAAAATATTATATGGTAAAATAAACATATAAGAAAGCTTACGAGGTGACGTATATGTATTATTTAGGTGTTGATTTGGGCGGAACCAATATTGCAATTGGTATCGTTGACAAAGATGGTAAAATATTAAATAAAGCATCTGTATCTACACCATCAAATGGTGAATACACAGATGTGGTCACAGCAATGATTGACCTGTCAAAAGAATTAATTTCTGATAATGGTTTAGAACTTTCAGATTTTGAGGCTGTAGGTATTGGCTGCCCCGGTTCCATTGACTATCAAAAAGGTTCAGTTGCATACAGCAATAATCTCCATTTTAATGATGCTCCAATTACTGCTGAATTTCAAAAGCATTGGAACATCCCTGTTATTATTGAAAATGACGCAAACGCAGCGGCTTATGGTGAATATATCGTCAATGGCAACAATGCCGACGTGTTTGTGGCAATCACTCTGGGCACAGGTGTTGGCGGTGGTGTTATTATTGACGGCAAAATTTTCAGGGGTGCAAATGGCGCCGGCGCAGAGCTTGGTCATTCGGTCCTTGTTCATAACGGTCTTCCCTGTACTTGCGGCAGAAAAGGTTGTTGGGAGGCCTATGCTGCAGCAACTGCACTGGTTAAACAAACCAAAGTTGCCATTGAAAAACACCCCGAAAGCCTTATGTCTCAATACGCAAAGGAACGTGGCAAAGTAAATGGCAGAACCGCATTTGATGCAGCTAAAAAAGGTGATGCCGCGGCAAATGAGGTAGTTAAAAAGTAC
Organism: Clostridia bacterium; assembly: GCA_017546165.1. Classification (GTDB taxonomy): domain Bacteria; phylum Bacillota; class Clostridia; order Monoglobales; family Monoglobaceae; genus SIG440. The sequence goes on from JAFYXL010000021.1 coordinate 11,590, forward strand.
ATAGAATACGTTGCAGATGGTATTGTAAATATGGTAAACATATTCCAGCCAAACAAAGTGGTTATTGGCGGCGGAATCAGTAACGAAGGTGAATATCTCCTGGCTCCTATCCGCGAATATGTAAAAAAGTATGACTATAACAAATTGTTTACTCCTGTTGAAATAGATGCTGCAACACTTCTCAATGATGCCGGAATAATTGGTGCCGCTTTAGCTGCTAAAAACTTTAAATAAGACACAAAATCCCGATAGGTTTAACCTATCGGGATTTCTTTATTCAAATATATTAACTTCTGTATTCCAGCTTATTGTATTATCGTTATGATAACATTCATACATCTTACTTAAATCACTATTTAAAACAAATTCAGTGAGCAATGATGTGTGATCCACCACAAGCCACTTCCATCTTCCCAAATAATATGTTTCTTCATTACTATCAAACTTTCCTACTATCTCAAAAACATAAAGTTTTCCGCTATCCGTATCTTCTTTTCCTAACTTTTCAGTAAGAGTTTTTACCGCACTTTCTGTTTCTGTCTCGGAAACCGATTTAACATCAGAAAAGCTAATGCTGAAATCATACTGAGCAGCCGTTTGAACATCCGCAATTCTTTCTCTGCTTGTGTATTCCACTTCCTTATTTTCAGCTGTTGTTTTGGTTGCTACACTCTCGTCATTAGCAACAACGGATTTTTGCGAATTGTTAATTGTTTCTTCTGAATGCTGAATGTTTACTTCCGCCTCAAGTTTTATTGCTTCGGTATGTTCAACAAATTTCGCGTCGCTAACTTTTATCTGGTTTGATTCTTCAATAATTGGTGTTTTATTAAGTTTAATAATCTGCGGGTAGGATGCTACAGCAACACACAATACCAAAACCGCCGCAAAAGCGGTGCCATATCTCATACCAAAATTATAAACCTTACTTCTTTTTTTAGTTGTGTTATTATCTGAAAAATTTTCAAAGACTTTGTCGATTAATTCACGGTTTGTTTGTATGTCATCATTTGCTGCTTTGTAATATTTTCTAAACAAAATCATACTCCCCTTTCAGCTTTTCTTTAAGTAGCTTTCTTCCTCTGCTAAGTTGAGACTTGACTGTGGATACATTCATTTTAAGATATCTTGAAATATCTTCTATTGACATATCCTCATAATAGAACAAATGTATTACCACCCGGTATTTTGCAGGCAATTCGCTTACTGCATAATACACATCGCCTTTTTCTGCTGTATCAAACACAGGTTCATCAGCCCGTTCGGAAAGCGGAACTATTTTTTTGTGCCAGGAGCTTAAGAAGACATTTTTACTGCAATTCAGTGTAACCCGCAGCAGCCAGGCCTTTATGTGCTCATCGCTTTCAAAACACTTGTCTGTTTTAAGAAATCTCAAAAAAACATCCTGTACCACATCATCAGCATGTTCTCTATCCTTCGTTTGCGAAAACGCAAGTCTGTAAATCATATCAAAATATTTTTCAACACTTTGACGTTTATTTTCCATAGAAAGTGGTGTGTTATCGCGACTCAACTCAAAGCTCCTTTCCTGATTTTAATACTTTTTAAAAGCCAAAAAAGTTGCAAAATTTTTTAAAAAATAATTACAAAATAAACAGGACGATTAATCGCCCTGTATTTTTATACAATTTCCTCAAAATCCGATGCCGGATGCTTGCAAAGCGGACAGATGAAATCATCAGGCAATTCTTCACCTTCATAGACATACCCACAAATTTTACAAACATAACCCTTCTTCTTTGCTTGGGGCTTTGGTTTTATGTGATCAAAATAATACTGATAGGTCAGGCTTGGTTCATCCGACAACACCTTTGCCTCGGTAACATCTGCTATAAACAAAGTATGGGTTCCGCAATCAACTGTTTCAATCACCTTGCCTGAAATAACTGCATTTGAATATTTTTCTATAAATTTTATTCCATTTTCGGTTTCACTTGCATAGTTGCATCCTTCAAATTTATCGGTATCTCTTCCGCTATGAAATCCAAATCTTTCAATCACCTCAAAAGGTACACTTTCAGTCAAAACTGAAACATTAAACTCACCTTTTTTAATTATCATATCGTGAGTATAGTTTTGTTTGTTTACTGCAATAGAAATTTTAAGAGGTTCCTGAGTGACTTGTTGCATGGTATTTATTATACAACCATTATCCTTGTGGTCTTTAGCTGTAAGAACAAATAATCCATAAGAAATTTTGAACATACTGTTATTTTCAATCTTTGGCATTTTAAATCCCCCTTTTTTTATAATTTACACATATTTTCCAAAAATCCTCTTTATATATTCAAAAACAGTTGTATTTTCCCTATTTTTGTGCTAAAATAAATTTATATATGCAAAGAAATGGAGAAACATTATGAAACCCGTAGTTGCAATCGTAGGTAGGCCAAATGTTGGCAAATCTACATTATTTAATAAAATTTCAGGAAAACGCATTGCAATTGTAGAAGATACTCCCGGTATTACCCGTGACCGTATTTATGCTACGGCTGAATGGCTTGGCAGGGAATTTACCCTTATTGACACAGGTGGTATTGAGCCTTCCAGCAATGATATTATACTTTCACAAATGCGGAATCAGGCAAATCTTGCTATTGACACAGCAGACGTGATTTTGTTTATGGTAAATGTCCGCGATGGTATGACTGCCGCAGATAAGGACATCGCTGCAATGCTCAGGAAAAGCCAAAAACCTGTTATATTGGTATGTAATAAAGTGGATAACCCCGGTGATCCGCCAATGGAAGCTTACGAATTCTATAACCTTGGTCTTGGCGACCCTGTCCTTGTATCCTCCTCCCACGGTATGGGTGTAGGGGACTTGTTAGATATGGTTATGGAATATTTTCCTGAAGAAACTGAAGACACTGACGACGAAGAAATCACATATGTAGCAATCGTAGGTAAGCCAAACGCAGGTAAATCATCGCTTGTAAATCGTCTCCTCGGGGAAGATCGTGTTATTGTGAGCGATATTGCCGGTACTACCCGCGATGCAATTGATAGTCAGCTTGAAAGAAACGGCAAAAAATATGTACTTATAGACACAGCAGGTATGCGTAAACGGGGAAAAATTGATGAAACTGTTGAACGTTACAGTGTTGTCCGTGCTTTGGGTTCAATTGACCGTGCAGACGTGTGTGTTATTATGATTGACGCCTGCGAGGGTGTAACCGAACAAGATACAAAAATTGCAGGATATGTCCACGACCAGGGCAAAGCCGCTGTTTTTGCAGTTAACAAATGGGACCTTGTTGAAAAAGAAACCAACACAATGAAAAACTTTAAAGACCGTCTTTTGGAAGGTTTCAACTTTATGATGTATGCTGAATCCGCTTTTATTTCAGCAAAAACAGGACAAAGGGTGGACACTCTTTTTGAGATGATAGACCTTGCTGCATCTGAAAACAAAAAACGTATTTCAACAGGTCTTTTAAATGACGTAATTAACGATGCAATTGCTATGGTGCAGCCTCCTTCAGACAAGGGCAAACGTCTTAAAATTTACTACTGCACTCAGGCATCTGTTGCGCCCCCTACTTTTGTACTGTTTGTAAACAACGCTGATCTTGCGCATTACTCATATGTAAGATATCTAGAAAATAAGCTTCGTGATGCCTTTGGTTTCCGTGGTACACCTATTAAATTCATAATTCGAGAAAAAGGTGACAAACCTCAATAACCCAAGCTTTAAAAAGTTAGGAGATTTATAATGATTATTTACAAAATTTTAGCACTTGTAATTGCATATCTGCTTGGTAGCATAAATACCTCCATTATAGTATCAAAAATTATGATCGGAGATGATATACGTAATCACGGCAGCGGCAATGCCGGTGCAACAAACACGTTGCGTACCGTTGGCAAAAAAGGTGCAATTTTAGTAGTACTTGGCGATGTTTTAAAGACCGTCTTTGCAATTCTTATTGCAAAAATACTTTTACACAATAACCCCTCTGCTGTTTATATATCAGGTATAGGCGCAGTACTTGGTCACAATTTTCCTCTGTTCTTTAAGTTTAGGGGCGGCAAAGGAATTATAGTATCAACAATTGTTATGCTTTTTGCAGACCCACTTATTGGAATTGGGGTTGTAGTAATTGCACTTTTGGTAATGGCAATCACACATTATGTATCTTTGGGAAGCGTACTTGGAGCGGCTCTGTTTGCTGTACTGAGTTTGATTTTTAAAGCAAATAATCCTGACTTCATTATCTTTGCACTTATGATTGCCCTTCTTGCAATTTATATGCACAGAAGTAATATAGTAAGACTTCTCTCAGGAACTGAAAACAAGCTATCTTTTAAAAAATAATATTTTGGAGGTAAGTTATGTCAAACATATGTGTCTTAGGAAGCGGCGGTTGGGGAACTGCAATTGCTATGTTGCTTCTTAAAAACAATCACAATGTCACCCTTTGGTCATTCACTCAGGAAGAATGTGACGAAATTTCAAAAAACAGAGAAAATACCCGTTGTCTCCCCGGTGTTAAAATACCATCGGAAATTACGCTTACTGCAGACATAAACTCCTGTAAAAGCCAGGATGTAATAGTGATTGCAACTCCCTCCCACGGTGTTCGTAGTACAGCTAAAAGAATATCACATATCGTACCTGAAGGACAGATAATACTTAACATATCAAAAGGTATTGAAGAAGTCACTTATCTTACAATGTCCCAGGTATTGAGAGAAGAACTCCCTCATTGTAGAATTGCTGTTATGTCAGGTCCTAGTCACGCAGAAGAAGTTTCCCGCAATATACCCACAACCAATGTTGTAGCATCTGACTCAAGCGAAATTACTGATTTTATTCAGGATACATTTATGACCCCTGACTTCCGCATTTATACAAGCGATGATATAATAGGTGTGGAACTTGGTGGTTCTGTAAAAAATGTTATTGCTCTTTGCTGCGGAATTTTGGATGGACTTGGCTGCGGAGACAACACAAAAGCTGCACTTATGACACGTGGTCTTGTTGAAATGACAAGACTCGGTACTGCTATGGGGGCAAAACCTGAAACATTCTCAGGGCTTTCAGGGGTAGGCGACTTGATAGTTACTTGCACAAGTATGCACTCACGCAATCGTCGTGCAGGTATCTTAATCGGTCAGGGCAAATCTGTTGACGAAGCACAAAAAGAAGTTAATATGGTTGTTGAAGGAGTCCGTAGTTGCAGAGCTGCAAAAGAACTTGCTGACAAAGTAAATGTTGAAATGCCAATCGTTTCAGAAGCCTATGATGTTCTTTTCAACGGAAAAAGTCCAAAAGATGCAATTTCAAACCTTATGAAACGTTCAAAAAAACATGAAACTGAACATTGTTTCTTGAATACAATAAACTAAATAAGAATTTAAGGGGTTGAATATTTTGGATTTAAATGATTTCATAAAAAAAGCGGTGGAAATTTTACCTAAAGGTGCTTTTCTTACCACAAAAGATAATGAAACTGTAAACACAATGACAATCGGTTGGGGATCTTTTGGTTTCCAATGGGGAGTTCCGGTGGCAACTGTTATGGTCCGTGAAAGTCGTCATTCAAAAATTGCTATGGACAAAGGCTGTGACTTTACTCTTACCTTCCCACTTGATGATTCAATGAAAACAGCACTTGGATACTGCGGTCAAAAATCCGGTAAAGATACCGACAAAATTGCAGATTGTGGTCTTAAATTAATCCCCGCAAAAGAAGTATCTACACCTGTTATTGATTGCAAAAGTCTTGTTATGGAATGTAAAATTTTTGCCAGCACTCCTATGACCGAGGAGCTAACCTGCAAAGAAATTCTTGATAAATGGTATAAATCAGGGGATCTACATACAATGTACCATGCCAAAATAACCGGATTTTATGAACTTAGTTAAGTTTCCCTGATAGAATTCTAGTATTTTTAAAAATTTAAGCGCCAAACAGGCGCCCAGGCTAATAATAAAAGTCCTTGCAAAGCAAGGACTTTTATTATTTAATCAGGATTTTTAACCGTTGCAAGTGTCAAAGCAAAGACGTGTTTTGCTCCGGCCTTCTTCAGCGCACGCGAACATTCTGTAATTGTCGCACGAGTTGTGCATATATCATCAATAAGGAGTATCGTCTTGCCTGATACATCCACATTTTCGAAAACCTCAAGACTATCTATCATATTTTTCTGTCTTTCTTTATACCCCAAAGCGCTTTGTTTTTGTATTTTACGTAGATATTTAAAAATATTCTTTTCATACTTTAAATCAATTTTTTTGCTGAGCTTATTGCAAAGCAACTCAACAGGATCAAAGTCCTTTTTGTGATTTCTCTTATCATTGGATGGAACTCCGCACAAAAAATCAAACTTTATATGGCTATATTCTTCAAAAAACTTTGCCGCCATACAATCTGAAAAAGTATCTGCATATCCGCGGTACCCTTTTGCCTTAAACCTGATAATTGAATTACGAACCAAATCCTCATATGCAAATACAGACACAATTTTATCAAAACGCTTTGCCCCATTGTTGATACAAAAGTAGCAGAGCTGCTTGTCGTTATATCCCAATATGGGCTTGCCACATTTAATACAGCATACACCGTCCGAACAAAATTTAATATACCTTCCACACTGTCCGCAGGTATTAATTTTGGAATTTATTTC
>JAFYXL010000022.1 GCA_017546165.1 Clostridia bacterium
AAAAGCTATTGCAGATGCAAATAAATCAGGTGTTGAGTTTTCCTTCGGTTCAGAGCTTGAATTTTATCTTTTTAAGCTTGATGAAAAAGGTAATCCAACCAAGGAACCATATGACAACGCAAGCTATATGGATATGGTACCGGAGGACAGATGCGAAAACATTCGCCGCGAAATCTGTCTTGGTATGAAAATGATGGGCATTCATCCGGAAAGTTCACATCACGAGGAGGGACCCGGCCAAAATGAAATTGATTTCCGTTATTCCGATCCTCTGACTGCTGCCGATGATGCTATGGCTTTTCAGGTAATTGTTAAAACCATAGCACGAAGAAACGGACTGTATGCTGACTTTTCTCCAAAACCTATTGCCGATAAAGCCGGCAATGGACTGCACATAAATATGTCAGTTAAAAATGATAATAATCATATCTTGTTGCCACAGATGCTTGCCGGAATAATGGAGTATATTCAGGAGCTTACGGTATTTTTAAATCCGGTGAAAGAGTCTTATTTGAGATTTGGTCAATCCAAAGCGCCAAAATATATTTCGTGGTCGGGCGAAAACCGTTCGCAGCTAATCCGTATTCCTGCAGCAAGCGGTGAATACAGACGTGCAGAGCTTCGTTCACCAGATCCGACAACTAATCCTTACCTGGCATATGCACTGCTTATTTATGCAGGTCTATACGGAATTGAAAACAAACTTGACCTGCCACCTGCTGCCGAAATAAACTTCTTTAAAGCAGATAAAACAACCGCAAGACAGTACAAGGAGCTTCCCGATACCTTAGAAGAAGCAAAGGCACTGGCACAAAAAAGCGAGTTTATAAAAAAGCATCTGCCGGAATCAATTATTAACATCTACTGCAAGTAACATGAAATTTTAGTGAAGGAGGTAATTTAAATGGATTTTAAAGAGCAAGTATACAGCGTACTATTTATATCTGCTGCTGAAAAATTCAACACCTCCGTTTCAGAATTGTTACCCGATTACAGATACCATCCCGTGCATTTTGCAGCGAGTATCAGTGCTGCAAAGCGTGCATTGATAGAACGGGAATTTGATTTTATAATTATAAACTCTCCTCTTCCCGATGAGGACGGTATACGATTTTCCATTGATGTTTGCAACAGCAAAAAATCTGTTGTTATGATTATGGTCAGAAGCGAGCTTTATCATTCTTTTTATGACAAAGTATCTTCTCACGGCGTATATCTTTTGTCAAAGCCAACATCCAAGCCAATTGTCAGCACTGCTCTTGACTGGATGGCTACCACGAGAGAACGATTGAAAAAGCTTGAAAAGAAAACTCTGTCACTTGAAGAAAAAATGCAGGAAATCCGTATAGTAAACAGAGCAAAGTGGTTACTTATTACCGAACTGAAAATGACTGAAACGGATGCACACCGTTATATAGAAAAACAAGCTATGGACAGATGTGTTTCAAAAAAAGAAATCGCAGAGGAAATAATAAAAACTTACGCATAAAAGGACGAAAATACATGTTTAACTCAGATAATTTATCAATAAATGAAAACAATCACTTAACCATTGGAACTCACGACACAGTGGCGCTTGCAAAAGAATACGGCACTCCTCTGTATGTGCTTGACGAAGACTTAATGCGAAAAAACTGCCGTGATTATAAAGAAGCCATAGACAAGTATTACAGCGGCAATGGACTTATCCTGTTTGCGAGCAAGGCTCTTTGTACCATGTACACGGCAAAGCTTGCAGAAAGTGAAGGATTAGGTGCGGATGTTGTTTCCGGCGGTGAGCTTTACACATTATATAAAGCCGCGTTTCCGATGGACAAGGTATTCTTTCATGGTAACAACAAAACACAAAGTGAAATAGAACTTGCTATACACTGCGGAGTTGGTCATATTGTTGTTGATAACAAATACGAGCTTGACTTATTGAATGATATTGCAAAAGAAAAAGGCATTATTCAGAAAATTCTATTCAGAATCAAACCGGGCATTGACGCACACACCCATGACTTTGTAAAGACCGGGCAAATCGACTCAAAATTCGGTGTTGCCTTAGAAAACGGCGAAGCATTTGAAATTCATAAGTATGCAACAACACTTTCTAATATTCAGGTTGATGGTGTTCACTGTCATATAGGTTCTCAGATTTTTGAATTTGAGCCTTTTTGTGAAGCTGCAAAAGTTATGATGAATTTTATAGCCGACCTCGAGGCCAAGCTATCTTTGAAAATTAAAATATTAAATCTCGGCGGTGGCTTTGGTATCAAATACGATTCCACTGACGACCCTCTTACTCCTGCAGAATATATCAAAAAGACAGCTGAAGCAGTAAAAGAGGTTGCCATGGAAAGAAATATAGACCTGCCCTACTTGGTATTTGAACCGGGACGCAGCATTGTTGCACCTGCCGGAATCACTTTATATACCGTAGGCGGTGTAAAAGAAATTGAAAATGTCAGAACCTATGTTTCCGTAGACGGAGGCATGGGCGATAACCCAAGATATATCCTTTA
>JAFYXL010000003.1 GCA_017546165.1 Clostridia bacterium
GCTTGCGTTTTAACCATCATGCGAAGAGCAGCTATCCGTAAATAAAAGAGGGCTACCGTTTGGTAACCCTCTTAAATTATAGCAAAATGATATTACTTCATATCCTTGATAGCTGCCTGAGCCGCTGCAAGTCTTGCAATCGGAACACGGAATGGTGAACATGATACATAGTCAAGACCAATCTGGTGGCAGAATTCAACAGATACAGGGTCGCCGCCGTGCTCACCGCAGATACCGCAGTGCATTGAAGGACGAACCTTTTTACCCATTGTAACAGCCATTTCCATAAGCTTACCAACACCTGTCTGGTCAAGTTTTGCAAATGGATCGTTCTCGAAAATCTTTGTATCATAGTAAGCATCGAGGAACTTACCAGCATCGTCTCTTGAGAAGCCATATGTCATCTGTGTAAGGTCATTTGTACCAAAGCAGAAGAATTCAGCCTCTGTTGCAATGCTATCTGCTGTGAGGCAAGCTCTTGGGATTTCCATCATTGTACCAACTTCGTATTTGAGGTCAGCGCCTGCAGCTGCGATTTCAGCATCTGCTGTTGCAACTACAACGTTCTTAACGAACTTAAGTTCCTTAACATCGCCTGTAAGAGGAATCATAATTTCAGGAACGATTGCCCAATCAGGATGAGCCTTCTTAACATTGATAGCAGCACGGATAACCGCTTTTGTCTGCATCTTTGCGATTTCAGGATATGTTACAGCCAAACGGCAACCACGGTGACCCATCATTGGGTTAAATTCGTGGAGGCTTGTGATGATAGCTTTGATATCTTCAACAGTTTTGCCCTGAGCGTCAGCGAGAACCTTGATGTCAGCTTCTTCAGTTGGAACGAACTCATGGAGAGGTGGATCCAAGAATCTGATTGTTACCGGATGACCTTCGAGTGCTTCGTAAAGAGCCTCAAAGTCGCCCTGCTGGTAAGGAAGAATCTTATCAAGAGCAACTTCTCTTTCTTCAACTGTGTCAGCACAGATCATTTCGCGGAATGCAGCAATTCTGTCAGCTTCAAAGAACATATGCTCTGTACGGCAAAGACCGATACCTTCAGCACCAAGTTCTCTTGCTTTCTTAGCATCAGCCGGTGTATCTGCGTTTGTTCTAACTTTAAGTGTTCTGAACTCGTCAGCCCATTCCATAATTCTACCAAATTCGCCTGCGATTTCAGCATCAACAGTTGGGATGATACCATCATAGATGTTACCTGTTGAACCGTCGATTGAAATGTAATCGCCTTCTGAATATGTTTTGCCGCCAAGTGTGAACTTCTTGTTAGCTTCGTCCATATTGATTTCGCCGCAACCTGATACGCAGCAAGTACCCATACCACGAGCAACAACGGCAGCGTGTGATGTCATACCGCCACGAACTGTAAGGATACCCTGTGAAGCCTTCATACCTGTAATATCTTCAGGTGAAGTTTCAAGACGAACGAGGATTACCTTTTCGCCTCTCTGATTCCAAGCATCAGCATCTTCAGCTGTGAATACAACCTTACCGCAAGCAGCACCAGGAGATGCACCAAGACCTCTGCCCATAGGAGTTGCTGCTTTAAGAGCTTTTGCATCAAACTGTGGGTGGAGGAGTGTATCAAGGTTTCTTGGATCGATCATAGCAACAGCCTGCTTCTTATCGATCATACCTTCGTCAACCAGGTCACAAGCGATCTTGAGGGCAGCTTTTGCTGTTCTCTTACCGTTTCTTGTCTGGAGCATATAGAGCTTTTTATTTTCAACAGTGAACTCCATATCCTGCATATCTCTGTAGTGGTCTTCAAGGAGTGCACAAACCTTGTTGAATTCTTCAAATGCTTCAGGGAATTTTGCAGCCATCTCAGCGATTGGCATTGGTGTACGAACACCTGCAACAACGTCTTCGCCCTGTGCGTTAACAAGGAATTCACCCATAAGGCCTCTGTCACCTGTAGCTGGGTCTCTTGTAAATGCAACACCTGTACCACAGTCATCACCCATATTACCAAATGCCATCATCTGTACGTTAACAGCTGTACCCCATGAATAAGGGATATCGTTATCACGACGGTAAACATTTGCACGTGGGTTATCCCAAGAGCGGAATACGGCTTCAACCGCACCCATAAGCTGTTCAGTTGGGTCAGATGGGAAGTCTTTGCCAATTTTGTTCTTGTATTCTTCTTTGAACTGACCTGCAAGAACCTTAAGGTCATCAGCTGTAAGCTCGATATCCTGTGTTACACCCTTAGCTTCCTTCATTTCGTCGATAAGCTCTTCAAAGTACTTCTTACCAACTTCCATAACAACGTCTGAGTACATCTGAATAAATCTTCTGTAGCAGTCCCAAGCCCAACGAGCGTTGCCTGACTTCTGAGCCATTGATTCAACAACGTCTTCGTTAAGACCAAGGTTAAGAATAGTATCCATCATACCGGGCATTGATGCTCTTGCACCTGAACGAACTGACACGAGGAGAGGGTTCTCCTTGTCGCCGAACTTCTTGCCGCAGATAGTTTCCATCTTTGAGATGTTCTCCATAATTTCGGCCTTGATAGCATCGTTGATGTTTCTGCCATCTTCATAGTACTGAGTACAAGCCTCAGTTGAAACTGTGAATCCCTGAGGAACAGGAAGACCGATTTTTGTCATTTCAGCAAGGTTAGCACCTTTACCGCCGAGAAGTTCTCTCATTGAAGCGTCGCCTTCACTGAAAAGATAAACGAATTTTTTCATTGAAAAATTCCTCCTTAAGTAATGTATATAATATTAATTATTTATCAGAAAATTTGTTGCCTGACCGGAGCTTACGGAAAAACCTTTTAAGAATTTCCGAACATTCTTCAAGCAAAATACCGCCCTCGCAGTTGGTGTTTTGAAAGAGCCGGCAGGCCTTAGCATCAGCAGAGAGGACTGCCCCACCGTTTTTGTCTGATGCTCCAAAATAAAGATTTTTAATCCGTGCCTGGCTGATTGCACCACTACACATAATACAAGGCTCAAGAGTGACATACAGGTCACATTGATGAAGCCTCCAACCGCCAAGTTTTTTGCAGGCAGCATCTATTGCGAGAAGCTCTGCGTGGTAGAGGACGTTTTTCCCTGTTTCACGCAGGTTGTGCGCAGATGCAATAATCTCGCCGTCTTTAACAACCACTGCACCGATAGGGGTTTCGCCAATATCGTATGCTTTTTCAGCTTCGCGAAGAGCGGCGGACATAAAAACTTCTTTATTTTTCATAATATAAAACCTATAAAAGCACACAAAAACTCAAGGTCAGCGTTAAAAAGAAGACCGTGAGAAATTGTATGTGCAAAAGTTAATTTTAAAAGTTATATTACTGGATATAAGGTTTGAGCTCATCTAAAAGGTCATCACAGTTGTCAGAATGAATTTCAACTGCAATTGGCTTACTGAGGTCCAAGCTGAAAATACCCATAATAGATTTTGCATCAACTACGTATCTGCCTGAAGCAAGGTCAATATCGTAATCGAAGCGGCTCACGAGATTCACAAAGTTCTTAACATCGTTGATTGAGCTAAGAAGGATGTTGCAAGTTTTCATAAAAAACACCTCCGAAAGAAATTTAGACAAACAAAACAGCAGTTATTCACATAACTGTTTCATTTTACCATACCTATTATATATTTTTTTCTTGCAATAGTCAATAAAAAAGTGTATAATTTTATCACAATTTTTTTTCAAAATAATAAATAAGAATTGGAAGTTTTTTTAAGATGAAGGTAAAATTTATAACACTGGGTTGCAAAACAAATTTTTACGAGAGCCAGGCTCTTGCTGAAATGTTTAAAAAACGGGGGTATCAGGTAGTTAGGTCGGGTATCGCTGATGTGTGTGTGATCAACACCTGTGCTGTTACAAGTATGGGTGCACAAAAGTCAAGGCAGCAGATACACCGTGCAAAAAAGCAAAATCCCAATGCAGTTATTGCAGTTATGGGTTGCTATGCTCAGACCGATGCTGAAAAGTTAAAGGAATCTTTGGATATTGACGTTCTCATAGGCACATCAGGAAGAGGCGCCCTGATTGGCCTTGTGGAGGAAGCCTTAAAAGGTAAGCGGATGATAGCCCATACCGATATTATGAAAGAGCGTGACTTTGAAGAGCTTTGCCTGACCTCTGACCAAAGCCGAATCCGTGCTACTGTAAAGATTGAGGACGGATGTGCAAATTTTTGTGCTTACTGTATTATTCCTTATGCAAGGGGCCCTGTACGGTCACGATCTTTGGAGAAAATTATTGAAGAGGTAAAACTTCTTGCACAAAACGGCTTTGCTGAGGTTGTTCTTACAGGTATTCATATAGGTTCATATGGACGGGATTTGAAAAACGGACTGTCTTTGATTGATGTGATGGAAGCAGTTTGCTCGGTTGAGGGGATAAAACGTGTACGGTTAGGTTCAGTGGAGCCTGTGGTTATCACTGAGGATTTTGTAAATCGTGCCCAAAAACTTAAGAATCTTTGCCCACAGTTTCATTTGTCACTCCAGAGTGGTTCCACCAAAACCTTGATGCGTATGAAACGCCGCTACACAGCAGAAGAATATATGCAAGCGGTTGAGAGGTTGAGAGTCAGTATCCCAGATACTTCAATCACAACTGATATTATGGTAGGGTTCCCGGGAGAGACGGATGAAGAGTTTAAGGAATCCTATAACTTTTGCAAGGCAGTAGGATTTATGCAAATGCACATATTCAAATATTCAAAACGCCCGGGCACAGTGGCAGCAGGAATGCCCCATCAGGTGCCGGAGCAAATTAAGGAAGAACGCAGTCAGAAATTGATTGCTCTTGAAGCCGAAATGAAAAAGACTTTTTATGACTCCTACAAGGGTAAAACTGTTGAAGTTCTGGCTGAAATTCGCACTAAAGATGGCAGATTTCACGCAACCACACCCAATTATATGGATGTGTTTATTGAGAGTGACCAGGATATAACCGGCAAGTTTGTCACCTATACCTTTAAAGATTGACACTAAAATCGGCGCTTTCAAAAATCTTTTGCCAAAGTGTGGGGTCCCATTTGGTGGTATCCGCAAAGAGTTTTTTGAAATGGTTACCCATATTCATTATATCCGCTCGTTTTCCGCGGGACAGGTCATAGAGGAAGTCGGTGAATTTTTGAGAAATTGTCTGTTTGGCAAAGTTATATAACTCATCTTCAGAGTTAAAACCTTCAGGCAGAAATTCACCGATAAACTTTATGTCCAAATTTTGTGAAACTGTAATAAGGTATTTATTTTTTGATTTTTCAATTTTATATCCGGCTGATTTGGGAATATTCACACGAAACACCAGGTTTGAATTTCCCGGGGCCGGATTTTTTAATGTGATAGTACAGCTTTTGATTTTACGGTTGAGAATGTTAAAAATCATTGCACAGTCACCATTCATATATCCGCAGATTTCACCATTTTTAAAAACAGCCATACCTCGAAGACAAGAATTTTTGCTGTCTATCCGGGCGGAGTCTGTGCCTACCCACAATTCGTCCGGATTATGGGCTTCTCCGCTACTTTCGGCAGAAGAATGAGCTATTGGCAAAACAGATGTACGGTTATTTATACTTATTTGGTCAAGAAAGTCCGAAATATTGGTTGATGGGGCATAGATGTTGTCCGAGCGAATGCTCATCAGCTCATAGTACTTGGCTGTGTTTGCCTCCAGGGTAGGTTTTACCTTTTTGATAAAGTCACCGGCGGATTCACTTGCCACAGCAACTAAAGTGTGAGGACGGACTTCCCTTTCGTGTATAAGAAATTGAGAATGATTTAAAAAGCCATCATCATCCAGAGTTTTGGAAAATACAATTAGCTTTAAGTGGGACATATCTATAGTTTTACTCAAAAAATTGTTCAGCTGGTTTTTTGCTATATAAAAGTCAGGAGCAGAAACCACAAAGTTTTGCACCGATGAGTCCGGGCTTCCCCCCGACTCATTCTCAGCTCCGCCCCCGGACATTTCAAGGGGATTGGCAAGCTGAAAAGTATAGTTATAGGATTTTTGATTTTCTGAATCAATACCAAGAGCTACGATATACGCAGTTTCGTCTATTTCACGGGAGTCATAGCACCCGCTCAGTGAAGTTGTTGCAAAGATAGCCGCCAGAATATAAAAGAACTTATTTTTTTTCACTTAAAACACTCCTCACCTTAGCAAAAATCGCTGCAAGTATTGAAAACGCCATTACACCAAACCCGCAGACATATACAAGGTACAAAATGCTATTTTGGGGGAAAGTATAACTTTGCAAAGATATCAAAGATATTAGAACACCCAATGCAATGACCACAGGTGGTTTTTGGGAAAAACCAAGACTTTGTCTGAATGTATCGAATATCAGAGTAAGATTCAGGGACATATAGAGCATTGATGACAGTGCTGAAACAAGGAGAATCAAAGCATCCAGCCTTTGAAAAAATCTGCCGAAATATACCTGCTTCATCAAAAGATATATGGGAAATTGCTGATTTTGGGCAATTGTCTGAGGTATTTTCAAGGTAAAGGAAAGGGCAAACAGAAAATTCAGCAGCAAAGCGAAAATCGCACCAATACTGACGGTTTTGGTTATATAAGTGCGACTTTCCCCATTGGGCGCAATCAGGAGCAAGAGGATAATATCGGTGTAAAGAATTATGCCTGAAAAGCTGTTGCTCAGCACAGAATTTGTGCCCCCTCCCAACAATGGGAAAAGCCGTGATGTATCACCCTGATAAATTGTAGATACTATTAATAAGACTAAAACGGTGATAATAATAGGCGCAAATATACCGTGAAGGCGTATAACTGAATGGGTATTGCCAAGAGCACCTAACACTGCCCCTAAAATCAGGAAGATTGTTACAAACCATAATGGTGATGTAGGAAAGGCGATAAGTCTTATGAGGTTTGAAAAGTTTTCAAGAGTAAATATCATTGAAACTGCAAGATAGGCAATAATCAACAAACAGAATAGTACCTTTCCGAGCTTGCCAAACAATGTTTCTGCTGCGTCCAGGAGATTTCCGTTGATGTTTTTTAAAAGGCAGGATGTCAAAAACCATATAATGCCTATTGCCGCAATTCCGGAAAGAAGGTTAGAGAGAGGCGCAGCTGACCCGGATGTTTTAAAAATAGTCATAGGAAGTTGAGTAAATATGCGGTATATTAGTAAATTTATCACAACAAATGTGATATCGGAATTTTTAAAAGATGCTGTCAATTTATTTTTCACCATCCTTCCATTTTCTGCTTATGTGTGGTTGTTTTTTTGACGTTTGGGGATTTAAATTTTTGGGTCTTAGTTCACGACGCCATATAGGAAATATAAAAAAGGGACTGTCGGTGTTTTGACCGGTGGATAGATACGGTACGCCAAATGAATGGCTTTGGGCAAGCCAAAGAACAAGGATAAAAAGGCCGAGAGCAACACCCAAAAATCCTGCAACTCCTCCCAAAAAGATAAACAAAAATTGAAGGACGGATATTGCTCGTGAAATGGATGTTGAAGGTGCGGCAAAAGCGCCAAGCGCCGCAATTGAAACGATAATGATAAGGAGGGGGCTTGCAATATTTGCAGACACCGCCGACTGGCCCAAGATAAGGCCACCTACAATGCCAAGAGTTGAACCTATTGGCTCAGGGACCCGGATTGAGGCTTCTTTTATAAGTTCAAAGGCCAAAATCATAACCACCAGCTCCAATACAAGGGGAAAGGGCATCTGTTCACGGCTGGAGGCTATAGCAAACAGCAAATCCGTGGGGATGCTTTCGTGGTGATAGAGCATAAGTGCCACAAAAAATCCGGGCAGCAACAGTGCAAGGAAGCAACCAATTAAACGGATAAGGCGCATAAAATTTGCTTCGGCAATACGGACATAGTTGTCCTCAGAAGTTTCAACCAAATCTGAGGCAGTGGCAGGGAGAATAAGAACAAATGGACTGCCCTGGACAATAATCACAACTTTGCCGTCCGAGAGCTGAGCTGCTGCGCGGTCGGGCCGTTCGGTTTTGAGAAGCTGCGGCAGAGGGAAAACGGTGCTATCTTCGATAAGCATTTCAATATCCGCAGATGAAAAAATATAGTCAATGTTGATTTGAGAAAGTCGCCGTCTTGCCTCTTTGACCAATGATGTATTTGTTATACCATTGATATACATAAGAGCGCAGGGGGTTTTGCTTTTTGTGCCAACGGGGATGTTCTCGGCAATAAGATTAGGGTCTTTAAGAATTTTTCGCACAAGAGCGATATTGACCATTACTGTTTCGCAAAAGGCCTCCTGCGGTCCTGTGAGGACGGATTCGGAGATGGGTTTCCCTACACTGCGCATACTCCAGCCTTTTATATCTGCTACAAATGCGCAATTGCATCCATCCACAAAAACGGCACAATTACCAAAGCTTACAAGCTCAATCACTGTTTGCATTTCCCGTATTTTGCTGTTTGGGGCCTGGGAAATCATACATTGATAGATGATTTCTTCAAGGTCTTTCCCTTTTGGCGTATAGTCAAGACCTTTTGTCATCAGGGGGCTTAAAATATCACGGTTTATAAATTCTTTGTTTGCAAGACCGTCATAAAAAACCAAAAATGCGTTGATAAAGCGGTCCTCTATTTTTACCTTAAAATCCCGCACTACCAAATCGAAGTTTTTTTCACAGTTAAAAGCATCATCCAAAAAACTGCGGTTTTCTGCCAGATTGGGGCTGACTATACCTGTGAGATAAGTAACACTTTTTTTGTCCTTGATATTGTTTTTGATATAACTATTTATTCCCGGATTATTCTCTCGGTTTTTTGTATTTTGCGTTAGACTTTCCTTTGGTTTGTTATTTTTCATCCAAAATGTCACCTCTTTCCAATCATTCCCTGAAAGTGGCGGTTTTATCCATGTTTGGTATGTTTACAAAAAGTTAACAAAATCTATTGACTTTTTGTTAAGCTGTGATAAAATCAAGTTATATACGGAGTTTATCCTAAATAAATATTTAAATAGAGCAAAAAAATTGGTCGGAGTGTGACATTTGGTATATGAAAAAAACTATTGACGGAATAAAAAAAATTTTTACCCATTCCAAAGGCGCTTTGGTTGCGGCAATACTATGCGTGGTGACAGTTATCCTGGTAGGATCATTTTTTGTTTACACCGTTGCATACACAAGAATTTTGCCAAATACATTGGTTGGCGGGATGAATGTTGGAGGTATGACGGTAGAAGATGCCGAAAGAGAAATAGAAGATTCTTTCAAGGATATTGCAAAGGGAAGAAGTGTTTCTATTCGTTGTTGCAACAATGAAAAGACAATTGCATTTGATGAGTTAAATACATATATCGACAGCAAAAAAACTGCAGAACGCGCTTTTGACAACGGTCGCCAAAAAGGAATTTTGGGAAAGACTTTAAAGATGCTGACCCTTGCATTCAGACCACAGGAAGTGGGAATAGAGGTTTCGCTGGATGAGGAAGTCTTGAACAATTTAATAAGCGAACTTGCAAAAGGGAATGAAATTCCACCCGCTGAAACCGACTATGTACTTGATGGCAATGAACTTACAATTGTTCGCGGACACGACGGCAAAATGGTTGACCGAAGGCTGGCAAAAGAAAAAATTGCAATGGCCGCCACAAAACCCGGAACAAAGACCGTGAGTCTTGAAATTCAGAATTATGAGGCAAAGACGGCGGATGCGGATGCCTTTTATGACAAGGTGACGGCGCCTGTTAAGGATGCAGAATATATTTTAAAAGACGGTGAAATACGAGTAGAGCCTGAAAAGGTGGGTATAAAGGTTGAAAAGTCAAAGATAAAAGAAGCTCTCAAGTCGGGACAGGACCGTTATACAATTACTGTTGAAACCGAGCAACCCAATGTTACTGCAAAAGATCTTGAAGAACTTTTGTTCCGTGATACTCTGGGCTCATTTGCATCAAGTTTTGCAACAAGCACACAGGCCAGAGCAAGCAATGTAATACTGACGGCAAATCGAATAAACGCCAAAATTCTTATGCCGGGGGATGTATTTTCCTATGACCAAGCCATAGGCAGAAGAACAGCGGCCAATGGCTATAAGGAAGCCGGCGTTTATATAGGCAACAAGGTTGAAAGTGGTATTGGTGGCGGAATTTGTCAGACATCATCTACACTTTACTCTGCAGCTCTTTACGCAAATCTTGAAATTGTTTCACGCACATCTCATTCTCTGCCGGTAAGTTATGTACCTTTAGGTCAGGATGCCACAATTGCTGAAGGATATATTGACCTGAAAATTAAAAACAACACAAACTATCCAATCAAAATAGTAGCAACTGTAAACGGCAGACGTCTTACTTGCTCTATTCTGGGAGTCAAAGACCCCAAGGTTTCGGTTGAGATTGTAAATACAATAGTTTCAGAATCTAACCCCCAAACAGAACGCACAGAAAATGCTGAAGTTCCAAAGGGATATAAGCGGATTTTGAATAAAGGTGCAAAGGGCTATACTGTGGCATCAAAACGTATTGTAAGGGAATCAGGCAAGGTGATAAAAACCGAAACGCTGACCCGCAGTGTATATCGTGCCGCCCCTGTTGAAGAAGAGGTAAATCCCCTTGACAAGGATACACCAACCGGGGAACTTAAAATTTACACACCCGGAATGGTAATACCGGAGGAAGAAGCGCAAGAAACAGAGAAAGTGCCGGAGACGGATGCGAAGCCGGAAGAGGGTAAACCTTCAGTAGAGGAAGATGAAGATAAGCCTGAAAATAATGAAGAAGAAAAAACGACAGAGATTTAGAAGATAAAGATAGTATAACAAAAAATGAACAGGTACGGGAAATGGACCTGTTCATTTTTAATATCCAAGACTATGGGGTTGGTACACCGGTGTAATTTACAATTCCTTCAAATATTGCGGTCGCAACGGCTCTCTGCCAGGCGGGGCTGTTAAGGTTAAGGGCTTCGGTTGCATTGGTGAGGTATCCTAGTTCTACCAAAACGGCAGGCATTTCACTTCGCCTTAAAACTGCAAAATTTGCCTGCATTACACCGCGATTGACTGAACCTAAGTTTTCGGATACCGAATCCACGATTGATTGGGCCAGCCTTTCTGAGGCTGTGCCAAGTCGGTAAACATAAGCTTCAACACCTTGAGCGGCAGGACGGTCTGAACTGTTTGTGTGTATGCTGATAAAGTAGTCTGCGCCAAATCTGTTTGCCATTGCAGCACGGTTTCTAAGGTCCGCATTTTTATCAGCCAAAACGTTTTCATCAGATGTGGTGCGATAAATCATAACATCATATCCTGCGTCACGGAGCAGACGCGCAAGCTCTAAGGATACATTCAAATTTACAAACTCTTCGGTAACACTGTTTCCCACTGCACCAGGGTCAGGACCGCCGTGGCCGGGATCTATGAAAATTTTTGTCATTATATTATTATATACCTCCTTTATTTGAGAAAAAAGTGTTTATGTTAACAGCATATGTTAAAAGCTTAGCAAGTTAAAATGTTTTAGAAAAATGTAACGGCGTTGTAATAACTTTGTAACAATTATATGTTATACTGTGAAAACAAGGATGAAGAAGAATCACATTCTAAGGAATGTTTTGAAAGGATTGAATTATTATGAGAAAGGTAGTTTTTGCTGTTTTATTGATGGTATCAGTGCTTTTAGGACAGTTTTCGGTTTTTGCTTCACCAGATACTATTGCGCCTGACAGCACAGGCAACTCAAACGGCCTTGTGGTTGTTACAAACCCTAAAAATCAAAAGGATTCAACCTTTAATGCAACCTATATAATTTCCGGTTACGGGAAAGAGGGTACTGTTGTTACGCTTTATAACTATTCTTCAAATGATGGTGTATATAAAAAGATTTTCAATAATACACAGTATGTTGATGCAAACGGAGTATTGCAGAATGCACAAACTGCTGCCGAGGTCAAGATTGGCGCATCGGGTCTTTTTATGAATACCATTACGCTTAATCAAGGCGGAAATGATATTCTTATCCGTGCCGAAAATTCTGACAGAGTGCAGTTTATGAAATTATTTCTTACAAAATACAGCTACAATTTATTTGACATAATCAAATCCCTGACCAATTAAAGGTAAGCAAAACAGTGATGATGGTTGTGTGAAGGAACAAATGTTTGCTCATTTAAAAGGACGACCTAGTGGTCGTCCTTTTTTGAAAATCTGCAGAAAGGGAAAAAGCATGAGAAAACTTACCCGAAGTGAAAAAACAAAATTGATTGAAAAGGCAAAAACTTTGATTATAGTTTTGCTGTTGTTTTTGTGCTTTTTTTTGGGATACCGCATACTCCGACTGTACAAAGCCCAAGCCAATGTTGAAAATGCATTGTGGGGAGGTGGCGGCTCAGGAATGACTGATGTTATGGACAGCAGCAGCCAATATGAGTTAAGTATTATGAGTGAACTGTCCCAGCCTGAGATGATAGTTTTAAACAGCGTTCAGGGCAGAAATCTACTTGAAGATAAGGGCAATGAAACTTTTGATAAACTGGCAAAATTGAGCAATCAGATAATTGGTGAATTTTATAGACTAAAAAGTGATGAAGTGCTAGGGTCCAGTAAAGAAGAATGGAAGAATGTGCTAAAGTCAAATTCCCTCTATATCAGATATCCTGACGAAAGATTTTTGGACTTTGAAAAGGCACTTTATGGGATAAAGGACACCGGAATATCTGACAAAATCAAAAGCTATACAAAGGTTCTTATTATGCCGGATAATGGTGAAGCCGAGGCGGTTACAGTATTTATTGAAGAGCAAAATGGTGAGAGTGTTGTCAAAGCCAGGCTAAGTACAGAGAATGCAAAAAGCATCATTGAAAATATAAAAAAACTACCCCACAGTCAAAAGAAAGAATATGTCTTTGCCCATGAACTTAATTTAGACAGGGAAGGGGATAAGGATAAAACGGTTCTTGAACCCATGTTGCTTATCCCGGCAGGGGACGAAAAAGCACTGGGGATAGAGGTAACGGTGCCAAGACTATACCGGGCCGGATTAAACTTCACAAAGGCAACAGACTTAACCGTGGGACTTATCAATATATTTGGATATAATCCAAATACAATCAGGCAATATGTAAATAGCGATGATTCAATTATGTTTGTCGGTGAAACAGGTAGTCTTAGCCTTCACCCGGAAGGCATGATTGAGTATAAGGCGCTTGATGCAGAAGACGGTGTGGCTTTAGGCTTGGCAGATGGAGAGGACTTCAAAAACATTATCTTTAACCTTTGCGGGATGCTTGAAAAAGTTATGCGGATCAGTGGCATAAATACTAACAATTCAGATTTTACAGTCAAGATGACAAGTATTCCAGAAAGTTATCAGTTTTCTTCTAAAACGGAGATTGGATTTGATTATTTTGTGGAAGGCAAAAAGTTGGAGTTTTTGGATTCTTATGGGATTTGGGCAGTAATACAAAAGGGGAATCTGATTGAACTCAAGATGCAACTCAAAAGTATTGAAAGACAGAATAAGCAAAGCCTGATGGGTGATATGCTTAATGCTATTGACGAATTTTGCATAGAAAATGTTGACTGCAAAAAGATTAATCACGTTTATGGAATATATAAATACGAGAAAGGCACCACAGAGTTAAAGGCTGAATGGAAGGTAGAGGGAGCTAAGTAAAATGGATTTGAGACGGCTAAAAACCATATTCATATTTGTTCTTATCATGCTAAACATTATGTTTTGCGCAGTGCTTTATAGCTCCCGCAATTACGAAAAGGAAGAGCAGGTTGCCATGACGGAAAGCCTGACAAAGCTTCTTGCAAAAAATATGATATACTTGCCTGGGCAGGTGGAGTTGCCGGACTCGCCTGACAGATATAGCTTTTATCTGGAAAAAATGTTTGGTAATGACAGCGACCTTGCAACCAGGTTTTTAGGTGAAGGATGGGAACGTGGTCAAAATGGTGAATATACAAGCAGTAAAGGCAGATTGTTGCTTGATGGTGATGAATTTAAGTTTTTTATCAAGAATCCGGCGGCAAAAGCTTTAGATTTTTCTGAAGAACAGATAGAGCAGGTTTGTCGTGACGAGATGAAACGATTGGGGATTTTTTCCGAACTTTATATATTCAACGGAGTTAACTTTGTTGATGAAGGAATACGTGCAATTTTTACAGCTCAACAGGAGGACGCAGTTTTCTTTGACGCATATATATCCTTTGATGTAAGTGACAAAGGGATAACTGCTATATCTGGCAGAAATATGATATCCAACCTGGATGTAACACACGACGGGGAGACTTTCTTTAGTATTACCAGCATACTGCCGGACCTTGTTGAAAATCCGGCCCTCAAAAAAGGCGTTGCTCACACCATTGTAAGTATAACTCCCGGATATTATATAGGGGAGACAGAGGAAAGCTATCGCAATATCCTTGCTTTGCCTGTATGGCAGATTGCTACAGATTCGGGCGAAATCCTTTATTATGATGCAAGAAACGGTCAAAACATAGAAAGTTAAGACAAAAGAAAAATAGGAGCATACTGCTCCTATTTAATTTTTGATTTTCGTTGGGCCTTGTTCTTTTTTGCGGTATCTATATATGATGGGATACGCCGTGGCTTGCCCTCATCGTTTTCAGGAGGCGTATTTTCAAAAAAATCATATTCTGCGTGCTTGTCGCCCAGATTGATAAACTTCATAGAACTCACCTCTTAATATAAAATATTTGAAAAAGTTTATTTATATTACATATTATGGTTGATTTTATGAAAAATATTCTGTATAATATTTGTATTGACTAAATTAAGGTAGGTTTTGAAAATGAAGATTAAAGAAGTTTTTTTAGAAGCCGGCGAACTTGATGGCAAGGTAGTTTCTGTCTGTGGTTGGGTAAGAACTCTTCGTGCATCAAAGGCTTTTGGATTTATTGAGCTCAATGACGGTTCTTATTTTAAAAATATTCAGATAGTTATTGAAGATGAAAAGTTAGAGAATTTTGCAAAGCTTTGCAAGCTTAACGTGGGTGCGTCACTTCGTGTTGAGGGAGTTCTTGTGCTCACTCCTGATGCAAAACAGCCATTTGAGATAAAGGCGACAAATGTTTTGGTTGAAGGCGAAAGCACACCTGACTATCCTCTTCAAAAAAAGCGTCACAGCTTTGAGTATCTCAGAACAATTCCGCATCTGAGAGCAAGAACAAATACATTTTCTGCAGTTTTCCGTGTTCGCTCACATATTGCATATGCAATCCATAAGTTCTTCAATGACCGTGGGTTTGTATATGTCCACACTCCACTTATTACAGGCAGTGACTGTGAGGGCGCAGGAGAAATGTTCCGTGTTACAACACTCGATATGGACAATCTTCCAAAGGACGACAAGGGTAATATTGATTACTCACAGGACTTTTTTGGAAGAGAAACTTCTCTTACTGTAAGCGGTCAGCTTGAAGGGGAAACATTCTCTATGGCGTTTGGTGATATTTATACCTTTGGCCCAACCTTCAGAGCTGAGAATTCAAATACAACCCGCCACGCAGCAGAGTTCTGGATGATAGAGCCTGAAATCGCATTTGCAGACCTTGCTGATGATATGCGTCTGGCCGAAGATATGCTTAAATTTGTAATCCGTTATGTTCTTGAGAATGCTCCTGAGGAAATGGCATTCTTCAACAATTTTGTAGATAAAGGTCTTATTGACAGACTCAACAATATCCTTGAAAATGACTTTGGACACGTGACATATACCGAAGCTGTTGAGATTTTGCAAAACAGCGGCAAAGACTTTGAGTATCCCGTGAAGTGGGGAATTGACCTTCAGACCGAGCACGAAAGATATCTCACAGAAGAAGTTTTCAAAAAGCCTGTGTTTGTTACAGACTATCCAAAGGAAATCAAGGCGTTTTATATGCGTCTTAACGACGACGGAAAAACTGTTGCTGCAATGGATTGCCTGGTTCCCGGAATTGGTGAAATCATTGGCGGCAGCCAAAGAGAGGAACGTATGGATGTTCTTCTTGAAAGAATGGAAGAAGTAGGACTTAACAAGGAAGATTATGCACATTATCTGGACTTGAGACGTTATGGCGGAACAAAGCATGCCGGTTTTGGTCTTGGATTTGAAAGAGCAGTTATGTACCTTACCGGTATGGGCAATATCCGCGACGTATTGCCATATCCTCGTACAGTAAACAACCTTGGTTAAAAAACAAATATGTAACCTTAGCAGCTATACATATCCGTATAGCTGCTAAATTGTTTTACCAAAAGAAAGGAAAGATTTGAAAAATGAAATTTTGGCTTTGTTTAATAATTGCAATAGTTTTTGTTTTGATTTTAATAAAAAGAGCCGGCATTCTGGCTTTTTTTGCAACAGTTAAGTTTACCAAAGGTGAGACAGCAGAAGCTATAAGACTTTTTGAAAAAGCAGCAAAGATAGGCAAGCTACCTGCAGGCAGCAAGATGACCTATGGCTATATTCTTCTTCGTGAGGGGGAAACAGAAAAAGCCAGGGCAGTTTTAAAAGAAGCATCAATGGAAGCCCAAAAACCTGACTTGAAGAGGCAGATAAAGTCGATTTTTGCACTTAGTGTATGGAAAGATGGAGACCTTGACAGTGCCATCGAAATGATGGAGGAAGTTATAGGCGAATTCAAAATCAGTACAGTTTACCAAAACTTGGGGCTTATGTACATAGTTAAAGGCGATAAGGAAAAAGCATTAAAGTTCAACCTTGAGGCATATGACTATAATCCTGATGATTTAGTTATTGCTGACAACCTTGCGGAAAGTTACGCCCTTTGCGGCGATGAGGAAAAAGCAAAGGAATTATATGAAGCTATTCTTGAAGAAAATCCCGGTTTTCCTGAACCATATTATAATTACGGACAGCTTCTTGCAAAAGAAGGAGACAAAGAACGAGGCGTTGAGCTTATACAAAAAGCTCTTGAAAAGAGGTTCTCCTTCCTTAGCGTAAAAACAAAGGAAGATGTTGAAAAGTTGTTAGAGCAAATTAAAAATGACCTCCTTTGAGGTCATTTTTTGTGTGAAAAGTTAAAAAATAAAAAATACGGTCTATGATTTGATAGACCGTATTCGTATCCTGGTGGAGATGAGGAGAGTCGAACTCCTGACCCCCTGCTTGCAAGGCAGGTGCTCTCCCAACTGAGCTACACCCCCGAACACAAAACATATTGTAGCATAAAAAAAATAATTTGTAAAGACTTTTTTGAAAAAAACTATGAATTTGTTTGTTGTTGTCAAATAATTATTTTTTGCGGCAATCTGTTTTTGTAATAGTAGTAAGAGTCAAATCCGATTTTCCGCAAAACATCTATTGCAAAATCAAACCCTTTGGAGATATCCTGTGGGAAATGTGCATCTGTGCCTATGGTTATTTTCCTGCCGCCAAGTGTGCGGTACATTGAAAGAATTTTTTCATCCGGCATAAGACCAACGGTCGAAAATTCTGATGTATTAATTTCCAGCGCCTTGTCTCTTTCTATAAGAACGGCTAAAATTTCGTCGATTATCGGCATAAATTCTGAAAGATTAAAGTCAATTTTATATTTTCCGCAAACATAGCGGAGGATGATAGTAAGATGTGAAAGGACATCAAAATCACAGGTTTTCACTGTTTTTAACACGTCTTTAAAATAACAATTTATATAGTAAGAAAGTTCGTCATTAGTGTAAGTTGAAAAATCAATTCGTGAAAAGTACCGGGTGTCCGGAACATTTTGCACCTTGTGAACAGAAGCAAGTACAACGTCAAAACGAGAGGTGGCAATCAGGCGGTTTATATATTCAGGACTCCAGATTATTTCCTCAAACTCGACCCCTGCCAACACTTCCATTTTGCCCTGGTATTCTTTTGCAAGACGGCGCACATCCCTGAGAGAGTTTTTCAGTATGTCGTAAGAGTTGTAGGAGATATAGTGACTACCGGAACAATGGTCAGTGATTGCAATACCTGAAAAGCCTGCGCCAAAAGCGGCAAGACAGATATCCTCTATTGGTGCTGTGCAGTCGGGCGAAGTACTTGTGTGTACGTGTGAATTAAAAAGCTGCATAGTAATATCTCCATAAACTTTCTACCCACAAAATGTAATTTAGGATGCCATTTTTACCTTGCTAGTGGGTGTGGTAAGGTGTACGGCAAAGGTTGCTAAAACCATAAGATAGGCCTTCAAAGGGAATAAAAACCTTTTCAAGTTACCCCAATTTGCAAAAATAGTCAAGCAGAATCGCTTGACTATCTTTTTTAGTGTAGAATTTTTTAAATTATTTGAAATATCAATAAAACGACATTTCCTAAAAAGTTTGTCCGGTCAAGCGAGCGACTATTTCTCTTCTGTAAGACCGAAACGCTTTCTGAACTTGTCAACACGGCCGCCCGTATCAACTAACTTCTGCTTGCCTGTGTAGAAAGGATGGCAAGCTGAGCAAATTTCGATAGAAACATTTTCCTTTGTTGAGCCTGTTTCAATCACATTGCCGCAAGCACATTTAATGGTTGTCTCTTTATAATCGGGATGTATTCCTGCTTTCATCTCTATATTTCACCTCTTTCTTCCGAGAGTTACATACAATTCTGTGTAGAAAACCAAACAGTTTTCAACAAGACTAAATTATTATAGCATATACTTTTGACAATTGCAAGTTATTTTTTCAAGTTTTTGAATTTATTTTCTATTTTTTTCTTTAATAATTCAAAATTCAGCGAATGTCCAAGGAAAATTTCGTCAGCAAGAAGTCCTTGGTAGATTAGCATTCCGAATCCGTTAATGGTACTAAATCCAAGTTGTTTTGCAGCTTTTATCAAATTTGTTTCTTCAGGAGTGTATATCAGGTCATAGACCAAAGCGCCCTCTTTAAGGCTATCTAAAAAGGTCAAATCCTCAAAATCCTGTTTCATGCCCTCCATACCCAGTGGTGTGCCATTAACCAATACGTCACAATCCATGACTGCGTTTTTTATGTTTTCACAGGTGAGAGTGTTTGTGAGGACTTTAACTTGAGTTAGCTTTTTGGCAATGCTTTCAGCCGAAGATAAAGTGCGATTTAAAATAGTTATTTTTTTCGCTCCTTCAAGTTCCATCTTAAGGGCAATGGTTGAAACAACCCCGCCTGCGCCAAGTATAACAATATTTTTGTTTTCTGCACAGTAGCCAAGATCCTTCATAGCATAAACAAAGCCACAGCCATCGGTGTTGTAGCCGTATAGTTTGCCGTCATTTATGTGTACTGTGTTGACAGAATGAAACCTTTCGGCTTCCGGATCAATATAATCAAGATACGGGATAATATCCTGTTTATGTGGCATTGTCAGGTTGAAGCCAAGAACATCTGATTTTTTTGCGTTATTTATATAGTCAGGCAAAGCGCCTTTTTGTACCTTTACTTTTCGGTACTCATAAGGCAGATCCAGTTCCTGGAGTGCAGTGCCGTGTATCAGCGGTGATTTGCTGTGCTCAATTGGATCGCCGACAACATCAAGCCTCAATTTCCTTGTCACGGCTGCTGACCTCCTCTAAAAGATAGTCAATTGCAAGGAGATATCCACGGAAACCAAGTCCCGTAATCTGACCTACACAAGCCGGTGCAGTAACAGAAGTATGGCGGAACTCTTCACGCTTGTGGATATTGCTGAGATGTACCTCAACGGCAGGGACCTCAACAGATGCCAAAGCATCGTGGATAGCATAGCTGTAATGTGTGTATGCTCCGGGGTTTATAACAATACCATCAAAATTACCAAGTGTGTGGTGAATAAAATCAATTAATTCACCCTCGCTATTACTTTGTAAAACGGCAACCTCAATGCTGCATTTTTCGCCATATTCTTCGATATAAGCTTCCAAATCTGCATATGTGTGATTTCCATAAACCTCCGGTTCACGTATGCCAAGCATGTTGAGATTAGGACCGTTTATTACCATAATTTTCAGATTTTCAGCCATTTTTCTTCACCTCATCAATTATTTTTCGGGCAACATCTTGTATGGACCCCTTGTTTTCGATTTCAATATCACAAGTCTTTTGGTAAAGGTCAAAACGCCTTTCAAAAAGTGTGACAAGTCTATCTTTGCCATCTTTGAGAAGCGGACGATGTGATGTGTTTATATCATCCATAATATTCTCAAGGGGACGGTTTATAAATACTACTGTACCACATTTTTTCAAAATGTCAATATTTTCGGATTTTTCAACTACACCGCCGCCTGTTGAGATGACAGAGTTGGTTTTAAGTAAAAGGAATTTAAGAGTATCGGTTTCCATCTTACGAAAAAACTCCTCGCCCCGGTCCTCAAAAATCTCCAGGACGGACTTGCAAAGCAACTCCTCAATTGCCTGGTCACAATCAAAAAAATTAAAGTCAAGAAGTTTTGCAAGTTCTTTGCCAATTGATGTTTTGCCGCTTCCGGGCATACCTATAAGAACAATGTTGGTCATAATATATCCGCCCTTTCTAAGATGCACGATAGTTGCCTAAAATTCTGAATGAAGCAGTCGAAACTGAAATTTCGGCCATAATATCTATAATCTGAGGGTTTTGTAAATTCCCTTCAAAATCCACAAAGAATAAATATTCAAAATTACCTTCGTGACTTGGTCTTGATTCAATTTTTACAAGATTTAACCCATTGTCAGAAAAGGTTGAAAGTACGTTACACAGCGAACCGCTTTCGTGCGGAAGAGTGAACAGAATGCTTATTTTGTTGCAATCCGGATTTACCAGGCCATTTTTTGAAACTACAATAAAGCGTGTAATGTTTGACTCGATTGAACTTATGTTATCGGCAAGGATATCAAGACCGTAGAGCTCGGCCGTGCGACGATCGGCAATAGCAGCATTTGAAACATCACCAAGGCCAGCAATCATTTTTGCGGCTATTGCTGTGTTGTAGTAGGGCTGAAATTCCATTTTTGGGTAGTTTTTAAAAAAGTTTTTACATTGCATATACCCTTGCTCGTGAGAATAGACACTTCGGATATCACGAAGCTCTGCGCCTTTCAGACCCACTAGACAGTGTTCAATATCCACTGCTACTTCACCGACTATGTAAAAATCTCTCTTTTCAAGAAGATCATATGCACCGGAGATTGAACCGGTTGATGAATTTTCAATAGGGAGGACACCGTAATTTGCATCACCGCATTCTACGGCATCCAAAACCTCATCAAATGTCATAACATTCACTTTTTTTGTACTCTCTCCAAAAAACTTAATGAGTGCGGTTTCGCTGTTTGCCCCGGGAATGCCCTGATACGCAACTGTTGGATTTGCTGTAAGGTTGCCACTTTCAAAACCTGAGAGCCATTCCATATGGTTTTCGTATGACAACAGTTTCTTTGCCTGTGCAGCTCGACTTATTTTCATTATACTTGCAAAAAAATCACGGACAGGGATTTTCAGGTCGTCGCTAACCCTTGCCATTTTGGTTTCCAAAATCTGTTTTTCCCGTGCTTTATCCAAAACGGGAATATTGTTGGCACGCTTATATTCTGCAACATTGTGGCTACATTCCATACGGCCCAAAAACAGCGGAAGAAGTTGTGAATCAATCTCGTCTATTTGCTTTCTCAAAGTTTCTATATCGTACATTTTAAAATTCCTTTACTTAAAGATTTTGACTTTCTAAAATTGCCAAGGCTGCGGCACTTTCAATCACTACCGCCGCACGCTGCACAATGCAAGGGTCGTGGCGGCCTTTTATTTCCAGAATAGTATTTTCCATTTTGTGGGTGTCAACTGTTGCCTGAGGTTTTGCAATTGACGGTGTCGGTTTGATTACCACAGCAAAAACAACAGGCATACCGTTTGTGATACCGCCGTTTATACCACCGTTATTGTTTGTTGTAGTATAGATATTTTTGCCGTCTGTTTCAAAGGGATCGTTTGCTTCACTGCCAAACATATCTGCAAAATCAAAGCCACGGCCAAATTCAATACCCTTTACTGCAGGGATTGAAAAAATAAGGGAAGAAATCAAACTCTCAAGTGATGCAAAAAATGGCGCACCCCAACCGGGCTTTAGCCCAACCGCCGCGCATTCAACAATGCCACCTACCGAGTTTTTGTCAGCTGATGCTGAAGTTATTTCCTCTTTCATTTTATCTGCAATTTCTTCGTCCATAACAGGGAAATCCTTTTTGCAAAGACCAGTCAGCAAATTTGCAGTTATATCTATATCCATAAATGAATTTTCTGACACAGCGTGGATCGACTTTATGTGCGAACCAATTTCAATGCCCTGGGTTTTGAGAACTAATTTTGCAACGGCACCTGCAAAAACAAGTCCTGCAGTAATTCTGCCGGAAAAGTGACCGCCACCACGAAAATCGTGGGATTGACCGTATTTCAAGAACCCTGTAAAGTCTGCGTGCCCGGGACGCAAAAGGTTTGGGGTATAGTCCTTTGAACGGGTATTAGTGTTTTTTATAACTGCACAGATAGGCGTGCCACAGGTTTTTCCGTCAAACACCCCAGACATAACTTCGAATTCGTCAGCTTCTTTGCGTGGAGTTGACAAGTTGTTTTTGCCCGGTGCACGACGATTCATTTCATTTTTTATAAAATCCGTATCAAAGGCAAGACCCGCCGGAATTCCGTCAAGAACTACACCTATGCCTGCTCCGTGGGATTCGCCGAATATGGTTACTTTAATTTTATTTCCCCAAGTGTTCATTCTGTTTTGCCTCCTAATTTTTTATAGGCTTTAAAAAAGTCGGGATAGGACTTTTTAACTGCTTTATTTGCTCCTTCGATAGTCACTTCGCCTTCGCAACGGCACGCCGCAACTGCGGTTGCCATCGCAATTCGGTGGTCATTGTGTGAAGAGACTTGCGCACCACTTAGAACCTGTTTTCCGCAAACTATAAGAGAGTCCCCGTCCTCTTTGATGGTTGCGCCCATTTTTTTAAGTTCAGATGTAATGGCGGCTAGACGGTCGCTTTCCTTGATGCGGAGCCTACCTGCATTTATTATACGACTTTCACCTTTACAGAAGGCAAACAGCACAGCCATAATTGGTACAAGGTCAGGAATTTCATCTGCGTCAACTGTTATGCCGTGCATTGTGGAAGTTGATACAGCACGGAACTTTGATGTGCCGACCTTTTCAATATGTGCACCTGTTTTTTCAATTATTTCCAGAATTTTTTTGTCACCTTGCAAGCTGTTTTCACGAAGGCCCGTGCAAGTAACATCACAACCGATTGCTCCTGCAACCAGAAAAAATGCAGCTTGTGAAAAGTCTCCCTCAACAGCAAAGTTACGTTGTTTGTACTTTTGATTGCCCTTTACAACAAAGGTGTTGTAATTCTCATTTTCAACTTCAATGCCGTATTTTTTAAGCACGTCAAGTGTAATGTCAATATATCCTTTTGAAGAAAGTCCGCCCTCGATGATTATACGGCTATCTCCGTCAAGGCAAGGCAATGCAAACAAAAGCCCTGTTACAAATTGCGAACTAACGCTACCATCGATATAAAAATCTCCGGGGGTGAGCCTGCCCTTGATTTGCAGTTTGCCTGCCTTTTGTTTGTAAGTAATACCGATTTTGTCAAATATATCAAAATAGGGTTTAAGAGGCCTTTTCATAAGGCGCCCTGCACCGGTAAATTCTATATTTTCTGCAAAGCATAGTGCAATGGGAATAAAAAACCTCAAGGTTGATCCGCTCTCCCGACAGTCAAGGCAGAGCTTTTTGAAAGGAGTTATTTGTCCTTTTGAAATGACAGCAACAGCTTTCTTTTCATCAAAAGCTACATCTGCGCCAAGGGAGCTAATGCAAGAGAGTGTGGCAAGTATATCTTCAGACGCACTCAGGTTGCTGATTTTGCACTCTTCCCCTGATAAAAATGCTGATATAACTGCCCGGTGGGCAAAACTTTTTGATGGTGGGACTTTTACAGTGCCTGATAAAGAATGGGGTTTGATTTTTACTGTATCCATATATTGTCTTTCTCCGTGTCTTTTATTATTACCTTCCCGATTTTTTCAGGTATAATTAATGATACCATATTTCCTTTCCCTTTTTTGTCAACCGAGATTGCGTCCTTCAGGGACTCTTTGTCAATATCCACTTCCGCCGGAAGGCCAAAGCTTGTTACAAGGCTACGGATACGGGCTGAGGTACAAGGCGAAGTTATATTTTCTCTTTCACCGTATTCGGCCGCCATAACCATACCGGCGGCAACTGCCTCACCGTGGGTATAGTCTGTGAAGTTATATTTTTTTTCAATTGCGTGACCAAAGGTGTGGCCAAGGTTCAGTATCATTCGCATGCCAAGGTCCTGCTCGTCCTCTTCAACGACAAGTTTTTTAAGTTCACAGCAACGGTAGATTACATCGTCAATAATTTTCATAATTGCTTTTCGCGAAGGGGCGTTTTCCAATTTTTTAAAAAGGTTTTCGTCCAGGATTACACCATATTTGATCACTTCTGCCATACCGTCACAAAAGATGCGGTCTGTAAGGGTGTCAAGACAATCAGGGTCAATCAACACAAGTCTGGGCTGATAAAATGAACCCACAAGATTTTTGCCAAATGGCAGGTTGACTGCAACCTTGCCACCTACACTACTGTCCACTTGGGCAAGGAGAGTTGTGGGAATCTGCACAAAGGGAATTCCGCGAAGAAGTGTTGACGCACAAAAACCTGTCAAATCGCCAACAACACCGCCGCCAAGGGCTACAACCAAATCCGAGCGGGTCATTCCGTTTTTCAAGAGTTCACCATAGAGGAATTCCAACATCTTTATAGATTTGGAACCTTCTCCTGCCGGAACGGTTACTAAAAAAGGGTTAAAATCGGAGCCTTTGAGGGAATTAATGAGCCTTTGGGAGTAGAGTGGGCCTACGTTGCTATCAGTGACAACTGCAACCTTGCAAGGTTTGACAATTTCCAAGATGAGGTCTCCGCACCTGTCAAAAAGTCCTTTTTCAATTTTTATATCATATTCTCTTCCGGGAATATTTACTCTTAAGATTTGCATTTTAATATCCAAGACCTTTCTTTAAAATATAAAGGAGTGGTTAGTCTCCCTGGATTTCGGGTTCTTTTTCTTGCATATAAAGCTTGTTTTCTCTTACGGTTGCAAGTAGTTTGCAAAGTTCATCTGCATTTTTTTCCTCTATGGCAATTTTAAATTTATTTAGGGAATTTATATATGTACCTAGTTCCTCCAAAAGAAAGTTGCGGTTTTCCAAAAACAATTCCGTCCATAATGGTGGGTTTATATTGGCAATTCTTGTGCAGTCACGAAATGCGCCTGCGGTATATGCACGGTTCATTTTTTTGTTGTAATCAAGGCAAAGAGCAGATGCTGAAATGTGCATCAAATCACTTGTGTAGGCAATAACGCTGTCGTGTTCCTCTGGTGTTGCAACACATATCCTTGTGGCACCAATATATTTTGCCATCTGGTAAATAAGTCCGATGCCGTCATTGGTTGAAGATGCAGAGGGGGTAATAATATAACCGCACATACCAAAAAGTTCGGGTGCAGCGCTGTCAAAACCATGAGTTTCTTTGCCTGCCATAGGGTGTCCGCCCACATATTGGCAGCCTTCCGGCAGGATTTCTTCAATCTCTTGTGCCAGCTTTGTTTTTACGCCGCAAACATCGGTGATGATTGCACCTTTTTTGAATATTTTCAGGTTTTTTTGTATGGTATTTACTATCATCTCGGGATAGGTACAAAGAACAACCAAATCTGCATTTTCAATAGCTGATGCGGCATCAGGGGATACTTGGTGCACAGCACTGCGTTCAAGTGCTTTTTTGCGTGTGTCAGGGTCTATATCACAGCCGTGGATGGTTGCATTTTTAAATCCGTTCAATGCGTATGCCATTGAACCGCCGATTATTCCAAGGCCGATAACCGCAATTTTAAAGTCAGAATTCTCCATTTCTTAAAAACCGTCACTTTCTGTCTGTGTTTATGTTTCAGCACTCGCGTCCAAAATGGACACTAATAGCCTTAAGTTTTTGCATAAGGTTTTCGTACTGGCATAGGTCAAGGGACTGAGCACCGTCACAAAGGGCGGATTTTGGGTCGTTGTGGACCTCTACGATTATGCCGTCAGCACCAACTGCCATTGCGGCAAGAGAAAGTGGCTCAACCATCCAACTCATACCTGCTGAATGTGACGGATCTACCACAACAGGAAGATGTGAGAGTTTTTTTACGGCAGGGATTGCGCTTAGGTCAAGGGTGTTTCGGGTGTAGGTTTCAAAGGTGCGGATTCCTCTCTCACAAAGAATAACCTTTGAATTACCACCTGACATTATATATTCTGCCGACATAAGCCATTCTTCAATGGTAGAAGAGAGCCCGCGTTTTAATAAAATAGGCTTGGAACATTTGCCAAGTTCCTTTAAAAGATCAAAGTTTTGCATATTTCTTGCGCCTACCTGGATGACGTCAACATCCCGGTCAAAGGTTTCCACCAATGCAGGCGACATAATTTCTGTAACAATAGGGAGCCCTGTTGCGGCACGTGCTTCTTTCAAAAGCTCAAGACCTTCAAGTTCCAAACCCTGGAAGGAATAAGGTGAAGTTCTTGGCTTATATGCACCGCCGCGAAGTATTGAAGCGCCGCTATTTTTTACTCCGTTTGCTACGGTCAGGATTTGTTCCTTTGTTTCAACACTGCAAGGGCCTGCAATAACAGCAAACTGTGTATCATCGCCGATACTTGCGTTTCCTACCTTTACCACTGTTTTTTGTGGATGAAACTTCCGACTGGCCTTTTTAAAAGGCTCCTGAACACGCATAATGCGTTCAACATCGGGGTTTAAAAGGAGTCTGTCCGCATCAAGTGAATGTGTATCTCCGATTAAACCAAGCGCAATACTGTCTTTGCCTCGGATTATATCTACTTCAAGACCCTTGGCTCTGAAATCTTCCACCATTGCATCAAGGTGGCTTTGTTCAATTGAGATTTTTGTAACGATTACCATACCATATCTCTCCTTATTGAAAAATAAAACAAAAGAGAGCCCGCAGTATAACGAGCTCTCTAAAATTTTAGATTGAGTTGCGACCAAATCAATACAAAGTCGCTGAAATCAGCTCATTATACCTTAAGTTTTTATTCACAAAGAAATAACCGTAGCTAAAATAAAAGCTAAGGCTGATAAAGTAAAAATAATATTTAACTGCTTGTTTTAATGAACTTACCAGTCTCATATCTTTTATACCCCTTGGTTAAATCTTATATTTTATAAAGACTTACATAATAAAAATATTTTATCACTTTATTATAATAAAGTCAAGGGGTTTTATAAATAAAAAATATTTTCTTGCAAATATTAAAAATATATGCTATTATCTGTGGTAACAATAAAAGAAGGAAAGTTTGTAAAGAAAGGTAGTGCTTCTTACAATGGTTATAGATTTTCATACTCACGCATTCCCTGAAAAAATTGCAGACAGGGCAATCAACAAGTTGGCGCACGCATCGGGCGGTCTGATACCTCAAACGGATGGAACACTTGGGAGCTTGAAATCTGAGATGCAAGCTGATGGAGTTGATATATCCGTTGTTTTAGGAATTGCAACCAATCCAACTCAACAAAAAAATGTAAATGATTTTGCGGCGAAAATTGACAAAGAACAGTGTTTTGTAGGATTCGGGTCAGTTCATCCCGATGCGTGCGATGCACTTTGCGAGCTTGAAAGGATAAAGGACCTTGGGCTAAAAGGGGTTAAGTTTCACCCTGAGTACCAAAACTTTTTTGTAGATGATGAAAGAATGAAGCCCATTTACAAAAAAATATCTCAGCTTGGCTTGATTACAGTTTTTCACGCAGGACACGACTATGGATTTGGAGATCCGTTTCACTGTATGCCTCAAAATATGGAAAACGCCCTCAAGTGGCTTGATGTGCCTGTGGTTGCCGCACATTGGGGAGGCTCAGGCTGCGCAAAGCAAGTTTTAAAGCATCTTTGCGGCAAGGATATATGGTTTGACATTTCTTTTGGTTATGGAACTATGCCCAAGAGCTTTGCCCAGGAACTTGTTGACGCCCATACCCCAGACAAACTTCTATTTGCCTCTGATATGCCCTGGCACAGACCGAGCTGGGAAATGCGGCTTATTGAAAGCCTCGATATATCTAAAGAGGATAAAGAAAAAATTTATTGCAAAAATGCAGCAAAACTTTTGAATATTGAAATTTAAACAAAAAAACCGCAGAGCAAAACGCTCTGCGGTTTTAAATTTGCGATTCTTAGATTTCTGCAAAGTATTTGATTGTTCTAACCATCTGGCTTGTGTATGAGTTTTCGTTATCATACCAAGCAACAACCTGTACTTCGTAAAGATCGTCAGCAATCTTTGCAACCATTGTCTGAGTTGCATCGAAGAGTGAACCGTACTTGATACCGATGATATCTGAAGAAACGATTTCGTCTTCATTGTAACCGAAACTTTCAGAAGCAGCTGCCTGCATAGCTGCGTTGATGCCTTCTTTTGTAACGTCTGTGCCCTTAACAACTGCTGTAAGGATAGTTGTTGAACCTGTTGGAACAGGAACTCTCTGAGCAGCACCGATGAGCTTGCCGTTGAGCTCAGGGATAACAAGACCGATAGCCTTAGCTGCACCTGTTGAGTTTGGAACGATGTTAACAGCGCCAGCTCTTGCACGTCTGAGGTCGCCCTTTCTGTGAGGACCGTCAAGAATCATCTGGTCGCCTGTGTAAGCGTGGATTGTAGCCATGATACCGCTCTGGATAGGAGCATAATCATTAAGAGTCTTAGCCATAGGAGCAAGACAGTTTGTTGTGCAAGATGCAGCTGAAATGATTGTATCATCAGCTGTAAGAGTATTTTCGTTTACGCTATATACGATAGTCTTAAGGTCATTGCCTGCTGGAGCTGAAATAACAACCTTCTTAGCACCTGCATCGATATGAGCTTGTGACTTTTCCTTTGAGCAGTAGAAACCTGTGCATTCGAGAACAACGTCAACACCGATTTCGCCCCAAGGGAGATCAGCAGCCTTTGGCTCGCTGTAGATTGTGATGGTCTTGCCATCAACAACGATGCAACCTTCACCAGCTTCAACTGTGTGGCCGTCGTATCTACCCTGTGATGAGTCATACTTGAGAAGATGAGCAAGCATCTTAGGATCTGTAAGGTCGTTGATTGCAACTACCTCGTAACCTTCTGCACCAAACATCTGTCTGAATGCAAGACGTCCTATACGGCCGAAACCATTAATAGCAACTTTTACTGACATAATAAAAAACCTCCAAAAATTTATAATATATATTTATTAATAATATTTTACCTTAATTTTCCGAAATATACAAGTATTATTTAAAAATTTGTTAAAAATTTAACTCTTAATCACAAAATTTACCAAAGCAGTATTAGTATAGCATAAAAAAATATATTTTGCAACTATCAATATTTACAACAACCAAAAAATATGATATAAATAATATAGGTAAATTTACAAAAAACGGAGATTTTGACCAATGAAACTTATCTTAGCAAGTAAAAATGCTCACAAGGCAATGGAAATGCAGGCGATACTGGGTGATGGCGTTGAACTTATCACACAGGACAAAACTATAGCAAAAGACATCGATGTTGTTGAGGATGGTTTGACCTTTGAAGAAAACGCTATTAAAAAGGCACTTACAATAATGAAAGAGACAGGACTGCCTACCATTGCGGACGACAGCGGATTATGCGTTGATGCACTTGACGGCAGACCGGGGATTTATACAGCCCGCTTTGCCGGGGATAATGCCACAGATGACGAAAATATTTCGAAGCTGATTTCAGAACTTGAGGGAGTAAAAGATGACGCCCGTACAGCCAGGTTTGTTTGTGTAATTGCTGTAGCAATCCCAAACAGGGAAGTAACAACATATCGTGGCGAGTGCGAGGGAAGAATTTTAACCCAAAGGCAAGGGAAAAATGGTTTTGGTTATGACCCCATATTTTTTGTGCCTGAGCATGGAAAGTCTATGGCAGAGCTTTCTGCAGACGTAAAAAATTCTATAAGCCACAGATTTAAAGCACTTAAAAAGTTAAAGGAAAGTTTGTAATTATGAAGAGAATACTCAGTACAATGAGACGGGCAGTTCAGGACTACAAAATGATAGAGGCAGGCGATAAAATTGCAGTTGGCGTGTCCGGTGGCAAAGACAGCCTTACCCTTCTTGCGGCACTTGCTGCATATCGTAGATTTTCTGAAGTTCCGTTTGAAGTTATAGGGATTACAATCAATATGGGTTTTAGTGGTGTTGATTATTCCCCTGTAGCGGAGTTTTGCAAAGAAATAAATGTTGAATATATTGAAAAAAAGACCGATATTGCCGAGATACTTTTTGATGTGCGAAAAGAGAAGAATCCCTGCTCACTTTGTTCAAGAATGCGACGAGGCGCAGTAAATGATTTGGCAAAGGAAAATGGTTGCAACAAGGTTGCCTTGGGCCATAACAATGAGGATGCAATTGAAACTTTCTTTTTGTCTCTTTTTTATGAGGGCAGGCTCAACTGCTTTTCGCCGGTCAGTTATCTTTCAAGACGGGATTTAAAGGTTATAAGACCTCTTATATATGTTCCCGAGGGTGATATTAAGGGCTTTGCAAGGCGGACAAACTTGCCAATAGTCAAAAATCCTTGTCCTATGGACGGCGTTTCAAAAAGACAGGAAATGAAAGATTTTATAAACGAAAAAAACAGTAATGACAAACACTTCAAGGCGCGAATGATGAATGCAATTCAGACAGGTCTTGAGGATTGGAAAATACTTTAAGAAAAGAGGAGTTGGAAATGCTTTTTTCATTGGCAAAAAATGATTTCAAAGCAAAGTATGCAGGTTCGGCACTGGGTGCAGTGTGGGCTTTCATCAGCCCTATAATCACCATACTCATTTATTGGTTTGTGTTTCAGATAGCGTTTCAAAACGGCCCGGTAAATGATATGCCCTACGTTATATGGTTGGTGTCAGGGGTTGTTCCCTGGTTCTTTATTTCAGAAGCCTGGGGCGGTGCAACAGGCGTATTTATTGATTATTCATATCTTGTAAAAAAAGTGGTTTTCAAAATAGAAATGTTGCCTGTTGTCAGAGTCACATCTGCGTTTTTTGTGCACTTATTCTTTGTTGCACTGACATTTATTGTTTCAAGTCTTTATGGATATTTTCCAACATTTTTGCATCTGCAGATTATCTATTATATGATATGTGCTTTTGTATTGTCCCTTGCCCTTGGCAAAATAACTGCGACACTTACGGTTTTTGCAAGAGATATCAATAATGTGGTGGGCGTTTTAGTACAGTTTGGATTTTGGATAACACCCATTTTCTGGGATATAAATGCAATACCTGAATTTTTACATATTATCTTTAAGCTTAATCCGATTTATTACATAACAGAGGGGTATCGTGATACTTTTGTTTATGGCATAGGATTTTGGGAAAAGTCTTGGCTCACTCTGTATTTTTGGATAGTTGTGGCGGCCTTGATTGTTTTGGGTAATGTCATATTCAAAAGACTCAGACCGCATCTTGCGGACTTAATTTAAGGATGTGATACATAGGCGCAGACATTAGAATGTTAGCGCCTTTTGCCATATTTATAAATTTTTTCAAAAAAAGCACTTGACAAAACAAAAAAATGTGTGTATAATAAACGAGTTGTGTTTCGAGGCGTGGCGCAGTTTGGTAGCGCACCTGGTTTGGGACCAGGGGGCCGCAGGTTCGAATCCTGTCGCCTCGACCAGTTTGGGACAAGTTTTACTTGTCCCGATTTTTTTGTTAAAGGCGAAAAGGCCGGATAAAATTACTCCACAAAAATATTGACAATTTATAAAGTTCATAGTATAATTGGGGTTGGCTGAGAATGGCCAGAAAAACATAAATTTTTTAAATACTGAACAATTCGGGATGTGGCCCAGCTTGGTAGGGCACTTCGTTCGGGAC
>JAFYXL010000023.1 GCA_017546165.1 Clostridia bacterium
TCGTGGTGGTGATGTTCGTGATGTCCGCCACATTCAGGGCAAACTTC
Organism: Clostridia bacterium; assembly: GCA_017546165.1. Classification (GTDB taxonomy): domain Bacteria; phylum Bacillota; class Clostridia; order Monoglobales; family Monoglobaceae; genus SIG440. Next base: position 48 of record JAFYXL010000023.1, read on the forward strand.
TTCCTCCTTAAGATGAGCAATTTCCTTGTCAAGAGTGTGTGTGCCTTCCATTGCTTCAAGTATTTTTATGCCGGAAAGCTTGTCCCAATCGGTTGAAACTATTGTTGCAGATAGATTTTTGTTGCGGATAAGCTCGATACAATTCTTGATTTTTTCATCATCAACACCTGCAGTATGGCTAAGAACAATGCAGTTTGCACTTTCAACTTGATCGTTATAGAATTCACCAAAGTTTTTCATATACATTTTACATTTTTTTGCATCAACAACTGCGGTGAAGCTGTTAAGGATTATATCATCTGATTTTACACCCTCAACAGCCTTGATAACATCGCTGAGTTTACCAACGCCTGAAGGTTCGATCAGGATACGGTCAGGAGTAAAGTCATCAAGCACTTTTTTTAGTGCTTCTGCAAAATCTCCAACAAGGCTACAGCAAATACAGCCTGAATTCATTTCGGTTATTTCAACTCCTGCATCCTTCAAAAAACCACTATCTATACCAATTTCACCAAACTCATTTTCTATAAGAACTACTTTTTCTGATTTATAGGCTTCATTAAGAAGCTTTTTTATAAGTGTGGTTTTGCCGGCACCTAAAAATCCTGAAAATATATCTATTTTTGTCATTATCAAACATATCCTTTCGCAATTAATTTAATAGTTTTTCAACAAAGTCATATCCGTCATTTTCAACTACAACCACCCGGATGTTGAGGGATTTTTCCACATCACTAACGGTGAGATTATCCAGGAAAACATCCTCATTGTGACGCAGCATTGAAGTGGGTATAAGGATTTCATCGCCCAAATCCTTGCCTTTTAACTGCTCAATAATATCACCTGCGGTAATTAAACCACTTACAGTTATTTTATCACCAAAAAAGTTGTTTTTAACGGGTAAAACATTGATTTTTTCGCCATTTAACTTTGACGCGAGTTCTTTTATCAAATCAAAAGCAAGAACTCCTGTAACCACAGTTTTTTGCGTTTTAACGATGTTCGAAGGGAAGTCTTCCAGTGCATCTTCAAATTCCCATTTTAGTGAGGCGCAAAGACCAATTCCGTTTTCAATTTGCGGAAAGCCATCATATTCCTGCCAGGAGGGAATTTCTGCTTCGGCGGTTATATAAAATTCGTCTGCAAGATAAACAAAATTTATATCCCGTTCTTTTTTAATTTTCTTCTGCCATTTGGAAACCTGATTAATAACTTCCATAGAGCTTTCTTTGTCAAAACTATCAAGATTCGGTAAACCCTCTCTGTATGCCGAAATACCTACCGGTACTATTGAGAGACTTTCAACTGCATCACCCAGGCTTAAAATATCATTTATTGTACGGTCTAATTCCTCTTTATCATTATATCCTGGACACAAAACAACTTGGCAGTTTATCTGCATTCCGCTGCCTGAAAAACGTTTCATTTGTTCCATAATTCGCCCTGCAAATTTATTGTTGAGCATTTTGCACCGGAGCTCAGGGTTTGTGGTATGAACAGAAACGTTTATACGTGGAATGTTATATTCAATGATCCTGTCGATATCGCTATCTGACATATTTGTAAGTGTTACGTAATTACCTTGCAGAAATGACAGTCTGTAATCGTCATCTTTAAAGTAACAACTCTCTCGCATATTGGGTGGAAGTTGGTCAATAAAGCAAAAAATACACTTATTTCTGCAGGAATGTGCTTCATCAATAAGGAGAGTTTCAAATTCTGCACCAAGTGGCTCGAAATCAGGATTTTTTACGTTAATAGTTTTGTCTTCAAGTTCTATTTCAAGTTCTTCGTTTGCTGAAAGATACATATAGTCAAGGTAGTCGTTGACCGATTTGCCGTTTATTTTGCATATAATATCTCCGGTTTTAATTTTGTGCTTTGCCGCAATCGAACCTGGAATCACATTTTTTACTGTAACAGCCATTTTTTAAAATCTCCTTTTACGAACTTTGGCAGACACCGAAACCGATGTCTGCCTGGATAAAACTATTTATCTTTTAAATCCTCTTAAGAAATTTTGTGTGCGCTCACTTTGAGGATTGTCAATAACTTCAGTGGCCGAACCCTCTTCAACAATATAACCGTCTGCCATAAAAATAATTCTGTCTGCAACATTTCTTGCAAACTCTATTTCGTGTGTAACAATGACCATAGTCATATCCTTTGCTGCAAGGTCGCGGATTACTTTTAAGATTTCACCTGTGAGTTCGGGGTCAAGTGCCGAGGTTGGCTCGTCAAAAAGCATTGCTCTTGGTTTCATAGCAAGGGCACGGGCAATGGCAACACGTTGCTGTTGCCCACCTGACAGTTGATGCGGATATGCATCAAGCTTGTCCGAAAGACCAACCGAATTCAACAATTTATATGCATACTCCTCTGCTGCCTCACGGTTTTCGCCATTTACAAGCATTGGGGCAAGGATGATATTTTCAAGCACAGATTTGTGAGGAAACAGATTGAAATTCTGAAAAACCATACCAAGCTTCTGAAAGGCATTATTTTTGTTGTAAAGGCCGTTTTTAACAACGGTCTCTCCATCGATTGAAATGGTTCCGCCATTCACCGTTTCAAGATTGATTAAAGATCTTAAGAATGTACTTTTTCCGGAACCGGAAGGCCCAATAATTGCAACGACTTCACCTTCGGCAATATCCATACTTACATCTTTAAGTACTTCAAGCTTGCCAAAGCTTTTTACAATATTTTTTGCAGATATAACAGTCAATGCGGCACCTCCTTACCCTTTATAATAATTAAGTTTCTTTTCAACATAACCAAGAAGTAACGTCAAAGCACCGTTGAAAACAAGGAAGTATAGTGCAGTTGAAAATAACGGCCAGATAAGACCCTGTTTTGAGAAACGTTCAGCAAACATCAGGATTTCAACAACTCCTATAACACGTGCCAGCGCAGTATCCTTAACCAAAGTAATTATCTCGTTACCCATTGGTGGTACAATTCGTTTTATAACCTGAAAAAGCACTACCTTGAAAAACACTTGCGTTTTGGACATAGCAAGAACCTGCCCTGCCTCATACTGTCCCTTCGGGATGCTCTCTATTCCACCACGATATATTTCAGAGAAATATGCCGCATAATTGATTGAAAAAGCAATGAATGCTGCCATCAAGCGGTCACGCATCGGCATATCCCAAAGAAGCCCCGGTGCATAAAACACAACAAAAAGTTGAAGCATCAGAGGCGTGCCTCTTATTATCCACACAAAAGTCTTCATTATGTATTTTAGCGGCTTGAAGCTTGACATTGTGCACAAAGCTATAATGAGGCCAAGCGGAATTGCTACAATAAGTGTTACTGCAAACAGCAAGAGGTTTACACCAAAGCCTTCAAACAACGCAGCGACTATATCTTGAAATCTGTCCATACTTTAAACCATACCTTTTAAAAATTAAAGAACTTATTTTGTTTTTGATACCATAACCTGTTTGTTTTGCATATAAGGAACTGAAATGCTCATATTTGTAGCACGTTCCTCTGTGATTGTCATACCGTTCCAGATACAGTCGATATTTTTAGCATTAAGCTCAATTTCTTTTGAGTTCCAGTTGATTTCAACAAATTTTGCTTTTACGCCAAGTTTTTCGCAAACAGCCTTTGCAAATTCTGTCTCAAATCCGATGAGCTCTTCACCTTCATAGTAGTTCATAGGTGCGAAAAGTGTAATACCAATGATAAGTTCACCTTTTTCCTTAACATAAGCAAGGTCGCCTTCTACTACGGCATCATCAAAAGCTTTTCCATCTTTGATAACAAGTTTGTCAAGCTTATATTTTTTACCGATTTCCTCCATCTTGCCTTCAGCTGCAAGCTCAGCAATTGCTGCATTTACTGCAGGTGTGATATCACTGCCTTTTCTGAATGCAATGCCGTATTCTTCAGGGTTAAAGTCTTTGCCTTCAACTACAGCAAGGTCTGCATAATCTGTGCCCTCGCCAATTGAACCTATTGATGTAACATAGTCAACAATAGCGATATCAGATGTACCTGATTTAACATCAAGAAGTGCTGTTGCCATTGAATCTACTGCTGTAAATTTTGCATTTGCAAAAAATTCATCAGTGGTTGCAAGTTCTTCACCGGCTGAACCCGCTTCAGCTACAACCAAAGCACCGTCAGCTGATTTGCTGTAATCAACCGCTGTGTCATCGCTGCCGCAAGCAGCAAGAGAAAATACAACGCAAATAATTGTTAAAAGTGACATAAGTTTTGTTAAATTTTTCATTTTATACGCTCCTTAAATAAATTATTATAGCTTTAATAGTTTAGCACACTAAATTGATAAAGTCAATAGCTATATAAAAAATATCCGCAAAACTTTTACTTTTTTTGCGGATATTTTTATTATAAATTATTCAGTAATAATTCTTTTAAGGTTTATTCTGCCCTGCTTGTCGATTTCGATAACCTGTACTTTGATATCGTCGCCAACTGAAACAACATCTTCTACTTTTTCGACTCTTGCCTTGTCAAGTTTTGAAATGTGAACAAGACCGTCTTTTCCGGGAAGGAATTCAACAAATGCGCCAAAGTCCATAATTCTTACAACTTTACCGTCGTAAACTTCGCCGATTTCAGGTTCTTTTACTATGCCTTCGATAATCTTCTTTGCTGCTTCTCCCATTTCTGCATTTGGAGCGGAAATGAATACACGACCATCTTCTTCAATATCAATTTTTGCACCTGTGTCAGCAACAATCTTCTGGATAACCTTGCCGCCTGAACCGATAACGTCACGGATTTTGTCAACAGGGATTTCAATGTGGATTACCTTTGGTGCATACTGTGAAACATCTTTACGTGGTTCTGCAATTGCCTTGAGCATTACTTCATCCAGGATGTAGTATCTTGCATCTCTGGTTTCAGTAAGTGCATTTTTGATGATTTCAGGTGTGAGACCGTCAATCTTAAGATCCATCTGGATAGCTGTGATACCCTTTTTTGTACCTGCAACCTTAAAGTCCATATCGCCAAAGAAGTCTTCAAGACCTTGAATATCAAGAACAGTAAGGAATCTGTCGCCTTCTGTAACAAGACCAACTGAGATACCTGCAACAGGAGCTTTAATCGGAACACCTGCGTCCATAAGTGCGAGTGTACTACCACAAATACTACCCTGTGAAGTTGAACCGTTTGAGCTGAGTACCTCAGATACAAGTCTGATTGCGTATGGGAATTCCTCTTCACTTGGAATTACAGGAACAAGAGCACGTTCAGCCAAAGCACCGTGACCGATTTCACGTCTGCCCGGACCGCGTGAAGGTTTTGTTTCGCCAACACTGTATGACGGGAAGTTGTAGTGGTGGATATATCTTCTGTATTCTTCGTTGTCAAGACCGTCAATGATTTGAGCATCGCCAAGCGCACCTAAGGTTGCAACTGTCATAACCTGTGTCTGACCTCTTTTGAAAAGACCGCTACCGTGTGTTCTTGGAAGAAGACCAACCTCTGATGCAAGTGGACGGAGCTGCTGAATTGCACGACCGTCAACACGCTTACCTTCATCAAGGAGCCAACGACGAACGATTGTTTTTTGAAGTTTGTAGAGTGCGTCTTCAATATCCTGTGCATATTCTTCTGCCGGATACTTTTCCTCAAAGTTTGCATATACCTTTTCATATACAACCTTTAATCTCTCGTCTCTTACAGCTTTATCATCTGTGTCAAGCGCTTCTTTTACCAAATCTGTTGCAAATGCTGAGATATCGTCAAAAATTTCTTCGTTTACAACGATATGTTCATATTCAAACTTAGGCTTGCCAATCTCATCCTGGATACCCTTGATGAAGTGACAAATCTTTTTGATTTCTTCGTGAGCAAACATAATCGCATCAAACATTACGTCTTCAGGTACTTCGTTTGCACCGGCTTCAATCATAACTACTTTCTGGAGGCTACCTGCAACTGTAAGGTTGAGGTCACTCTTTTCTCTTTGTTCAACAGTTGGGTTGATGATGAACTCACCGTCAATAAGACCAACGTAAACCGCAGCAATAGGACCATTGAAAGGTATATCTGAGATTGAAACTGCAGCAGAAGAACCAATCATCGCACAGAATTCAGGAGCGTTGTCCTGTTCAACAGACATAACTGTTGAAACGATTGAAACATCATTTCTGAGGTCTTTTGGGAAAAGTGGACGCATAGGTCTATCTATAACTCTGGCTGTCAGGATTGCGTTTTCTGAAGGTCTGCCTTCTCTCTTTAAAAAGCTTCCGGGGATTTTGCCAACAGCGTACATTCTTTCCTCATAGTCAATGCTGAGTGGGAAAAAGTCAATACCGTCTCTTGGTTTTGCCGAAGCTGTTGCGGCAGTAATTACAACTGTGTCACCATATCTTACAATAACAGAGCCGTTTGCAAGCTCTGCAACTTTGCCGACTTCAATGCTTAATTTTCTGCCGGCTACTTCTGTTTCGAAAATTCTACTCATTTTTATTTCCTCCTTTGAGTGATTTAAGAGGTCTGCATTTTTAGCACTTAGAAACAGACTTTCGGAATTTTTAAAAGTATATTTCTAACTGCTAAAGCGCAAACACCCTTATTTTTGTTATATTAAACTGCAGAAAAGCTCTGCAAAATTTAACCCAATATACGAAATTAAGTCTTTGCCCAAAATGAGCAAAGACTTAAAATTACGCATTTTAGTGTCTAAGACCAAGCTTTTCAACGATAGCACGATATCTGTTGATGTCGTTCTTCATAAGATAGTTAAGAAAGCTTCTTCTTACACCGACCATCTTAAGAAGACCACGTCTTGAGTGATGGTCCTTCTTGTGGGTCTTAAGATGCTCATTAAGGTGGTTGATTCTTTCAGTAAGGAGTGCAATCTGCACTTCAGGAGAACCTGTATCACCTTCGTGAACAGCATAAGTCTTGATGATTTCTTCTTTTCTTTCTTTAAGCATTTGGATTCACCTCCGTTAAAATTTAAATCCCCGTAAAGCTTGGTATAAGGCGGTGAAACATCAACCCTTAAACTAAGCAATAGGTTCATAACCTTTGGTATTATACCACACAACTTTCGTTATGTCAACTATTTTTTAA
>JAFYXL010000004.1 GCA_017546165.1 Clostridia bacterium
TTCAGCTGCACCTTCAGCTGTATTCTCAGGGTTACAAACATTATTCTTAAATTTAGCACCATAAACATTTACTGTACCGTCTGAAACTATGATAGCAGCACCGCCTACACGGTTAGCATTATTAATAAGATACTTTTCATTAAGTATTTTTTTGTTGCCCACCTTGCGGTTGTTTATTATTGAAACATTTTTATGCAAATCAATTAGGCCGCTTTCTGCCAGGAACAAAGCAGTACCCACAACATCCACAGTCATATTTTCACTGTTTCCGTCGATTATGAGCAAATCGGGGGTTTCTGAATACTGGTTGCCAAGTGTAAGCTTTGCAGTAACACCTGCTGTAATTGAGCTGTTTCCCGCTGCGTCTTCACCGATAACAAACATATCTCCTGCAAAATTTTCTGCACGCTTCAACGTTTTTGAGGCAGTTGTGAAAATCACTGTTTCTCCTGTAATATAGAAAGTTCTGTCAACTTCAAAGCTCTCTACGATACGAATATTTTTAACACCGCTGTTTATTGCATCTTCAAGCTCTGCTGCAGTTGCAACATCAGTAACTTCAGCATATTCGTCGTACAGTTCGTTGTTATAATCCTGATATCTTGGGATATCCCCTGAAATTTCTTCAATCGTTATATTGTTTGCTATAGCGTTTGACCAGTATGCACTATCAAGGGCACCTTCAGCATCCAAATCCTTGAAATTATTCTTATTTATTCTGAGCTTAGCCTTTACAGTGTTGCCCCACACTATAGGTCCGCCGTCTGTTACAGTATTACCTGATACTGTCATACCGCTTATGGTAACTACCGTTCCGGTTTTTGTGGCATAAACAACTGCACCTTTTGGTGCTGTATTGTTCTTTGCTACATTATTGTACATATTAAGAATACTTCCCGTCTGTCCTATATATACAACGCCGCCGAAGTAATTTGAGCTATTACCGTCAAAGGTACAGCTATGAATAAGTGTTGTTTTATTATTTGTATTTACATACACTGCACCGCCATAGCCGTTTGCAGCTTCGACTACACAGCTATTACCCGTAAAACAAGAACCATAAAGATTTGACTCAGCATCTCCATTAACAGATACCGCACCGCCTAACACCGATGTATTATTGTTAATCTCGCTGTTATAAAGGCTCAAAAGCGAGTGATTGTTGTACAAAAATCCTCCTGCATTTGTAGCACTGTTGTCTGATGCAGTTATCTTATTGAGAATAAGGTTTGAAGCAATCTGAGTTGCTGTGGCTCTGTGCATACTAATTGCACCGCCATAGTTCTGTGCAGAGTTGTCTGTAAATTCTGCTATATCTATCTCAACTGTTGAGGCTGTGGAATACAAACCACCACCGTTTCCTGTAGCTTTATTTTCTCTAAATATCACATTGGACAAATAAGCATTTGAAGCGCTCGCCATAAAAGCTCCGCCGTTGCTTGAAGCTTCATTACCTGTGAAAGTACTGTTATATATTTTTACATCCGAATCATTTGCAACAAAAGCACCACCTGTAGTAGATGATTTATTGTTTGTAAAGGTCACGCTGTTAAACAAAGATGTAGCAGGCTCATAAAGCACTACAGCACCGCCACCCGAGCTTTCGTTTTTGTCAAAAAGAGAGTTTGTGACAGTAACTGTCTTTTCATCTGTAATTTTCTCATGTCCGTATGCAGCAATAGCTCCGCCTGCACCCACGGCAACATTGTTTTTAAATTCTGTGTTATTAGCTTTAAATACACCCTGAACATATACTGCACCGCCACGATATCCAGCAGTGTTTCCGTCAAAGGTTACCTTAGATCCCACTCCTGAAAGCGATTCTCCCAGCTGCACTTTGCAATGTATGCTGTTTGCCATATATATAGCGCCGCCGCGGTCTGAAACATTGTTTTGCTTAAACTCACCATTATAAATGTGAGTTTCTCTGTAGTTATATATGGCACCGCCTTTTGCAGCATGGTTGTTTATAAATTTACCATCGTAGATATTCAAAGCACCAAAGCTATAAATTGCACCACCCTGTGTGCTTATCATACCTGCTTCTTTTTCTTCTTCTGTTTCTGCGTCTGTATTTGTTTCGTCATTTACGGTGTTATTTTCAAAAATACTGCCATAGATATTAACAGTTCCCGACGCTAAAATCAAAGCAGCACCGCCTATACGATTTGTGTAGGATAAGCCGTATTTTTTATCCAGAGTTCTTGTGTTTGCAGTCTTTTTACAATTTTTGATTGTGACATCGGAATAAAGGTCAGCCTGTGCCTGACCGCACACAAACAACACCGTGCCTGACACTGCTGCCGTCATATTGGCAGAATTTCCATCAATGGTGAGCACATTATTTGTTTTGGAATCCTTTTTTCCTATAGTGAGCACAACCGACTCTTCCAGTATATTACCTTTGGAATCTTCGCCTATGACGAACATATCACCCGCAAAATCCACACTTCTTGTAAGGGTGTGTGCTTCATCGGCAAAAATATGAGTGTTATCGGTTATATAAATTGTCCTGTCAATTTCAAAATCCGCATCTATACGGAAATTTGTATAACCAAGGGCTATTGCCTTCTCAAGCTGTTCAGCACTTGTAATAGCTACTACTATAACACTATTTTCCTCTTCGTCTTCGCCTTCTTCGCCATAATCCTTGTATCCCGGCACTGCAAAATCTACATCATAAACAGTAAGCTTATTTACGATGGCACCTGCCCAGTACTCATCATCAAGTTCACCCTGAACATCAAGGTCTGTAAAATTATTTTTATTGATATTAAGCGTAGCATTAAAAGTATTTCCCCAAATAATTGGGCCGCCCTCTGATGCAGTATTGCCCGAAACAGTCACACCGTTTAGAGTAACAACCGTTCCGATTACTGTTTCATAAAGCATACCGCCTTTTGGTGAACTGTTGTTTTTTGCAACAGTATCATACATAACAAGTTCAGACCCATTTGCAACATACACAGCACCGCCAAATTCGGTAGATTTATTACCAATAAATGTACAACTATGAGTAAGCGTCTTAGTACCATCAGTCATAACATACACAGCACCGCCTCGAGCCAGCGTGTTCTCATCGCCACAGCTGTTTCCTTCAAAGGTTGTTGCATATATGTTATTTACAGAAGTTCCCTCCAGTGCAACAGCACCACCATGACTCTTTGAATAACAGTTGCTTATGTTGCTGTTATATATGGTAAGAGCTGAATTGTTATTGAATAAAAATCCGCCTTTGCCGACTGCTTCATTTTCTGTAGCTGTAATATTATTCATAATCAAATCTGTGGAGGTATGAATTGCTACAGCACCGCCGTTTGATCCCGCTGTATTTCCCACAAACTGTGCACCGTCCATCTCTACAGTACTTCCTGTTGAATAGAAGGCACCGCCGTTTGCACCGGAAGTGTTATACAATACCGCAACATTATACATTTCTAAACCTGAGCCGTTTATATAAATGCCGCCTCCTGTAGTACCACATTCATTATTTGATACTGTTACATCTGTCATAGTTGCTGTTGTAGAACTGTGCAAAGACACAGCCCCGCCGGTTGTTTTCGCCGTGTTTCCTGAAAATTCTGTTCCATTTACATTTAAGGTAGCCCCGGTTGCATACAAAGCTCCGCCGCCGCCCATCGCCTCATTTTGCGAAAAGATTCCATCGTTGATTTCTGCCTGTGAGCTGTTGATATACACTGCCCCACCCATACCATTAGCTGTGTTTGACTCAGCTGTCACATTGGTCATCACGATTGAGCTTGACGAATACAATGCGATTGCTCCTGCATAAAAGTCAGAGCTGTTGCTTGTGAATGTAACCGAATCAAGCTCTGAAACGCTTCCTGTACTATATAATGCACCGCCGCCGTATCTTGTGCCATTTTCATTTGCAGTAGCAAGAGCCGTATTTGATACAAATTCGGTATCACAAAAATACGCTTCTGTTCCGGTAAGATAAACAGCTCCACCGTTATAGTATGAACTGTTGTTTTCAAACCTTGAATTTGCGACAGTCAAGGTTTTATTTACATCTTCCAGCTTGCCCGAAGCCACAATAGCACCACCGTGACCGCCGTTTGAGGCATTGTTTGTAAATCGGGTATTATTTACATTTAGTGTTCCCTGAGCATAAATAGCTCCGCCACGGTCTTCCGAGGTATTTGAATCAAACAGCACACTGCTTTCGGTTATCTCATTTTCTTCACCTAAAAACAGTAAACAACTGGACGTGCTTGGCATATACACAGCACCACCTCTGTGGGATGCACTGTTTCTTACAAATTTTGCATTATAGGCATGGGTTTCTCCGTAGTTATAAACCGCACCACCTCTTGCTGCATGGTTATTTTCAAATGTGGCACCATAAATATTCAGCACACCCATACTGTAAACAGCACCGCCCTGGGTACAAATCATTCCATCATCTTCAGAGCTGGTTTCGTCATTTGTTGTATTGTCAGAAAAAGTACTGCCGTAAATATTCATGGAACCGGATGCTAGAATAACTGCCGCACCGCCTATACGGCTTATGTACGGAAGATTGTACTTTGCGTCCAAAACTCTGTCATTATCAGTTTTAGAGCAGTTTGTTATTGTAATATTAGAATAAATATCTGCCTGAGCGTTGCCGCACACAAAAAGAACTGTACCTGACACAGTTTCCGTCATGTTTTCGAAATTTCCGTCTATTACAAGAAGATTTTCTTCAATAGATTCCGGATTACCAAAAGTAAAATTTGCAACACTTTCACAAATTGTACCATCTTCACTTTCGCCAACAACAAATATATCACCGCCAAAGTCTGCATTTCTTGTAAGGGTTACTGCACTTTCGGAATATATAGTTGTATCCTTGGTTATGTAAAATGTACGGTCGAGTTCAAAATCACCTGTAATCCTGATAGACGCTGCACCTAGTGTCAATGCTTCTTCCAGCTCATCAGCGGATGACACATCCACAGTTTCAAGGAGTGCTCCTGTATCCTCTTCATATTGCACAGGTTCCTCTTGACTGCTTTCTGGTACATTAACCTCAAAAGACTGTGTCTCCTGAACTTCATTCGACAAAAATTCATCATTTTCACTTTCCTGAGTTATGACATCAGAATCTTCAACTGTAAGATCTGTAGCACGAGCAATCATACCGAAGTCAGTCACGGTCATAAGCATAGTCATAGCTATAAAAAGACAACATATCTTTTTGCTTCTTTTAGTGATTCTCATTTTTACCTCTCCTTTTATTTGTCAGCACAAAATTTTAGGCACCCCATATTTTGCAATAGTATATAAATCCTTATTGTAAATCATACCACAAACAGCATATATTGTAAATCTTAAAATTCAACAAAAAAAGAGTTTACACGTTATGCAACAACCCTAAGCCTTACTAAAATAAATAAAAAAAGAAAAAAAGGCTTGTCAAAGCAAGTCCTTTTTCTGGGAAAGCAGAACCATAGAGATATTTATAATTCTCGTCGATATGCAAACTTCGTTTGCTCGATATTTTTACTTTCGTAAAATCGATATGTTCTCGCTTCGCTCAAACTCGATATGATTTAAATCTCGTTGCCGCAAGGCAACATATCGAGTGCGTCAGCACATATCGAGTTAATTTTAACATATCAAAAATCTCGCAAGAGATTTATATCGATGAAAAAAGACATTTTTCTTTTTCGAAAAATGTCTTTTTTTTGGAAGAACAGAATGGTTTAGATGCTGACCTTTTATAAAATATATCTTAAAAAAATATTATTTAATTCTTCTAATTTGACGTTTCCTATACCTTCTTTTTTAATTTTTTCATAGATTGATAACACTTTATTTAAGTCCGATTTATCTAATTTTGCAACATCAAATACACTAGAATCATTCAAATCATTAGGCTCAAATTTATCAAGCCCTTTTCCGTATTCACGCTTATTTTTACTCAATATTTCTTGAGAGATTGGGGTCAACAAATAGCAGAAAAAAGCATTAATTAACTCTTCATCGTAATCTTTAAAATATACGCCATGAAATGTTGTTAAGTTTTTAGCATTTGTTTCGTTTCTTACTACTTTTAAATTTCCTCTGTTAAATACAGTTATCCAAATAGGTGCTGCCTCTTTTTTTTCTAGTGAAAACCATGGTGTTCTATGACTATTTAAAAAACTTTTATTCACAGATACGCTCTCTCCATAGTCAATATACTCATAGTCCTGGCGTGTTTCTGCATTACAACCATTGAACAAATAAACCTTTTTATTTTCTTTTTCTAATTCTAAATAATCTTTCTCAGTAAATACTCCCTTTTTTATATCTGCTGATTTAGCAATACATCTAACTTTAGCGTTCTCGCTTATTCCTTTATCTATTATTTCATTTAACGACAGACAAAAATAACTATTATTTCCGGTAGCAATACCTCTACTTACTTTAGCGACATCTCTAAACAATATTAAATTATTATATTTTGTTTTATAATTACAAAAATACTTATTCCATTTTTCTTCCGGATTTAATTCTTCATATTTGTGCAAAACTCGATTTTGGTATTTACCGTTTGATAACTCATCAATTGAATCTATAGATATAAATTCAATCTCTCTATTATTCGAACTATCAAAATACATAATGCAAGATGTTGTAGTAGCATCATCAAATAAATCTATTTTATTGTTAACTTTATAAATTGTTTTTAGACGTTTCTCATTTAACAAAAATTTTTTTATAACAGTTCCATAACCTGTATTTAAAAACTCATATGGCATAATATAAGCACACTTACCTGTTTTCTTTAACTCGTGTAAGCTTTTTATTAGGAAATACACACACAAATTGCTATATCCACTCATATTAATTTTATAGTATTTTTTAAAATTTGATATGTATTCTTTTCTATTAATAATTTCTTGAAATTTATTGTAGGGTGGGTTGCAAATAATTGCGTCATATTTTTTTTGCTTAATATCGGTTAAATAATCATGTTTGCACAATTCAACATTATATAAATTGTTTTTCTTAAAAACATCAATCATATTATCATCAATTTCATATGCTGTATATTCTAATTGATTTGTCTTAATTTTTTCCATGCATTGCAAAAAAACACCGGGGCCCACAGCAGGATCTAGTACAGATTTTGTTTTTGAATCCAAAACTAGTTGTGCCATAAACATGGCAATTGTAGGATTAGTAAAATACTGTCCTAATAATTTCTTATCATTTCTCATAATTCAAACCCAAATAAATTTCTAAACATATCAACATTTAATACTGAGGCACTATTCTTGAACTTAACATAAAAAAGCAACCGTCCTCTTCCCAATTCTTTCATATGACTAAAATGCTCTGGCAAATATACTTTTTCTAAAATATTATGCTCGTCATTCGCCTTAATTTTAATTGTTGTTTTATTTTGATTTTTCACATCTGACTCTATAAAATATTGGCTACCTTCTAATGTTGGATTTCCAATAAGCGTTAATATTTTTTCAAAGGATATCCCATAAGCTTTATCAAAAAACACTTGAACATAATAATGTGGGACATTATACATCTTGATCCAATTATACACAACTTTCAAATCTTCAACTTTAGGTGTTATGCTCAAAAAAGTTCTTTTGCTTATTTCAGATATATTCCTGTTTAGCTCTTTTAGACATCCCGATAATTCTGTTAATTCTGTTGTTGTTCTCCAAGACGGAGTTCTAAATCTAATAACATGCAAATTCTCAGTCGAAATAGATTCAATTATTTTATATAATTCTTCATCTTTAATTCTTAGTATTTCTCCATACTTAGATAAAACTAGGTTTTTGAGTTTCAATGATTCATGAATATGAAAATCCTGTTTTTCATTCATAAAACTTTCATATTTATCAATCAAAAAAGCACTTGACCTAACTTCTATACCACACTTTGCTTTCGGTACCAATTCATCTAAAATTTCTCGTGGAAATTGACTAATATTCAACTCAGCATAAGGGAAATCTTTTTTGTCAAAAATAAGGATGTCAGGTCTTTTTCCTATTTCATCTAATTCATTTTGGTATTCATCGTAGAAGTTCTTAAAACCCTCTTCTCCAGCAACTATATCATCATCTCTACCATATTTTACAGCAACGTATTTTTCTGAATTATTATTTATGCCATTTAACAAAGTAGCTTCCGCCCAATCTCCCTGTTCCTTGTTTGTTAAAAATTCTGATGATACCTGAGTGGGTGCTGTCCCACGTGTTCTTTCTTCATCAAAATTAACTAATGCAGTATTTATATTAGTAATTTTTTGTTCAATACGATCTATATATTTCACAGTACCTCTCCTTTAACAGCCTACATATTTTTATTATAACATATATAAAACAATAATGCAACAAATTAAAATTTTTATAAAAAAACAGAACGCTCTAGATTGTCATCTAAATCGTTCTGTTTTGGTGGTGGATCTTCAGGGACTCGAACCCCGGACCGACCGGTTATGAGCCGGTTGCTCTAACCAACTGAGCTAAAGATCCTTATTTGAACAACAAAAAATATTATACATTAAAACTTATGCTTTGTCAAGTACAAATATCATATTTTTGAATATTCAAATAATATTATTAATTATTTGCCATCAATTTCCGGTGTATAGAAAAAATCAAAAAGAATTACTATTTCATCTATATTCATATTTTTATATATAAGATCCTTAAATTCTCTTGAAGCTTTGCCACTTTTTCGATAGACTTCATAGGTAGCCTGTGCATCGGGAATATAGTCATATTCCGGATTATTTAGATACTTTTTAATACTATTTAAAATCATTCCTGCAATTTCATTATTTACCTCATATGTATAGCTGGGGATGATTTGGTTCTCCATAATGTATATAATATTATTAAGCTTTTTTTCCAATTCTTCTCGAATCATTTCTTCGAGGTTTATTGATTCAAACTTAACAGGGACATCTATTATACATTTTTCAAGAGCCACACATGTTTCACCACGTGTTATGGGTTGCAACGCTCTGAACTTGCCACCACTTTCAAGCAAGAAAAATCTGTTTGACACTAATTTTTCAACACTTTCTCTCGCCCATCCGGATACTTCGTCGGTTATTGGTGTGCCAAATGGAATCAACTCAACATTTAAAATCCTGTTCATCATAACACAAACCTGCTCACGGGTAATTTCATCATCGGGTCTGAACGTTCCATCATCGTGACCTTTTATATACCCTGCCTGAACGGCAATGAGAACATCCTTATAGAACCAATCGCCAACCTTTACATCAGAAAAAATGTTTTCCATATCTAAAGTATATCCATACATTTTATTGACTATGGTTACAAATTCTGCTCTGGTAAGTGTGCCGTTTGGCCTAAAAGATCCGTCACCAAAACCCTGAATATATCCGCAATTTTGCATTTTGGTGATCGCTTTTCCCGCTTCAGATGCTCCATCAACATCAGAGAAAGCAAATGCACTGCAGGAAAGCATACATAAAACTATAATAAAAGATGTAATTTTTTTCACTACTGTATTCATTCTCTACCCTTCCATCAACTTAAGATAATATGCCTTTTTTAACGCCTTTTCTTTTTCATAGGCATCACGAATTGTTTTTATTATTGACGTATCTGCATCAGACTTTTTCAAATCCCTTTCAAGTTCCGAAAGCAACTCTGAAACCTGTGTGTCACATTGACTGAGTAATGACATAGCAGTGCCCATATGTCTTTCTACAATTTCAGTTTTGCCTATAACATTTTTCTTTTCTTTCGGAAGTTCCAAATACTCACGCTTTACGGTTGCTTCCATCTGGCCAAGTTGTCCCAGATAATATGCCTTTAAGCTATATAATTCGATTACCTTGTCACCAATCAACTCATCCACAGCCGACAAATTGTTTGCATTTTTCTTAGTTTCTTCATACTTTTTATTAAGCTTACTTACAGCTTCATCAACAGAAAGTTTACCTTTTATTATCTGTTTTTCTTCATCAGCAGTAAAATCACTTATAAGCGAACCATATTTATCAGCAAGTTCATCTTCCAGCTGTTTTTTACTGATATCTAACTCCTTGGCAATCTGTTCTTCAGTTTTTGACATAGATGTCATCAATGCAGAAATATTATTCCACTGCCACACCAAAAACAATACTATAACTAATACCAAAACTATAGAAATTACGCCAAGTACCTTTGCTTTATTTTTCATAACCAAAATCCCTTATGCTTAAAAAGTTATAATATTGTCTAAAAGTTTTTCCTCCCAAAACATTAAGACTTCCATCCCTCTGTCGCCCAGCTTTTTCCTTACAATATCAACCGCATTACTGACAATAGGCGGTCTGATTGTGGTATCGTGTGCATCTGAAGCAATAAATTGTACAGCGTCCTTTTTAAACAAATTTATAGCTTTGCGCTTTGTAGATTTGTTCAGAAAATAGTCGCTGCTAATCTGAATAAGAGCGTGCGCCTCTTTTAACTTAAAAATAGTTTCAGCATCATTCTGACATTCAAGATATCGTTCAAGATGTGCAATTATTGGTACTATATTTCTTGAAGTATAAAGATATTCAAGAGCCTGATAGGTATATTTTGTCCAGGGCGTAAATGGCATTTCTACCAAAATATAATTTGTACCACTGATACAAAAATCTTCAATGCAATCAAGACTGTAAAGTTCAGAATAAAACTGAAATTCAGCACCCAATGCAATTTGGGGCCGGGATAAATCATCCTTTAGCGCTTCCTTCAACTTCGTCACAGACTCATCCCTTAATTTCAAAAAAGACTCTGGTTCCATCTCATCAATATAAAAATGGGGAGTTGCCACAACAGTACCAACTCCCTGATTAGACAGCATACCAAGCATTTTTATGCTTTCTTCAACATTACTGCTTCCATCATCCAACGCAGGAAGTATGTGTGTATGTATATCTATCATATTATTCACCATTTTAACTTACTTATTTTACCCATCGCAACAAATTTATTAATCCTATAACTAATAATATGAGTGCAGAATTAACATTATTTTTTGCCATAACTACCATAATATCTGTAGCTACTATAATTCCCGTATCTGTAAGAGCCATAGCTCGACCCATAGCCCCTGCCTTTGGCCTTTCTGCGACCATTGGAACTGAAATAACGATAATACTTCTTCTTATTAACATTTTTATAAGAACCATTATTGTTAAATATTACACCGTTGAGAATGAAACCCAACACCTTTGCTCCAACAAAATTAAGTTGGTTAAGTGCATATCTCATAGACTCTTTGTCAGTGGAGTTCTGTAACGCAATCATAACAATACCATGTGCATACTTTGAAACAACGATAGTGTCAATAACCAGGTTTGCCGGCGGTGTATCAAAGAAAATATAATCAAACTCTTTCTCAAGCTTTCCAATAAGTCTTTCCATATTTCCAGAGCTTAACAATTCTACAGGGTTTGGTGGTATATTACCCGCTGTTATATAGCTAAGATTGTTATATGTTGATTTACGAACAACTTCCTCACTTGTATTAAGTCCAACCAGATAGTTACTGAGTCCGGGTGCATTTTGAACCTCAAGCAGTCTGGCAAGGTTAGGTCTGCGCAAGTCGCAGTCAACAATAAGAACCTTGGCATCCATTTCAGCAAAAGTGATAGCCATATTAAGGCAGTTTGTACTTTTACCCTCAGAAGCAAGAGCGCTGGTAACAACCAATTTTTTACATCCTTCAGAAGGCAAAGAAAAAATCAAGTTTGTTCTCAACGCTTTATAAGCCTCGCGAACGTGGAATGAACTTTTTGAGTTAAGAACTTTTTCTCTTACAAACTCATGGTCTTGAAGGAACAGTTTTTTTTGTTTTTCTCTTACAATGTTACTGGGAATCTGTCTAAGCTTTTGAAACCAGTTCATCTTAATTTGATTTTCTTGCATCTTTACCTGCCCCCTTCTTATTATATTCATAAGCAGCAGTTCCCCGCTTATATGAGTAATAACCGCTTGACCTTCTTCCTTGTGAGCCGGCAATATCTGGGACTACACCCAAAATAGGAAGCTTAAACCATTGTTCAAGTTCATCCTCGGTTTTAATTCTTGTATCAAAAATTTCTCTCATTACTACAAACAAGCAGCTAAGGAATAACCCTATTAACAGACCTAAAACCATATTTCTTTGAACATTTGGTGAAACCTTTTTGCCAATCAAAGCATAGTCAATAATCTTAACAGAGCTTGCTTCTACAAAATCTTTTATAATATCCGGAGCAACGTCTGCTAGAACATTTGCTATAATATAAGAGCTTTTGGGGTCATTACTTTTAACCTTAACCTCAAAAATCTCAGTAGAATCCACAGCATTCGCATTAATGCCACTCCGCAAACCTTCCGCATCATAACCATAAAGTCCATTTTCAGCAAGCTTTCTGCTTACCTCATTTAAAACAGTATCACTTTTGATAATTACGATGTATGTATCAACCAACATTTGAGATGCCTGTATATCACTTCCCAAAGTCTTTTGCATAGTATTTTCGGACTCATTGTTAACATATATTGTAACAGAAGACTCATATTCCGGTGCTATCATAATTTCACTATAAACAAAAGAGAAAATACCGGCCAAAAGAGTAAATGCCACAATGAAACCTATTCGTCTAAGTAATATGTCAGCTAACCGTTTTAAACTTATATCATCAAAATGTTCCATATTTTTTCACCACTTTACTTAACATTTTTATAATAAGATTATACTAAATTGTTTAATCTCTGTCAATAATGCAAAAAAAACCTTTGAATTAAACTTTTTACATTTATCAACCTTATGTTTTCCTCTTATATAACTCACTGCTGTTAGAGCCTGCTATTTTAACAAGATACCCCATAGCTGTCAGTACCAAAACTATAACCAGCATAGCCAGAAGTGTTGTTTTTAAAGTCTCCCCTATCGCAGGGAACAGAATTAAAGCAGATATAACCATATAAAAAATAACAGTCGCTGCTTTGCCATACCAATTTGAATGGACAACTATCTTTTTTATGTAAAGAACTATACCGACAATAATCATTGATATTTCTTTAACGGCCACGACACATATAATCCACACAGGGATTACTCCCTTTATAGAAAGACAAACAACCGAAGTAATTTGCATAAGCTTGTCAACCAATGGATCATAGACACTTCCCACATCTGTTATCATGTTATATTTTCGGGCAATCCATCCATCAACCACGTCGGTAACGCCTGAAAGTAAAAACAACACTGCTGAAATCCAAAAATTTTCCCCAATTAACATAAAATAGGCAAAAAAAGGAATTATAATTAAACGCACAGTTGTTAAGATATTTGGTATCATCAAAACTCCCCCAAAACAGAACTTCTTTTTTAGTATTTATTCGCCACCCTGAATAATCCCCATTTTAGTGTAAACTTTAGCCTTGCCGCGGACTTTTACCGCAGATGTATTTTCAGTAAACTGGGCAATGTAAACTTCGCCCTTATCCAATTTTTCGGTGTGATGAAATTTGGTGTCCCTACCTCTTGTTATGCCTATGATATTTACACCATTTTCTTCAGCAACAACCGCAATATAATCACCTGAAGCTGCATCAGGATTATAATTTGAGTTCATAATAATTTTTTTCCTTTCCTATAGAAGATTTTTATAAAAAACTAATTTTCACAAAACTTCATATTGTATAATTATACTATAGTTTATAATAAAAATCAAGTATAACCCATCAATTTATTACAAGTATTTTTAAATCTCCATTATAAAACGACCAAGAAAATTGAATTTTCTCAGTCGTTATTTTTTTCATAAATTATAAGCACTTATTATTGGTTGAATCTGCTTTCCGTCCAGCGCCATTTTTACCGATGGTATAATCAAATCCATTTTTGCCACCAGTGAATTTTCCTTTTCCAAACAGTCATCCTGTCCAAAAGGAACCAGATAAACATTCTTCATATTTGCCAAAAAACCAATATTTTTTGCATTATTTCCAAGTCCATCATTTGATGAAACCGCAATAACCACAGGCCTTTTATTTCTTAAATGTGATTTTACCGCAAGCGTTACACTTGAATCTGCAATTCCGTTTGCTATCTTTGCAAGCGTATTTCCGGTACACGGAGCAACAACCAAGACATCAAGCATTTTTTTAGGTCCTATAGGCTCTACTTCTTGTATCCTGCTTATAACCTTCTTCCCCGTAACTTCCTCCAGAAATTTTATATTATCTTCAGCCTCGCCAAACCTGGTGTTTGTAGTGTAACTTATTTCCGACATAATTGGCACAACTTCAGCACCTTCCGAAACCATTTGTTTCACATTTGGGAACACAACCCTGAATGTGCAAAATGAACCTGTTATTGCAAAGCCAATGGTTTTTCCCGTAATATCCATTATTTTTTCACCTCCACCTCTTCAATTATATTTAAAATAGTCTTTCCTATTATATCGCCCGCTGTATCCGGAGCAACCTTGCCCGGAAGAGACAGCGCCCATATCACTTTTATCCCCATTTTTCGGGCCGTTTCAAAATCCACTCCTCCGGGTTTCGAAGCTAAATCTATTATCAAAACACTCCGTCTGCTTTTCATAAGCATATCTGAATCAAGAATAAGATTTGGAGCTGTATTGAAAATAATATCAAATTCACTTATTTTTTCATAAAGTTCTACCATTGAAATACTTTTCATACCTAATGAGAATACTTTTGCCCTATCCTTCTGTTTTCGGGCAGCCACCGTCACATCTGCCCCGATCCCATTTAACATTTTTGATAGGATTGCACCTATTCTGCCGTTTCCTATAACAAGACATTTTGAGGAATGTATTGTGAAGGACGTTTCCTCCATTGCAATTTGTATTGCTCCCTCTGCAGTGGGAATTGCATTCAAAATCTGCAGCTCCTCCCTGTCAAAGTAATCAATTATTTTCAGTTCATAATCTTCGGCAATTTTCATAATCATCTTGTCGGATTTTCCTGCAAAAATGATACTCTTCTGCGAAAGCTTTGATAAAAAATCTTTTACGTTTATTTTATATTTTAAACCTGATATGTTTATCGTTTCACCGTCAATAGTATATGGCAGCGGTAATATAATTACGTCATAACTATCATATATATCTCTTATATCATATAGTATATTAACACATTCAGAAAGCTTCTTACCTTCCGTATCTTCAAACCCAAAAACAGCGGTTTCAATGCCACATTCAGCTATTCGATTAACAGCTCGTATCTGTCGCATATCTCCACCTATAAACAATACCTTATTTGCTTTCATTTTTCTTCCTCCAATTTTTCTTAATTGCACTATGTTACATATTATGCCAAACAGAAGTTTTGGTGTTTTGAAAGCATAAAAAATCCTGCCAAATGGCAGGATTTTTATAAATATTATTATTTTAAAATTTCAGGGACCGAAGTAAATCGTCTGTTTATTCCGCCCTCTGTTGCGTTTCGAGTGTCATATATTTCTTTCTCGATATACCCGTTATCATCTTTTGAGAAAGTATAATTTTTGATTGAAAGCCCGGCTCCGGTGGAAACAGTAACCATAATTGCAGGTTTTGCACCATCAGACATATAGTAATCAGCCACATCAAAATATACATTACCCGCCTGAACAAATCCGTCAAACAAAACATATATTTTTTCGGCATTGTCTCTAACATATAATGACCAATTCTGTCCGTCATTCCAGAGAAATTCGCCCTTGCTGTCACGATCAGCAGATGTTGCAAGAACAACTGTTTCATCTGTACCATCACCGTCGCAATCACCTACATATGAGATAACCTCAGTGAGTCCTGAAATATTATCCGCAATTGTCTGACTCTTGATTACTTTTTCTTCAGTATGTTCATTGTTTTCTGTTTGTGTTGCATCAGGAGTACCTGTTTCTACATTGGACTTCTCGCCACAACCATTGAGAGCAAATATAAGTATTGCAAAAATTAAAGTAAGTTTTAAACCTTTCATAATTTAAATCCTCCTTTGTAGCGCTTACTTAACAAGCAGTTTTACCATCTTCCACTGTTTTTTTTGGGTGTACAGATTTTTTTGTAGCCTTTTTCTCTTCTCGGATAACTTTAGGTTCTGCTTTTTCAGTTACACATTCCTTTGTAACCGTAACCGTCTTAATACTTGAATCGGATGGAATTTCATACATTATATCCTGCATAATCTCTTCAACAATTGTTCTGAGACCTCTCGCACCTGTGTTGCGCTTAATTGCCTTTTCAGCAATAGCATCAACTGCATCTTCATCAAACAATAATTCTGCTCCATCCATTTCAAGAAGTTTTGCATACTGCTTTACAAGCGCATTCTTTGGTTTGGTCAGAATACTTTTTAGAGCTTCTTTGTCCAGTGACTCCAGAGTTGTAATTACAGGAACGCGTCCTATAAATTCAGGGATAAGACCAAACTTTAATAAATCATCCGGGATTAGATGTTTTAGAACATCACCGCGATTCTTGTCTTTCTTACTTTCAACAACCGCGCCAAATCCTAAAGATTTGCTGTTTACACGGCTCTCAATAATTTTATCTATACCCTCAAATGCGCCACCACAAATGAATAGAATATTGGTGGTATCAATCTGAATAAACTCCTGATGCGGATGTTTTCTGCCACCGGTTGGAGGAACCGAAGCAACAGTGCCCTCAAGAATCTTAAGCAATGTTTGCTGAACACCCTCACCACTTACATCACGGGTGATTGAAGGATTTTCGGACTTTCGTGAAATCTTGTCAATCTCATCAATATAAATTATACCTTTTTCTGCTTTTTCAATATCATAATCTGCAGCTTGAATCAGCTTGAGCAATATATTCTCGACATCTTCGCCTACATACCCAGCTTCAGTAAGAGAAGTCGCATCTGCAATTACAAAAGGAACCTTCATTACCTTTGCGAGGGTTTGAGCAAGAAATGTCTTGCCCACACCTGTTGGTCCAAGAAGCAAGATATTGCTTTTTTGCAGTTCAATATCATCGTTGTCAATGTTATAGCCTATTCTTTTGTAATGATTATATATAGCCACAGAAAGTGCCTTCTTGGCAGCCTCCTGGCCAATTATATAATCATCCAGATACGCTTTGATTTCTTTTGGTTTAGGCAAATCTGTGATTTCATTTTCTGCGTTTTCAGGCGTAATATCTTCAAACTCATCTTCAAATATTTCAAAACACAAATCCACACATTCGTTACAAATGTAAACGCCGGGACCTTCAATGAGTTTTTTCACCTGTTCTTCTGTCTTTCCGCAGAAAGAACAGCGCAACTGCCTAATATCACTATTGTTTGGCATTACAAAGCTCCTTTACTAAATTTCTTATCTCTTTTCAACAATCTTATCAATGAGACCGTATTTAAGAGCCTCTTCAGCTGACATAAAGTTATCTCTTTCTGTATCTCTCTGGATTACTTCAAGAGGCTGACCTGTATGTTCACTGAGCATACGATTGAGCTTATCCTTCATTTTTATAATGCGCTCAGCGTGAATTTGGATATCTGTCGCCTGGCCCTGAGCACCACCAAGAGGCTGATGTATCATAATCTCACTGTTTGGAAGAGCAAATCTTTTGCCTTTTGCCCCCGCAGAAAGTAAAAATGCACCCATTGATGCCGCCATTCCCACACAAATAGTAGAAACATCCGCCTTTGTGTACTTCATTGTATCGTATATAGCCATACCTGCAGTGATTGAACCACCGGGACTATTGATATAGAGATTTATATCCTTATCAGGATCTTCGCTATCAAGAAACAAAAGCTGCGCAACCACAAGGCTTGCAGTTACATCATTTACCTCATCTGATAAAAATATAATTCTGTCCTTCAAGAGTCTTGAAAAGATATCATAAGATCTTTCGCCTCTGCTTGTCTGCTCAACTACATATGGAATCAAACTATTGTTCATTTTTACTACCTCCGTTTTTTCTACATTTTTTTAAACTTTCCCAAAATACAAGCAAGGTTAATCGAAATTGATTAACCTTAGCCTACTGTATTTGTTTGATCAGATTATTTCAAAGAAGCATTCTTCACAAGGAAGTCAACGGTCTTTTCAACCTTCTTGCTATCTCTGATATTTTCGATGCTAACATACTTCTTAACATCTTCAACCTTCATTTTGCTCTGCTCAGCCATTTTTTCAAGTTCTGCATCAATTTCCTTGTCAGATACTTCAATGCCTTCAACTTTTGCAATTTTCTCGAGTACCAAAGATGTCTTAACCTGTTTTTCAGCACCTGGTCTCAACTGTTCCTTCATTGAATCGAGGGTCTGACCTGTATATTGAGCGTACTGCTCAATAGAAATACCCTGGTAGCTGAGTTGCATAGCAAAGTCACGGATTTGATTTTCAACAGCTGTTTCAAACATTGCTTCAGGAATATCAATTTCTGTGTTATTGCATATTATTTCCAAAATTTTATCTTCTAATTCCTTTTTTGCCTTTTCTTTGTTCTGCTCTTTCAATCTCTTTGTAACATCAGCCTTATATTCTTCAAATGTATCAAATTCACTGATATCTTTCGCAAATTCATCATCAAGCTCAGGAAGTTCCTGTGTCTTGATTGCATTGATTTTAACCTTGAACATTGCGTCTTTGCCCTTAAGGTCTTCTGAGTGATACTCTTTAGGGAAAGTAACATTAACTTCAACGTCTTCACCAATATTTTTGCCAACCAACTGGTCCTCAAATCCAGGAATAAACTGACCTGAACCAAGCTTCAAATCAAAGTTCTCGCCCTTGCCACCGTCAAATGCAACGCCATCGCAAAAACCTTCAAAGTCAATTGTAACTGTATCATTAAGTTCTGCAGCTCTGTCTTCAACGCTAACCAATCTTGCGTTTCTTTCACGAACCTTTTCGATTTCAGCATTGATTTCTTTTTCAGTTGTTCTGTGAATAACTTTTTTGGTCTCAACGCCTTTATATTCGCCAAGTTCAAATTCAGGCTTTACAGTAACCTTTGCTGTAAACACAACGCCGTCTTCCTTTGAAATGCTCTTAACATCAATCTCAGGCTGAGATACAGCTTCAATCTTCTGTTCTTCTATAGCCTTATCATATGCGTCAGGAAGAACAATGTTTACTGCATCTTCATAGAAAACTTCACTGCCATAATATTTTTCAATAATCTGACGTGGAGCCTTACCTTTTCTGAAACCAGGGATGCTGATTTGACCTACATTCTTTTTGTAAGCCTTTTCGATACCTGCTTTAAATGCGTCTCCACTTACAGAAAACTCAAATTCTACAATATTTTTTTCTGTTTTTTCAACTTTACTCATTTGAAACATTCCTCTCTAACTCTTACGATAAATCGGCATATCCACCTATTATCACTTTTTTCCATAATGTGCTTATTATAGCATATTTATTTTAGCTTGACAATAGGCATTTTAATATTTTTTTAGTATTTATTCATCATTTTTTTATACGTTTATACCAAAATGGGCCTAAATTCAACAAAATCCCCTGACACAAGCTGCATTTTAACACCCTCCACTTCGCCTAAGACCGCATTTTTGTGGGCATATGAATGCAGATGTCCATATACGCAAGTTTCAACGTTATATTCCTTCAATATTTCAAAAAAATCTCGTTTTGAACTTGCAAAATCTATTGGCGGATAATGAAGTCCTACGATAATGCGGTCCTTTTTAAGTTTTACAGCCTCCTCAAGTGCAAGCACAAGCCGTTTCTTCTCTCTGTCAAGGATACGTTCATCGTCTTCGCTTTGTTCATCCCTATACCACCATCCACGAGTACCGCAAATCGCCGCATTTTCAAACTCGATAGCGGTATTATTTAAAACCGTTATTGTGTCAAACCCATTATCTTGCAGAAACTTATTCATTTTAGAAAGGGTAGTCCACCAATAATCGTGATTGCCCTTTAAAATTACCTTTTTGCCATTTAGCTCATTAATAAATTTAAAATCCTCATAAGCATCTTCAATATAAGTAGCCCAGGAAACATCTCCAGGAATAATTACCAAGTCATCATCTTTGACGATGCTTTGCCAATTTGACTTTATTTTTTGGGTATAATCTCCCCAGGCATCGCCAAAAACGTCCATCGGCTTATCTGTACCAAAAGACAAATGCAAGTCTGCTAATGCATAAATTGCCACAAAGCATCACCTCCCATAAAATTCTAATCAAAAACAAGGCTCACCGCAAATTCAGTGAGCCCCATCTTTACTTTCTGATAAATTCACTTACTGTAGCAAGCAGCTCGTTCTTTTCACAAACCCCTTCAAATCTTTTTTCTGCACCTTTAAGATTTTTAAGTGATTCAGGTATTTCCATTCCTGATACATTTGACAAAAGGTCAAGAAGTGCAAATTCATCCATACTATTTGCTTCACTATCCTTGCCAAGTGCTGAAAGAACACTCTGATTAAACTTGAACGGACTTGCTGTTGAAACAATAACTGCAGGAGTCATATCACCTGTTTCAGTCTTATATTGTTCATAGACGTCAACTGCAACAGCTGTGTGTGTATCAATTGTATAACCATAAGTCTTATTTGTTTTATAGATACACTCTTTTGTGAAATAGTCATCACAACAGCCTGCCCAGAAAAGCTTTGAAAGTTTTTTCTTGATGTCAGCCGAAACCTTATAATTACCCTTTTCAGCCAGATCTTTCATCCATTTTGAAACCTTTTTATCGTCATTTCCTGACAGGTCAAAAAGAAGTCTTTCCAGATTGCTTGAAATAAGTATATCCATTGAAGGTGAAATTGTTGTGCGAAAATCACGGTTCTTGTTATACTCACCTGTCTTGATAAACTCTGTTAAAACATTATTTGAGTTTGATGCACAAACAAGACGATTAACAGGAACTCCCATCTTCATCGCATAATAAGCAGCAAGAATATTACCAAAATTACCTGTGGGAACACAAATATTAATCTTGTCGCCCATTTCCACCTCACCGCTTGCCACCATATCGCAGTAAGCTGAAACATAGTAAACAATTTGAGGAACAAGTCTGCCCCAGTTGATTGAGTTTGCAGAGGACATAACACAATTATTTTTAAGGAATTCTGCATTTGCAACTTCATCCGTAAAGATAGCCTTTACTCCTGACTGAGCATCATCAAAGTTGCCTTTGATACCTGAAACGCAAACATTGTTTCCTTCCTGAGTAATCATCTGAAGTTTTTGGATATCACTTACCCCTTCACTTGGGTAAAACACAATTATTTTTGTTCCGTCAACATTGCTGAATCCCTCAAGGGCAGCCTTACCTGTATCACCAGAAGTTGCAACAAGTATAACTACCGTTTTATCTTCTCCTGTCTTTTTCATCGCTTTGGTTAAAAAGTGCGGAAGGATTTGAAGTGCCATATCCTTAAATGCACAAGTAGGACCATGCCACAACTCAAGAATATTTGTTCCTTTTTCAAGATTTACAAGAGGTGCGGGACTATCAGATGAAAACTTTCCGCCACCATAAGCGTTTTCTGCACATTCACGAAGTTCCTTTACCAAAAAATCAGTAAGATACTTTTTAAGTATATAAACCGCCCTTTCGGTATAGCTTAAATTTACAAGTTTTTTAAGGTCAACCAAGCTTAAAGCCGGTATTTCTTCAGGAACAAAAAGTCCACCCTCCTCAGACAAACCTTTCTTTATAGCAGCAGCAGATTTAACACTGAGTTCTTTATTTCTTGTACTTATGTACTGCATTCCAATCAATCCTTTCAAAATTTTATCTACGTTTATTTAAACACAGAAAGGAGCAAAGCCGATTGCTTCAACCGACCGAGCTCCCCTCCATACCAACCTCATTGGTATATTAAACCCTGTTTTTTGCCTTACGCGATGTATTTTTTAACAAGTTCTGTTGCAGATGATTCTTCTGCACTAACCATAAGTGTAAATGACACGTTGAATTTTACTTCAAGCTTCTCAATAGCCTGGATAAGTTCATCAATTGTGCTCATATCTGCTGAGGGAACACTCTTGAATACACTGTCGATAAAGATGTGTGTAACATCAAAGTCCTGAGCAATAATACCACAAAGGAGACCTTCAAACATATCAAAGTTTTTAATATCAAACTGTTCAGTATTAACCATTCTGGCATTTCTGTCAAGATCGTGCATCAGGCGATTGCCTTCAGTAATGCAAACTACGTTTCCCTTCTCCAGGGTAATAGCATTGTTTACATCATTGATAAGTTTTTTTGTTTTTCCGCTACCTTTAAGACCAATGTGAATTTTAATCATAATAGCATACCGCCTTTCTATAATTAAATACACCAACAGTGTATTTTATCTTTTATAGTTATATAATAACATAGTTTTTAGAATTTAACAATAGTTTTTTTAAATTATTTCAATCTTTTTTCCAAAGCTTCTTTTTCGTTTTCGTATCCCGGTTTTCCGAGAAGTGCAAACATATTCTTTTTATAGCTTTCAACTCCCGGCTGATTGAAAGGATTCACGCCTAAAATATAGCCGCTGATTCCACACGCTTTTTCAAAAAAGTAAACCAGCTGACCCAAAGTATATTCGTCAAGTGCCTTTAGCTTTAAAATAAGGTTAGGAACACCGCCGTCAGTATGAGCCAAAAGTGTACCTTCAAACGCCTTTTTGTTTACAAAGTCAACAGTTTTGCCTGCTAAGAAATTCAATCCGTCAACATTATCAGAATCCTCTTTGATGGTAATATCTTCTTTTGGATTTTCAACATAGAGAACTGTTTCAAATATGTTTCTGATACCATCCTGAATATACTGGCCCATTGAATGAAGATCAGTTGAAAAACTTGCACCCGCAGGGAATATACCTTTGTTATCCTTACCCTCACTCTCACCGTAGAGCTGCTTCCACCATTCGATAAAATACTGAAGCTCAGGCTCATAGTTAACAAGCATTTCAATTGTTTTATTTTTGCGATAAAGAATATTTCTCACAGCCGCGTACTGATAACATTCATTTTCGTCAAGATTATCATTTGCGTAAAGTTCAGCCGCATCTGCTGCGCCTTCCATAAGCTTGTCAATGTCAGCACCGCTTACAGCAATTGGAAGAAGACCAACAGCAGTAAGGACTGAATATCTTCCGCCCACATCGTCAGGAACAACAAATGTTTCATAACCTTCACTGTCTGCCAGATTTTTAAGAGCACCACGAGCCTTATCTGTAGTTGCAAAAATTCTGTTTTTAGCTTCCTCTTTACCATATCTGTCTTCAAGATAATTTTTGAAGATTCTGAACGCAATTGCAGGTTCTGTTGTTGTACCTGATTTTGAGATTATATTTACGGACACATCCTTACCCTCAATCGCACGCAGAAGTCCGTTTATGTAATTGGGACTTATACTGTTTCCTGCAAAGAAAATCTGGGTTTTTGATTCAAAATTATAAAACGGTCCTTTTAAGAAATCAATGGCAGCTTTTGCGCCAAGATACGAGCCACCAATACCAATAACAATAAGAACATCTGAGTTGTTTCTGATTTTTTCAGCAGCTTTTTTAATTCTGGCAAATTCTTCTTTATCATAGTTTTTAGGCAGGTTAACCCAACCCAAAAAGTCATTTCCGGCACCTGTTTTGTTGTGAAGAGTATTGTGTGCAGCTTCTACCTGTGGTTTAATACTTGCAATTTCTTCCTCACTAAAAAAGCTTAGTGCTTTTTTGTAATCAAGTGTGATATTTTTCATACCGATACTTCCTCCAACTTGCAATAATCAAATGCAGTTTCCTGCGAAATCAAACTTTTAATATTTTATCACAATAGTTTTAATATTTCAATGGTATTTTTAATTTTTTTAGGATTTTTTGAATTTTAATTCTTTTGTAATTACGACAAAAATTTCAGGAATTATAATATATACTATTTCAGGGAGGTGAATTAATGAAACCTATTGTTTATGTGGATGTGTTGTTCCTGCTTAATTTTTTTATGAACACCGTAACCATATACATATCTTCACTGCTTATACGG
This sequence comes from Clostridia bacterium, assembly GCA_017546165.1. Classification (GTDB taxonomy): domain Bacteria; phylum Bacillota; class Clostridia; order Monoglobales; family Monoglobaceae; genus SIG440. The sequence goes on from JAFYXL010000004.1 coordinate 23,964, forward strand.
CAGAATTTAAAAATTTGGCGATTACTAATATGTGCTGTTTTTTTATCGCTATATGCCTGCATAGTATTTTTCCCAAACATAAGTTTCTTGTATTCTGTAATAGGAAAGGTGTTTGTCTTGCTTCTCGCAACTTACTTGGGTTTTTCACCCAAAGGTTTGTGGGAACTTTTTAAAGGCACCGCTATACTTTTTGCAGTTACCGCAATCTTAGGCGGAACAATTTTTACACTAATTTTCGCAACAGACTTTGGTACAGTCACAGGCAGTGCAGTTTCAAACGGAGAATTTTACATTAATGTAAATCCCTCAACCCTGATTCTTTCAATCTTCTTGGCATATACTTGCGTATATATTATTTCATTTATAAAAAAACAGGCTACTATAAACAGCCGACAAATTTTAGATATTGTAATACACTTTCAAGCAAAAAAAATATCATTAAAAGCACTTTTAGACACAGGTTGTACTCTTTGTGATCCTATAAGCGGATCACCTGCAATAATCATTAATAAACACGATGCAAAAAAACTATTACCTCAATCTTTTTTTGACTTTTGTGACGAAAAAGATGGTGTTAAAATTCCCACTAACTATCTGGTCAGATACAGAACACTTCCCTTTTCTACCATCGATAGTAAAAAAGGATTTTTGCACGGTTTTATTCCCGACCTTGTTTTTGTAAATAATAAAGTAATAAAGAAAAGTATTATTGGAATTTCAGACTACCGTTTAAGTCCCGAATCGGATTTTGACGCCATTTTGGGACCCCTTATTTTATGTGAAGAATCAATACCTTTGGAAAGGACAGATGTAAAATGATGTATTTTCTAATCCAAAAAATATCGTTAATCTTAAACATACTTTCAGCAAAATTTAAATCGCCAAAACCCGTTCATTACATAGGTTCTGCGGAAACTCTTCCGCCGCCTCTATCCGCAGATACCGAAGAAGAACTAATTGCAAAATTAAAAGATAACACAGACATTGAAACAGTAAGAGCAACTCTCATAGAACACAACTTGCGTCTTGTAGTTTATATAGCAAAAAAATTTGAAAATACAGGCATAGGCATTGAGGACTTGATATCAATAGGCACAATCGGTTTAATCAAGGCCATCAATACCTTTAAGCCTGATAAAAATATAAAGCTTGCCACTTATGCTTCACGATGCATTGAAAACGAAATTCTTATGTATTTGCGAAAGAATAATCCTTCCAGAGTTAACATTTCAATTGATGAGCCGCTCAATGTAGATTGGGATGGTAATGAGCTTCTGTTGTCAGATATTTTGGGTACAGACAGTGATATAACTCAACGGCATTTTGATGAAGAGGTTGACAAGGAACTTCTTCGCATTGCAATGGAGAAGCTCTCCGACCGTGAGCAAAATATTATGAAACTCCGGTTCGGTATCGGAACAACCGGCGAAGAAAAAACCCAAAAACAAGTAGCAGATATGCTCGGAATTTCTCAATCCTATATCTCCCGGCTCGAAAAGCGAATTATAGCCCGGTTAAGACGGGATATAAATAAAATGATTAATGAGTGAAGTATTGTGATATCCCGCAAAAAATACCCCAGGCTATCATCCGTTGGTAGTCGGGGTTTTTTAAATTTTTTGCCTCTTCCTTATTGGATAAGAAACCGCACTCTACCAAAACCGATGGAATTTCATTGCCCTTTAATACATAAATCTTATCACCTGTTGCCTTTGCCTTTCGTGTATTTCCATCCTTTAAAATTCCCCTTACTGAATTTTGTATAGATTCCCCCAAAAGCTTGCTTTCGTCTATGTTGTCATCATAAAACACCTGCAATCCTTTGTACTGACTTTGACTGAATCTGTTCATATGGATACTTATAAAAATATCCGCTTTATAATCATCAATATTTTTCTTCCGCATTTTAAGATCAGACATTTTCTGCGACACACCTTTTCCCCTATTGGGGTCTGCCGTATTAGTATCATCTACTCGAGTCATATAACAAACTCCGCCATTTTCCTCAATATATCCTTTTAATATATTAGCAATCTCAAGATTAAGCTCCTTTTCTACCGCTCCGTTATCCGATGCTCCGGCGTCAATACCCCCATGTCCCGGGTCAAGCAGAATAACTTTATTTCCCAAGGGTACCGCCATCACTTCGTCAGCTTTATACAAGCATCCTGCTCCCCATAACGAAAGGGCTATCCCTGACAAAATGGTTATTATAGAAATGTAAATCTTTTGCTTGCGAGAAATAATAAAAATTTTTAGTTTTTTACCCACTTCAACCACCTCATATAACAAAATATGAATAGAACAGGTTGTATAATGCAAAAAAAGAGAGGTTTTACCCTCTCTTTTATATTTATCAGTCAAATAGCGTTATTTGTTCCGTCCCTTCGTCTTCAGGACGAACAAAAGACCCCTTTGCAGGAATGTTTCTCGGTTTATAAACCTTAATATCCTTGAATCTACATTCTGTACCTAAGAGTGCATCGGATATAACACTTCCCTTTGTTGGTTGCATAACCATTACACCTTGCGTACTCTTGGTAGTTTTTAATGCGACTTTCCCGCTATCAAAGCACAGCGCCTTGCCCCCGTTTGACAACAATACAATATCACTGTCCTCTAAAATGTGAATAATCTTTACTATTGGTGATACCGTGGAATAAGCATTGGTAAGCTTTTTGCGATTTGACTTTGTCCAGTAAGACTTAAGTTCAACTTTTGCCACCTTGCCGTTTTCAAAACAGAACAGTAAATACCCGCTGTAATCATGGGTTTCAACAACACCTACTACCTTTTCGTTGCTGCCCATTTGCAGTAAGTTCGGCAAGTATTCACCAAGCAAGCTTGCTTTACTGTCAGGAACATCATAAGCCTTGGTTTTGTAAACTTCACCTGAGCTTGAGAACACCAAAATTTCTGCTTTATTATCGGTTTCAATGCACTTTATTATGCGGTCATTTTCCTTTAACTTCTGCTCACCACTAAATCTAAGTGACAAGAGTGAAATCTTTTTTAGATATCCGTCTGCAGTACAGAACAGCTTAACAGGATAATTTTCAATCTGTTCTTCAACATCAGGAAGGTCAGCATCTCCTTCCAAAATAATATCTGTTTTTCTAGCCTCGCCAAACTTCTTTGAAATTTCTTTAAGCTGCTTTTCAATTATCTTTTCGATCTTCTTGTTGCTTTCAAGAGTGTCCCTAAGTTCTTTGAGTTCCGCCTCTAAAGATTCAATCTCAGCGGTACGTTTTAAAATATACTCTTTGTTGAAATTTCGCAGCTTGATTTCAGCTACAAATTCTGCCTGATTTTCCTCTATGTCAAAACCTCGCATAAGATTTGGAACAACCATCTGCTCTTCCTCAGTCTCCCGAACAATTTTAACTGCTCTGTCAATATCAAGAAGAATTTTTTCAAGACCTTTTAAAAGATGTAATTTTGCACTCTTTTTCTCTATATCATATCTGATGCCACGTTTGATACAATTTTTGCGGAACCTGAGCCACTCGCATATTATGTCATTTACCCCAAGAACCATTGGAGAACCTTCAACCAAAATATTGAAGTTGCAGCCAAAACTATCCTGAAGCGGTGTCATTTTGAAAAGCTTGGCCATTAGCTTTTGGGGGTCTGTTCCCTTTTTCAAATCAATAGTAACTTTAAGACCGTTAAGATCTGTTTCATCACGAATATCCGAAATTTCCTTTAATTTACCCGCCTTTATAAGTTCAATAATCTTTTCAATTATAGCCTCTACAGTTGTGGTATAAGGTATTTCCTTTATATCAATACAGTTTGCAGATTTATCATATTCATATTTTGCACGAAGCTTGAATGAACCACGTCCCGTTGAATAAATCTCACGGAATGTATTTTCATCATATAGAACCTCGCCACCGGTTGAAAAATCAGGGGCTTTAAGTACGTCAAGTATATCGCTGTCAGGATTTTTCATAAGCTTTATAGTCGCATCACATATCTCCGAAAGGTTAAAACTACAGATATTTGATGCCATACCAACAGCAATACCCTGATTGGGGTTTACCAAAATATTAGGAAAACTTACAGGAAGAAGTGTAGGCTCTTTTAAACTTCCATCATAGTTATCTACAAAATCAACCGTATCCTTATCTATATCACCAAAAATCTCAGCACAAATTTTTGAAAGTTTGACCTCAGTATAACGTGCAGCAGCATATGCCATATCTCTTGAATACTGACGTCCAAAATTACCTTTTGAATCAACAAGAGGGTGTAAAAGTGCCTGATGGCCCTCAGTAAGACGGACCATAGTCTCATATATTGCTGCATCTCCGTGAGGGTTCAGCTGCATTGTGCGGCCCACCACGTTGGCAGACTTGATACGATTGCCCGTAATAAGACCCATTTTATACATAGTATAAAGAAGCTTGCGGTGTGAGGGTTTGAATCCGTCAATCTCCGGAATAGCACGAGAAATAATCACACTCATCGCATATGGCATATAATTGCTTTCGAGTGTGTATGTTATCTGTTGCTTGTCTATTATAGGTTCTATAATCTTTTTAGGCTTTTCAGCAGATTTTTTATTTGTTTTTCTAGGCATTTTTTCTATTTCCTTTCAAAGCACTTAATAAATTCTCACGTACAAGACATTAAATTTATAAGTGGCTACATAAGGTCTGTCATATCAATATACTTATATCCATTTTCGGCAATATGTTCTTTTCTGCCTGACAAGTTGTCACCAAGAAGAAGTTCAAACACTTCCTTTGTTTTTTCAACATCATCGGGCATAACCTTTATAAGACGTCTGGTTTCAGGATTCATTGTTGTCTCCCACATCATCTCAGGTTGATTTTCACCAAGACCTTTGCTCCGCTGGATTGTATATTTCTGGTTTTCAAGCTTTTTTAAAATATCCGCTTTTTCCCGTTCATCAAAAGCAAAATAGGTGTTGTTTTTTGAATTTATCTCATAAAGCGGCGACTCAGCAATATATACATATCCCTTTTCAATCAAAGTTGGAGTCAGTCTGTAAAGCATTGTTAAAACAAGTGTTCTTATCTGAAATCCGTCAACATCGGCATCAGTACAGATGATTACTTTGTTCCACCGCAAATTACCCAAATCAAAAGAACTTAAATCCTTGTTGTTTTTTGAACTTATTTCAACACCACACCCCAGGACTTTCAGCAAATCAACTATAACATCACTCTTAAAGATTCTGTCATAGTCTGCTTTAAGGCAATTGAGAATTTTTCCCCTTAGTGGGATAATTGCCTGAAACTCACTGTCACGGCCCAATTTACACGCACCAAGCGCTGAGTCACCCTCCACAATATATATCTCCCTGACTGACGGGTCTTTGCTTCGGCAGTCAACAAACTTTTTCACACGGTTCAATGCATCAAGTTTGCCATCCAACTTCTTCTTCATATTTGTTCTTGTTTTTTCAGCAGTTTCACGGCTGCGTTTGTTGACAAGAACCTGCTCTGCCAACCTTTCGGCATCCATTTTGTTTTCAATAAAGTAAACATCAAGCTGTTCACGCAAAAATTCAGTCATTGAATCCTGAATAAACTTATTGGTAATTGCCTTTTTGGTCTGGTTTTCATAGCTTGTTAAGGTTGAAAACGAATTACTTATAAGACAAATACTGTCCTGAACATCTGTAAATACAATTTTCGACTCATTTTTTGTGTATTTTCCGTTTGCTTTGAGGTACTTGTCAATAGCATAAACAAAGGCATTACGTACGGCTTTGTCCGGTGCTCCGCCGTGTTCCAAAAAACTGGAGTTATGGTAGTATTCAATTACATTCACGTCATTATTCATACAAAAGGCAAAACTCATTTTTACCTTATATTCTTCCTTATCCTCACGGTCACGGCCACGACGTTCAGCTTCAATATAGTGTGGAATGGTCTTTTCTTTGCCATCGCACAACTCCTTGAGGTAGTCCATAATACCATTTTCATATTCAAAAACAAATTCTTCAAACTTGCCCGGCTCGGTCTCGTTATATAAAACAAACTTAACTCCGGAGTTTACAACCGCTTGCTTCTTCAAAACATCACAATAATAATCAAGGGATATGTCTATATCAGTAAAAACTTCAATATCAGGTTTCCAGTGAATTTTTGTACCTGTATGTCTATGGCGAAAAGGTGTTTTTTGAAGTCCGCCTATATTTTCTCCTTTTTCAAAATGAAGTTCAAACTTATGCCCGTCACGAAGAACCTCTACGTCCATATATTCAGAACTATACTGGGTAGCACAGGTACCAAGTCCGTTAAGTCCAAGGCTGAATTCATAGTTCTCGCCTGAATTGTTTTTATATTTACCACCTGCGTACATTTCACAAAAGACAAGCTCCCAATTGAAACGTTCCTCTCTTTGATTGTAATCTACAGGTATTCCACGTCCGTAGTCTTCAACTTCTACCGACTTATCAAGGAAACGTCGCACGATTATAATATCACCGTGCCCCTCTCTCGCCTCATCAATAGAGTTTGACAGAATTTCAAAAACAGAATGGCGACAGCCCTCAATACCGTCAGAACCAAAAATAACCGCCGGGCGTTTTCTTACCCTGTCAGCACCTTTGAGAGCAACAATGCTGTCGTCATTGTAACTTTTAGCACACACCTTAGTTCGTACCTCCGTCTTAAAACTTTCCTGAATATTATCAAATCTACATATAGTAGATTTTACTTACAATATTTCACAATATACAGTATAACAAAAAAAATTTCCAATGTAAAGTATATTTTTTAATTTTTCCTCATACCCAAATAGATATTCTGGCAAAAATTAATTTGAACTTACACTTTTTAACAGATATATATTGCATTTTATACTTAAAAATGATATACTTTAGGTGTTATTAATATACGTTGTATCCGATTTTCGGAATGACAGTAGGAGGTAATAAAATGACAAAAAGAAGTAAAAATGACACTGTTGGTTTAGTTCAGTTGGCATTATTCGGAGCGATTGTAATTCTTATAGCGTTCACACCATTTATAGGCTACATTCCGCTGGGTTTCACCAAGGCCACTACTATTCACATACCTGTAATCATTGGTTCTATCATACTAGGGCCAAGGCGTGGGGCTGTTTTAGGGTTCATTTTCGGACTTACAAGCCTTATAAACAACACAATAAACCCATCCCTTACATCATTTGTGTTTACTCCTTTTTATAGTCTGGGCAATGCAAACGGAAATTTTTTAAGTCTTGTTATCTGCTTTGTTCCAAGAATTTTGGTAGGTATTGTTCCATACTATACCTACAAGGCTTTCTCAAAGCTTAAAGCAAATTCCGTAATTTCCTGTATTATCGCGGGAGTCTTAGGCTCACTTACAAATACAATTCTTGTTATGAATATGATATATTTCTTCTTTGGTGAAATTTACGGCAAAATCCAGGGTACCGCCCAAAACACACTCTACTCGGTAATTCTTTCCGTTATACTTATAAACGGCGTGCCCGAAGCAATTGTAGCCGCAATTATTACAACCTTTGTAGTAAAGGCTATTCAATCCGCAAGAAAGGTAAATTTATAAATGTCCGAAAGTTTTTTAAGAACAGAAATGCTCTTAGGTACAGAAAATTTACAAAAGCTCAAAAACTCTCATATCGCTGTTTTTGGTTTAGGCGGTGTGGGCGGTCATACTGTTGAGGCGCTGGCTCGTTCAGGAATTGGTACTTTTACACTTTTTGACTCAGACACAGTTGCTGAAAGCAACCTCAATCGTCAGATTATTGCCACGGTTGAAACAATCGGTATGCCAAAAACTGAGGCTTTGAAAAATCGTATTCTAAGCATTAATCCCAACGCAGTTGTAAATACCCACAATATCTTTTACCTGCCGGAAAACGCAGACAAGTTTCCCCTTGATGACTTTGACTATGTTGTTGATGCCATTGATACTGTAAGTGCAAAAATCGAACTTGCCGTAAGATGTGAAAAAGCAAACGTCAAACTTGTGAGTTCAATGGGTACCGGCAATAAGCTTAATCCTACAGATTTAAAGGTTGCTGATATTTATAAAACATCAGTATGCCCCTTGGCCCGTGTAATGCGTCGCGAACTTAAAAATCGCGGAATAAAAAATTTAAAAGTAGTATATTCTGAAGAAAAACCAATCAAGCCACTAGTCCTTTATAACGAAGATACTTCGAAGAAACAAACTCCCGGAAGTTGCTCATTTGTCCCTTCCGTTGCAGGGCTTATAATTGCAAGCGAAGTTATAAAAGATTTATGTGAAATATAAAAAAATCCCCGTGTCCGGGGATTTTTTTATTTTCTCACATCAACATCAAGTCCCAGCACACCTCGCCTTGCTATTTCCATAGCAGTAATGACCGTTTGCTGCCTTACCTGATTTCTGTTACCGTTAAACAAAAACCTAAATGCCTGATGGATATCATTTCCGCAAATGCCAATCCACACTGTACCTACGGGTTTTTCAGGTGTTCCTCCGCCAGGACCTGCGATTCCGGTAACAGATATTCCAAAATCCGCTCCCGAAATTGCCTTTACTCCCTTGCACATTTCAAGTGCAGTTTCATATGAGACTGCCCCAAACTTCAAAAGAGTTTTCTCATTGACACCCAGAAGCTTGGTTTTTTGTTCGTTTGAGTATGTCACAACTCCACAATCAAAACACCCCGAAGCACCGGGAACAGAAGTTATTTTTGCGGCAATCATACCGCCTGTACAACTTTCGGCTGTTGCAATTTTCATATTTTTTTCAAGCAAAGCTTTGCAAAGCCTTGTTTCAATACTCTCAAACTTTTCCATATCTTTATTACTTTACAATAAGAATTTCCTCTTCATTTATTGCCTTTTCAATCATTTCATCAATATTATCAAGCGCTTTTTCAGCCTCAATAATTTCATTAAGATTTGGCTTTGTTTTTGGATGTTTGGGAACAAAAATTGTACAGCAATCCTCATATGGCAAAATAGAGGTTTCGTAGGTCTCAATTTTCTTTGAAATTGTAACTATTTCCTCCTTGTCCATACCGATAAGAGGTCTGAAAACAGGCATTGAAACTGCATTATCTGTGCAAACAAGGCTCTCCATTGTCTGGCTTGCTACCTGCCCGATACTCTCACCTGTTATAAGTGCCGCTGAGTTATTTTCCACAGAAATTTTTTCAGCTATACGCATCATAATTCTTCTCATAATTACAGTAAGATAATTTTCAGGGCATTTTTCAATTATCGCAAGTTGAATTTCAGTAAATGGTACAATATGAAGTCGGATTTTTCCGCAATACTCCGCCATTTCCTTTGCCAAATCAATTACCTTCTCTTTGGCACGGTCACTTGTATAAGGATGGCTGTGAAAGTGAACTGCTTCAAGTTCAACACCACGTTTTGATATCATATACCCGGCAACCGGACTATCTATGCCGCCTGAAAGTAAAATTGTTGACTTTCCGTTTGTACCAACAGGCATACCTCCTGCACCCTTTATTTTGCTGGTATATACATAGGCTTCCTGACGAATTTCCACGTTTACCAAAATTTCGGGGTTATGAACATCAACCGAAAGCCCATCAACCGCAGTTAATATTCTTCCGCCAAGTTCTCTTGCAATTTGTGGAGAATTAAGTGGGAACTTTTTATCTTCTCTCTTTGCCTCAACCTTGAAGGTTTTTCCACTTGGCGAAAGTTCATTCACACACTGAATCGCTGTACGGGCAATACTGTCCATATCTTTATCACATTTTACAACAGGACAAATATTTACAATTCCAAAAATCTTCTTAAGAACCTTAAGAGCTTGTTGCATATCTGCTGTTTCATCAAGAGGCTCAACATAGACCGTTGATTGTGCACGTCTTACGCTAAATTTACCAATTCTGTCAAGACGACTTTTTATATTATCAAGCAACTTTCTTTCAAACAAAGGTTTGTTTAATCCCTTAAGTGCGATTTCTCCGTATTTTAATAAAATCAAATCTATCTTTTGCATAATACTTTTCCTCTCTATTTTTTCATCAGCTTTCTGATTTTTATTACATTTTCTGCAAGCTTTTCAATTGTATAATCTATTTCTTCAGCTGTGGTAAACTCCGACAAGCTAAACCTTATACTTCCGTCAATCATTTGTCTGTTAACACCTATCGCTGTCAATACATAACTAGGTCCTTTTTTATGGCTTGAACAGGCAGAACCTGATGATACATAAATTCCATCTATTTCAAGTGAGTGTAATAGTACCTCAGATTTTACATAAGCAAATGATACATTCAATATGTGAGGTGCGGCCCCCTCGTTTGGAGTGTTTATCACAACATCATCTATCTGTGACAAAATTCCCTCACGTAAACGATTTTTGAGATAATTCATCCGTTCAGCTTTTTCGACAAGATTATCACAGCTCATTTGTGCCGAAAGTCCAAAAGCCGCAATCCCGGGTACATTTTCCGTTCCCGGACGTATTCCATTTTGTTGGCCTCCTCCAAACTGAATCGGAGCAAGTTTTGCTTTGTTCCTCACGTACAAAGCGCCAACGCCTTTTGGTCCGTGTATTTTGTGACTACTGATTGAAATAAAATCTGCATCAATCGAAGCCGCAGTAAACGGAATCTTGCCATATGCCTGAACTGCATCTACGTGAAAAAGTGTATTTGGATTTAATTTCCTTATAAGCTTTGCAATTTTTTCAACCGGCTCTATTGTGCCAATCTCATTATTTACATACATACAGCTCACCAAAGCCGTGTCTTTTCTTATCATATGCGAAAGCTTTTCAAGGTCAACTGCACCATTTTTCAAAACCGGTACCAGTTCAACCATATATCCGCGCTTTTCCATATTTTGCAGTGTATTGAGAACTGCAGGATGCTCAATCTTTGTGCTTATTATATGCTTACCCCTGCTCATACCGCAGCCACCTATAATTGCCAGATTATCTGCTTCCGTTCCGCCTGAAGTAAAATATATATCATTTGGAGAAACCTTTAAGGTTTCCGCAATCTGCTCTTTTGCCCTTTTTATTAACTTTTCCGCTTCAATACCTTTTCGATGCAGCGAAGATGGATTTCCGTAAGAATTATACATTACATCAGCCGCAAGCTCTGCACTTTCCTTATAAACCCGAGTTGTTGCGCTATTGTCCAGATATACTGTTTTCAATGCTGACTTCATCGCCTTTCTTTTTCGCCCTATTACTGAAAATAACGCTTATCAGTAAAACGGATAAGCGTAGTTTTCGCAAGAGTGAGTATCATTATCCACCCTTAATATATGTTATGTATTTTTTGAGTTATTGTGAAATTTAAAATTATTCTTTTATTGACTCTACAATATGTACAGGAATTGTCCTCTCAACATCTCTAAACGGTTCAAGGTTCGAACCCCGTTCTGCATAGTTAATGGCAGAATTTACATAGGCCGTACTGTTGTCGGTCATTCTTCCTACTTGTCTTAATTCCTCTTCAAATCTACGTATAGCCTCAAGTGAACTTTCTCTCATACGCTCAACCTCTACGCGGATTTGGTCAATTTTTTTGTTTTCGTTGACATAGTAATTCTTAACCGCCTTACGTTTAATTTCGATTTCACGGTTAAGCATTTCTTTCTTTTCACGAGCCTCTGCTTCTGCCCTTTCACGGATGTCATCGGCGGTTTTGCGTGCTTCTTCCACCATATTTTTAGCAGTTGCCTCAGCAGTCTGGAGTACGCTTATTACAGCATCACGATTTTTTTCAAGGTCTGCAATTTTTTCTTTAAGTTCTGCAATTTCCTTATCTTTTTCCGCAAGCTTTGCCTCTGTTTTTTCATCCATTTCGCAAATATAACTGAATACATCTGACTTTTTAAATCCAAAGAGACGGCTCCTCAACTTTTTACCTGCCATAATACATTCCTCCAAAAATACATAATAACTCATTTTTTAATTATATATAACATTATATCCGTTTTTCACCCCTTAGTCAACTGTTTTTTTTAATAAAGATGTTCTCCCTGTATTTACAATTATTTTTAAAATAATTCTTGACTTTTCACCCGATTTATGTTATCATTTTTCAAGTGATGTTTACACGGTCCGGTAGTTCAGTTGGTTAGAATGCCAGCCTGTCACGCTGGAGGTCGTGGGTTCGAGCCCCATCCGGATCGCCACCTTGCTGCCTTAGCTCAGTAGGTAGAGCACTTCCTTGGTAAGGAAGAGGTCGGCAGTTCGACTCTGCTAGGTAGCTCCAAAAAACGACTTGCAAAATGCAAGTCGTTTTTTCTTTTTATTCATAAACCTTTTCGCTAATACGCACAGCAGCCATCGCGTCAGGTGCATAGAAATCTGCCCCTATCATATCGGCATATTCCTGATTTAAAACTGCACCACCAACCATAACCTTTATATCTTTATTCTGTTTTCGAAGAAGCCCTATCGTCTCCTCCATCGCAGGAACCGTTGTGGTCATAAGTGCGCTAAGTCCCACCAGGCTACAGTTCTTTTCAATCGCATAATCCACAATTACTTCAGGCGCAACATCTCTTCCCAAATCATATACAGTAAATCCATAACTTTCAAGCATTACTTTGACAATATTTTTTCCAATATCGTGTATGTCACCTTTTACAGTAGCAAGAACAACAGATTTTTTATCATCCACTATATTCTTAGGCATTTTTTCTTTTATTATTTCAAAAGCTGCCGATGCTGCTTCTGCACTCATAAGAAGTTGCGGAAGAAATGCTTTTCCTTTTTCAAAATCCGTTCCTATTTTATTAAGTGCAGGTATTATCTCATCATTGATTACACTTAAAGGATCTTGAGTTTCAAGTAGCTTTTGGGTAGGTAAAACCACTATATCCTTCATACCTTTTTCGATAACATATTTAAGACTATGTTCTGTTTCCTTTGGAGTAACACTTGTTTCTTGTTGGTCAGAATTCGCATATGCAATAAAGTCATTGCAGGCGGGATCTTTATTGCTGAGAACATTATACGCATAATAAACATCCATCATAGTCTTTGCAAAAGGGTTCATTATTGCACAATCCAGTCCTTCTTCAAGGGCCATAGCAAAAAATACAGAATTTATTTTTTCACGTCCGGGCAATCCGAATGATATGTTTGAAACCCCAAGGCTTGTGCAAAATCCCATCTCTTTAATCTTTTTTATTGATTCCAGTGTTACAAGAGCATTTTCAGTATCCGATGATATTGTAAGCGCCAATGGGTCAACAATTATATCCTTTTTGTCTATGCCATATTCTCTAGCTGCTTTTGCTATTTTTTCTACAATTTTTGCTCTTTGATTTGCCGTTTTAGGTATGCCACTCTCATCAATAGTCAGTGCAATCAGCGTACCTCCATACTTTTTCACAAGTGGCAATATTTCTTTCAGCTTTTCATCTTCGCCATTTACCGAATTTACAAGTGGTTTACCATTATAAATTCTCATAGCCGCCTCAAGCGCCTTTGGATTTACCGAATCAAGCTGCAAGGGCAACGCTGTAACTGTCTGTATTTCAAAAACAGCATTTTTAAGCATAGCGGCCTCATTAATTTCAGGAAGGCCTACATTTATATCCAAAATCTGAACGCCTGCTTCTTCTTGTGATACTGCCTCATTCAAGAGGTAACCCATATTATTTTCTTTGAGCGCAGCCTTTAGTTTGGACTTTCCTGTTGGATTTATTCTTTCACCTATCAAAACAGGTTTTTTGCCTATTTCAACCGCGTGCGTGTAAGACGACACAAGAGTTTGTGTCTTGAAATCAGGCAGTCTATATGCTGTATTTTTTGTCTTTTTAATCGTCTTTTTTATATATTCCGGGGTTGTTCCACAACAACCGCCCAGCAAACTTGCTCCCATTTTCGACATTTTAAGCATATAATCCGAAAATTCTTCCGCATCTATACTAAACACCGTTTTGCCGTTAACTTCAGCAGGCAGACCTGCATTGGGATTTACAATAATGGGCACAGATGAATACTCAACAAACTTTTCGAGTATATCAAGCATCTTGTCAGGTCCTAAAGAACAGTTCATACCCAACGCATCAACGCCAAGGCCTTCAAGCATAGCTATCATACTTACCGCATCTGCGCCGGTCATAAGCTTGCCGCTCTCATCATACACATTAGTTACAAAAACAGGTAAATCACAATTTTCTTTTGTGGCAAGTACGGCCGCTTTTGTTTCATAACTATCATTCATAGTTTCAATAAGGACAGCATCAACACCATATTTTTCAGCTAATCTTATATTCTTTGCAAACAGCTCAATTGCATCCTCAAATTCAAGATTTCCCAGTGGCTTCAACAGTTGGCCCGTTGGTCCTAAATCAAAGGCAATAAATACATCATTACGCCCCTTAGTCGCTAATTTTGCACAATCAATTGCCGCCTTTATGAGTTCTTCATAATTTTCATACTTCTCCGCATTTATACCAAACGTATTAGTTTTTATAATATTGCATCCAGCATCTATGTACGATTTATGAAGCTCAGTAATTTTTCCCGGCTCAAGTATATTCCACTTTTCAGGTGCCATACCGGCAGGAAGTCCCATACTTTGCAGTACTGTACCTGTTCCACCATCAAAGTACAATCGTTTTTCTTTTATTGCATCTAATATATTTGCCATTCATATACCCTCATTTATTTTTAAATTATCCCCATAACAGCAGTTACCGATTTCATAGGTAACATAAGATAAGATTTATTCACAGTCATCCCAAGAAGACGTGGTGCATTTAAAAGTTCAAGAATCCGGGGTTGAAGTTCAATGCCGAAATCACCAAAACCCGGACTAAACCTGGGTCTGGTTAAAGTTTCACCTTTGATTATCTTTTCAGCTTTATCCATAGCGCCCTCTGCTAAAGCCGAGCTTAAAGAATCCGTTATAAAATATTCAACCGGAGAAATTGTTTTTAACTTATTAAGTAATCTATCTACACCTATACCCAATGTAACACAAAAAACAAATGCCTCATTACAGTCTTTAAGATTTTTAAGGAGTTTTTCGCTCTCAAACTCGCCAAACCCACAATCCAAAGAGCTGCCACCAAGCCTTTTTACAGGAACTTTCACTCCCAGATACTTGCAATCGACAACAACCTTCAATTTTTCAAAACACTTATCAAATTCATCCATATTAAAATTGCTAGCCACCTGAAGTCGTTTTGCCCGCTCATATGGATTGATTAAAATTTCATTTGTTGGAATAGTTCCGTAATTGAAAGTCATCTTATAATCTCCGAAATATTGTTTTGTATCGCCGCAGCCACATCGGGTTTGTTCATTGAATAAACGTGCACTGCATTTACGCCGTTTGCAAATAAGTCAATTATCTGCTCAGTTGCATAGGCAATACCAGCTTGTTTCATTGCCTCAGGTTTGTCACCATATCTGTCAACAAGCCTCAAAAACCTTTGAGGTAATGTATTTTGCGAAATAGAACAAATACGTTTTATTTGCTTAGCATTGGTAACAGGCATAATTCCCGCTACAACAGGAACATTAACTCCCTCGCGATATAATCTATACATAAAGTTGTATAAGATATTGTTATCAAAAAACATCTGTGTGGTCAAAAATTCGCAACCATTTTCCACCTTGATTTTTAAACTATCAATATCAGACTTGCTGTCCTTGCTCTCCGGGTGATTTTCCGGATAGCAGGCACCACCTATACAAAATCCTCCAAAATCACGAATTTCCGTGGCAAGCTCACTTGCATAATGATACTGAAGATTATTCATATTTAACCCATCAGGAATATCCCCACGAAGAGCCAAGATGTTTTTAATACCTCTTTCCTTTAAATCTTTCAAAAGGGACTGAATTTCTTCCCTCCTTGATGAAATACAGCTAAGATGTGCAATAGGAATAACATTCATACTTAAAAGTTTTGATGCAATATCCGCTGTATATTTTGACGTACCGCCGCCTGCGCCATATGTAACACTCATAAAACTTGGGTTAAGTTTGGCAATTTCTACAGTTGCCTGCATAACCGACTCAAAATTAGCACTAATTTTTGGAGGAAAAACCTCAAAAGACAGGCTCGGTTTTTCCCCACTTATAATATCAATTACTTTCATAAATATCACCTTTAATTTTTAAACATATCAGTGGAAAGATACCTATCTCCGGTATCAGGCAACAATGCAACTATTGTTTTGCCGACATTCTCCGGACGTTTTGCAAGTTCTATAGCTGCACTCAGTGCTGCACCCGATGATATACCAACAAGTATCCCCTCATATTTTCCCATAAGCCTTCCGCATTCAAAGGCTTGTTCTTCGTCAACCTTCAAAATTTCGTCAATCACACTAGTGTCCAGTACTTTTGGTATAAATCCGGCACCAATTCCTTGAAGACCATGAGGTCCGGCAACCCCACCGGAAAGCACGGGTGATTTTTGTGGTTCAACTGCTGCTATCTTTATATCAGCTTTTTGCGATTTTAAATATTTGCCTGTCCCCGTAATGGTTCCGCCTGTACCAATTCCGGCAACGAATATATCAATTTCTCCGTCTGTATCCTGAAAAATTTCAGGTCCCGTTGTATCAAAATGTGCTTTTGCATTTGCAGGGTTTACAAACTGTCCAGGAATAAAACTGTTTGAAATTTCCTTTGATAGTTCCTCCGCTTTTTCAATGGCACCCTGCATCCCTTTGGCTCCCTCTGTCAGAACAAGCTCAGCCCCATATGCTTTCATAATCTGTCTTCGTTCAATCGACATTGTTTCGGGCATTACAATAATAAGCTTATATCCTCTCACTGCACACGCAAGAGCAAGCCCTATACCCGTATTTCCCGAAGTAGGCTCAATTATAACAGAATCAGGTTTTAACTTACCTGACTTTTCAGCATCATCAAGCATATATTTGGCAGCTCTATCCTTTACTGACCCTGCCGGATTAAAACACTCCAGCTTTGCCAATATTTTAGCATTTAAGTCAAGCTTTTTTTCAATATTTACGAGTCTCAATATGGGAGTTTTCCCAATTAGTTCCTCTGCAGAATTATATATTTTCATTCACATCACATCCATCTGAATTTTTATAAGATTATATCATTACAAATACATATTGTCAACAAAATAAAATAACGGCTGAAAAGACTCCAGCCGTTATTTTATGCTTTAAATTATTCAATTATACTACCATCAGCATGAAACACAGGAAGCGGTGCAAGATAGGTCACATCTTCCCTACCTATTGCATCACCCTCAGCAAGAACCGCCATTCTTCCAACAATTTTGCCTCCGACCTGATCAATAAGGGTTTCAAGCGCCTTTAATGATTCACCTGTACTGATAACATCATCAACAATTAGTACACGCTTGCCCTTCATTGCTTCAGCTTCAGCAGACCCTATACAAAGTGTCTGAGTATGCGCTGTGGTAATCGAATCAACCTGGGTTGTAATTACATCCTTCATATAAAGTTTTGGACCTTTACGTGCAACAATGTAATAATTGTTACCCGACTGTCTTGCCATTTCGTAAAGCAAAGGAATACCTTTGGATTCTGCCGTAATCAGCACATCAAAATCCGGCGCCTTTTTAAGAAGCTCACCCGCTGCGTGTTTTGTAATTTCTACATCCCCAAACATAATGAATGCGGCAATATAAAAATCATCTGAAACCTTGCAAAGCGGAAGGTCCCTTTTTACCCCACAGATGTCAATTTCATAAACTGAATTCATAATATAAGTCCAACCCTTTCTGTTTTAAAACTACATAACCAATGTTGCAATATAAATTCCAAACAAAACAAACGATACCCACATAATAGCACTTATATCTTTAATTTTGCCGGTAGCAACCTTAAGGATAACCCAAGAAATTATACCAAACATAATTCCTGTTGCAATTGAATATGCAAATGGCATCATAATGACTGCCAAAAATCCGCCTATAACGTCTGCTATATCACCTTCGAAGTCCATCTTTTTGATAGCACTAAGCATCAAAAGACCAACATAAAGCATCGCAGAAGTTGTAGCAAAAGAAGGAATTGCAAGGAAAATCGGTGCAAAAACAATGGCAATAACAAACATAACACCTGTTGTCAAAGCGGTAAGACCCGTTTTGCCGCCTGCTGCAACCCCGGCACTTGATTCAACATAGCTTGTAACGGTAGAAGTACCAAGACAAGCACCTGCAACTGTACCAACAGCGTCAGCCATAAGTGCTCCGCCTGCATTTGGAAGTGTGCCATCTTCTTTAAGAAGATTACCCTTCTGGGCAACACCGATAAGAGTACCTACAGTATCAAAAATATCAGTATAAAGGAATGTAAATGTGATAATTGCAAATGATGCAAGATTATTCACAACAAAACCAAAATCAAACTTAAACATTGCAGGAGCTGCAAAGTTAGCCTTGATTGCTTCCCAAGATAATGTAGGATAGAGAACGGTTGAGAAAATATTTTTATCAAATGCCCAACCAATAAGCTGAACTATTATACCAATCACCCAAGTTCCTATAATACCAATAAGAATACCACCGGGAACCTTTTTGTATTCAAGAACGCCGATAATCAAAAGTCCAACTATTGAAAGAATTACAGAAGCTGAGCCAAGGTCACCAAGGGCAACTGTTGTTGCAGGACTTGCTACAATTACCTGTGAATTAAGAAGTGCGATAATTGTAATGAAGAGACCGATACCTGCTGTGATACCTAATTTAAGGTTGCTGGGAATCTTATTTACGAGAGCTTCTCTGAACTTAAACAAAGAAAGAATCATAAATATAATACCTTCAATAAATACAGCGGTCAGAGCAACTTCGTATGAGCAACCCATCGCACCACAAACTGTGTATGCAAAAAAGGCATTAAGCCCCATACCGGAGGCAAGTGCTACAGGATAGTTAGCAAAGAATGCCATACAAATTGTAGCTATTGCAGCCGAAATTGCAGTTGCCATAAATATTGACGCAGGCGATGCACCGGGGATTGCGCCCAAGTACATAGGGTTAACGGCCAATATGTAAGCCATTGCAAGGAAAGTTGTGATACCTGCAAGAATTTCTGTCTTGACAGATGTACCATTTGCCTTCAGTTTAAATAGTTTTTCCATGAGATTTCACTCCTCACATAATTTTTAATACTATTTTATTTTATAATAGTTTATTAAATTTTTCAAGTGAATTAAAAAAATTATCGCATTTTGTAGTTTTTGTTAATAAAACATACTATTCTTTGTATAAAATGTATAACCTACATACTGTATATTGTATGTAGGCTATATTAATATCTATTTAACTAAAAAACTTACTTATATATCCCTGAACAAAAACAAACAGTACGACAAGAGGCAGGATATATGTTACATATATTCTTGCCCACTTGGGAAACTTAAGACCTTTGCCGGTATTAACCTCAGCCATAAAGTTATCCCAACCCCACCCGTATCTTGACACACAGAAGAAAAGATATACCAAAGAACCAAGTGGCAACAAGTTGTTACTTACAATAAAGTCCTCAATGTCCATAATGTTCATTCCCATCCAATTAATATTGCTTAATACATTGAAGCCTAGAGCACACGGAACTGATAAAACCGTAAGAAGAATAGAGTTAATCAAAACCGCCTTTTTCCGTGACCAACCAAACAAATCCATTGCAAATGAAAGAATATTTTCAAATACGGCAACAACAGTTGAAAGTGCCGCAAAAGACATAAATATAAAGAACAATGAGCCCCATATTCTTCCTCCTACCATATTGTTGAATATATTAGGAAGTGTAATAAATACAAGGTTAGGCCCACTTTCAGGATCTACGCCGAAAGAGAAACACGTGGGAAATATAATAAAACCCGAAAGAATTGCAACGGTTGTATCAAGGGCCATAATACTTAAAGATTCACCCATAAGCGATCTATCTTTTGAAATGTAACTTCCAAATATAGCCATTGAACCAATTCCAATACTAAGTGTAAAGAAGGCCTGCCCCATAGCAGCAGATACAACCTCGAAGAAGCCATGCTCCATCATTTTTCCAAAGTCGGGCTTAAGGTAAAAACTAAGACCTGGGCCTGCTCCCGGCAAGGTTACTGCACGGATTAAAAGAACAATCATTACAACAAAAAGGCTTGACATCATAAATTTGGTAATTTTTTCAACACCTTTTTGAAGTCCAAGTGAGCAAATACCAAATCCAATTACAACCGATACAATCATCCAAAAAAGCATTGAACCGGGCTGTGCAGTAAAGCTACTGAAAATTTCACCTACAGTTTCAGGCGTTGCACCAACAAATTCGCCTTTCGTCATTTTGAAAAAGTATGCAATCATCCAGCCACAGATTGTTGTATAAAACATCATAAGAAGATAGTTTCCTGCAATGGCAAAATAACTAAAAATATGCCATTTTGTGCCCTGTGGCTCAAGTTCGTTAAACGAAAGAGCTGCACTTTTGCGGCTTGCACGTCCAACTGAAAATTCCATCGCCATAATAGGAAGCCCAAATATTACCAAAAACAGTAGATAAATCAAAACAAAGGCGGCACCGCCATAAAGGCCCGTGATATATGGAAATCTCCAAACATTTCCAAGGCCAATTGCGCAACCTGCAGATATTAAAATAAATCCCAGTCTTGATGAAAACTTTTCTCTTTCCTTCATAAAGACACCCTTTCAACAAAATTATATACTTATTATACCCAACGCACTGAAGACAGATGATATCAAAATTAGAACAATGCAGATAGGGGCAAAATATTTAATTACAAAATTAAATAGTGCTTTCGATTTAAACTTGCCTGTTAGTTCAACTTCGTCAATAACCGACTTTGGCTTTATAACATATCCCACAAAAATACTTGTAAAGAACGCAACAACAGGCATAATAACGCTATTGCTTATAAAATCAAAGAATGTAAGGAAGTCCATACCCATAATCTTGATATTTGCCCATATCCCGTTACCTAACGATGATGGAATGCCCAAAACCAAAGAAAGGACAAAAACAAATAAACAAGATTTTTTACGGCTTATCTTAAACTTATCACAGAAAATAGAAACTATTGTTTCCATTAATGAAATAGATGATGTTAATGCCGCAAAAAGTACAAGTAAGAAGAACAAAATACCTATTATTGTTCCACCTGTCATACTCTCAAATACCTTTGGCAATGTAACAAACATAAGTCCCGGGCCTTGACCGAGAGCTGACTCATCACCACCTGAGAAAACAAATACCGACGGAATAATCATAAGTCCTGCTAAAAAAGCAATACCGGTGTCAAAAAGTTCAATTTGATGAACCGAGGACTCCAGATTTACATCTTTTTTCATATATGAGCCATATGTAATCATAATACCCATAGCAAGAGACATTGAGTAAAATAACTGACCCATTGCAGCCAAAACTGTGGTAATTGAAAACTTACTGAAATCAGGAAGCAAGTAATAACTTACCCCCTCCATGGCACCGGGTAAAAACATTGTATATACTGCAATAAATATTGAAAGAACTATCAGCACAGGCATCAGGACCTTGCTCACTTTTTCAATACCCTTTTCAACACCAAACAAAACAACTAATGCCGTCAATCCAAGGTAAATTGCAAACCAAAGTACCGGTTCAATCGGCTGGCCAATAAAACTGCCAAAAAAGGCATCGGTTGCCATAAGAGACCCCTGCCCTGCAATAAATGACGCAAAGTACTTTGTAACCCAACCACCGATAACACAATAATAAGGTAGAATTATAATAGGAACAATCGATGCAAGATAGCCTACGAAAGAATACTTGGATGAAAGTTTCTTAAAAGCACCAATCGCACTGAGGCCTGTTTTTCTGCCGATTGCAATTTCGGCAGTAAGGAGTGTGAACCCAAAGGTCACAGCCAAAATAACATAAACAAGGAGAAAAATACCGCCGCCATATTGCGCTGCAAGATAAGGAAATCTCCAAATGTTGCCAAGACCAACAGCAGAGCCTGCCGCTGCCAATACAAAACCTAATTTACCTGTAAAATTACTTCTTTTTTCGTTGCCCATAATCTTTTCCTTTCAATATTTATGAAAATATTGATAATTATATCATAAAAACCAATTTTCTGCAAGATTATTTGTATAAATAAGGAAAATAATACTTATTTTCAAAAGTGAAAATTTAAAACTTATTATAAAAAAACATAAACGAGCCTGCATCTGCATATGCTTTACCAAAATGATACATTGGTAAAAAACAGGGAGGAAAACAAAATGGTTGAATATAATATTTACCAGGATATTGCCGAGCGGACAAACGGTGACCTTTATTTAGGCGTTGTAGGTCCTGTAAGAACCGGCAAATCCACTTTTATCAAAAACTTTATGAACACTATGGTCATCCCCAACATCGAAAACAGCTACAATCGCGAACGTGCTATGGATGAGTTGCCACAAAGTGCAGGCGGCAGAATGATAATGACAACTGAGCCTAAATTCATTCCTAACGAAGCCGTAGAAATCCGGATTGATGATAATCTCAGCCTTAAAACAAGACTCATTGATTGTGTTGGTTATATCGTTGACAGCGCTCTTGGATATATCGAAAACGAAAACCCCCGAATGGTTATGACACCCTGGTCCCAAGAACCTATGCCCTTTGCAAAAGCCGCAGAAATCGGAACGCAAAAGGTAATTTGCGACCATTCCACTGTTGGAATTGTTGTAACCTGCGACGGAAGTATCACCGACATTGACAAAGAAGACTATGTAATTGCCGAAGAAAGAGTTATAAATGAGCTTAAAAGCATTGGCAAGCCTTTTATAATAATTCTAAACTCGATAAATCCTATGTCGGATCAATGCGAAAAATATAAGCTTGAAATGGAAGAAAAATACGGTGTTTCAGTGCTTCCCATAAACTGTATGCAGCTTTCCGAAAATGACGTGAATACCATCATAAAAAATCTACTTCTCGCTTTTCCTATAACCGAAGTTGCAATAAATCTGCCTGATTGGGTGGATGCAATTGATTCTTCTCACCCTCTGAAATCAGAACTTCAGAAGTTTGTTATGGAAACAATAACCGAACCGCTCCGACTATCAGATACAAACAAGCTTTCAGATTTGATGTCTGCCTGCAGTTTTGCAAGTAACGTAGAAATTTCGGATATAAATATGGTTGACGGTTCTGTAACTATAAATCTAAACCTTCCTAAACAGCTGTTTTATAAAATCATAAATGAAATGACCAACTTCGAAATAAACAGTGAAGAGGATTTGATGTATCTGCTAAAAGAAATGTCTGTTATAAAGAAAAAATATGACAAAGTGGCATCAGCACTAACCGAGGTTTCACAAAAAGGGTACGGAATTGTATCTCCGTCAATTGACGAACTTACACTGGAAGAGCCTGAAATTGTAAAACAAGGTAGTCGTTTTGGGGTAAGGCTCAAAGCTTCTGCTCCGTCAATACATATGATTCGTGCAGATATCGAAACCGAAGTTAGTCCCATCGTGGGAACCGAAAAACAGTCCGAGGAACTGGTACACTATCTTCTTAACGAATTTGAAGTTGACCCTAAAAAGATATGGGAATCCAACATCTTTGGTAAATCTCTCCACGAGCTTGTAAACGAGGGACTCCACAACAAGCTTTATCGTATGCCTGACGACGCGCAGATGAAAATGCAGGAAACTCTGCAAAAAATCATTAACGAAGGTTCGGGCGGACTTATCTGTATTATTCTCTAAATAATATTTGCCTCCAAAAAATTATATAAAAAGACCCTGCAGAATTTTTTCACGTTCTGCGGGGTCTTTTTGTTTTTTATTTAATATAATCAAATTCTACTCCATACATATGCACAGTGTCACCTTCCTTGATACCTTTTTCCTCAAGCATATCAATTATACCACTCTTGCGCAAAGCACGCTGGAAGTATTGGAGAGATTCGTAATCATCAAAGTTTGTTGAACCAACAATCTTGCGCACATACATCCCTTCAACGATGTAAACATCCCCATCAACAGTGATTTCAATGCTGTCGTTCTTTCTTTCCTCATCAAGGTCAAGATAATCGTAATCATCATCTTCCTCTTCAGGAAGTTCTGCAAGCATCCTGGCTGTGTAATTTATTACATCCTCAATACCTTTATGTGCAGCAGCAGAAATTGCCATAACAGTAAAGCCTTCTTCTTCCATCTGCGCTTTGAATTTTGCATAATTTTCTTCAAATGACGGAATATCCATTTTGTTTGCAATAATCACCTGTGGCTTTTCAGCAAGCTTTTCACTGTAATTTTTAAGCTCATTATTGATTATATGAACATCTTCCACGGGGTCACGGCCTTCACATCCCGATACATCCACAAAATGAAGGAGTATTCTTGTGCGTTCAACGTGACGCAAAAAATCGTGACCAAGACCTACGCCCTCGTGTGCTCCTTCAATTATCCCAGGGATATCTGCAATTACAAAAGTAGTTCCCTCTCCAACCTTAACAACTCCCAAATTGGGCACAAGGGTTGTAAAGTGATAGTTTGCAATCTTTGGTCTTGCATCACTTACTACAGATAAAAATGTAGATTTTCCTACATTGGGAAATCCCAAAAGTCCCACATCTGCAATCAATTTAAGTTCAAGAGTTATTTCCCTCTCATCGCCGGGAAGTCCGGATTTTGCAAATTTAGGAGTCTGACGTGTTGCTGTTGCAAAATGGGAATTTCCCCAACCGCCATTTCCACCTTTGGCAATAACAAACCTATCCCCATCAGCTTTGAGGTCGCATATAACCTTGCCTGACTCAGAATCACGAATAACTGTTCCGCAAGGGAATTTTATAACCAAATCCTCACCGTTTTTTCCGCTGCGTCTGCCGTCACGTCCATTGCCACCATCCTGTGCAACGTACTTCTTTTTGTAACGAAAATCAAGGAGTGTGCTTACATCCTTAGATGCTACAGCTACTACATTACCTCCATTACCGCCATCGCCACCATCGGGGCCACCTGCCGCAACATATTTTTCGCGGTGGAATGTAACTGCACCGTCACCGCCCTTGCCTGCCTGTATAAATATTTTTGAAGTATCCTTAAACATAAAGCTACCGCCTTTCAATTAAGAAACAAAGTGCACGCAAAAATGCGTGCACTTAACCTTTATTCGGCTTTAATTACTGAACGATTTCATATACAGAAACCTGTTTCTTATCCTTACCCTTGCGTTCAAACTTAACCTGACCGTTAACCAAAGCAAACAATGTATCATCGCTACCCTTGCCTACGTTGATTCCAGGATAAATTTTTGTTCCACGCTGTCTAACCAAGATGTTACCAGCCAAAACGTGCTGACCGTCACCCTTCTTGGCACCTAAGCGTTTGGACTCTGAATCTCTGCCGTTCTTAGTACTGCCGACACCCTTCTTATGAGCCATTATATTCACCTCTCTTAGATAAATTCAAATAATTGTGAACAATTAACCATTGATCTTCTTGATTTCAAGTTTTGTGTAAGGCTGTCTGTGGCCCTGCTTTTTGTGGTAGCCCTTCTTAGCCTTGTACTTGTAAACGATAATCTTCTTCTCTTTGCCATTTTTAACAGCAGAAGCCTCAACGCTTGCGCCCTCAACGTAAGGAGCACCAACCTTGATATCGTCATCATTTGCTACAACCAATACCTTGTCAATTGTAACTGTGCTTCCAGCTTCAACATCAAGCTTTTCAACGAAAACAAAATCGCCTTCTGAAACCTTGTACTGTTTGCCGCCTGTTTCGATAATTGCGTACATAATCCGTAATCCCTCCTATTACCCAAGACTCGCCAATTCAGGTGCTGTAAACCAGACTTCCTAACCTTTCTTGCGCGGTTACCGTAATATGATACCACAAAACCTGCTGCTTGTCAACAAAAATTTTTAATTTTTTTACCATCTGAGTAAAATATGGTTGTTCTGTGGATTTCAACATTTTCAGGCCTTGCGTTACCAATGAATTCGCAGAGTTTTTCTGCAACAATTCCCGGTTTGATATTATTCTCACCGCCTGCCGAAATCACGGCTTTAATTGTCACTTTTTCCCCATTTACAGCAATCTCATCTACACTATATATAAACTCTTTCAAATTTATTTCTTTTTCGCCTCGTTTTGTCTTTTTAACGGCGGGGATATTCTCTTCAGCAAAAAAACTTTTTACACGCTCGTCATTCACTTCAGAATCTGCAGTAATATCAAAAATATACTCCGCCGACACTATATCCTTTGCTTTTACAACAGGTACAGATGCTTCAAGGATTTTTATATCCGGTGGCAAACACATATTTAATTTTTTTACAACTTCTATCTTATCTGTACCATCTTCAAAATCAATATCAACAAACTCTGTCTCGCTGGTTGTCCCAAGCGCAAGGGGCAGTGAAAACGTAATAAGCTGATGTGGATTAAATCCCTGACTGTATCTCACCGGAAGTTCTGCACGATGTATTGCACGGGTAAATGTTCTGAGAAGGTCAAGGTGTGAAATATACTTACCCATACCAAGCTTTGAAAACTTAAGTCGCATCTTACTCAAAGCAAACACCCCCTCCAAATCCGGCTGCACCACAGCCCGAACAATTGTCACGGCAAGACGGAGTTGTTACCTCGCTGTATGCCAGCTCGTGTTCTTTTATAAGATGTGCCTTACTTACGCCAATATCAATATGTTCCCAAGGCAAAACCTCTGAGTGGTCAATCTTTCTATATGCGTAAAATTCAGGATCAATATTACAGTCTGAAAAGGCCTCAAGCCATTTGTCATAGGCAAAATGCTCATCCCAGCCGTCAAACCTGCAGCCCTTCTTCTGCGCAGCAATCAAAACATCACAAAGACGTCTGTCACCTTTTGCAAACACTGCCTCTAAAAAACTTACGTGGCTTTGGTGCCAATTGTATGATATACTCTTAGTTTTTATATTTTCCTTAAGCAATTTTTGTTTTTCAATAAGTGTATCTATCCTGTTTTGCGGTTCCCACTGGAATGGTGTAAAAGGCTTTGGCACAAAAGACGAAGTGCTGACAGTAACCGTAAGTTGACGGCCTTTGCGAATCTCTTTTGGAATTGAATAAAAAACATCCACTACCTTTTGAGCAAGATTTGCAATGCCAACAACATCCTCTTCAGTTTCTGTGGGTAAGCCTATCATAAAATAGAGCTTTATACGGTTATAACCACCTTCAAAAGCAATTCTTGACGTTCTCAGCAGATCCTCCTCCAAAACATTCTTATTTATAACATCACGAAGTCTTTGAGTTCCCGCCTCAGGTGCAAAAGTAAGTCCACTCTTCTTAACGGTTTGGACCTTCTCCATAAGCTCCATTGAGAAGTTGTCCACCCTAAGAGATGGCAAAGACAGATTAATACGTTTATCAACTGTGATTTTGAGAAGCTCATCTATAAGCTCGTGAAGACAAGTATAATCGCTGGTGCTCAGTGATGAAAGTGACATTTCTTCATATCCTGTGCTGTCAATCATCTTCTTTGCCGTATCAACCAGTTTTTCAACTGAATGTTCACGAACAGGACGATAAAGGTATCCCGCCTGACAAAATCTGCAACCACGGATACAACCACGGAAAATCTCCAAAGTCATACGGTCGTGAACAATATCCATAAACGGCACTATCATCTTGTCAAGGATGTATGCACTATCAAGTTCCTTTACAATACGTTTTTTAATTTTTTCAGGAACACCATCCCTGTTAGGCTTTATTGATTTTACAGTATTGTCATCGTTATATACCACGTCATAAAACTGTGGAACATAAACCCCTTCTATTTTTGCAATCTTATGCAAAAATTCAATTCGGCTTTCTTTGGCATTCTTCCATTCTTTATATGCGTCAATAATTTCATTATTGACCTCTTCACCTTCACCAAGAATAAAAAAGTCTATTACATCGGCCAGGGGTTCACCATTATAAGCACAAGGTCCGCCGGCGCAAACAAAGGCATCATCTCCCCCTCTGTCTTTTGTTCTGAGGGGAATCCCTGCCAAATCAAGCATATTTATAATGTTGGAGAAACTCATTTCATACTGGAGTGTAAAACCAACAATATCAAATTCTGAAATTGGTGTATGACTTTCTAATGAAAGCAATGGAAGTTGAGCATTTCTTAGTTCCTCTTCCATATCAACCCAGGGAGCAAATACACGTTCACAAACTGTATCCTCCCGGTCATTCAGCATATGATATAGGATTTTCATCCCCAAATGTGACATTCCCACTTCGTACACATCAGGAAAACAAAAGGCAAAGGACACCATTTCCTCCGTCTTTTCCTTATGTACACTGTTAAACTCATTTCCTATATAGCGTGCCGGTTTCTGAACTTTCTTCAGACACGCCTCAAATTTTGTCTTATAGTTCATATATACAAACCCTTCAATAATTGTTTTATTCTATGATACACCAAATACAGCTTTTTTTCAAGCATAACCTTTTAAATACCTTAATATAATTAAAATATAATAACTTTATCCAAGAAAGGACAACCACAATGAGTGAAGAATATCGTGAATACAAAAGCAGGCGAACAACCCGCAAAAACACAAAGAAAAGAGGCCTGGGATATTCCAAAAAGCTTTTTAAGCAAACTGTTTTTTCAATAATCATATTTACTACTGTTATTTCACCGGAACTTTTAGGTATAGATTCAGGAAAATACATTAAAGACATCACAAAAGCGGCATTATTATATACTATTGACACCAGCAGTATAAGCAAAATTTTCAAAGATATATACTCAAATTCAATATACAAGGGAGAAGAAAAAAATGAAAATACCCAAACTACATCAAAAAATCTTTGATATCCCTGTTGGAAAAAAGCTGAGAATAAGCATATGGATATTTCCCATCATTTTCGCTTCTGTTAGCGGTGGATATTCTCATTTATTTTTTGCAGCATATTTATCCGCAGCACTGCACGAACTCGCGCACATAGTCTGCGCCCATTTTCTAAAAATAGGCATTGACAGAATAAATATATATCCTTTTGGAATATCCGCTCGGCTTAAATCCACTTACATACAAAGTGCCGAAAAAGAGTTCCTGGTTGCAATCTCGGGACCTTTTTGCAGTTTGATTTTGTTTTGGCTGTTTTCATCTATCTATGTCCTGCAAAAACAATCGTTATTATTATACTTGGCCGATACAAATCTTGCGTTATGTATAATCAACTTAATCCCATCTCTGCCCCTTGATGGGGGTAGAATGTTAAAAGCATTGTTAACCCAGCGTTTTGGCATAATTCGGTCATATAATTTTATGCTAAAGCTTAGCCGCATTGTAATACTGGTTCTTATTATCTCAGCAATTATTCTCGTAACAATTACCTACAATTTTTCACTTATTTTGATTTCAGCCTTTCTGCTTCAAAACCTTGTGTGGGAACAACAGTCCGTTTCATTAATTGCCCTGAAAGAAATACTCTCAAGCAAGGATAAAATTAAACTTAAGAACATATTGCCAACAAAAGTCATATGTGTATCTGAGGGAAAACCCGCATCAAATATTTTAAAATTTCTCAGTTATGACCATTTTTATATTGTAAATGTTATTGATGAAAATTGCAAAATAACAAACATCCTCACAGAAGCGGAAATTTTGACAGCATTAACCAAAAACGGGATAAGGACAAGATTTGGAGATATATAAAAAAGGGATTGTAACTACAATCCCTTTTTATTAAAGAACTTATTGGCTTCCTCACCGTATAACATAAGGCATCTCAAAAGTTTGGAAAGCTTTGCATCATCATTTTTGGCAAGCTGTCTTGCAACATAGTCACGCACACTATACTTTTTAATATCACTGTAAGTATATACACCATTCTTTACCGTATATATTCTTGCATACACAGGTGCTTCCATATGCCGTGAAACAATATTTTCATAAGAGAAAACCTTATAGTTGCCATTTTTTTTGTAATTTTTCACCTTTCGGGTTTCTGTTCCTATAGTATGCGTTTTGGTAGCATTATAGGCACTTTCAGTCCAGAAAAGCATACCCAGCTCATCATAATTACCATTGCATACCGTATAGTAATTTATTGAAATATCCCCTTCAAGCGAAAGTGTTGTTCCGTAAATTACTGCATCAGATTTCTTACCGACATTCTCATTAATTATTTTGTCCTCACTTACATAGAGCTTGGTAAAATCGGTAGCTCTTTCATTTGCGCTCAAAGACTCATTCGCCAAAACCGCATTGGACCCAAAATACTCTTGTGCTGCCGCACCATAATTAAGCATCTTTATAAGCAGGGGCTTTAGTTGCTTGTTTTTCATCATATTTTTAGCATAAGCCACAACACTGTACGAATCATATGGCATGGCCCCATATTCAACTTTCCCATTCTCATCTGTCGTTACAAGCCTTGCGTAAACCGATTTTGTCATTTCCTTTGATGTAATATTCTTATATTCGAACCTGTATCCATTTTTTTCCTTGCCGCTGCATTCCACAATTCGCTCAGCTGTCTCTACAGTATATTTGCTTTGCAGAGATGTCCAAAACAGCATTTTAGTTTTTTGAGGGTCAACTCCTTCAAGATCAGCATAAAACACAAGCGATATTGTTCCTTGTAGATCCAGGGTCCTTCCCGATATATCCAGGATTCGTTCTTCCGCTATGATAATATTTCTGCCGGCTTTGCTTTCATATGAAACAAGATTATCTGCATATACTGCATTTTTATTTTGAATTGTTGAACCTTCCAACTCGTAAACTTTTAGATTTTTACTTTGTGAGATTGTGCAAGGTATTTGAATTTTAACGCCTACATCCACCCCGACAGTTTCATTCTTTTCATTCACAAACCCGTATCTGATTTCAAATCGTGCCTGTTCAATAATGCGTTTAATTGTTACATTTTCAAATTGCGCAGTTTTTTGCGCAACAAAAAATACTTTTTTCTCTTTGATATTATTTAAATTATCATCAAAACAGGCTGTAAAAGCATCTGTCTTAACAGTAAGCTTTGATTTTTTTTGTCTTGAAATGATTTGAGTAATGTCTATTTTTATCCAGTCTTCTCCCGGAATTGAAATGGTATATATGGGCTGGTTGTTACCTGAATCAGACATTGTAGTTTTTATGCCACCCGGTACTTCTGTAGTTGCTCCACCAACATTTTTCTCAAGTTTTACATTGTCATATGAACTTACAACAGTATATTCATCAGCACTTTCACCTTCCGCAAATACCATATAATTTAAGGTCATTGTTAAGGCCAGAATTATACAAATAACTTCGTATAAAACTTTTTTCATAATATAACTCCTCCTTAACATTAATCGTCCGATGATATAACCAAGACATATCCTGAATCAAACGTAATCTTTGCAGTTGTATCCCCAACAAAGCTGTTACTGCTGGCCTGAGCTTTATTACTCTCAAGCTTAATCCCTTCCGCTTCATACTTAAGACCCTTGACGGAAAAATTTTCAACATCGCCGCCAAAAGGAAAAAACGAAACATATTTTCTGCCATCAGGGTTAAGTTCAAAATCACAATTTTTTATAGTAACCGTATTCTTTTCATCCACAAGCTGTCCTGAGGCACCGCTATCAACAATTTTCTTGAGCAAGCAAAAATGCGAAAATTCGTGATCCAGCCGTCCACCAATACCACCTATAATAGTAATGTCTTTAAAACCCCGTTTAAGAGCCAATTCTACCGCAAGATCGGTATCTGTGTTATCCTTTTTAACCGGAAAACTTATCTTTTCCCTTGCCCTTATACTCTCATTATCCAAAGAATCACCATCACCAAGCCACACATCTACATCTATACCAAGGGCGTTTGCGTGACTCATTCCTCCATCGGCACAGATAACAAAAGAATTGGAAAAATCAATTTCTTTTAAATATTCATATGAGCTTATTTGTGACGAGCTGAATATATAGCATCTCACTTTGCAGCAATCCTCATTTCAGCAATTACAGCAGGTATATCCTCTGCTTTAAATACAGCTGAACCTGCAACCATTACATTTGCTCCGCTTTTTGCAGGCATATCAATATTTTTTGCAGTTACTCCGCCGTCAACTTCTAAATCAATTTCTTTGCCACAGTTATCTATCATTTG
Source organism: Clostridia bacterium (assembly GCA_017546165.1). Classification (GTDB taxonomy): domain Bacteria; phylum Bacillota; class Clostridia; order Monoglobales; family Monoglobaceae; genus SIG440. Next base: position 56,006 of record JAFYXL010000004.1, read on the forward strand.
TCTTGCTTTTGCAATCTTTTCGTTCATTGCTTCCATATAAGTCTGTCCGCCAAATCCCGGCTCAACTGTCATAACAAGAAGCAAATCAAGCTTTTCAATATAAGGAGCAACAACCGAAACATCTGTTCCCGGTTTTACCGAAATACCTGCCTTTTTACCAAGGCTATGAATATAATCAATACCTTCTTCCGGATTTTCCATAGCTTCGTGATGAATAGTAATTATATCAGCACCTGCATCTGAAAACGTTTTTATGTATTTCATAGGTTCGCTTATCATAAGGTGTACATCAAAAACCATTTCTGTGGTTTTTCTAAGCATCTTTGTGATATCGGGAGAAAAGCCCATATTAGGCACAAAATGTCCATCCATAACATCAATATGAACATAGTCTGCCCCTGCATCTTCTATTCTTTTTAATTCTGCCCCAAGATTTGCCGCATCTGCAGCAAGAATTGATGGTGCAATTTTTATATTTCTTTCGCTCATCATTTCAACCTCTTTTAAATTTATTTATATGCTGTTGCCATTTTTATTTCTTCAAAAAGCAACTTATAACTCTCGTGCCGGCTCTCTGATATTTGACCGTCTTTTAAAGCCTCTCTGATTTTACAATCCGGCTCAGATATATGTCTGCAATCAAGAAATCTGCAATCACCTAAATAACTGTCAAATTCCCTGAAAAGGCCGGGCAGAATATCCGTCGTAACTTCGGCAAGTTCAAACGAACTAAACCCCGGCGTGTCAATTATATACCCACCAGACGGAAGTTCTACCAACTCTGAATGTCTTGTAGTGTGTCTGCCACGTTCGGTACGCTTACTTACCCCGCCTGTTTCAAACAATTCTTTGTCAACAATACGATTCAAAAGACTTGATTTACCCACACCTGAATTCCCTGCAAACACTGTTACTTCATCCTTTAACAATCTCTTGAGTTCATCAATATTTTTGTCATCCAGAGCACTTGTGACAACCACTTCAAAACCTGCCTTCTTATACATTTCCGGTAAGTCATTATCTGCTGTCAGGTCACTTTTATTAAAGCACAGTGAAATTTTGAGTTTTGCAAATTCAGCTGAGGCAATCAGCTTATCAAGAACATAAAGATTAGGCTTTGGGCTTTCAAGAGCCACAACCGCCATCATTTGCGAAATATTGGCAACCGCCGGTCTTACAAGAGTGTTTCGGCGGTCTTTTATAGCCGCCACAACACCTGTTTGTTTGTCTTCATTTAATTCGACTTCTACAACATCACCAACAAGGGGAGTTATACCCATTTTTCTGAAAACCCCTTTGGCGCGGCACTCAATTATGCCTTGATCGGTATTTACATAGTAAAATCCGCCTATTCCTTTTACAATAACCCCTTTAAGATTATTCATCAACCAAAAACCTTTCTTTTATTTAATGCAGATTAATTGTGCCCTTTTGTTGTGAAACACCATCGTGGAAGATTTCAACTGTAACTGTGCTTGAAGTACCTTCAAGCTTCACAACATCGCTCTTACCTTTTTCAAGATTCTTGCTGTAAACATTAGAGCCATTAACACTTACCTGCACTAATGCGCTTGCCTTATCCTTTGGTCCATAAATTGTGAGCATAGTACTCTTCTTCTGTACAGGAGGTTTCTCTACTGCCGGTTCATCATTTGAGTCTGTACTGCCGGGATCACTATTTGAAGGTTCTTCTTCATTTCCATCTTCAGGGCCTTTGCTCAGATAAAACAATACTGTATCGCCTTTCTTAACAGAACTTCCTGCCGAAGGTTCTTGTCTTATTATAGATCCTGTAGGAATGGTATCGCTAAATTCTTCCTCAAACTCTGACTTAAGTCCCAGTTCTTCCATCTCAAGTTCAACTTCACGGGAATCTTTGTATCTTGTATAGTTTTTAAGAATTATCTCCGAGGTTCCACCGCTAAGTTCAACTGTTATTACAATAACTTCCTTTTTCTTCACCTTATCACCAGCTGCAGGTTCCTGAGAGAGGATAGTGCCTTCTTCAAGTTTGCTTTCGACTGTTTTGCCCCTAATGATATTAAACTTATATTCTATATTCTCATTATCAATATCAACATACTTCTCAATGGCTTCTTCATAAAGAAGTCCTTCAAGATCAGGAATTTCAACTGTTTCGCTGCCCATCAACATACTACCGATACCTGTTATTGAAAGAAATGCCGTAGATATAATCGCAATTACCAAAACAGCGCAAACAATGGCAATGGTAATCACTTTTCTTTCCTTCTTTTTGTCAACTTTAGCGTCGTATGTCTTTTTATGAGTATCTTTCACATCTTTCTCTTCTTTCTCGGCTTTCTCGGCTTTCTCTTCTTTCTCGGCTCTCTGTTCTTTTATCTGCTCAACTTTTCCCAAACTTTCAAGTTTCACAGCAGGCATTTTTATTGTATGTCCACCATCCATAGCAATAGGTTCAGCCGCCGGCTCCTCTTCAGCTATTTGACGACTTGGGTCATTCAAAACAGATTCAAGTTCTGCAATCATCTCACTTACATTCTTATACCGTCCCGACACTTCCTTTGTCATCGCCTTTAACACCACTCTTTCGAGGGCTAAGGGAATACTCAGGTTATGTTCTCTTGGCGGGATAGGTTTGTCTTGCAAGTGCATTATGGCAACGGTAACAGGTCTGTCACTGTCAAAAGGAACTGTTCCCGTCAGCATTTCATATAACACAATACCAAGTGAATAAATATCCGAACGTTCATCCGTATATCCACCTCTCGCCTGTTCAGGTGATATATAATGAACAGAACCAATCGCACTGTCTTCACAGGTCATTGTGGACTGTACGTTTGCACGTGCAATACCAAAATCTGTTACTTTCAGCACACCATCATTTTTCATAATTATGTTATGTGGTTTTACATCTCTGTGAATTATAGAATTTTTATGAGCCTGTTCAAGTCCTTTTGCAATCTGAACCGCATAACCCACAGCCTCACGCCATGGGAGAATGCGCTTTTCATCAATATATTCTTTAAGAGTTATACCCTGTATATATTCCATAACAATGTAATGAAGCCCATCTTCGTTACCCACATCAAATATGGAAACAATATTAGGATGTGTAAGACTTGCTGCAGCCTGAGCCTCTACATTGAAACGACGCACAAATTCTTCATCATTTTGAAGATCAGGGCGAAGAACCTTTATCGCAACAAAACGATTCAGCAATCTGCATTTTGCCTTATACACAACAGCCATACCGCCGCTGCCAACTTCCTCAATTATCTCATATCGGTTTGCAAGAACCTTACCAATCAAAGTCATATGTTTTCCTCCTTTTTGAATTTGAGGGCAACTACCGTTATATTATCTATTCCGCCATTTTTATTTGCCTCATCAATCAGCATTTTGACTGCGTCTTTCAAATTCTCTGTAGCGTTTAGTATCTTTTTAATCTCCTTATCGCTAAGCATTTCACAAAGTCCGTCACTGCACATAAGGATCGTTTCACCGCCAACAGGTACATAGTCAAAAAAGTCAGCATCTACAAACTTCTCCGTACCTACTGCTCTGGTTATTATATTCTTGTCGGGATGGTTGCGGGCTTCTGCACGGGTTATGCTTCCGCTTTGCACCAGCTCCTCAACAACTGAATGGTCAACCGTTATCTTCCGCATAACTATATCTGAAACAACATAAGCACAACTGTCGCCGATATTTGCAATTCTCACAAGACCATCCTTAACAAATGTGACTACTACGGTTGTTCCCATACCTGCCTGTGCTGAATTTTTAAGTGACATATTGTATATTTCAGAATTGGCAAAGTCTATGGCAGCTGCCATATTAAGGGCAATTTTGTTGTTATCCTGTTCTGTCAGGCTGCCCATCAAATCATCACAGATAATCTGCGCCGCCATACCGCTTGCAACCTCGCCTGCGTTATGTCCACCCATTCCGTCTGCCAAAACGCAAACGCCCGAAGGTCTTCCATCTTCAAACCCACAGATTTCAAAGCTGTCTTCGTTAAGTTCTCGGATTTGTCCTATATCTGTCAGTCCGCATACTTCAACAAACATATTATCATAGCCTTTCCGCCCCACATGAGAGACTTATTTATAGTTTTACAAATCACTTAATCCCACTGTTTTTCTTTTTTCTGAGCTGTCCGCAAGCGGCATTTATATCACTGCCCATCTCTCGTCTGATGGTAGCCGAAATGCCCCTTTTTTCAAGCCTTTGCCGAAAGGCATTTATACCCTCACGGTTGCTTTTTTCAAAGCCTGTTTCTTCCACCTTGTTTACAGGAATAAGATTTACGTGACACAACTTTCCCCTTAGCAAATCCGCAAGACTATCTGCTTCAGCTATATTATCATTCACGCCGGCAATCAAAGTGTATTCAAATGAAATTCTTCTGCCTGTCTTTTCAATATAATAATCACAGGCCTCCATAAGCTCCTCAATAGGATATTTTTTATTAACCGGCATAATCTGTGACCTCTTCTCGTTATCAGGCGCGTGAAGAGAAATCAAAAGTGTTATCTGTAGTCTTTTATCAGCAAAATCCCGTATCTTTTCTGCAAGTCCGCAAGTAGAAATGGAAATATGCCTTTGACCTATATTAAGTCCACCCGGAGCATTTACAAGTTCAATAAATTTGAGGACATTCTCAAAGTTATCAAAAGGTTCACCAATGCCCATCATAACCACGTTTGAAATTCTCTGTCCCAAATCCTTTTGAACGCAAATTATCTGGCCTAAAAGCTCACCCGGTGTCAGGTCACGTTCCTTGCCACCTATTGTTGACGCACAGAATTTGCACCCCATTCGGCATCCTACCTGAGATGAAACACAAATAGTATATCCATACTCATACTTCATAAGGACGGATTCAATAAAATTGCCGTCACTTAATTCTAACAGATACTTACGGGTTTCGTCAATGTTTGAAACATATTTTTCACAAATTTTCACTGCACCTATGTAGGTTTCAGCCTCAAGCTTCTCTCTGAGGCTTTTGGGGATGTTCAGCATATCGTCAAAGCTTTGTGCACCTTTATATATCCAATCGTAAATCTGCTTTGCACGGAATTTGGGCTGTCCCATATCTAAAATCAGTTTTTCCAATTCCACATAGTTAAGACTTATAAGTTCAGTTTTCATAAGTTCTCTTTAACCTTTCACCATTTTGCAGATATAAAACCCGCTTTCACCTAAGGACGAAGTTAAAATCTGTTCTTCGTAAACTACTTTAAATTCACTATTATCCTTCAAAAATTCTTTAATTCTCAATCGATTTTCTTCCGGCAGAATAGTGCAAGTGCTATAAACTAATGTGCCCCCCGGTTTTACATATGCTGCCGCATTATCCAATATTTTTTCTTGAATTTTACAAAGCTCAACTATATCCTCTTTAGTTCTTGTCCACTTTATATCAGGTTTTTTATGTATCACCCCAAGACCCGAGCAAGGTACATCTGCCAAAATATAGTCTGCCTTTTGTATTAATTCCTCGTTTAAAACTGTGGAATCCATAACCTTTGCATCAATAATATCAATTCCAAGTCTCAGGGCGGCTTTTTTTATAAGTTCTACCTTGTGAGAAAATATGTCAAAAGAAAGAATTTTGCCTCTATTTTCCATTTTTTCAGCAATAGCGCAGCTTTTACCACCGGGAGCGGCACACATATCTATCACAAAGCTTGATGGTTGTGGAGCAAGAACCTCTACCGCCTTTTGCGATGAAAAATTCTGCAGTGAATAAAAGCCATTTTTATAAGCCTCTGAACTTCCAACGTTCAATTTTCCCCTCACAATCAATGTGTTTTTCAAACCATCAACTGTTTCACATTCAAGGCCTTCATTTTTAAGAACTTCCATCAGCTCTCCGGCATTTGTTTTTAAGGAATTTACTCTTATGGTTGTGCTGTGCGCCTTTCTGTTTTCTTCAAAGAGTTCCTGACATTTTTCCTCACCGTATTCTGAAATAATTTTTTCAGTAATCCATTCCGGATATGAATATTCCAAAGATAAATCCTTTACTTTGTCACCACTTTTAGGAAATTCAAAATTTTCAGAGGCCCTTGCGGCCGATCTCAAAACTCCATTCACAAAACCGGCCCCTGCACCGTGAGAATACTTTTTTGCCAAAGTAACCGCCTCATTGCAGGCAGCGCTATGGGGTATTTTGTCCATATAATAAATTTGATAGATGCCCATTCTCAATATGCCAAGTACCCAAGGAGTCATTTTTTTTATTTTTATTTTAGAAAACTGCATAATTATATAATCAATAGCACTTTTATTTGATACAACACCATATATAATCTCCGTTACCAGGCCTTTATCCTGAACAGGAAGCTCGCCCTTTGACAGTGCCTCTTTGAGTGCCACATTGATATATGCCCCTGATTTTTCAATACTATAAAGTGCCTTAAGGGCAACTTCTCTTGCAGTCATAATAATCGAAATCCCCACTTTTTAATACATTTTAATCTCTGTTTCTGCCCATACCAACTATAGAAAGCAGTCTTAAAAGGTTTGCAATTGCAACTGCCGCCGACGCAACATATGTCATTGCCGCGGCACTTAAAACTTTTTTGGATGCAGCAAGCTCTTCATTATCCAAAATGGCATTATTTCCAAGAGTACTTATGGCTCTGTTTGAGGCATTAAACTCAACAGGCAAGGTAATCAACTGAAAAAGTACCACCAAACCAAATAAAATCACCCCAAAACTTGCAAGACCTGAAAAACTAAAAAGTATTCCAAAAATAGCCAATGGCCAGGCTGCATAAGAAGCAATCTGGACAACAGGTACTATTGAATTACGAATTTTTATGGGTGTATAGCCTTCTGCGTGCTGAATAGCGTGACCAACCTCATGTGCCGCAACACCAATTGCCGCAACTGAGGTGCTTGAATATGTGGAGTCTGAAAGTCTGACAACATTCTTTTTGGGATCATAATGATCAGTAAGATTTCCACCCACACGTTCCACAATTACATCTCTCAAACCATTCATATCAAGTATGCGACGTGCAATTTCAGCACCGGTATATCCGTGCTTGTTTCCCACAGTGCTATACTTGTTGAATGTAGTATTTACCTTTGACTGCGCATACATTGCAAAGATCAAAGCAGGCATAACAAGTATAATATATGTTATATCTATGCCGTAAAAATATCCAAGTCCAAACATAATAACTAACCACCTTTTTAAAGCTTTGGGCTACTTCAAAACTTCACCGTTGTCAATTGTATGACCATTGAGATAATCTCTTACCTGCATACGTTTTGACCCGAGAAATTGAACCTCTGATGCAATAATTGAACATCCGTCGCCACAAAGTATTTCAATTCCATTTTCATCGGCCTTTAAAATCTCGCCTGTGCGACCTTTTGCATTGCGTCCAATTTCTGCCTTGTAAATTTTCATAGTTTCGCCTTTATATAAAGTGTGCGCAATTGGCCAGGGATTCATTCCACGAATCAAATTTAAAACAACCTTTGCGGATCTTGACCAATCAATCTTTGCGGTATCCTTGTTGAGCATTGGCGCATAACAGGACTCCTCATCGCACTGTTTTTCAGGGTTAAGCTCGCCTTTTTCGGCTTGAATTATGGTTTCAATCAAAAGGTCCGCTCCCATAACCATAAGTCGGTCATGAAGTTCTCCTGCTGTTTCATATTCACCGATTTCCGTTTCTACTTTCAGCAACATATCCCCTGTGTCAAGGCCTTTTTCCATGAGCATTGATGTGATACCCGTCTTTTTTTCTCCATTTATAACTGCCCATTGTATTGGGCCTGCACCTCTGTATTTAGGTAGCAATGATGCGTGCATATTTACGCAGCCATACTTTGGGAAGTTCAAAACGTATTCAGGCAAAATTCTACCATATGCCACAACAACTATCATTTCGGGATTCAAACGTTCAAGCTCATCTTTAAATGCAAAATCTCTCAATGTTTCAGGCTGAAAAACCTCTATACCATTTTCCTGGGCTAAAACCTTTACCGGAGGAGGCGTCAACTTATGACCTCTTCCTGCAGGCTTATCCGGTTGTGTCACAACACCACATACCTGATGTCCGTTTTTTATAAGTGCCTCAAGACAAGGCACTGCAAATTCGGGAGTTCCCATAAAAAGAATTCTCAACTTTGTTACTCCTCTCTAGCTTTAATCCTGTCCAGCTTCAAGCCACTCATCAACCATCCGCATAAACATATTTCCATCCAGATGGTCTGTTTCGTGACAAAACGCACGGGCAAGCAGTTCCTCACCCTCATATTCGTGCCATTCACCATATCTGTCCTGAGCTTTTACCTTCACCTTGTTTGGTCTTTTCACCATACCAAACTGTCCCGGATAGCTCAAACATCCCTCTGCACCATATTGTTCACCTGATGTTTCAACAATTTCAGGATTTACAAGTTCATACGGTTCATCATCAAGATCAATAACCGCAACTCGTTTAAGAACACCTACCTGGGGAGCAGCAAGTCCTACACCGCCTGAGTCATAAAGTGTGTCAAACAGGTCATCAATCAGGCTTGCCAGTCTGTCATCAAAAACCTCTATCTTTCTGCACTTTTTTGTCAGGACATCGTCCCCGTATTTTACTATATTTCTTATTGCCATTTTATTCCCAACCTTATCGTATTGTATTTAAAACATATTTACAGGATTTGTGTCTATACTGAGAAAAACTTTTTTCCGTGATTTTTCGTGATTTTCATAAATGCTCGTTAAAAGTTCCTGGACATTATCCTGTGACTTGCATTTAAGCAAAATTCTGTATCTGTAATTATTACGTATTTTTTCAATAGGAGCAGGGCCTGGCCCCAAAACCGAAAGTATGTTGTTATTGCTTTGCACATACCGTTTGATCTCATCCCCTATACCATCGGCACACGCACTTACCTCTGCCTCATCCTCGCCTGTAACCATAATATATATTATGTCACAAAAGGGCGGATAATTCAACCTTTTTCTTTGGATTATTTCATTTTCATAAAACGCAGTATAATCGTGATTTTTGGCATATTTTATAGTCGTATTGTAAGGCTGATAAGTCTGTATAATTGCTCTTCCCGCTCTTTCACCTCTACCCGCTCTGCCGCAAACCTGTGTAAAAAGCGAAAAACTTCGCTCATTTGCTCTGAAATCGTCAACCGCAAGGGAGGTGTCTGCAGCTAAAACCCCCACAAGTGTCACTTCGTGAAAATCAAGTCCTTTTGTTACCATTTGAGTCCCGAGCAAGATGTCCTCACCTTTTTTGCGGAATTCATCGAGTATTTTCTCGTGCCCACCTTTTTTAGATGTTGTATCTGCATCCATCCTGAGCACTCCGGCACCAGGGAAAAGACGTTTCAATTCCTCTTCAATCTTTTGAGTTCCTGTGCCAAAATATTTCACATATTTTGAACCACAGGCAGGACATTCAGTAACATTTTGTATGGTATATCCGCAATAATGACAGGATAGTGAATCCTTTTTCTTGTGATAGGTCATCGCAATACTACATTCCGGACAATTTATAACCTCACCACATTCACGGCAGGATACAAAAGTTGAATATCCCCGACGGTTTAAAAACAGGATTGTTTTTTCACCTCTGTCCAGATTCTTTTGAATTTCAGACTGCAGTTTGAGACTGAGGGGTGACCTGTTTTTATTTTCAAAAAGTTCACCACGCATATCAACGATATCCACCTGGGGCATCGCACTTTCATTATAACGTTTTGTCATCTCAAAAAGGGTGTATTCACCGTTTTTGGCTTTATAGTACTCAGTAACTGAAGGTGTAGCAGATGCCAAAAGTAGTATTGCATTTTCATCGTCTGCAATTTTTTCAGCCACATCTATTGCGTGGTACCTTGGCGCTGTTTCGGACTTATAGCTGTTTTCGTGTTCCTCGTCAAGGATTATTATTCCTATATTCCCCATAGGAGAAAATATAGCAGACCTTGCCCCAACAACCACCCGGACCTCACCTTTTTTTATCTTGTTCCACTGGTCAAATCTTTCTCCTGTTGACAATGCACTGTGTATCACGGCAACACGGTTTCCAAACCGACCTACGAATCTTTGTACCATTTGCGGTGTAAGGGAAATTTCAGGTACCAACATTATAGCGTTTTTACCTTTTTCTATCACTCTTTCAATCGCCTGAAGAAAAACCTCCGTCTTGCCACTGCCTGTAACACCACGAAGCAAAATCCGTTCCTTTTTTTCATTTTCTATTGCATCATAAAGATGTTCAATAATCACCTTTTGTTCATCGGTGGGTGTGTATGCTGTGGTCTTTTCATACTTTTCTTCATCATAGGCCTTTCTTACAACTTGCTGAATTTCAACTGTTACGTACCCTGATTTTTGCAATCCCCGAACCGCTTCATAACTACCACCACGTTCCTTAACGAGTTTTGCAAGAGGCATATTGTCATTCATAATGAGTGCCTCAAGTATCCTGGCCCTTGCGACAGCACCTTTTGCCCTTAATTCCTCCTTGATGGTAAATGCGGTTTCAGTGTCAATAGCAAGGCTAACAAACTTTGCGGTTTTTTCATCAATACCCAGTGTCATTCCGGGAGGCGTTGCCAGTCTTATTGCCTGATAAAGAGAGCAAAAATATTTTTTGCTTATCCAGAGACAAAGTTTGAGTATTTTTTCAAGGCATACAGGCTCATTGCCTAATATCTGCTTGATTGGTTTAAGCTTTTTAAACTCACTTGATTGAGCCAGTTCAACCACAATACCCTCAACGGCATTATTTCGAAAACCAAATGGAACTTTTACGCGCATACCAACAGAAAGTTTGCTTTGCAAACTTTCTGGTACTTGGTAATCAAATATCTGGTCTATATTTTGCTCTTTATTGTTAAGAACTACTTTTGCAATCATATCTCTTTTACTTTATCCAAAATTATATTTGCTATTTCAAACTTATCTTTTAAATCTGTTTTCTGACATTCACCCGACTTGTCAATAAGGGTAATTATGTTTGTATCTCCCTTAAATCCGGCTCCGTCTTCATTAAGGGAATTTGCCGCAATAAGGTCAAGACCCTTCTTCTTCAGTTTTTGATAGGCATTTTTCTCCAGATTCTCTGTTTCCATACAAAAACCAACCAGTTTTTTCTTGCCTGAATATTTTTCACCAAGTTCTGCCAGAATATCAGGATTTGATGCAAGAGAAATACTCTCCATTTTGCCTTTTTTTATTTTGTTTTCAGCAGCAGTTTCAGGTCTGTAATCAGCAACTGCTGCAGCCTTTATTATAATATCCGCATCTTCGCTTGCAGTCATTACAGCATCATACATATCCCTGGCTGACTCAACTTTTATGGTATCTATATTCTTAGGAATTTCAGCGGAGCAATTGCCGCAAACCAACGTAACATCAGCACCACGGTAATATGCAGCACGTGCAATAGCGACCCCCATTTTCCCACTTGAGTGGTTGGTAATATACCTGACGGGGTCTATTTTTTCAATGGTTCCGCCTGCGGTCACAACTACCTTTTTACCAATGAAATCTTTTTTAGAAAAGAGTAATACTTGGCAAATTTTTTCATAAATATCCTCAACAGACGCAAGTCTTCCTTTGCCCACATCACCACAAGCAAGAATTCCTGATTCAGGTTCAACAAATTCCATACCCAAATCTTTTAGTATTCTTATATTTTTCTGAACAATCGGATTTTCATACATTGCAGTATTCATTGCCGGGGCAATAATCTTTGGTGCTTTACAAGCCATAAGTGTTGTACTCAGCATATCATCTGCAATCCCTGTGGCAAGCTTGCCGCAAATATTTGCAGTTGCCGGAGCAACCACCGCAACATCCGCCCAGGATGCAAGAGAAATATGCCTTACTTCCCAAGCCTTTGGTTCTTCAAACATATCCCTTGCGACCATATTTTGTGATATAGTCTGAAAACTAAGGGGAGAAACAAACTCACAAGCCGCCTTAGTCATAATAACTTTAACTTCTGCACCACTTTTCTTAAGAAGTGAAATAATTTCAAGGGCTTTGTAAGCCGCAATGCCACCCGAAACACCAAAAAGTATTTTCTTTCCTGAAATATCAAATCTCATTTCAATCACCTACGCTTTTAAAATTAAAGGACTACTTAAAAGCAGTCCCCTATGCGTTTAATATTAAAGTTCTTCTAGAGCAGCCGTTGTTTCAGCCACCTCTGTTCGTTTTTTTGCAACTGCTTCAACTTTTTCTTCAAAAATCTCATTGACAGCAACGGTAACATCTTTTGAAGTTTTTACCTCAGAAAGTTTTTGCGCTCCTTCGACCAACTGTCTTGTTCTCTTTGCAGTTTCAATAACCAAGGCATATCTACTACCTGTCTTTTTTACAAGTTCTGTAATTGGCGGATAAATCATCATTTTAATCATTCTTCCTTTCATTCTTCATTATATTTTCTATTGCAGAAACCGCTTTATCTAAATCATCGTTTACTACAATATGATCATACTTATCTTGTTGTTCAAGTTCCCAACGTGCAGCCTCTACACGCTTTTTTATTTCATCGTCGCTCTCAGTGCCGCGATTTTTAAGTCTTTGATAAAGAGCTTCTTCATTGGGTGGTGTAATAAAAATTGATACTGCATCAGGTTTAGATTCCATAACTTTCATAGCACCCTGTGCTTCAATTTCAAGAATTATATCCTCACCCATTGAAATTTTATTTTCAATAGCATCGGCAGGAGTACCATAGTAATTGCCATTATAAACAGCCCACTCTAAAAACTTGCCCTCATCTATCATTTTTTTAAACTCATCTATAGTTTTGAAGTAATATGTTACGCCTTCGACATCCTCACTTCTGGGATTTCTGGTCGTAGCAGAAACCGAAACCGAAACATTATCAGAATTTCCAATCAATCTGCGACAGATAGTGCCTTTTCCAACGCCTGACGGACCGGAAATAACAAAAAGATTGCCTTTATTCTTCATTTTCAATTTCTCCATCGTCTTTTGTTTCAGCAATATCTTCCTTGACAGAAGCTCTGCCCGCAATTGTTTCAGTCTGAATAGCAGATAAAATAATATGATCGCTGTCTGTAATGATAACAGCACGTGTGCGTCTTCCGCAAGAAGCATCAATCAAAAGACCTTTGTCCCTTGCATCTTGAACTATACGTTTGATAGGTGCAGACTCAGGACTGACGATTGCCACCACACGATCACCTGACACAATATTACCAAAGCCTATGTTTATCAGTTTCATAATTTTTCACCTTTCCTTACGCAAGCATCTTGGCATCAAGAACCTGGTCAACTTACTCAATGTTTTGAATCTGTTCTCTTATCTTTTCAATTTCAGATTTCATATTGACAATAATTCTTGAAATTTCAACATCGTTTGCTTTTGAGCCCATAGTATTAGTCTCTCTATTCATTTCCTGTATCATAAAGTCAAGCTTTTTGCCAATAGGTAAATCTGTGTCTATAGCCTTTTTAAATTCCTTTATGTGACTTCTAAGCCTTACTGTTTCTTCACCTATATCTGACTTTTCAGCAAAAACGGCCGCCTCTGTAATAACTCTTGTTTCGTCAACATTCTTATCTTCCAAAACCTCTGATATCTTCCGCATAAGACGATTTCTGTACTCCTCCACAATTTGAGGGTACCTCTCTTCAACCTTTGAAAGATTTTCAGCAAGAATATCTATGTGTGACAATATATCCTGTTCCATATTCTTGCCTTCATTTATACGCATATTAACAAAATCTTCTGCTGCCTCTGAAAATACTTCCAAAATAAGATTTGAAACATATTCTTCATCGGTTTCATCACTTTCAAGCTTAAATATATCGTGATACTGTGCAATTGTAGAAATCTTAACATCGTCTTTGAGTCCAAACTTTTTAAGACTCTTTAAAGCATTTACGTAATTTATAGCAACATCCTTATCCAAAACTACAGTTTTGCCGCTGCCCTCAATGCGTTCAAGAGAAACATATACCTCAACCTTGCCACGTGAAATATATTTTGCAGCAGCCTGACGTATTTTTTCCTCCATAAATGTGTAATATTTAGGGACTTTTATTGCTATATCCATATATCTGTGATTTACTGATTTTAAATTAACCTTTACATTAAAGCCATCAACAGTCTTTTCAGCTCTGCCGAAACCTGTCATACTTTTAAGCATTACAATGCCTCCTTAGGCGAAAAATTTCCACAACTCACGCCATTTTAAAAATATACTATTTAAGTATAGCATATATTTTCCAAAAAATCAAATAAATATTTGAAATTTTTTCACTTTTGTTATATACTAATATGTATCACTTATTTACCATTCAAAAAGGAGCTTAATCTATGGCATTTGACGGATTTGTAACCCACGGAATAGTATCTGAACTTTGTGATAAAATTCTGGGTGGTAAAATTGACAAAATACATCAACCTGAAAAGGATGAAATTATCCTTGCCGTCCGCACACGGGAAGGTCTTTTTCGTGTTGTACTTTCAGCAGCCACATCCAATCCGCGTATTCATCTGACTGAAATAAATCGCCAGAATCCCATTACTGCACCTCTTTTTTGTATGCTGATGCGAAAACACCTGACCGGCGGCAAAATTATTGCAATATCTCAATCCGGCTTTGACCGTGTTGTAAAAATTGATATTGAATGTTACACCGAAATGGGTGATTTGACTCAAAAGAGTTTGATTATTGAAGTTATGGGCAGACACAGCAACATAATCCTTACCCAAAATGACAACAAAATAATTGACAGTATCAAGCACATTGACTTTACTACAAGTGCAGTTCGGCAGATCCTGCCGGGGCTTTTTTACGAACTTCCTCCCGCACAGGATAAAACTAATCCTCAGGAGCTAAATAAAAATAAATTTTTGAAAAAACTTGAGAGTTTGCCCAAAGACACTCCTCTTGACAAATTTCTTATTTCAGAATTTGTTGGTATGAGTCCTCTTTTGGCACGTGAAATTGTATTTCGCAAAACCGGCAATACAAAATCTTTTATAAGTGATATTGATATGTCTGCATTTGCGCAGCACACCATTTCATTTATTGAAAATTTCTTAAATAATACCTGCGGTGGACAAGTTATATTGGACCCAAAATCCGAAAAACCTATTGCTTTTTCCTGTACTTCTCTTGCCCAATACCAGGGATTGGGCAAGTTTAAGAATTGTGAATCCTTGAGCCAGGCTGTTGAAACATTTTTTGCTATAAGAGATATGCACGATAGATTGACCCAAAAATCTGCAGGAACAATCAAGCTTATAAACAATAACATCGAAAGATGCGATAAAAAAATCTCACTGCATACCGAAAATATCCGCAAAGCCAAGAATCGTGACAAATACAAGGTATTTGGTGACCTACTTACCGCAAATCTTTACCGAATTGAACCAAACAGTAATTTTGTTGAGGTGGAAAATTACTATTCAGACACCCTGGAAACTGTTAAAATACCATTAATGCCCGAACTTTCACCTTCCAAAAACGCACAACGCTACTATAAGCTCTATTCAAAAGCAAAAGCAACAGAAGAACATTCAAAGGTTCAACTTGAAAAATCCGAAACCGAGAAGGCATATCTTGAAACCGTGCTTGACTCAGTAAACCGAGCGTCAAGCTACACAGATATTTCAGAAATCCGCGAGGAACTTGCGGAACAAGGTTATATCTCCATTAATAATTCAAAAAAGAAACAAAAGAATAAACAAAAAAAATCCGCACCTATTGAATTTGTTTCTTCAGACGGATATACAATTTTGGTAGGCAGAAACAACAAACAAAATGACGAATTGACTATAAAATCCTCATACTCAACAGATATGTGGCTACACACAAAAAACATACCCGGCTCTCACGTGATTATCCGAACTGGTGGAAGCGGTGAAGTCCCAGACAATACCCTTGTCGAGGCTGCAACAATTGCCGCTTACTACAGCAAGGCACAAAAAACCGTAAATGTGCCGGTTGACTATACTCTGGTAAAAAATATACGCAAACCAAACGGTTCAAAACCCGGATTTGTAATTTACGAAACAAACTATACTGTATATGTTACACCTGATGAAAAATTGGTTGAGACATTAAAAAAATGCTGATGCATATGCATCAGCATTTTTATTTTACGAAATTCCCTCATATGAGCCACTTTCGCAAAGCGTTTTCATAGCATCGGATACAGTCGCGTGATCCTCGCGGTATGTCATACCATACCATCTGTCAAAACTGCGTAAAACCTTTACTGTAACTTCGCCATTTTGAACCAATGTATCAACCACATCGGGCACCAGGTACTCCGCCTTCATTATATCCTCTGTATTTTTAAAGTTTTCAAACTCACGGTCCAAATATTCAAATATTTCGGGTGTAAATCCCCAAAGATTCATTGAAACAATAGTATCCTTAGGAAGCTGGTGGGTTGTTTCACCATCCTCGCAATACTCAAATCCCTTTATGCCACGTGTTTCACGGATTGACTTAAGGTATCCGTTTTCCACATTACATACGCCACGGGTTACGGTTCCGTTGTCTGTTGTTGTCTTGTCAAGGTCATATGCAACCATTGCAAACTCTCCGGTTTTTGCATTTTTTAAAAATTCGTTTATTTCTACATATGCGTGCTTGCCGTAATAGTCATCAGCATTTATAATAGCAAAAGGAGTATTTACCTTGTCACGGCAGCAAAGAATTGCGTGGCCTGTGCCAAAAGGTTTTACCCTTCCCTCGGGGAGTTCATCCATTGTCTGGAAAACATAATCTATATCTATGTATTTTTTAACACGTTCTCCCACAATTTTGTTGAAATCCTCTTCCATTTCCTTTTTTATAACAAAAACAACCTTTGAAAATCCTGCTTCTTTTGCATCGTAAGCGGAAAAATCCATTAAGAACTCGCCATTGGGTCCTACAGGTGTCATTTGTTTGAGTCCTCCGAACCTACTTCCCATCCCTGCTGCCATTACAACCAAAGTAGTTTCCATACTAACTTCCTCCTATACTATAATTATATATTATTCTTTATAAATACTTCTGACGCTCTCTCTAAAATCCCGTTCAGATAGGCAAGTACCACACCATAATTTGTGACGGGAATATTATTCTCTTCAAAAACCTCCAAGCGATTTTGTATGGCTTTTTTGTTTATCATACACCCACCACACTGAACGACCAAACTGTATCTTTGAATATCTTCAGGAAAATCATATCCTGAAAAATGTGTAAACTCTAGTTTTTTGCCGGTATTCTTTTTCATCAGCATAGGTATTTTCACCTTACCTATATCTTCGTGAGTAGTACTATGTGTGCAAGCCTCAAGCATCAATATTTTGTCATCATCCTTCAATTTTTCTATAGCCTTTGCGCCTTCAATAAGCTGCATCATTTTGCCCTTTTTGTTAGCAAGGAGCATAGAAAACGAAGTGAGTGAAATACTTTCAGGAACTATTTCGGCAACCTCTTTAAATATTTGTGAATCTGTAATAACCAGTGAAACATTTTTTATTTCATTCAAAGTCCTTTCAAGCATATCTAAAGATACCGAAACCGCTGTTATATTATTATCAATGCAATCACGAATTGTCTGAACTTGCGGAAGAATCAACCGTCCCTTTGGTGCTGCAGAGTCAATAGGTATAACTAAAACCACCGTATCTCCCGGTTTTAAAATGTCACCGATCAGTGTTTCATCATCACGTTGCTGCTTTAAAAGCATCTCTTTTATTTTTTCACGGAGGGGCAAAATATCCACATCACTGTATCCATCTAAAAAAATACTGTCAGGGTGTTTTTGCTTTTTCTCCATAAGTGCTTTTGATTCTATCTTATCGCACTTGGTATAAACATTTATTACAGGAACTGTTCCAAAGTCAAATCCGCTATTTTCCTCGGCGGATATATCCTTTACCAGTATCGCCAGATCGCAACGGTTTATAATTTCCTGAGTT
Organism: Clostridia bacterium; assembly: GCA_017546165.1. Classification (GTDB taxonomy): domain Bacteria; phylum Bacillota; class Clostridia; order Monoglobales; family Monoglobaceae; genus SIG440. The sequence goes on from JAFYXL010000004.1 coordinate 73,945, forward strand.
TTTTCCATTCTGTGGGGGCCAAGCTGTGATACATCTCCAAATCCGGCGGTATCAATAATTGTAACCGGACCATATCCAACAAGTTCCATCGGTTTTGAAATGGGGTCTGTTGTCGTTCCGCTGACTTCAGAAACTATTGCAACGCCTTGGCCTAAAAGCGCATTAAACAGGCTTGATTTTCCCGCATTTGTTTTCCCAAAAATCCCTATATGCTTTCGCATAGAAAGCGGCGCTTTTTCCATAAATCAGCAAGCCTCCATTCTATACAATAAGTGTGATGGCATTATTTTTAACACTAATATCGGCTTCTCTCAGGGCCCCGCCAAATTCACCATCTAAAGTCCAGTTTACAGGTGTGTCAGATTCAAACTTTGCTTTACTTGTCCGAAAAATCTTTATTGCATCAGTATTTAAATCTTGGGTAAGAAGCCTGGTCCCCAAATCTTGAAGTTCAAACAATGTTTTTGGTTTTTTAACCAAAAGAACTTCAAAAAGGCCATCGTTAAGTTCAGCCTTAAAGGCTTTCATCGTCTTAAACCCGGCTATACGATTGCTGTTTGAAACCATACCAAGTATAAATTCGCCTTCAATTATTTCTTCATTGCAGGTAACCTTTATGTTATATGACGGGAGTGCGTGAAGCTGTCTTATACCCTCAAGAAAATAAGCAAGCTGGCCTAAAACATTCTTGTTTTGCTGCGGTGTTTCATAAGACACATTTGTAAATGCGCCAAAGGCTGCCACATACAAAAAACTTTTATGGTTAAACTTCCCCACATCACACTGAAAGCGAGTTCCATTCACCACGTTTTCAGCTGCCTTAATCATATTTTTTGATATGTTCATATTTGAAGCAAAATCATTGACCGTTCCCGCAGGAATATAACCTATATCAAGACGCTTTTCCCGAGGGAATGTCATATTTCCACGAATAACTTCATTAAGTGTTCCGTCTCCCCCTGAAACAACCACCATATTAAAATCTCTACCGATTTTCTTTACAACATTATACGCATCTTTTTCACTTTGTGTAGGATGAACTGAAACCTGCCACCCCTCTTTTACAAAAATATCCACTATATCAAGGAGCTTGTTTTTTATTTTACCTTTTCCGGAATGAGGGTTCAGGATAAATAATAATTTTTTACACATTCAAAACAACCCCTTTCTCTCAATCTTTACAACTTGAATATTTTTGCCAGAGCCGTGGATACGCCTGCATCGTCCACGCCATCAGTAACCATATCTGCAATATTTTTTAATTCATCAGGGGCATTGCCCATTGCAACACCAATACCCGCTGTTTTTATCATATCGTAGTCATTCATACTGTCCCCCATAGCAATACTTCTTTCAACGGGGATATCGAGTATTTCTACAATTTCAAGCAAAGCCTTGCCCTTGCCACGACTCTTTTGAAGAATTTCACCATAATTTGAAAATCTCAATACAACACAATTGTCACCAAGAACATTGTCCAATTCCTTCGGAATTTCGCCTAAAACCGTAAACTTTTCAATGGGAACATTGGGTGTAAGTATTTGGGATATGTTCTTTTCATCAAGCTTTACCCATCTGTCCTCCACAGCAATTTTCAAAGAATCTTCCATAAATCCTTCGGCAAAACCAAAATGATACATATTATTCTGACCTTCCAGTATGGCCGGAAGTCTGTTTTCAAAAGCAAACTGACAGTATTTTTCAACGATAGTATGTGGCATGAAACTTTTAAAAACTTCTTTATCTCCCACTTTTGACACAGCACCTGCACCGGAAATCACACCGTCAAAATTCTCCGATATTTTAAGTTTTAAAGGCAAATACGCCGTTGCCCTGCCGGTGCTGACAAAAACTTTATGTCCCAGGCTGCGGACTTTTCGGATTGTATCTAAATTTTTTTCAAACGCCTTATCGGATTCGCCTATTAAGGTTCCGTCTATATCCAAAAAAATACAATATTTTTTATCCATTTTAAATCGCTCCAACAGAGTCTCTCATCTTATTTTAATTTATCATAATCAAAATCTTTTGTCAATATTACCCTCTATTAATTACAGATACTTCTTCATATGACCAAGTGCATTTTTTTCAAGTCTTGAAACCTGTGCCTGGGATATTCCTATTTCATTTGCAATCTCCATTTGTGTCCTTCCGGCAAAGAATCTCATTTCAAGTATATTTCTCTCCCTATCTGTCAAATGTTTCATTGCCTCTTTTATTGAAATCTCCTCCAGCCAGGAATCATCAATGTTTTTTTCATCTTTGACCTGATCCATTACAAAAATCGCATTTCCTGTTTCGTGATAAACAGGTTCATAAAGTGACACAGGATCTACAATAGCATCCAAGGCAACAGACACTTCTTCTGTGGTAAGTTCCAGTTCCTTTGCTATTTCTTCAATAGTGGGTTCCTTTGAGTTGACATTCATCAATCTCTCCTTTGCAGACAACGCTTTGTAAGCTGTATCTCTCATTGAACGACTAACTCGTATAGTTGTGTTATCCCTTAAATATCTGCGTATTTCACCGATTATCATCGGCACGAATGTATTTTAGGGAAATAATATTAAACCGCGATTTTTTTGAACTTTTTCTTAAATACAAGTTGCGAAATTATAACTCCTGTAAAAATCAAAGCACATCCAAAGTAACCACGGATAGTCATCACCTCGTGAAGAATTAACGCACCGCCAATTGCACCAAACATAGATTCTGTTGATAATATAATTGATGCGTAGGTGGGGTCTGCCTTCTTTTGTCCAATAATCTGACAAGTATAAGCCACACCTGCCGACAGTACACCTCCGTAAAGAATTGGAATCAGAGCATTCAGTATTGCATCAAGAGTAATTTTTTCAAAAATCAACGCACAGCAAATTCCCAAAATTCCACATACGGCAAACTGGGTGCTGGCAAACCTTATTGCATACATTTTGTTCACAAATCTGTCAATTACCAAAATATGAAAAGCCCAGAAAATAGCACCTATAATCAACACTATATCTCCTATACTTATCTGCCACTTTTCATTTACGCAAATAAAAAACATACCAACAACCGCAAGAACAGCACCCAGCCATACATTCGCTGTGGTTTTTTTGCCCAAAGCAATTCCAAATATTGGAACAAGAACGGTGTAAAGACCTGTCAAAAAGCTTGCTTTGCCTGCACTTCCTGTGATTTCAATTCCCACCTGTTGGAGGGATGAGGCTGTAAACAAAATTATACCTGCTACAACACCTGTTTTAAACGTTGTTGACATTTTTTGAGTATGTATTTGAGAGTCTTTTTCGGCTTTTTCAAATATAAAAATAACAGGAATTAATGAAATTGCACCCAAGACAAACCTGATACCATTGAAAGTAAATGCGCCTACATAATCTGCGCCTACTCGTTGTGCAACAAAGGCAAACCCCCAAATCATGGCTGTCATAAGTAATAATAGAAAAGATTTAATTCTTTGCATAGCTTCATCCTCCGTATAAATGCGAATATAAATCAAATAGCCGAAGCACTGTTGTGCTGCGGCATTTATTATCTACATTATTTCTTCCACGTATATGGTGAAAATAAAATCAGCATCGGGAATACCTCAAGCCTGCCAATAAACATATTTAATATAAAGACAATCTTTGAAAGTCCCGAATATGCCGAAAAATTGCCTATGGGTCCAACCATACCAAGGCCCGGTCCTATATTGTTAATTGTAGCGGCAACCGCTGTAAAATTAGTGGTAAAATCAAAATTATCAAAGCTAATCACAAGCATAGCAATGGTGTATATAATAATATATGCCATTATATATACGTTAACCGATCGCACTGTTTCGTGCTCAACAATTCTGCCATTCATTGTAATTTTATGTGTGCTTTTGGGATGAATGGTAACTTTAAGCTCCTTTACAATGGTCTTAAGCAGAATCATAATCCTACAAACTTTAATTCCTCCGCCTGTACTTCCGGCACAAGCACCTACAAACATCAGCATAACAAGTAATGCTTTAGAGAACTCCGGCCATAAATCAAAATTATCTGTCACATAACCGGTTGTTGTTATTATGGAAGCAACTTGAAATGAACTATGCTTAAGTGAAGTCCAGATACTGTCAAAACTGCCTGCAATATTAATCCATATTAATAATATTGATATAAATACTATCCCAAGATAAACACGCACTTCTTCCGAATGTGCCACATCCCTGAACTTTCGTATAAGCAATAAATAATAAAGTGAAAAATCAACACCAAAAAGCAACATAAACACCGTAACTATGCTCTGCTGATAACTTGTGTAATCCGCAAGGCTTGAGTTAAGTATAGCAAAACCACCCGTACCCGCAGTACCAAAAGATACGGTTATTGCATCAAAGGGCTTCATACCGCCAATAAGCAATAATACCATCTCTATAACTGTAAGAGCAGTGTATATGCCATAAAGAATTTTCGTAGATGACTGAATTCTGGGTACAATTTTACCTACAGCAGGACCTGTACTTTCGGCTTTGAGCAAGTAAATGTTATTGCCTCCCGAGAGTTTCATCAATGACATCAGGAATACAAGTACACCCATACCACCTATCCAATGGGTAAAGCTACGCCACAAAAGCATACTTTTAGGAAGTACTTCTACGTCCGTAAGAATTGTAGCACCTGTTGTTGTAAAGCCTGAAACCGTTTCAAACAATGCATCGATATAGTTTGGAATTGACCCGGAAACTATAAATGGCAATGCACCAAATATACTAAGCAAAATCCAGCTTAATGAAACCGTAACAAGACCTTCCTTGGCGTACATACTTCGATTGTTAACCTTTATACTTTTAAGCAAAAATCCAAGAACAAAACAAATCGACGAACACGCAAGAAAAGTCCATACTTCCCTCTCGCCGTAAATTACTGCACAGCCAAGAGGCAAAAGCATAAATGCTGATTCAAGAACAAGCGCTAAACCTAAAATATGAATAATAATTTTATAATTCATAGTATATTCATTTCACTTTCTGTAAAATTTTAGTCCAGAATATCACTTATCTCCTTAAGGCCCATCATTGTCGTAACAACGATTACCGTATCACCTGCACAAATTTCATCTTGACCTCTGGGAATAATTATTTTGCCCTTTCGGTTTATACAAGCAATAAGGGTATTACGCTTTATAGGAAGTGCCTCAAGAGAGATGCCAATAACAGGCGAATTCTCTTTTATGCTGAATTCAAGCGCCTCTGCCTTACCATCCAGAATAAGGTGCATAGTTTCAATATCTGAATCAAGGGAATTTTCTTTGGCACGTACAAAACGCACTATATATTCGGCAGTTATATCTTTGGGATAAACAACTGTGCCCAAATCCATATTGGCAATAATTTCATCATAGGCAACACGGTTAACTTTTGTAACTAATTTCCCGTTCATCTTGCTTTTTGCAAAAAGGGAAAGCATTATATTCTCCTCATCAATGTTGGTAAGAGCAACAAAAGACTCGGCGTTTTCAATTCCCGCTTCAAGAAGAACACGGTTGTCGGTACCATCCGCATTTATAATAATTGCCTTAGGAAGCTGCTGACAAAGCTTATCACATACCTCTTCCTTTTTTTCAATTATTTTCACCTTAATCCCCCTGTGAATAAGCTTATCCGCAAGGTAATAGGAAATAGGTCCGCCCCCAACTATAATGGTATCCTTTACACGATTGGTTTTTACCCCAATCTTTTTAAAAAATGCTGAGCCATTAAGAGGCGCCGCAATAATACTTACAAAATCACCCTTTTTGATAACAAAATTACCGTCGGGGATAAATGCCTCTTCTCCTCTTTCAACACCGCAAACTAATATATCTGTATTAAGCTTTGAATTTATCTCCCACACTGACATATTATCCAGCACAGACTTATCCGCTACTTTAAACTTTAATATTTCAATTCTGCCTTTTGCAAAAGTATCAATTTGAATAGCCGACGGAAATCGCAAAGCTCTTGCAATTTCATTTGCCGCAGTAAGCTCAGGATTAATAACCATAGCAAGTCCCAGATCATCTTTGAAAAGATGAAGCTCCTTGTTATAGTCCGGCTTTCTTACCCTTGCAATGGTCTGACAATTACCTGTTTTTTTTGCAAGCAAACAGGTAAGAAGATTTACTTCATCAGAGTTTGTAACTGCAATTAGTATATCAGCAGTCTCAACACCGGCCTCAAGCAACACTTCAACACTTGCACCATTGCCTACTACACCCATCGCATCATATTGATTAATCAAATCCTGAACAACATCATACCTGGTATCAACAACAGTTATGTTTTGATTATCCTCTTGACTAAGTTGTTCAGCAAGTTTTTGTCCTACTTTTCCGCAACCGATAATTATAGTATTCATAACTTCTCCTTTGGCATTATAAATAACATCTACAATTATATTCATTCAAGCTTTCAATGTCAAGCATTATAACAATCTTTACCATTCCTTAGTTATGAATAAAGATCTCGCTTATATCTTTATAACACCTATAGTCTATCACAAGAATGTTAAAATTTCAATAATAATTTGTTCTCTGATTGTTCACATTTTTTTGATTGACTATATACAGAAAGTAATGATATAATAATAAAAAGAGAATCTTTAAGCGCATTATAGTTTTGAATTTAGATATATACGGAGGAAAATCAATGAAAAGACTTTTACTCACTATTCCAACACTCTTGGGGACAGAACAAATTGTTGCAAATGAGGTCCGCCATCTGGGTTACGAAACAAAAGAAGTCAAAGACGGAAGTGTGACATTTGAAGGTGATGCAGAGGCTATATGTCTTTGCAACATAAACTTGCGTTCTGCCGAACGTGTTATGATTAAGCTTGCAGAGTTCAAAGCCACTTCCTTTGATGAGCTCTTTGAAAAAGTAAAAAAGATAAATTGGGAAAGCATAATTGAAAAAGATGCGGCATTTCCGGTAAAGGGACATTCCGTACGTTCGGTTCTTCATAGTGTGCCCGATTGTCAGGCTATTATAAAAAAAGCTATTGTTTCACGTCTGTCAAGCCATTATGGAATTGAAAGATTTGAGGAAACAGGCCCCCTTTATCCCATCCAATTTGCACTTATGAAAGACGTTGCAACCATCTATATTGATACCACAGGTGAAAATCTTTATAAACGTGGTTACCGTGAAAAGAGCGTCCTTGCTCCTATGCGCGAAACTTTGGCATATTCAATGATAGACCTGAGTTTTTGGCGTGGTGACAGAATTTTTATTGACCCTTTCTGCGGCAGCGGCACTTTGCCTATCGAAGCTGCACTCTATGCCACAAACACAGCACCCGGCATCAAACGTCGCTTTGTAGCTGAAACCTGGAGAAATCATATTTCGAAAGATATGTGGAAGGATATCCGTGAAGAGGCCCGTGAAAACTCACGTCCAAATACCAAAACTGAAATTTTTGCATCCGACATTGACCCGGAAGCAATTGCCATTGCAAAAAAGAATGCTGAAAATGCAGGTGTCGCTGATAAAATCAAATTCAGCGTATGTGATATGGCAAAAATTACCACATCCAGGGAAAAAGGCGTCATAATTTGCAATCCACCCTATGGCGAGCGTCTTTTGGATGCAAAACAGTGCGAACGACTTTACCGTACTATGGGCAGAAAGTTTGCCGAATTCCCAAATATGAAGAAATTCATTCTTACTTCAAACGAACAATTCGAACAACACTACGGCAGTTTTGCAGATAAACGCCGAAAGGTCTATAACGGTATGCTTAAATGCTATATATACCAATACTTTAAATAAATTTTTATGACACATTCTACTATGCAAAATCTTTGTTAAACAGAATTTAAAAAGGCGAAGCATTTGCTTCGCCTTTTACTCTTTCCCGGATTAACTTGCATTCTTAATTTGTAACCTCAATCTATCTGCAATCATTGCTATAAATTCTGAGTTCGTTGGTTTGCCCTTTGAGGTAGCAATGGTATATCCAAAGATTGAATTAAGTACATCTGTGTCGCCTCTGTCCCAGGCAACCTCAATTGCGTGTCTGATAGCACGTTCAACACGGCTTGATGTAGTATGGAAGTCCTCTGCAACAGTTGGATACAGAGTTTTTGTTATTGAATTTATCACATCCAGATTTTCAATCACAAGCATTATAGCGTGTCTTAAGTACTGATATCCCTTAATGTGTGCCGGTATGCCTATCTCATGTATCATTTCAGTAACCATAGTTTCAACATCAGGATTTTCGCAAATCTCATATTTTTTACCAAATCCTGTATTAACTTTCTTCTCAGGCATAGTATCACAAAGCCGTCTGATTGTATTTCTTATACTGTCGAAACTGACCGGCTTGACCATATAATAGCTTGCACCTAAGTTTATACAATCCTGCGCCACTTTGTCCTGTTTAAAAGTAGAAAGTACAATTACCTTTGGCATTGAAAAATTGTCAAATTCCTGCTTTTTGCTTTTAAATCTTTCAAGCACTCCTATGCCATCAATGTTTGGAAGAACCACATCCATAATTACAACATCCGGTCTTAATATATCTACCTTTTCAATAAGTTGATATCCGTTGCTCACTATCTCACACACATTAATCTTAAAGTCTCCGGTTATGTTTCTGCTTAATAACTCTGCATATTCTACATCTGAGTCAGCAATCAATACATTGATTTGTTTTTCCATTTTTTTAGCTCCTTTATTTTCCAATATTTTCCAATTACACTTAGATTATAACGGCATCTGTTATTTTTGTCAAGTATTTTTTACCATTAATTTCCATATTTTTTATAATATTTAGTGGCCACTGTCACCAAATGTCACAATATGTTGTATGTTTGTTTTCCTTGTCATACCACAGATACAAAAATCAGAAAATACTAAAAAATATTATTTTTTTACAATTAACGACAAATGGGTTGCTACTGACAAGCAACCCATATTTTTTAACCTCTATTTACCATATATTGATTGGCCAAATTTTCAATCTCATCATTTAATGGAGAAAATTCTGCAAAATCATTATACTTATGTTTGAGTGTATTAAGCAAAAACTTGTCGCAAAGTTCAGGATTTTTGGGGAAAATTGGGCCGTGAAGATGCGTACCCATAACATTTTTATATATAACTCCCTCAACTCCACTCACTTTGTCATTACCATTACCTTTCAAAACCTTGCCAAGAGGTGTATAATCGTTTATGTTGGTTATTCCGCCGTGATTTTCAAAACCTACAACCTTGTTTGAAATTCCGTCACACTCCAAAATCACATCGCCGGTAAAACGAGAGCCATCGGCAGAGATTTCGGTATATATATCAAGTATGCCAAGTCCCTCGGTTTTTTCCTTTCCAATATAATAATATTTCCCCAAAAGTTCAAACCCCTCACATACTGCCATCAGTGAACCGTTATTCTCTACAAACCCAGATATTTGTTGTTTTTTATTAAAAAGCCTCTCTGCAACTATTCTCAGTTCCCTCTCTGAGCCGCCTCCAAGAAAAACTATATCAGCCTTATCAAAGTCTATTTCCTCATCATCAATAACTGTAACAACTTCAACATCTATACCGCGCCACAAAAGGCGTTTTTTCATACATTCTATATTACCTTTGTCGCCATAAAGATTGAGGAGATTGGGATAAAGATGCACAATTGTAATTTTGTAATCAGCCATTATTTATTCCTCTCCTTTTCTTTTTGTATTTCAAGCATAAGATTCTCAGTCGAAAACAGTGCTGTATAATTAACCAATACGTAACAAACCTCTGCATCGCTATTCAGGCACTTTAACAGAACATCTTTCATATTGTCGGTTATATTATCAACCTTTACATCTGCATATTTAAATCTCAAGGCAAGGTCGTATTTTCGCATCCCCAAAACACTGATTGTATTAAGCGTAGAATCTGCAACTTTTTCAAAATCCACATCCCATAACCAGGAAACATCAGTTCCGTCACTGGGTTTGTCATTAACAGCAATAATAACGTCCTTTTTACGTTTATCCTGCATAACAGTTTCAATTGCCTGGTTAAAACCCGCAGGATTTTTAGCAAGATTGAGGATGAATGGCTTGCCCAAGTCTATTTCCTGCATTCGGCCTATTTGTGGCTTGTAATTGTCAAGTATTTTTTCAAAAGACTGAACATCTATCCTTAAAGCCTTTATGGCCCCATATACAGCTATGCAGTTATAAATGTTGTAAAAGCCTTTGTAATTCAGCAGAAACCGCTGCTCCTTAACCGAGAATTTAAGTCCATTTGACAAATCAATATCTGTTGCCTCAAAATCAATCTGTGGTCTCTTGTTGCCGCAGTTGGGGCAATAAAAATCTCCAAGTTGGCTGTAATGACGGAAATTGTACTTCTGCTCTCCTCCACAAACAGCACAAAATCTGCCTTCCTTTACATCGTCTTGGCGGCTTAAAACTTCCTGACCTATACCATAATACAACACATCACCCTTATAATCACGACCAAATCCTGAGCTGATTGGATCATCTCCGTTCAAAATAAGGGTAGGGAAATTTGCTTTTTTAAGAGCATTTTTCATTATATCCATAATTGTATCAATCTCACCATACCGATCAAGCTGATCACGGAACAAATTTGTCACAATTACAAAGTCAGGCTGTATATGTTCAAAAACCTTTACTGTATATGCTTCATCCACCTCGAGGCAAGCGTAATCCGCTTTTAATCTGCCAAAAACATCGCATTCAAGAGCAAATGCTGTAGCAATACCTGTCAGCATATTTGCACCTAATTTATTGCATACTACCTTGTAGCCACACTTGGTGAGTGCTGAATACAACAAGTTATTGGTGGTTGTTTTGCCATTGGTACCACAAGTAACAATTACCTGATTTTTTATATTACCTTTAAGTTTTTTTATAAGGTCAGGACAAATTTTAAGTGCAATCGCACCAGGTGTTGACGATGATTTCTTACCTAAAACTACGCCCAGAACCGCAGAGATTTTCGCCGCCCATATTGCAAGAATTTTTCTCATTGAAAGTTCTCCTTTGTATTTTAAACTAGATATTTTAATTATACTCTTTTATTTTTAAAAAAACAATAGCAATTAAAAATAAATATGTATATTACTTAAAATTAAAAATGTTTATAAATTTTATATTTTTTGCTGAACAAACTATATGACTTCCTGAACCGGCCTCAGTAAGTACTATAAAGTCTTTTCCAACACTTTCGATTATACCGGTCTTTTCTACGTGAGTATTGTCACCAAACAAAAACTCTACCCTTGCATAATTTCCCATTTTGTCGCAAAGATAGTCAGAAACACTAATATTCGCACAGCCTCTGTTCTGCAGTCCACTTGATTGTGCCTGGGAAATACCGCCTTCATTCATATAATTCATTATGGGTATAAATCCATTTCTGGTATGAATGGGACCAATCTCACCATCTCTCATCCTTACAGGGTTATCATTGTTCATTATAGGCATAAATCCATCTCTGGTATGAATGGGGCCCATCTCACCATCTCTCATTCTTACAGGGTTATCATTGTTCATTATAGGCATAAACCCATCCCTGGTACTGACAGAATCAACGCCTCCACTTCTCATTTCATCAGTATTGCGGTTATCAGAAACAGGCGTAAAACTATCCCGTGCATCAGCAGAGTCAAGTTCCCTGTTTTTAACTATAATATTCTCATTACCTTTAACTTCCGCATTGTTTCTGTTGATTGCCGACATATTTGACCCCGGCGGCAAAACAACTCCTTGCTGTACACCAGGCCAAGGTGGATTGGGGTTTCGTCTTGATGAACCAAATTTTCTCATATTTTCATTTCCTTTCAAAAATAATATATTTGACCATATTATAATATGTGAATTTAATTTTTTTGAAACAAAAATGAATAAATTTTAGTTTTTATCCTAATACTATTCCCGAGATAAATTCAAAAGAATTTTTCTTATAATTTTAAAAAAGGAGTGTTTTTACTATGACAAATCAGAATAAGGACAACAAAAACAACAATAATAACAACCACAATAACAACAATAACAAGAACGAGTCAAAAAACAATAAGAATGACAGATAATTGAATTCACATTAAAAAAAGACCACATCGGTCTTTTTTTAATGTACATAAAGATTTTACAAACCATATTCCTGTCTTTCTTCGGACAAAATATTTAAGAAAGGAGGGATGTTGTGAAAAGAAAATTTTGCTTGCTTTTTTCATTTATTTTTTCACTTGTTTTTTGTGTATCAGGCTCGGAACATTTAACAACAGATTCGGTTTTCGCGGCCTCTCCTGCGTCTGCGCCTCAGGAAAAGTCATTGATACCCGGCGGCAAGTGCGTAGGAGTAACACTTTCAACAAACGGAGTATTGGTCACTGATATTTCTGATATAGTAACAGAAAACGGAAAGCACTTGTCACCGGCAAAAGATGCAGGGATAAAGCCGGGAGATCTCATCAAGAGCTTTAATAATCAGGAAACCTTAACCGTATCGCAATTAAATTCTGCCATAAGGTCATCAAAAGGTAAAAGTTCTAAGCTTAAGCTTGTTCGCAACGGATGTGAACGAGAGGTTCTTATTACTCCTCAACTTTCACAAACTGACAAAAACTTCAAGATAGGCGCCTGGGTAAAAGATGCAGCTTCAGGAATTGGCACTGTTACTTTTTATGACCCTGAAACAAAAACCTTTGCTGCTCTTGGACACGGAATATGCGACAGTGAAACCGGGGAAATTTTCAACATTGATACGGGAAATATTTTTTCTTCTTCAATTGTATCTGTCAACAAAGGTGAAAAAGGCATTCCGGGTGAGCTTTGCGGCATCTTTGAGGAAGATGGTCCGGTTTTAGGGGAAATAACAAACAATGAATTGTCAGGTATCTTTGGAACAACCCAAGAAAATTTTTTAAAAAATGTAAATCGCGTACCGATTATGAAACGAAAAGATGTAAGCTTAGGTAAAGCTTATATTTTCTCAAATATTGAAGGAAACAAAGTTGAAAAGTTTGATATAGAAATTCTACGCATTATGCCAAATAAATTGTCTCCACAAAAAGGAATGGTTATCAAAATAACCGACCAGAATCTCATAAATAAAACCGGAGGCATAGTCAGGGGGATGTCAGGTTCACCAATCTTACAAAATGGCAAAATTGTAGGAGCTGTGACACACGTTTTTGTAAATGATCCAACCCGTGGATATGGAATATTTATCGAAGATATGATGACTTTTTAAAATAGTTAGATAATAAAAAGACCCGTCACAGTAAAAGCTGTGACGGATCTTTTTATGCCATAAACTTTTTTATACTCTCCAGATCTCTTATATCTGCCAAAACATCTGCATATATTCCATCTTCTCTGTATTCTTCTGAAAACACCTTGCCTCGCTCACGTACTAGGTTTAAAACCCATCCATCAGTATAAGGAACAAGTAAGTTAATTCTTCTGACAGTAGATTTTAAAGCATTTGTAATAGCATTTAAAAGATTTTCAAGACCGTATCCTGTTTTTGCCGAGATAAAGACTGTTCTCTCACCCATTATAGCAGTTTCCTCGCCCAAAATATCGCACTTGTTTGCAACTGTTATCGTAGGAATATCCCCGCCACCCAGTTCATCAATAAGGTCTCTTGTAATTTTAATTTGTTCTGTAGCTTCATCTGATGAGATATCACAAATATTTAAAATCAAATCCGCATTTATTGCCTCTTCAAGTGTTGATTTGAAAGCTTCTACCAAATTATGAGGCAACCTGCTCACCAAGCCTACTGTATCCACAAGCATTACTGTTCTTCCATCAGGAAGTTCCAGCGCTCTAGCAGTTGGGTCCAATGTGGCAAAAAGCATATTTTCAGCAAGAACTCCTGCTTTTGTCAATACATTTAAAAGTGTGGATTTACCAACATTAGTGTATCCAACGATTGCTACTGTTATTACTCCATCTTTTTTTCTACGCTTATGTGCATACTCACGACGTTTTGTCAGTTCTTTAAGCTGACCTTCAAGCTTTTCAATACGATGCCTTATATAACGTTTATCCGTTTCAAGCTTTGCTTCACCCGGTCCTCTTGAGCCTATACCACCACCCTGCCGCGAAAGTGCTCTGCCAAGTCCCGAAAGTCTGGGGAGCCGGTATTTAAGCTGTGCAAGCTCAACCTGAAGCCTACCCTCAGCACTCCTTGCCCTTTGGGCAAATATATCAAGAATAAGTGCAGTACGGTCAATAACAGTAACGTCTGTTGCATCTTCAATATTTCGCATTTGAGATGCTGTTAATTCGTGATTAAATATTACCATTTCAACATCATTATTTTTGCAAAACTCTGCAAGTTCCTGAAGTTTACCACTGCCTATACAAGTTGCCACATCAAAAGCAGATGACCTTTGCACAAAATGGGCAATTACATCAGCCCCTGCAGTTTCTGCAAGACTCTCAAGTTCGTCCATAGCCCGATTCATATCAAAAGTTCCTATATCAACTCCACAAAGTACTGCAATTGTTCTTTGCTCCTCTTGTGTTATTTCAATAAGCTCCGCCATAATCACTTAGCCTTTCTATTTTTTCGAATATTATTTTATCAAACTCAAATATTTATTCATCACACTTCCCGCAATTGGTGCAGCAGAATCTCCTCCGCTTCTGCCATCATTTTCAAGAATGATCGCAACTGCAATCTGCGGATTTTCTGCCGGTGCATATCCAACAAACCAGGAATGGTCTTTGTCCCTTTCGTTTTCTGCTGTGCCGGTTTTTCCTGCAACAGTAATACCGCTTATTCCGGCCCTTTTCCCTGTTCCGTTTTTAACAACCTCTATCATCTGTTGCTGTATATAATCAGCACATTCCGCTGATATTGCACGACATAAAATCTTAGGGGATGTATCTTTAATTATAATATTATTTTTAGTAATACTATCTACAAGGTATGGTCGCATCAAGTTTCCCTTATTTGCAACTGCTGAGCAAATCAATGCCATTTGCATAGGTGTTGTCAACAATTGCCCCTGACCTATTGAAACAAGTGCTGCATCAGTATCTGTCATTTTTTTGTATTCTATACGACTTTTAGCAATTTCTAAATCAAACATTACGTCTTCTTCAATACCAAACCGACTGGCCATTTCTTCTACTGAATCCGCTCCCAAATCATAGCCGATACTACAAAAAACCTGATTGCTTGAGACAGCAAAGCTTCGTTCTAAAGATATCTGCCCGTATTTTTTTCCATTATAATTCTCAACTGTAACATTTCCAACCTTAAACTTGCCTATATCTTCAAATATCTTTTCCTGCATTCCGTTTTCATATGCAGCAGCAAGAGTTACTATTTTGTAAGTAGAACCCGGAGGATAAAGTCCCTGTATGCTACGGGCAATAAGAGGTGAATCTTCATCTTCCACTATGTCATTCCAGGCCCTTTCCAAATTTTTAGCATTTGGGTCAAAGTCAGGTAAACTAACCATAGAAAGTACCCGCCCTGTACTTGGTTCAATTGCCACAAGTGCCCCGCGTCTGCCATTCATCTTCTGATACGCAAATTTTTGCAAAGTATTGTCTATGGTAAGATTAAGGTCAAATCCCTTCTTTTTGTCTCCCTGAAATATATCTATATCACCTTTGCCTAAAAGTTCGCTATCATATGCTCGCTCCAGCAGACTTTTTCCATACACCTGTGAACAATAACCTATCACGTGGCTATATATCCGTCCTTGTGAATATTTGCGGATTGAACTTCCGTCCTCTCCCTCTACGGTTTCAGCAAGGACAAGTCCGTTAGAATCATAAATTGTACCACGTGTTACATATTTTTCATCGTCCCATTGACGCCTGTTGTATGGATTTGTTGCTACAGATTCAGCTTTAAACATATTAAAATACATAAGATACGAAAGAAGCGCAAGAAACAATGCTGATATAATCACAAGAACACGAATAATTTTTTTATTATTCATCTACCGTTTCGCCTCCTTTTCTGGTTTCAAGTGCAGAAATCGCCTGCATAATTCCAAGAGATGCAAAGCTCACAACAATTGAAGTACCACCATAACTTACAAACGGAAGAGTTATACCTGTCAATGGAATAAACTTTATAACACCACCGATAATAATAAATGTCTGGATAGAAAACATAAGTGTAAGCCCAAGGCCAACCGCTTTGTTGTATAGGTTTTGGGTATTCAAAGTTATTTTAAAGCAACGGTATGCAAACAAAAAGTAAAGGATTATTATTGCTGCACCACCAAATACACCCATTTCCTCACAAATCGCTGAGAATATAAAATCTGTATGAACTTCAGGGATATAATGGGGTGACCCGTTTCCTAATCCTCTGCCAAAATATCCGCCTGATGCAATAGCAAACAGAGATTGAGCTATTTGATAACCCTTGTTTGACACATCCTCCCAAGGGTTTAGCCACACTCCTACACGCACCTGTATGTGATATAAAAAGAAGTACCCTAAAATGCCTACAATCCCTGCAGCTATAATATTCAGCCACAGAAACCTCTTATCCTTCTCATATACATAAACCATAAATATGTAAATGAGAAATATAACAAGAATTGTACCCCAGTCGCGTTGGAAAACTAAAAATAATATATAAAGATATGTAACCGCACCTGTCATAAGCATAGGAGATACTTTAAAAAAATTCTTATTAAAGCTTCCTGAATATTTGCAGGCGAGAAACATTATATAAAGTATTTTCGTTATCTCAGCAGGCTGAAAATCAATCACACCAATATCAATCCAGTTTCGTGAACCATTTACAGTTTTGCCGAATATCAAAGTTAACAAAAAGAGAGTTATACCGCCAAGGGCATAGACCATCCAGAGTCTGTTCCAAAAACGTATTTTATAAAAAACACAATATGTAAAAAAGAAAACAATAGCACCAATGCCTATCCACACTATTTGCCTTGCACCCATAACAATATCAAGACGACAAATCATAAGCACACCTATTGTCATAAGCATAAAAGCAACAAGCACAAGGAATTTGTCACCCATATTGCAAATCACCAAAATAGAATAAACGAGCAGAAAAAGACCTAAGAATCCAATTCCTACATAAATTACGTTTGGCTTCCAATCATTTGCAGACGAAAGCAGTGTAAAACCAATAAGGCTCATAAGTATCAGCAAATATGCAGGAAACTTAAAACTGACTTTTCTCATTTTTATATTCACAACCTTTCTGCCTCAAATTATCCAACTTTGCTCTTGCGCTTTGTCTATTAATAAGTAAAATATAGATAATATAGAATTTTTATTAATCTTCTTCAAAAATCACACGCAACCCGCCAAAAGAAATTTCATCACCATCGTGAAGAGTTTTTACCTTTTTTACCCGTATTTCGTTCAGGAATGTACCGTTTTTGCTACCCATATCACCTATGTACCAGATACCGTCTTCGTGCCATATTTGAAAATGCTCAACCGACAAATACATATCTTGAATTGAAATATCACAATCTTTTCCTCGTCCAATAATTGCACCCTTTTCCCCTATCTTATATGACGCCTTCATTTTGCTCTCGATAGATTCTCTCGTTTTTATGGTGCGAAGCTTTGCAGATGGTGGTATGTATTTTACTGTTCTTTGCTCCTCATCCTCTTCATCTTCATCTTCAAGCTCTTCCAGTTCATTATCCGGGTCATCAATGTATTCTTCACCCCTGTTGGTCTTTTTGATATCCATATATATAAGCGCAATAACACTAAAGATAAACAAATAAATTATAGTCGTGAAAACATAACTTAAAAGTGATGAAATCAATGAGTAAATTGACATAACTTGTCCTCCCTTATAAAAGAGAAATAATTTGGGAAAAGGCAATAGTGCAAATCGCACTATTGCCTTTTATTAAACTATTCTGCAGCCTCCCCGGTTTCAACTTCCTCAGGTGCGCCAAAGTAATCTTTAAGGTTAATTGTTATTGTCATCTTGTCAAATACGCCTTTTTTGATGTTTACAGGAACAGTTTTTTGCAAAACAGAAATATAATCATCTGTTGTTACTGCCCTTTCAACACGCTTGATGATATGATAACCATAGGTTGTTTCAACCAACTCACTTACCTCGCCTATTTTAAGTGCAAATGAAGCATCTTCAAACTCTTTCACCATAGTGCCGTTCTGTTCAAAGGTATAACCTTCATCTGTCATACCCGGGTCTTCATTATATTCTTTTACAAGCTTGTCAAAATCTTGGCCATTTTTAACCTTAGCAAGTACTTCTTCCGCTTTTTTCTTTGCGGTAGCTTTTGCTTCATCAGTTACTTTTCCCTCTTCGTCAAACTCAAAACTGATAAGAATATGCTTTACTGTAACCTTCTCATCGCCAAGATTTTTCTTAATGTCAGGAGTTACGTAATTAGAAAGATTCTTTTCAATGTCTTCATAAACCTTCTGCATATACAACTGAATTTTTTGAAGTTCATACAGTGTAGCCTCGTCTGCATAACCACTTTGTTTAAGAACTTTTTCAAATTCAGCGCCGTAAGATTCCTTCTGCTCAGCTATCCAGTCTTTAATCTTTTTGTCATCCTCTTCGGTAAATTCTATACCTCTCTTCTCACCCTCTGCAATTACTGCATAGATAGGTATAAGAGTTTCAACAGCCATAGCTTTTGAAATTTCAGTGTATGAAAGGTCCATTCCCTCTCCCACAGCATTCCAGTCAAAGTTGTCAACATCAGAAATCATACCCGCTTGAGCAAGTGAATAAACGCAGTTAATTCCTGAAGAATTTGTAACAAAATTCAGAACATCCTTATCAACAGCAGCTCCATTGATTTTCATTACAGCATCCTTGTTCTTACCTATTATATTCTCAAAAAGTGTAACTACAGGATTTTCATATCTAATGTTATCTGTCTTAAATTTTGCCCAAAATCCCGCTTTCTCAGATTCACTTGTAGCAGTAGGATTGTTAACAACGTTTTTACTTCCTACACCCTCTGTATAGCAAATAAAGAACGCCGCAACCGCCAAAACAGCAGCAACTATAGCTGCAATAATTGTATTTCTTTTACACTTTTTCTTTTTCAAAGCATTGATGGCAGCAAGCTCTTCCTCACTAGGTTCAACAATCTTCTGCTCTACAACATCTTCTGCTATAGTTTCATCGGATTCAGATTTATCGGACTGACACTCATCACCAATCAAGTCATTGCTTTGTTCCACAACTGCAGATTCAACCTCTTGAGTAACTTCTTCCGGATTTTCAGTCTCCGTTTCTTCTGTATCAACGCTTTCCTCAATAATTTCACAGGTTTCTTCAGTAACAGATTGATCCTGAAATTTTTCGTCATTTCTGATGTTATCATTTTCCATAACACATTTCCTCATTTCTAATTTTGTACTATTCTTGCATATTAATTTTATTATACTACACTCTTTAGATTTTTTCAATAAATTCTTTTATATTCCTCAAATATTCTTTGTTGGACTTATTCTTCGGAATTTTGTAAATTACTTTAGGTTTTTTTCCGTTTTTCAGCTGAATTCTTCCCTTCATAAAATCATCGCTGACAACAAGACCACAGAGGTCAGGTGCATTTTCAGGGTCAAAAAGCAAAGTAAGATATTCCTTGTCACCTTTAACCTCAGTAAATTTTTTCACCGATGCCATTTTGCGAATAAGAGAAAGTTCCATAAGATTGCTTACTGAATCCGGAACGTCACCATATCTGTCCAGGAGTTCATCGTAAGTATCCCTTAGGTCAACATCGCTTTCAATTGACGCAATCTTTTTATATGCACCAATCCTCTGTGCGTGAGCCAAAATAAATTTTTCAGGAATAAAGGCATTTACAGGCATATCAATTTTAGTTTCAATTTCCTCGTCAACAGGATTACCCTGCATTTCACTTACAGTCTCTGCAAGTAGTTTGCAGTACATTTCATAACCTACGCTTTCCATATGACCACTTTGTTGCAGGCCTATTACATTACCCGTACCTCGGATTTCAAGGTCACGCATTGCAATCTTAAAGCCTGAACCAAATTCAGTAAACTCACGTATTGCCTTGAGTCTTTTTTGTGCATCTTCATTGAGCACCTTGTCACGGCGATAGGTAAGATAGGCATACGCAAGACGATTTGAGCGCCCCACTCGTCCTCTGAGCTGATAAAGCTGCGCAAGACCTAATCTGTCTGCATCTTCGATGATTATTGTATTTACATTGGGTATATCAAGACCTGTCTCAATAATGGTGGTACATACCAACACATCAATTTCGCCCTCAGAAACATCCATCATTATGTTTTCCAGTTCCCGTTCAGACATCTTGCCGTGGGCAATTGCAACTCTTGCTTCAGGCACCATTTTTTCAATTTCCAAGGCAGTTTTTTCAATTCCCTGAACACGATTGTGAAGGTAATAAACCTGCCCTCCACGTGACATTTCACGATTTATTGCTTCCCTCACAATATCACCATCGTATTCCATAACATAAGTTGCCACAGGATATCTGTCCTCAGGCGGTTCAGCAATAACGCTCATATCACGGATACCTGTCATTGACATATGGAGAGTTCGCGGTATAGGTGTGGCAGAAAGGGTGAGCACATCTATTTCCTTTTTAATTTCCTTTATGCGTTCCTTGTGACCTACGCCAAAACGCTGTTCTTCATCAATAATAAGAAGTCCAAGTTTTTTAAACTCAATAGTCTTTTGCAGAATTTTGTGTGTTCCTATAACAATATCACACTCACCGCTTTTTAGCTGTTTAACCACATTTTTTTGTTGAGTCTGTGTGGAAAACCTTGATAAGCAGGAAATATTTACCGGATAATCCTTCATTCGTTGTCTGAAGTTATTATAATGCTGATTTGCAAGTATGGTTGTAGGAACCAGATATGCCACCTGATACCCATCCATAACAGCCTTGAATGCTGCACGCATAGCAACCTCAGTTTTGCCATACCCAACATCTCCGCAAAGAAGCCTCTCCATAGGATGTGGTTTTTCCATATCCGCCTTTACTTCGCTTATACATCTTAGCTGGTCATCTGTTTCATCGTATGGGAATGCAGCTTCAAAATCACGTTGCCATTCCGTATCTTTTGAGAATTCTATGCCGCGAATCGACTCGCGCTGAGCATACAGCAAGGTAAGTTCCTTTGCCATATCAGCGCAGGAAGACTTTACCCTCTGCTTTGCTCGGTTCCAATCCTGTCCGCCAAGGCTGTTGAGTTTAACCTTTCCTACATCACTTGAGGTATGCTTGTAAATATAGCTTAACTGGTCTGTAGGAACATAGAGGAAGTCTCCTCCCTTATAAACAAGCTTTAAATAATCCTTTTGGGCACCTTCAACAGAAAGCCGTTCAATGCCCATATATTGACCGATACCGTGATTTTGGTGAACAACAAAATCACCTACCGAAATATCCGTGAAATTTGATATTTTATTCTTCTTCTCAACCTTAAAGCGTTTGCGTTTGCGACGTTCTCCGCCAAAAATCTCTTTATCGCTTATTACAACAGTCCTGATAAGTGGATATTCAAAACCTCGGCTGAGTCCGCCACGAACAATTGTAATTGAACCCTCCTTTGAAAGTTCTTCAAGAGTTTCAACTCTTCTGTTTGGAAATCCTTCATCATCAAGCTGCCGTGAAAGATTTTCGCATCTATGGTCTGAACCTGCCAGAATTATAATACGATACTTATTCTTTTGATAAAATTTTAAAGCATCATAGAAAAATTCCATTTTGCCGCCATAACTATTAAGGCTTTTGGCAGTAAAACTAATAAACTTTTTGGGTTTTGGTTCACAATTTGCATGTGACAGGGGGCAGAGATTTACCGCACCAATCTCCGCAAATTTTTTTGCCGCATCCAAAAATTCAAAATTGTATTTTAGCTTTCCTCCCCACAATATTCCTCGCTCAATCAAATCCTTAAGCATCTCATTTTTTTGTGTTACTTCACTTTTCGCAGTTTCATAAATCCTTGCAGGATCATCAACAAATACAATATATCCTTCTGATAAATAGTCTAAGATAGTAGGAATCTCTTCGAGATAAAATTCCGGTATATACTTATCGCGGGATGGAAAGGTTATTCCCTCTTTTAATCTTTCAATATCCCTCTTTAGTATCTGAATTAACTTTTGTGTGTTTTCATTTGATTCTTCTTTTGAAAGCAGCTTATTTAATTTCTTATTCAATGATTTTAAAACTCTTTCAAGCATCTCAGAGTTTGTTACAATCTCATCAGCCGGTGTTATTCTGGCTACTATGTCTTCATAGCTGTCATTAACTGTCCGCTGAGTTTCGGGGTGGAACCGACGAATTGAATCAACCATACAATCAAAAAATTCAACACGAAAAGGCATTTCGCTCCAGAATGGAAAAAAGTCAAAAATTCCGCCTCTTATGCTGAACTGTCCCTGTCCTTCAACCAGTTCCTCCCTTTTGTAACCTAACTCCAACATTATATTGCAAAGAGTATCAAGCTCAATTTCGTCATCTACCTTTAGCTCTATCATCCGCTCCTGATAAACAGATTTTGGTACAGTAGCACTAAGCAAGGCTGTTATAGTAGTAACCACGGCGTACTCACAAGGGGAACAAATCAGCTTATCCAAGGCATCCAGGCGTTTTTTCTTTATATCATTAGCCGATGCTTCAATATCATAAAAAAGTAAATCTCTTGACGGAAAAAGCAATACCTTTTCGCCGTAAAAAAACTTTAAATCATCAAACAAAACCTTCGCCTGAGCATCTGTTGAAGTTACAAAAAGTGGAGTTTTATTTAATTTTTTGCATACTGAAAATGCTATGTGGGCACGTACAGCGTCACCTACCCCCATAACACTCAATGGGGACTGCCCTTTGGCAAGTCCCCCTCTTATTTCTTCAAAATCAGCAAGATTGTCTAAGATTTCAATAAACCCTTTCATTATCCAAATCCTCTAAAGATTAGTTATAATTTGACATTGCTTTTTCAATACCATTTTTTATGATTTCCCCTACCGCTTCAGCGACCTTAACAGCTATAGGTATAAGCTCCTTCACCTCTGCCTTTGTAAACCTGGCAAGAACATAGTCCGCAAGGTCAAAATCAGGATTTTCAGGGCTACCTACACCGATTTTTATACGGGGAAACAAATCTGAATTAATCTGATAAATAATGCTCTTCATACCGTTGTGACCGCCGGCACTGCCTTTGGGTCTTATCCGCATTTTTCCAACAGGAAGAGATACATCATCATATATTATTATTATTTGCGAATCTTCAACCTTATACCAGGACTTAAATTCACAGATAGCTTCACCGCTTAAATTCATAAAGGTCTGGGGCTTTACAAGGACCACCTTTTCACCCTCTATGACACCTTCGCCGTAAAGTGCATTGAACTTTGCTTTTTTAATGTCAATATTATATTTTGCGGCAACTGCATCAAGTGCCTCAAATCCCATATTATGCCTTGTCCCCACATACTTTCGTCCGGGGTTTCCAAGACCTGCAATTATATACATTTTATCTACTCCTATTGTGACTTTACCTTAGTCCAAAGTTCTGCACAGTACTTCTTTGTCTCAGCATCCTGATACCTGAAGTATTCATCCTTTGCGCCACCCTGTCTTGGAACATAAGCGCTGTTATCATTATAGATTGTATCACGAACCTCTTCAAATACTTCCTGCACAGATGAAGTATAGCCAACCGCCTCAGAATTTTTGAAAGCATTTTCAGCATCAAGCATAAAATCAATAAACTTGTGTGAAAGTTCAACATCTGCGCAATCTTTTGTTACAACCATTCCGTCAACCCAGATATTGGTACCTTCCTCCGGCTCAAAATACTCAAGGTTTTCATTCTCTGACATAATATATGCCGCATCACCTGAATATACGATAGCAATTGATTTGTTGCCTGAAATCATATTGTCAATAACCTCGTCTCCCACATATACAGGATTCATTATTTCATTCTGTTCAACCAGCCATTCATAAGCCTTGTCAAGCTCGCTTTTATCATCTGTGTTAAGTGAATATCCAAGGGCCTTAAGGGCAATCATAAATGAATCTCGTTCCGAATCGTACATATAGATGTCATCTTTATACTTGGGATTTTTAAGAATCTCCCAACCGGCATTTATGTCTTCCTCTGATACGACAGTTTTATCGTAAAGGATACCTACGCTGCCCCAAAAATAAGGAACAGCATACTTGTTTTCAGGGTCAAAATCCTTTGATAAAATACCGGGTATGAGTTTTTCATAATTTGATATTTGGGTCTTGTCTATCTCCTGCAGGAATCCTTCCTTTATCAAACGTTCAATCATATAATCTGACGGAATTATTACGTCATACTTCTCTCCACTCATTACCTTTGTGTACATAGATTCGTTTGAATCAAAAGTCTCATATATTACCCTGCAGTCATTTTCCCTTTCAAAATCTGAAATAAGCGAAGTATCAATATATTCACCGGCATTATACACCTTGATGCTTGGCTTCTCTTCACCACAGCCAACCAATCCAAGTATTAAAACCCCGCATATAATCAAACTAATTACTTTTTTCATTTGCAACCGCCCTCTTTCTCTTAAGTAATGGAATAATATTCACGACCAAAACCGCAATAAAAATTACAAGAATAACTATTGTAGATAATGCATTGATTGTTGGATTTGTACGTTTTGTCATATTATAAACAATTATTGAAATGTTCATTACCCCATTTCCGCTTACGAAATAAGAGATAACAAAATCATCAAAAGACATTGTAAACGCAAGCAGAACTCCCGCAATAATTCCCGGTTTTATCATAGGAACAACTACCTTTGTCAGCGCCTGCCAAGGGGTTGCACCAAGATCCATCGCCGCATTGGCAATGCTTGGGTCAAGACTGCGGACCTTTGGATATACGCTGGTTATAACATAAGGTGTACAGAATGATATATGGGCAAGAAGCATTGTCAGATATCCTTTTTCAATCTTCATTGCTGAAAAAAGGAGCATCAAGCCGATTGCCGTTACTATTTCAGGATTCATAATAGGTATATTATTAATATTTGTTATCCATTCCCTGATTAATTTTCGATTTTTAGAAAGTCCTATTGCTGTAATCGTACCGAGAACGGTGGAAATGGCAGTAGCAAGCACCGCTACACTGACCGACACCCACACAGCCGACATAATTTCAGAATTTTCAATAAGCTCAATGTACCACTTAAGCGAAAACCCGGTAAACTTTGTCAGGGACTTTGATGAGTTGAAAGAAAACAGCATTGTAACAAAAATAGGTATGTAAAAAAACGCAAAACAAAGTGCCACATATAATCCTTTTGAAAGTTTAGCCAACTTTTTCACAGCAAGTCCCTCCTTTACTTTTGTGAATTTTCGCCTGTGTCTATTTTCTTCATCCAACGTATTGCAAGCAAAATTATAGATGCAAGAAGAATAGAAATAGCACTGCCAAAATTCCAGTCGCCAACAGATATAAACTGATTTTCAATCAAGTTGCCCATAAGCACATATTGGCCGCCGCCAAGGAGTTTGGGTATAACGAATGTAGATATTGAAAGCAAAAATACCATTATTACACCATTTAATACTCCCGGAATAGACAATTTAAATGTAACCTTGAAAAAGGTCTGCACAGGGTTTGCTCCCAGGTCATATGCTGCCTCAGTATAGGATTTATCCATTTTGCTGAGGGAAGTATGTATAGGAATTATCATATACGGCAAAAAGTCGCAAATTTGCCCTATCATAACCGCAAAATCAGTGTACATCATCGAAATCGGAGAAAGACCCAATTTTTCAAGAAAAGTATTTATAATTCCATTGTCTGACAAAATGCTTATCCATGCGTAAGTACGAAGAAGCATATTTATCCACATCGGAATGGTCACAAGAAGTATCAGTACGGTTTGTGTCCGCTCCTTAAACTGAGCAATAATGTAAGCAAGTGTATAACCCACAACCAAACATATTGCAACCGTTATAATACCAAGCTTAAGTGACTTTACAAAAACATTCAGATATACAGGCTCTGCAAATCTTTTAAAGTTTTCAAAAGTGAATTGAATATTCACAAGTGAATTCCCACTGTTTGTAACAGCATATAAAAGCATAACAAAAAGCGGAATTATAATCATCACGGAAGACCATAATACATATGGTTTCACCAGATTTTTGAAATATTTCATAAGACCAATCTCCCTTTTGTCTGTATGCTTATACCATCTTCCACATTACGTGAATATCCTCAGGCCCAAATGAAAGACCAACCTCCAGGCCTACATCAAAAAAGTCTGTTGTATGTATCATATAACTACGAAGGTCAGTTTTTACCATAATTTCATAATGAACGCCTTTGAATACCACACTCTCAACTGTACCTGTAATTTTTGCATTTTCAGGCTTTACAATATCAATATCCTCAGGTCTTAAAACGATTTCAGCCTCTTCATTTTCCTTGAAGCCTTTATCTACACATTCAAACTCAAAACCATCAAACTCAACCAAACAATCACGAACCATCTTTCCCTCGATTATGTTTGATTCACCAATAAAACTTGCCACAAATCTGTTTTCAGGCTCGTTGTAAACATCGGTAGGTGTACCTATCTGCTGTATATAACCGTCATTCATAACAACCACGGTATCAGACATTGAAAGGGCTTCCTCCTGGTCGTGTGTTACATATATGAAGGTAATGCCCACTTCCTTCTGAATCTTTTTAAGTTCGGTCTGCATTTCCTTTCTCAATCTTGCATCAAGTGCCCCAAGCGGCTCGTCAAGAAGAAGAACCTTTGGCTCATTTATAAGAGCTCTGGCTATTGCCACACGCTGCTGCTGGCCTCCTGAAAGAGATGTTACGTCGCGCTTTTCAAAGCCGCTTAATCCAACTAAGGCAAGCATCTTTTTTACCTTTTGCTCAATAACAGATTTTTCCGTCTTCTTAAGTTTCAACCCAAAAGATATGTTCTCTTCAACATTAAGGTGTGGGAAAAGCGCATACTTTTGAAAAACAGTATTGACCTCCCGCTTGTATGGAGGGAGTTTAGATATCTCTATTCCGTCAAACAAAAGCTCACCGCTGTCAGATTCATCAAATCCAGCAATAATACGCAAAGTCGTTGTCTTGCCGCAACCTGATGGTCCAAGCAGGGTCAGAAACTCATTCTCGTAAATTTTAAGGTTAATCCCCTTTAGTACCTGCTGGTCATCAAAGGTTTTGGTTATATTTTTTAATTCTATCAGAGTGTTCATAAGTCTTCTCCAATCCGAAAAATTTTGTTTTTAAAAAAATGGTGGTGTTGAAACCCAGATAATATCACAATCTTTTTTACCGTTATTTTCGAGATAATAGTTTTCATTACAATAGACATAAAAGCTGTCGCCCTTTTTAAGGTGATGCTTTTCACCACCATAGTAAAGATCAGCACAACCCGACAGTACATATCCAAAATCCTCACCATCGTGAGGAATTATTGTTTGAGATTTGCCGCCGGGATAAATTGTAATTTTTATAGGTTCGGCAGAATTCTTTTGAGCATTAGGAACAAGATAGCTTATCTTGTATTCGTCCTGCTCATTTTCAAAATAATCCTTTTTTGTATAAACAATGGTGTCCTCCTTATCATCTGCAAAAAATTCCTGCAATGACGACCCCAAAACCTCAAGGATATCCTCAAGGGTTGAAATAGAGGGAGAGCAATTGTCATTTTCAAGCTGTGACAAAAATCCCTTTGAAAGTTCAGACCTGTTTGCCACATCTTCCAATGTTAATTGATTTTTTACACGAAGCTTTTTCAGCTTCTTTCCAATATCCACTTTTCCCACCTCGGAAATTTTAGTAATACAAAACTTTTGTTTTATTATTGTAAAACAATTGTTATTATACATAATAATAATGATTTAATCAAGTACTTTTGAAAAAATCCTCCATTTTTTATCAATTTTTTTGTTTTTTACGGATTTTAACGTTTTTCAATAAACAAAAAAACACAACGAGATATTTTAAAATCTTCGTTGTGTTATAATCTTAAATTTTTAAAAATTTTTCACCAAACAGCCTTTTTATTTCGGACTGGGACAATTCAACATCCCCACCGTTCATTGAATCTTCAAGCTGTAGTTTTGTCCGCACACCTATAATAGGAAAAACCTCAGGAATTTTAAATGAACAAAGAGCTCCGCAAACAATTGCACCAACGCTTTTTTCATACTTTTTCGCAAGAACCTTCACATACTCAAACTTATCTATATTTTCTTTACACAAATACCGCTGCTTTGCTGTTTTTGACAACCCTTCTACTCCCGATTGGTCTATCTTTGAAAAAAAGCCTTTTGCCTGGGATGCAAAGGCAGCAACCGGAATATTTGCATTTTTATAGAATTCAAATTCAGTACCATTCATCTCGACCAAGGTTGGGTCACCGCAAAAGCTTGGCGAAGTTTTTGCCACACTGAATCTTATCTGACTTCCCTCAAAGCCATATAATCCTTTTCTTTTTGCATAGGTATTTGCTTCTATTATCCGGTTCGACCTCCAGTTTGACGCACCAAAACGCCTTATCTTCCCCACTTTTACAAAATCATTCATTATGTCAATTATTTCACCGGCAGATATTTTTTCATCATCACGATGCAGCCAGTAAAAATCAATACAATCTACATTAAGAGCATCAAGACTTTTGTTTAAATCATACTCTAGTTCACTTTTAGTAAGCCTTGATTTCTGTTCCCTGTCGGGGAATCCCCCTTTTGAGGATATCAATACATCCTTACTTTTATTATTCTTAATCCATTTGCCGATAATTTTTTCTGATTCCCCATTGCTATACATACGTGCAGTATCTATATGACAACCACCCAAATCAACATATTTATCAATAAGTTCAAAAGCCTCATCCTCCCGGATTGCCGTACCAAAATATGCTGAACCAAGAATTATTCTTGAACTTAACTTTCCAAAAGCGGATGAATATTTCATTTTTATCACCTCTTGTTTTTATTGTATCACAAACCACACTGAAGTCAATAAAATTTCATCAAAATTTATGTTGCAAAAGATGTGTAAAAATGTTAAAATATAGGATAGACTTTTATTATATAAAAAGGAAGTGACATATATGATAAAAACAGAAAATTTAAAACTTTTGTGTGAACTTTCAAAACTTCACTTATCCGAAGAAGAATTGTCAGAATACAGTAAGGAAATGTCAGACATTATAGCTCTTATGGACAATATTGGTGATTCAGACTTTGAGTATAACCCTATTGATATGACAAATGCGGTTCCTTTTTCTGAACTTCGTGCCGACAAAATCGAAACATTTGATAATATGGAAGGCATTGTCAAAAACGGGCCCGAAACTGTAGAAAATCAATTTGTTGTACCAAAGATTGTTGACTAATAAAGGAGATTTACAATGGCTACTATTTCAACTTTGAGAAAAGAGCTTGACTCAAAATCAATTTCATCCGTTGAGCTCACAAAAGAATACTTAAAAAAGATTAACGAACATCCCGAACTTGGTGCATTCAATACAGTTTGCGAGGAAGAAGCCCTCTCTTTAGCAAAGCTTGCAGACAAAAAAATAGCAAATGGTGAATCTTCGCCACTTCTAGGTATTCCCCTCGCAATAAAGGATAACATTTGCACTAAGGGCATAACAACTACTTGTTCATCAAAGATGTTGGAGAACTATATCCCTCCATATAACGCAACTGTTATGGACAAATTAAACGCACAAGGTGCTGTTGTACTTGGAAAAACCTCAATGGACGAATTTGCAATGGGGGGTTCCTCCCAGACATCCGCTTTGGCAAAGCCAAAAAATCCATTCAACCTTGAATGTGTACCCGGGGGTTCATCAGGCGGTAGTGCAGCAGCAGTTTCAGGCGGGCTCTGTGCGGCAGCACTTGGTTCCGATACGGGCGGTTCTATCCGTCAACCTGCCGCATTCTGCGGAATCGTTGGTATGAAACCAACCTACGGCACTGTTTCCCGTTTTGGTCTTGTTGCATTCGGTAGTTCCCTTGACCAAATTGGTCCTATGGCAAATTCAGCAGAGGACTGCGGTATTATTCTTAACGCAATCGCAGGTCAGGACATTCACGACCGTACCACAAGAAGTCATAATATCAATTTCAATGAACTTATCGGCAAACCTATCAGTGGTATGAAAATTGGTATTCCAAAAGAATTTTTTGGTGATGGTATTGATGACGAAGTCAAAACAGCTGTTATTAATGCAGCAAAATTTTACGAAGAAAACGGTGCTGAATTAATAGAAGTTTCAATGCCTACTCTTAAATATGCCGTTTCAGCCTACTATCTACTTGCCTGTGCTGAGGCAAGTTCAAACCTCTCACGCTATGACGGAGTGAAATACGGCTTACGAACAGAATCACCCGAAAGCTATGATGACCTTATCAAGAAAAGCCGTAGTGAAGGTTTTGGAACAGAGGTCAAGCGCAGAATTCTGCTTGGCACATACGCACTTTCAAGCGGCTATTATGACGCTTATTATAAAAAAGCTTTGGCAGTACGTCAGCAATGCAGACTGGAGCATGATGAAATCTTCAAAAAATGTGACGTTATGCTGACACCAACCACACCTACTGTTGCATATAAGTGCAGAGACAACATTGATGACCCTGTCAAGATGTATCTTGCAGACATCTGTACAGTTACAGCAAACATTGCAGGTATTCCTGCGATTTCAGTTCCTTGTGGCATAGATAAAGATGGTATGCCTATAGGCTTTTCACTTTCTGCGAAACGCTTTGACGATGCAAAGCTTCCGCAATTTGCTGATTTCTTTGAAAAAGAGCATATGCATCCCGTTGCAAATATATAAGGAGGAATATAAATATGTGCAAAAAATACGACACTGTCATCGGTCTTGAAATTCATGCCGAATTATCCACAAAAACAAAAGCATTCTGCACCTGTGACGCCTCCTTTGGCGGAGACCCCAACACTCATATTTGTCCTGTCTGCACAGGTCAACCGGGGGCTCTCCCTGTCATAAACCATGCAGCAGTTGAATATGCAATGCGCGCAGGTCTTGCTCTTAACTGTGACATCAATCGTTACACAAGATTTGACCGCAAGAATTACTTCTACCCTGACCTTCCTAAGGCTTATCAGATTTCTCAGCTTGACTTGCCTCTTTGTGTAAATGGCAAAGTAGAGCTTTCGACAGGCACCGTTGTAAGAATACATCAAATTCACCTTGAGGAAGATGCCGGCAAAATGGTACACGATGATTACCACGGACAGAGCTACGCCGACTACAACCGTTGCAGTGTCCCTCTTATTGAAATCGTTACAGAGCCTGACATCAATTCCCCCGAGGAAGCAGCAGAATTCGTTTCAAAGATTGCTCTATATCTCAAATATCTTAACGTATGCGATGCAAAAATGCAGGAAGGTTCTATCCGTGCAGACGTAAACATATCTTTAAAACCTGCAGGCTCCGATATCTTGGGTGACAGAGCAGAAATTAAAAACCTTAACTCTTTCCGTTCAATTCAGCGAGCAATAGAAAGTGAAATTGCCCGTCAAACCGAAATTTTGGACCAGGGCGGAAAAGTTG
Organism: Clostridia bacterium; assembly: GCA_017546165.1. GTDB lineage: Bacteria > Bacillota > Clostridia > Monoglobales > Monoglobaceae > SIG440. The sequence goes on from JAFYXL010000004.1 coordinate 105,518, forward strand.
TGCAGGAAACAAGACGTTTTGACGATGCAACAGGCACTACATCGTCACTGAGAAGCAAGGAAAATGCAAATGACTACCGTTACTTCCCTGAGCCTGACATATTGGCAATAACCTTTACCGAGGAAGATATTGAAAAAGCAAAATCCGAAATACCTCTTCTCCCTCACGAAAGAGTAGAAATATACACCAAGGAATATGGACTTACCGACGAAGATGCAAGGGTTTTGACCTCCGAGAAGTACCTTTCAGACTTTTTCGATGAGACAGTTGCAATTTACCCCATGTACAAGAACGTATCAAATATGTTCCAGACCGAAATTATGCGTCGTGTAAAAGAAACTGACAGCGAGGAAATTGCAATCTCTGCTAAGAACTTTGCAAAGGTCTGCGAAATGGCTGACAAAAACACCGTCAATCGTAATGATGCAAAAACCATTATTCGTATAATGTTCGAAGAAGGTGGGGAACCTGAGGAAATTGCAAAGACAAACGGCTTTATAGTAGTCGAAGATACAGAAGCTATTGCAAATGTAGTAGATGCACTCTTCGCAGAGCGTCCCGACCTTATTGAGGACTACAAAAATGGTAAGACCAATGTGTTTGGTTTCTTTATGGGTCAGGCAAACAGAGCATTAAAAGGAAAAGCAACTCCAATGTCCGTTAAGGCATATCTTGAAAAGAAGTTTAACGAAATCTAATTTAAAAAACACCTTGTTGTTTAAAACAACAAGGTGTTTTTATTTTTTTAAAACATCTTTAAAAATTCTTCCTCAGAAATAATCTTTATTCCAAGGCTCTCAGCCTTATCAAGTTTACTGCCTGCTTCAGTACCCGCCACAACAAAGTCCGTCTTTTTAGACACCGAGCCTGATACCTTTCCGCCATTGTCTTCAATCATTTTTTGTGCTTTAGCTCTTTTAAGTGTTGGCAGCGTTCCTGTCAAAACAAAGGTCTTTCCTTCAAACACTCCGTCAGAAACGCTCTTTTCTGCCACCATATTTACTCCGGCAGCTTTCATTTTTTCAATTAGCTCCTTTGTTTCAGGCTCACTGAAATAATGCACCAAACTTTCAGCCATTTTTTCTCCAACATCATCTATCTGAGACACCTCTTCTGCGCTTGCTGACATAATGCTGTCAATATCCCCAAAATATGCAGCAATTGCTTTTGCACCTCTTGCTCCTATTAACCTTATACCAAACCCACACAAAAGCTTATCAAGTGGGTTTTTCTTTGCTTTTTCAATAGCATCAATCAGGTTTTGAGCTGATTTTTCAGCGAAGCGTTCAAGAGGAACTAAATCCTCTTTTTTAAGATAAAATAAATCCGCCGGTGTCTTTATAAGTTCTGCGTCTATAAGCTGTTCCACAACTGCCTCGCCAAGTCCCTCAATGTCCATAGCACCTCGTGATGCAAAATGGATTATGCTGCGCAACCGTTGTGCGGGACAATTTGAACTAAGACATCTCAGTGCCGCTTCTCCTTCTTCGCGGAATAATTCCTCTCCACAAGCAGGACAATGGGTTGGCATTTTGTATATTTTTTCGGCACCTGTTCGTTTTTCCTTTAAAACAGATACCACTTCCGGAATAATATCGCCTGCCTTTTGAATAAGCACTCTGTCACCTATCCGGATATCTTTTGCTTTTATAAAATCCTCGTTATGCAGTGTGGCACGACTAACAGTTGAGCCTGAGACCTTAACGGGAGTAAGCACTGCATTTGGAGTTATCGCACCCGTTCTGCCGACTTGCACAATAATATCCTCAAGCAATGTTTCCTGTTGTTCAGCAGGAAATTTATAAGCAATAGCCCATTTGGGGACTTTGGAGGTAGTACCTAAAACCTCTCTCTGTCTCAGGCTATTTACCTTTACTACTGCTCCATCAATATCAAATGGCAGTTCTGCCCTCTCTTCACCTATCTTTAAAATTTCAAGATATGCTTCCTCTATTGAGCTTACCACTATACGTTTTGGGCTTACTTTAAATCCTAGTTTTTTCAGCTTTTCAAGTCCCTCGCTGTGTGTATTGGCAAAACCCTCTTTCATATCCTGAATATTGAATATAAAAACATCAAGTTTGCGTTTAGCTGTAATTTTGCTATCCAACTGACGGAGTGATCCTGCTGCCGCATTTCTGGGATTTGCAAAGAGCGCCTCACCGTTTATGCGTTTCTCTTCATTTACAAGTTCAAAACTTTTGCGAGGCATATAAACCTCGCCTCTGACCTCCAAACGGCTCACATCGTCTATATTGAGGGGTATTGACTTAATTGTTTTTAAATTTTCTGTTATATTTTCACCAACTGCTCCATCCCCTCGAGTTGAACCTTGAATGAATCTTCCGTTTTCATATTCCAGAGATACCGAAAGTCCATCGATTTTCATCTCAACAATATATTCGGGGGTTTCGCCATTTAATCCTTGCCTTACCCTTTGGTCAAATTCCATAAGTTCATCGTACGAAAAAACATCCCCAAGGCTTTGCATAGGGATACTGTGTCTTACCTGCTCAAATTCGCTGAGAGCAACACCGCCAACCCTTTTAGTCGGTGAATTCTCATCCGAAAACTGAGGATTTTCTTCCTCCAGTTTTATAAGCCTTTGCATAATGGCATCATACTCAAAATCCGAGATTGTTGGATTGTCCATTACATAGTAATTATAATTATGCTCTTCAAGAGTTTTCCTCAAAGACAAAATTTCCTGTTTTATATCCATTTCAGACACCTTTTTCTTCCAGTTTCTTCATAACATAATCATACCCATTGGGTAAGTGAGGAATTGTGCAGTCACTACAGTCCTTAATCATATGACCAGCTTTACCTTCAATCATTTTAAATTTTCCCCCACAATCCAAAAAATATAGGGGACAAAAACAAAAAAGGCAGTTTTGTTCTTCCATCTTGTGACAGGGGTAAAACTCGCAGTCCTTATTTTCAAAATATTTGTAATTCACTTTTAGACTTCCCTCCCCATCAACAATTCACTATTTATATTTTACCATAATTTTATTTTAGTGTCAATTTAAAAGGACACACTCAGTGTGTCCTTTTATTAGTCAAAATCTATAGGTAACTCCACATCACTGTTTTCAAGTGGTGGAGGCGCAGCAGGGGGCTCCACTTTGACCGGTGTCTCGGTTTCTTCCGTACTGCTGTTGGTATTTGGTTTTACGCTGGGCTTTGTCGCAGGCGTAGTCGGCGTGGTTGGTGTAGTTGCCGGTTTTTGCACATTCTGAGTGCTCTCCTCAACTTCATTGCTACCTTCATTTTTTTCAGGTTCTTTTTCATCATCTTCCTCGTCTATTGGCACCCAAGGTTCCCATATTACTTCTTCATCATTTCTATCTCCATACATAAGGTGGAGTAGAAATTCCGCAAAGCTCTGTTTTGCTGAATTGCCTGCATTTTGTATATACGGAAACACAAATATTCCTGTAATCGTTAAAATAGCTGCCACTGCCAATGCAATCAATCGCAAGCGAATACCTATTATCCTTTTTGGAACTTTTGACTTTATTATTTCAACCGTATAATTGCCCTCAGGATCTTTTTCAACTGCTAAATCAATTATCGCAGAAGCTTTTTTGCTATTAGAAATATCCGGGTCATTTAAAACCGTTAAAATATCATCCTCACTCACTATAGCCATTACACTTTCAGTTGCTATAACAAAAGCATCAGAATCTTTTACCCTTACCTTTTCAGAAACATATGGGGCCAATTCAAAATCACCGGAAAGATACCCAATATATGGCACAGTCTTTTTGAATTTCTTTTCAATTTTCAATGCTCCATCTTCTTCTATAACTTCTTCAACCTGGATTAGTTCAGGCATTTCCCCGGAAATTTTAGTAAGCAAGCGGTTGCTGTGATGGAATACTGACACGCTACCTACATTATAAACTCTTGCCCAATTGCCGCACAAATATAAAACGCTCATATCTACAGCCATATCTAAACCGTTTTCCTGAAAAGAACGACCTTTTACAATATCACTGGCAGAATCAAAGTAATTCTTTTGTTCTGCGTGGAAATCAGCTCCAAATATGCTACTCATCAAATCCATACATAGATAAGCAGCGTTTTCTCCCCTGCCTACACTTTTACTTCCGTCAGCCAGTGCATATAAATTCCGAAATCCGGAAATATCACACACATCCGTACAGGCACTATCACCGATACTGTCTTTGATAAGGCCATTGAGAAAATAGTTATGTTTATTTGTTATTTCGTTAGTTTCCGGCGAGTATGTTGCCGCAAATCCTACAAACTTCATTTTAAACTCTCCAAAGTATATATATGATCTTTCATATTACATTAAAATTTTATCATATTTTATACCATTGTGTCAACCACAGTCAGGCCTCCAAATTCTTGCAGGAAGCGTTTTTATCTATTGAATATAGATATTTTAAAATTAATGGTGCACAAATTGATGACACTATTATAAGCAAAATAACTGCTGTAAAATACACAGGTTCCAAAAGTCCAACCGACAGACCCTTTTGTGCAACAATAAGAGCAACCTCTCCACGTATCATCATTCCTACTCCAATTTTGAGTGAGTCATTTAAATTAAATTTGCAAATCTTCGAAATAAATCCACAACCTATTATCTTGGCTATTAATGCCACAACAACAAAGGCAATAGCAAATAGCAGTATTGATACATCAAATGACGAAATATTTGTCTTAAGACCAATACTTGCGAAAAACACGGGGCCAAACATCATATATGAATTTATATCCATCTTTCGGGCTATATACTGTGAATCCTGCAAATTACAAAGGATAATTCCCGCAACATATGCGCCTGTAATATCAGCAATTCCAAAATATCTTTCCGCTATATATGACATCGCAAAGCAAAAGGCAAGACCTACAATGGCAACACGTCTTGTATGTTCATATCTTACATCAAAAGCTTTAAAAACTTTATAAATAATAAATCCGCCTACAAGGGCAAAGATTACAAACGCCACTGTGTTCAACACCACATTTAAAGCATTCACATCAGGAGTCTTCATACCAATTACAAATGTAAGTACCATAATACCGATTATGTCATCTATGATTGCGGCACTTATGATAGTTGTTCCAACGCGACTCTTTAGGTACCCGAGTTCACGCAGGGTCTGGACTGTAATACTGACAGAAGTTGCAGTCATAATAGTCCCCATAAATACCGCTTTGTAAAACTCCTCACTCATCCAGGGACTTACCCCGTAGAATGCCATATATAAAAGAGTTCCTCCAACCAGCGGAACAAGAACACCAGCACACGCAATGAGCAAGGCCATGGGACCTGTTTTTACAAGCTCTCTAAGGTCGGTTTCAAGACCCGCTGAAAACATAATAATAACCACACCGATTTCTGCCATTTTGGTTAAGAAATCCGTCTGGTTTACCCATCCCAAAATACAAGGTCCGATAATCAAGCCTGCAACTATCTCACCTACAACTTGAGGTGCTTTTAGCTTTCTTGCCAAAATACCAAATATTTTTGCTGCAACAAGGATAATTGCGATGTCCTTAAAAACAACATATGCCTCCACTGTAACGTTCCTTCTTTCTTAAAAACTTTGTATTTGACTTAAATCATTATATAAATTCGACAAAATTTTTAAAAATCCTTTTTCTTACATCATTTTAAAAATTATTTTTCCAACAATTTTTCTCGCATAGCAGTCAGTACCTTTTTTTCAATTCTTGATACCTGCACCTGAGAAATCCCCATAACCTTTGCAATCTCGCTCTGAGTCTTCTGCTTAAAATATCTTAAGATTATAATTTTCTTTTCCCTGTCATCAAACATCTGCAAAAGATTCTGAATAAGGACTTTGTTTATCACCGTACTCTCACAATCATCCTTACTTTCAAGACGTTCGCCCAAGGTTTTACCATCACCATCATTATCAACCACAGATGCGTTTATGGATTCCGGTCTTATCCCTGCTTCAAGCGCCATCGCTACGTCTTCCAAACCTGCACCAAGTTTTTCCGAAAGTTCTTTAATCGTTGGTTCCTTATTTGTTTCCTTTATGATACTTTCCCGAAGCATAAGTGCCTTTATTCCCAACTCCTTAATGCTTCGGCTTACTTTTATAATACCATCGTCACGTATAAAACGTTTTATCTCACCCATTATCATAGGTACAGCATAAGTTGAAAATTTCACATCAAAGCTTGTATCAAACTTTTGTATAGCTTTTACAAGACCTATACATCCTATCTGAAACAAGTCCTCAGCCTCATACCCTCTTTGGGCAAAACGTCTTACAATGCTGTGAACAAGTCCAATATTCTCCTCAACTATCATATCTCGGACAATAATATCTCCGTTTTTTGCGGATTCAATTCTACTGCACAGGTCCTCGTTGTATTTTTTTGTTTGCACAACTTATCCCCCTATACACTTTTTCATCGTGATTACTGTTCCCTCACCAGGTTTTGACTTAACCACCAAGTCATCCATAAATGTCTGCATAACAGTAAAACCCATTCCGCTCCTTTCACATTCAGGCTTTGATGTAAAAAGAGGCTGCATAGCCATACTTACATCCTCTATCCCTACGCCAAAATCAGATATCTCAATTTCAATGCATCCGTCAACAACTTTACATACAACTTTCACAATACCCTTCATATTTGCATAGCCGTGAACAATTGAGTTTGTTACCGCCTCTGATACTGCGGTTTTTATATCCGCCAAATCTTCAACACTCAAATCCAGCTGAACAGAGAACGCTGCAACTACTGCACGCACAAAAGATTCGTTTATACTTTTTGCGGGAACCTCCAGCTTCATATAATTTTCCATATGTACCCCTCCTTTATTTAATGGCTGCACTCAAGAATTGTCTTGAGTCCTGAGATTTCTAAAATTTTATCCACTTGAGGCTTAACTCTTATTATCATAACTTTGCCGCCTCTTGCTGTTATTTCCTTATATCGGCCTACAACCACCCCAATGCCTGAACTGTCCATAAAGGTTACTCCATCAAAGTCCAGAACAAGATTGACTATGTTTCTCAAATTTATTTCTCTGTCAACTTCAGATTTAAAAACCTGGGCTGTGTGATGATCAATCTCACCGTTAATCTTTACAACAAGGGTTGTCCCTATTGTTTCAAGTTTTATATCCACCTATGTTTCCTCCTTTGTCATTAATAAATTTAATTACCTTTTACACTTCAATGTTTTTACATATTTTTCCTTTTAGCTCTAAGCCTTTCGCAAGCCAAAATCGGACAAAAAAATACAGTCGATATAAATTATCGACTGTATTTGACGTTTTTATACAAAATTAGTAATTTTACTGCATTTTTTCCAGGCTCTCAAGAACCTTTTCAAGCATAGCCTTGTATTTTTCACCTTTTTGGCGTTCCTCTTCAACAACTGCTGCGGGAGCCTTGTCAGTAAAACCTTTGTTTGAAAGCTTGCCTTCAACACGCTTGATTTCGCCCATTAACTTTGTTTTTTCTTTTGTTAAACGCTCAATCTCCTTTTCGCGATCAACAAGCTCGTCCATCGGAAGTAATATTTCAGCCTTTGCAGTAACAACCGAAACAGTATTTTCAGGAAGTCCTGTCTTGTCATCTTTGATTTCTGTCTCAGATGCACTTGCCAGTTTTTCAAGGAATACTCCGGCTTCTTCAAAAAGAGCTTTTTCTTTTGTTACAACATAGAGTTTAACCTTCTTTGAAGGCGGAACATTCATTTCATTCCTTACATTTCTGATACCTTTGATTGCATCCATAATACCAATCATTTCATTTTCGGCTTCCGGATTGCAAAGTTCTTCCATAACCTTAGGCCATTCAGAAATCATAATACTCTCGCCATCGTGTGGAAGAGCCTGCCATATTTCTTCTGTAATAAACGGCATAAAAGGATGAAGCAGCTTTAATGTATTTGAAAGTACATAGGTTAGTACCATTTGTGCGGTAGTGTTGCTCTCGCCCTCAGCAAAAAATCTAGGTTTTACAAATTCAATATACCAATCGCAGAATTCATCCCAGATAAAATCATAAAGTTTCTGAACCGCTATACCAAGCTCATATTTTTCAAGATTATCAGTAACCTCACGAACAAGTTCATTATATCTGTGAAGTATCCACTTGTCCTCAATATGAAGTTTGTCTAAAGCAGGAACCTCACACTTGTCGATTGTGAGATTCATCATTACAAATCTTGAAGCATTCCAAATTTTGTTTGCAAAATTACGGCTTGCTTCAACTCTCTCAAGATAAAATCTCATATCATTACCTGGTGAGTTGCCTGTAGCAAGAGTAAATCTGAGTGCATCTGCGCCATACTTATCAACAATTTCAAGAGGATCAATACCGTTTCCTAATGATTTACTCATCTTTCTACCCTGGCTGTCACGAACAAGTCCGTGAATGTAAACGTGTTTGAAAGGAACTTCATCCATATGTTCAAGGCCTGAGAAAATCATACGTGCAACCCAGAAGAATATAATATCATAACCTGTAACAAGTACAGAAGTTGGATAGAAGTATTCAAGGTCATCAGTTTTTTCCGGCCAGCCAAGTGTTGAAAATGGCCAAAGAGCTGAGCTGAACCAGGTGTCAAGGACATCATCTTCCTGCTTAACCTTGCCGCCACACTTAGGACATTTGTCAATATCTGTTTTTGAAACTGTCATTTCGCCACATTCAGCACAATAGAACGCAGGTATTCTATGTCCCCACCAAAGCTGACGGGAAATACACCAATCGTGAACATTTTCCATCCAGTTCATATATGTTTTTGAAAATCTATCAGGAATAAATGCAACATCGCCGTCTCTTACAACTTTAATAGCCCTTTCAGCAAGGGGCTGCATTTTTACAAACCACTGATTTGATGTAAGAGGTTCGACAGTAGTTCCGCAACGGTAACACTGTCCCACATTATGTGAATGCTCCTCGATTTTTACGAGCAATCCCAACTCTTCAAGGTCCTTAACCATTTCACGTCTGGCATCGTATCTGTCCATACCCTCATACTTGCCGCCATATGAATTAATTTTTCCGTCATCTGTCATAACTTTAATTTGCTCTAAGTTATGACGAAGACCAACCTCAAAATCGTTAGGGTCGTGTGCAGGTGTAATTTTCACACAGCCTGTACCAAACTCTTTATCTACATATTCATCTGCAATAACAGGGATTTCTCTGCCAACAAGAGGGAGAATAAGCGTTTTACCAACCAGATCCTTATATCTCTCATCCTCAGGATTTACAGCAACTGCAGTATCACCAAGAAGTGTCTCAGGACGTGTGGTTGCTATAATTACAAACTTGTCACTGTCCTTAACAGGATACTTTATATGCCAAAAGTTGCCTGCCTGCTCTGCGTATTCAACCTCAGCATCGGAAAGAGCTGTCATACAATGTGGACACCAGTTGATAATACGATTGCCCCGGTAAATAAGACCTTTGTTATAAAGATTAACAAAAACTTCACGCACAGCCTTTGAGCAACCCTCATCCATTGTAAAGCGTTCTCTTTCCCAGTCGCATGAACAACCAAGCTTTTTAATTTGATTAATGATGCGGTTGCCGTATTGTTCCTTCCACGCCCACACAAGCTTCAAAAATTCTTCTCTGCCTAAATCGTGTCTTGTAAGACCTTTTTCGTTGCGGAGATTTTCTTCAACCTTAATTTGAGTTGCTATACCTGCGTGATCTGTACCGGGCACCCAAAGTGCTGCATAGCCCTGCATTCTTTTTGTTCTTATCAGTATATCCTGAAAAGTTTCATCAAGAGCATGACCCATATGAAGCTGCCCCGTTACATTAGGCGGCGGAATCACGATGGTGAAAGGCTCCTTATCCTTATCTATTTTTGTATGAAAGTATCCTTTATCAACCCAATTGCTGTATATTTTATCCTCAACAGCCTTTGGATCATATGTCTTTGGTAATTCTCTGGACACTTGAAACAACTCCTCTCTCATTTTTTGACTATTATGCAAGAATAATTTTCAAAAATACTTTCTTGCCCTTTTTAACAACAATCTTACCATCATTGAAAATATCTTTTGTGATTGCATAGGCTATATCATCAACCTTGTTTCCGTCAATACTTACACCGCCCTGCTGAACAAGACGTCTGCCCTCGCCCTTTGACGGCGCAAGACCTGAAACTGAAAGCAAATCAACAATGTTAATACCTGCTTCAATCTGCTCTGCAGAAAGCTCAAATGTTGGCATATTTGAATCATCTGAACCTGCACCAAATACAGCTTTTGCGGCAGCATCTGCTTTTTGGGCTTCTTCTTCACCGTGTACCATTTTGGTAACTTCATAAGCTAAGCGTTCCTTAACAGTGTTGAGCTGCTGGCCTTCAAACTTCTCATACTCTGAGATTTCTTCCATCGAAACAAATGTAACAAGTTTAAGAAGACGAATTACATCCTTGTCATCAACATTTCTCCAGTACTGATAAAATTCATAAGGTGTAACCTTTTCAGGGTCAAGCCAAAGGGCGCCCTTCTCGGTCTTACCCATCTTCTTGCCCTCAGATGTTGTGAGAAGTGTAAATGTCATACCGTAAGCATCTTCTGAATCCTTACGACGGATGAGTTCAATGCCACCAATAATATTTGACCACTGGTCATCTCCACCGAATTCCATAATACAGTCATATTCCTTGTGAAGTTTGTAAAAATCATAACTCTGCATAAGCATATAGTTAAACTCAAGGAACGAAAGTCCACGTTCCATTCTTGTTTTAAAACACTCCGCAGAAAGCATTCTGTTTACGGAGAAGTGAACACCTACTTCGCGAAGAAAATCCACATAATTAAGGTCAAGAAGCCAATCTGCATTGTTAACCATAATCGCTTTTCCGTCAGAAAAATCAATAAACTTTGACATCTGCTCTTTAAACTTATCCGCATTATGTTGGATCTCTTCCCGACTGATCATAGGACGCATATCTGTTTTGCCTGTTGGGTCACCAACCATTGTTGTTCCGCCGCCAAGCAAAATTATTGGTCTATGGCCTGCATTTTGCATATGCTTCATAACAACCAACTGCATAAAATGACCTATATGAAGGCTATCTGCAGTAGGGTCAAATCCTATATAAAAAGTTATCTTCTTTTCTGCAAGAAGCTTTTTTATTTCCTCCTCGTGGGTCATCTGAGCAATAAGTCCACGTTCCTTTAATACATCAAAAACATTTTTCATCTTTAGAATTGTCCTTTCTAATATTTTTTCATTGGATTGTTACTTGCATCTTTCAATTCTTGGAGCAGGTCTAAAACAGCCTCGCCGTCCACCTCAAACTCTGCCTTACCATCAATAAATGCTGCATAACTTTTATTGTTCAGCTTCGCAAGACTGATTGTCTGACTATTTACCCCGTTGTTATAGTTTACCGTCACTACAACATCTCTTGTATCCTGGGGAATAGATGTAAGCTCACTCAAAAAGTTTATACTATCAAGCTCATCGATAATTTCCTCAAACACATCTTGCCTTGCTACATTACCATTTACATAAAATTGTGGGTTTTCACTATTCCGATCAATACTTGTTATATCGTAAACCATCTCACCCACAGTAACTTTTACTGAGCGTATATTCTTCGAATCGGTTTTAAGCACGCTATCCTCAAGAATATAAAACGGGTCAAACTTTAAAAACTCAAGCATTGATGTATCTATAGTAAAAATATCCTTTGAATTTTTCTTTACTGCAAAAACTACACCATTCTCAGTTCTTCCAAGATACAAGGTTTCGTCGTATCCGTCCCATTTGAATGACAACTCTGCTCTTGATTTTTCATCCAAAGCATAAACTTTAATATTATCCGAAGGATTATCAACAAAACCTGTAATTTTTATAGTAGGAATCTTCAGTGCTATCTGCTGTTCAAATGCCTCATCATCAACTTCCTTCTGGTAAGGCTTTTCCATAACATACCGGTTGTCTTTGCCCTTTGCAAGCTCGGCACCGGTTTTTGTTCTCACCTCGACTACACTACCATTGTAATCTGTATATCTATAGTAATCGGGCAATGTTTCGTTTTTTGCCAGTTTTGGGAAAACGGTAGTTATGCGCAGCGAATCAAGCTTTGGTGCAAGAATATCACGCATAGAAGAATTCATAACATATATCTTATTATTATCCAATACTCTAAATGCACATAGATTGCCACAAACACCCAAAAACCTGATTTCAACATCTCTATCGTTATCAAACTCCAGCTTTACTCTTCTTTCTTCCTTTGTGTAAAGCTTTTCAAAGTCCCTGCGACTTACTGTACCTGTGGCAGTAATATTAGATGCTGATGCTATCATCTTTCCCACTATATCCTGGTCAAGCTTAACCTTTGAATCATCGTCAAGCTGCCAACCACTGCGCGTTTTTTCAATGGTGTAGCTGCCGCTGTCTCCTATCACGGTATATTCTTCAATGTCGGTTGAAACGCAGTTAAACGCCACAGTTGATTTAGTTTTTGTAAAGCCTTGTGTGCTACCGTCCCAAATATAATATATTCCAAAGCAACTCGCAACAAGCAGCAGCAGGGCAGCCGCCCAAATAAGCACTACTGTCTGTCTTTTCATCACATCGCCTCCTTAAAAAGATTTTTACTCTTCTTCGGTGTCCAAACTGATTGCAAGTTCTTTAAGCTGAATATCATCTACAATATCAGGTGAATTTGTCATAAGTTCTGCAGCTGTCTGAACTTTTGGGAATGCAATAACATCACGTATTGAATCACATCCCGCCATAATCATAACGAGTCTGTCAAGTCCATATGCCATACCGCCGTGAGGAGGTGTGCCGTACTTAAACGCTTCAAGTAAATAACCAAATCTTTCCCAAGCGGCTTCAGGTGTAAAGCCAAGCTTTTCAAACATTTTCTGCTGTAGAGCAGTGTTGTAAATTCTAAGGCTGCCTCCACCGATTTCTGTACCGTTCAAGACAATATCATATGCCTTTGCACGGACATTTTCAGGTTCTGTATCCAGTTTTTCAATATCTTCATCCATAGGAGATGTAAAGGGGTGGTGTTTTGCAACAAATCTATCCTCTTCCTCAGAATATTCAAAAAGTGGGAATTCAGTAACCCACAAAAAGTTGAGTTTTGATTTGTCGATAATATCAAACCTTGATGCAACTTCAAGACGGAGATTGCCCAACGCATCATAAACTACCTGATTTTTGTCTGCAACAATCAAAATGCCGTCGCCAACCTCTGCATCAGCCTTTTTGAGAATCGCATTTACTGTGTCTTCGCTTAAGAACTTTGTAATCTGCGAGCGAAGACCATCCTCTTCAACAACAATCCAGGCAAGACCTTTTGCACGATAGGTTTTTACATATTCAGTCAACGAATCCAACGTTTTGCGTGTCAAGGAAGAACCAAGACCTTTGGCATTGATACATCTTACACTGCCGCCATTTTCAACTGCTCCTGTAAATACTTTAAAATCACAATCTTTCACTTCATCAGAAATATCAACAAGCTCCATACCAAAACGAGTATCGGGTTTGTCTGAGCCAAATCGGTCCATTGCTTCCTGGTAAGGAAGTCTTAAAAATGGTGTTTCCACATCTCTGCCTAAAACATCCTTAAATACTTTTTTGAGAAAGCCCTCGTTTATCTCAATAACAGTGTCAATATCCACAAAGGATAGCTCCATATCCATCTGAGTAAATTCCGGCTGACGGTCAGCACGAAGATCCTCATCACGGAAACAACGTGCAATCTGGAAGTATCTGTCATACCCTGCAAGCATAAGCAACTGCTTGTACTGCTGCGGTGATTGTGGAAGTGCGTAAAACTTACCCGGATGCACACGGCTTGGAACAAGATAGTCTCGTGCACCCTCAGGGGTACTCTTGGTGAGCATTGGTGTTTCAATCTCCAAAAATCCCTGTTCGTCAAAGTAGTCACGAGCAATTTTGGCAACCTTGTGACGCATAATCATATTGCGTTGCATATCAGGACGTCTTAAATCAAGGTATCTGTATTTAAGCCTCAATGCATCATTTGTGTCGATTCCCTCTTCAATATAGAATGGTGGTGTTTCAGCATCGTTTAAAATTCTTATTTCCTCGGCAATAATCTCAACCTCGCCGGTCTTCATATCGGGGTTTATATTCTCAGGTGTTCTGAGTGCAACCTTGCCACGAACAGCAACAACATATTCACTTCTTACTTTTTCAGCCTTTTCAAATACATCTCTTGCAGTTTCGTCATTAAAAGCAACCTGAACAATACCTGTCCTGTCTCTCAATGTCAAAAATATCAACTGACCAAGAAGTCTGTTTTTGGCTGCCCAACCGGTAAGTACGACTTCTTTTCCGGCATCCTTTGCACTCAACTCACCACACATATTGGTTCTTTTAAGGCCTTGCATTGTTTCCATCTATTTTCCCTCCTGTAAGTGCGATTTTAACGTTTCAACATCTAAGGCTGTAGCTATAATCTCGCCGTCTTTCATATTTTTAAGATTTGCAGAATTTTCACTGAGCTCATTTTCTCCAACAACGATACTGAACTTGGCCGACAACTTATCGGCATACTTCATCTGAGCCTTAAGACTTCTGCCACAAAGGTCCTGTTCTGCGTGGATTCCTGCGTTTCTTAAATCAAAAATAAGTTTTTGAGCAAAGCTTTCTGCTTTATCTCCCATTGTTGCAATAAAAATATCAGGGGACGCTTCTGTTACTGATGATACTTCCTGCTGTTTTTTAATTACCAGAATCAATCGTTCAAGCCCTGCCGCAAAGCCAATACCATCTGCAGGCTTGCCGCCAAGTTCCTCCACAAGACCGCTGTATCTGCCGCCGCCACATACGGTTGATTGCGCACCAAGGGCATCCGAAACAAATTCAAAAACCGTCTTTGTGTAGTAATCAAGACCTCTTACAATGTCCGGATTAACTGTGTAACTGATACCCATATTCGTAAGTCTTTCTTTTACAGACTCAAAATGATTATGACATTCATCACACAAGTAATCAATCATCTTTGGCGCATCCTTTGCAATCTTGCTGCAAATATCAGATTTACAATCTATAATTCGCATAGGATTTTTTTCAAGTCTTTCAAGACAAGTAGGACAAAGTTCGCCCTTATACTTTTCAAAATAGCTTCTTAGCTTTTCATTATATTCCTTTTTGCATACAGGACAGCCTATACTGTTAATGTTAAGCTCTATCCCTGTGAGCTTTAGCTCTTTTAAAAACATATATGCAAGGGATATAACCTCAGCATCTGTTGCAGGAGAGCTTGCCCCAAAACATTCTATTCCAAACTGATGAAACTCTCTGAGTCTTCCTGACTGCGGTTTTTCATATCTGAAACAAGGGATGATGTAACTTAACTTTGTTGGCTGCGGATTTGCATATAATGAATTTTCAATATAGCTACGCACCAAAGTTGCCGTACCTTCAGGTTTTAAGGTCAAACTTCTTCCGCCCTTATCTTCAAAGGTGTACATTTCCTTTTGAACCACATCAGTTGTGTCACCAACACCACGTTGAAAGAGCTCGGTATTTTCAAAAACAGGAGTTCTTATTTCCTTATACCCAAAACGCTCACACACACATCGCGCTGTGCTTTCAATGTACTGCCACAGTTTACTTTCCTCAGGCAATACATCCTCTGTACCTCTCGGTTTTGTAATCATCGTATTTATCCTTTCTCTCTTTAATCCTCTATCTGATTTTCGCCCTCAGGCTCTAACACATAATCAATCAATTCAAGTACTTCTTCCCTGCCTGTCCGGTTTTCTGCCGAAAATGGAATGAGTACAGAGTCCTCAGTAAGATGAAGATCATCATAAATTGCGGTTAGATTTCCATCAATCTGGGATTTTTTCAATTTATCAAGTTTTGTCGCAACAACAAACGGCTCATAATTATAGCTTTTTATCCAGTCAAACATTGTTTTGTCATCTGCTGTTGGCTTATGTCTTGCATCTACCAGCTGTATTACCAATACAAGATTTTCACGGCGGGCAAGATAGTTTTCAATCATCCCCGCCCACTTTTCTCTCTCTTTTTGCGAAACCTTTGCATAACCATATCCGGGAAGGTCAACTATACGGAATTTTTTGCCGAATTCATAAAAATTTATTGTTGCAGTCTTACCGGGTGTGCTGCTTGTTCTAGCAAGATTTTTTCTGTTCGCAAGACAATTTATCAATGAAGATTTACCTACATTCGAACGACCAACCAAAGCAATCTCAGGCAGGTCTTTGGGAGGGTACTGTTCATACTTTACCGCTGTTGTAATCAACTTAGCATCGATAAATTCCATTGTTCTCCTCCTGTTTCTATCGCATTTTCAAGAACCGTCTTTATATCCTTGGCAAATACAAATTCTATTTTTTCTTTAATCTTTTCAGGCAATTCCTCATAATCCTTTTTGTTTTCAAAAGGAATTATTATTTTTTGTATTCCCATACGGTATGCGGCAAGTGCCTTTTCACGAAGTCCGCCAATAGGCAAAACTCTACCACGAAGAGTAATCTCTCCTGTCATTGCAACATTTCGATTAACCGCCGAACCTGTAAGCGCTGAAATAAGCGCAGTTGCCATTGTGATACCAGCAGATGGCCCATCTTTGGGGATTGCGCCCTCGGGCACGTGTATATGGATATCCTTTTCCTTGTAAAAATCAGGATTAATAGCAAAGACATCACTATTCGCTCTTATAAAGCTTAGTGCAGCCTTTGCCGATTCCTTCATTACATCACCAAGGTTGCCTGTAAGTTCAAGCTTACCGCTGCCCTTCATTACATTGATTTCAATACTGAGAGTATCTCCCCCAACCTCTGTCCAGGCAAGTCCAGTTGCCATACCAATCATATTGCTTTGGGGTATATGGTCATAGGTAAATATTCTGCCGCCTAAATACTTGGTCAAGACTTTTTCCGAAACAGTAATACTGCTCTTACCCTCTTCAACAATCTCCTTTGCAGCCTTGCGGCAAATTGCGCCAAGCTTTCGTTCCAAAGACCTGACTCCCGACTCACGGGTATAACCTTCAATAATAGCGTTAACGGTTTTATCCGGGACTTTAAGAGTCTTGGAACTAAGACCATTTTCTTTCCGCTGTTTTGGCAAAAGATATTGTTTTGCAATATTCAATTTTTCAAGCTCAGTATAGCCTGAAATTTCAATTATATCCATTCTGTCATAAAGGGGTCTTGGAATGTTTTCAATTGAATTTGCCGTTGTAACAAAAAGCACTTGTGACAAATCAAATGGAAGTTCCAAAAAGTGATCACGAAAGCCACTGTTTTGTTCAGGATCCAAAACCTCAAGCATTGCAGCAGTAGGGTCACCTCTAAAGTCACTTGACATTTTGTCAATCTCGTCAAGTAAAATAAGGGGGTTTTTGCTTCCTGCCATTTTTAAAGCCGTTACAATTCTGCCCGGCATTGCCCCTACATAAGTTTTTCTATGCCCTCTGATTTCAGCTTCATTCTGAATACCGCCAAGACTTACTCTGACATATTTTCTGCCTAAAGATTCTGCCAAAGACTTTGCAATAGAAGTCTTGCCCGTTCCCGGAGGTCCTGCAAGGCATATGATTGAACCTTTTGCCTCAGGAGCAAGGCTCTTGACAGCCAAATATTCAAGTATTCTTTCCTTAACCTTCTCAAGTCCATAATGATCACGGTCAAGGATTTTTTTCGCCAGAGTTATATCTCCATTTTCTTCTGTACTTACATCCCAAGGCATCGCAAGAACGGTATCAATATAGTTCTGGACAACACCGTATTCCTGAGACATTGAAGAAAGCCTTGAAAGTCTGGAAAGCTCTTCATCAAGCTTTTCCTTTACTTCCTTGGGCAGATTACGTTTTGTAATTTTTTCACGATACCCCTCTGCCTCCGCTTGTCCCGACTCAAAATCGCCCAGCTCTTCCTGAATGATTTTCATTTGCTCACGCAAAATATAATCACGCTGATTTTTATCAAGACTTGTCTTGAGTTTTGACATAACTCCTTGTTCAACTTCAAGGATATTATTCTCATTTTCCATAAGAGCAATAAGTTTTTCCAGTCTTGCACTAACATTGAGTTCTTCTAATATCAATTGCTGATCGTGAGGCTTAAGCGGAAAATTTGATGCAGTAACATCTGCAAGCTCACCACCGTCCTCAATTTCAACAAGCGATGCCAAAACTTGCGGATTTATTTTTTCATACAAATCAAAATGATCACGAAGCAAGCCAAGCACCTTGCGCATAAGAACCTGCTCCGAAAGCGAATCCTCACAAGGTATATCTGATTTTTCAACCACATTAGCTTCAATATATTCTTCACCGTCATAATATCTTGTAATTCCGGCACGAACCAAGCCCTCGATAAGTACCCTCAAGTTTCCATCCGGAAGTTTGAGTATCTGTCTTATTTCGGCTACAACGCCAATTTTTGAAACATCCTCACGTGTAGGACTTTCAATAAAGCTATCCTTTTGATAACTCAAAAAAACGAGCCGGTCACCTGCCATAGCCTTATCAATCGCCGCAATGGACTTTTTTCTACCCACATCAAAATGAAGTACCATCCCCGGAAAGACCGTAAGACCTCTCAGAGGAATCAGGGGTAATCTATATCTTTTGTTTGCCATTAAGCCATTTTCACCCTTTCAAAATGAGTAAATGTCATATTTTGCCCATTATCAGTCTATTATACTATTTTTATCAAAAAATATCAACCCCTTATGCCTTAATTATTTTGAAATATATTAAATTTTTTCTACTTTGAATATTTACTACAACTTATGTTAAAAATATAATTACAAATATTGGAAAATCTCTTGCAAATTGCGAGATTTTGGTGTATAATAACATCAAATTGATAATTTGCAAGGACTATATGTTCTTTGTGTATTATATTGAACGGATTAATTTTTAGAAAATGGAGGATATTTTGTTGCAAAAAAGTAAAAAAATTAAAATAACGCCCCTTGGAGGACTGCACGAGATCGGAAAAAATATGACAGTCTTCGAGTATGGCAGTGACTTGCTGATCTTGGATTGCGGTCTTGCTTTCCCTGACGACGATATGTTGGGGGTTGATATGGTTATACCTGAGATAACTTATCTCCAAAAGCACAAAAACCGCATCCGCGGTATTGTGCTAACCCACGGTCACGAAGACCATATTGGAGCAATTCCCTATGTTTTGAAGGAGTTTAATGTGCCTGTTTTTGGTACAAAACTTACTTTGGGCATACTTAAAAACAAGCTTGCCGAACACGGCATTTTGAATTCCACAAAACTCAATGTAGTAAATCCGGGCGAAACTTTTAAAATAGGTGATTTTAAAGTTGAATTTATCAGGTCAAACCACAGTATTGCCGACGCCGTCGCAGTGGCCTTTCATACCCCTGCCGGTGTTGTTCTTCATACAGGAGATTTCAAAATTGATTCTACACCCATTGATGGAGAAATGATTGACCTTGGTAGGATTGGTGAGCTTGGTAAAAACGGTGTTTTGCTCTTGATGTCCGACAGCACCAATGCTGAACGTAAGGGTTACACTATGAGCGAGCGCACTGTAGGAAATACCTTTGACAATGTTTTTGAAAATTGTAATAAACGCATTTTCGTTGCCACCTTTGCATCAAACATACACAGAGTCCAGCAAATTATCAACGCATCCGTAAAGTATGGCAGAAAAGTTGCAGTTTCAGGTCGCAGTATGGAAAACGTTCTTGCTGCTGCGATTGAACTTGGGTATATGAATATTCCTAAAAATACCCTTATTACTCTTGATGAAATAAGCAGATATCCAAAGGATAAGCTTGTTATCATCACAACAGGCAGTCAGGGCGAAACAATGTCAGCCCTCTCACGTATGGCATTTTCAGAACATAAAAAAGTAAATATTGAAAATGACGACCTCGTTATCATTTCAGCAAGCCCTATACCTGGAAATGAAAAAGCTATTTCAAATGTTATCAATGAACTTCTCAAACGTGGCGCCGAGGTTATTTATGAATCCTTGGCTGATGTACACGTTTCCGGTCACGCTTGCCAGGAAGAGCTAAAAATCATCCTTGCTCTTGCAAAACCAAAATACTTTATGCCTGTCCACGGTGAATATAAGCACCTAAGTCGTCATCGCGACCTGGCTCTCGAGATGGGCATTCCGTCCAAAAACATATTTATGATGGAAAACGGCAAGGTTCTTGAAATTTCTCAGAATTCAGGTAAGATTACCGGTACAGTTCCTTCAGGTAAAGTGTTGGTCGATGGACTTGGTGTTGGTGATGTTGGCAATATCGTTCTTCGTGACAGAAAACACCTGTCAGAGGACGGCCTTATTGTAGTAGTAACAACAATTGACCACGATATGAAAGCCGTAGTTGCAGGTCCCGACATTATATCAAGAGGTTTTGTTTATGTTCGCGAAGCTGAGGACCTTATGGAAAGTATGCGCGAAAAAGCAAATGAAGTTCTGGATGAATGTCTCAGTCATAACACTCTTGATTGGGCAAGCATAAAATCACATCTTAAAAACGAACTTGGCTCGTTTATTTTTGCCAAGACAAAAAGAAAGCCTATGATTCTTCCTGTGATTATGGACGTATAGGCAAAAATCCGTTTCAAGCAAAAAGGCTGTAGCAAAATGCTACAGCCTTTTTTATTCCACCATACCTTTATTTTCACCTTATAGAGTTTAATTTTTATATAACTGCAATTGCAATTCCAAGAATTATCAATCCGGCACAGGCAAGCTTTTTCAAAATATTCTTTTCATTATATAAGAGCTTTCCTAAAATTATTGTTACAACCGCCGAGCTCTGCTTAATCAAAATCATAACGGTAACCTTGCTCTCAGGGTCCGAATTTGCTATAAACAACAATCTGTCACCAAATATCAATGATAAACTCAAAACATATATCCAGGGATTTTTAAGTGCTTTTTTCAGTTCCAATTTTTCCCTCTTGATAAGTATATACATAAGATACATAGCCGAAAGTGTAAGCATAAACCAAAACTGAAGGGCCGATGTCGTAACCATTCCTGTGGACATAATATACTTGTCCAAAGTTCCGGATACGCCATTTAACATACAAGATGCAATTATAATCCAAATATATTTGGAACTGTATTCTTCATCACCACTCCCTTGCCTTCGGTTGGCAAGATAAAGACCCATAACAACAAGCAAAAGGCTGATTACACCATTTAAAGTAAGGGACTCTCCTAAAAAAATAATACCCATAAGGGTAGAGAACACTACCCTTGACATATCGGTTATACCGTAAATACTGACAGGTACCTTTCGGATAGCAACAAATGCCATAATCCAGGCAATAAATATCGACCCCGACTTTACCAGGATAAGGCCCATCATATTTGCCGGCACATCAAAGACCCCTTTTGCTGTAGGTACAGAAAGTAAAAACCCAATCCCTGTATATGCAAAAAGAGTTGTAAGAACATTTACTTCTTTTAATATATTCTTTTTTATAGGCTCTCGCAAGCCCTTTAAAATTCCATATAGTACTATAAAAATAACCCAAATTTTCAAAACTGTCTTTCACCTCGCCTGAAAGATTGTACCACATAAGAAAAAATTTCGCAAGAACTTATTTAAACTCACTACATACTATTTACCTTTTTGCAGTTTTGTGATAGAATGTCTATTGTAATTATTCTGATTTTTATTTGGGAGATAATCGATGATTTGGCAAACAGATAAGAAAGAAAATAAAATTTCATATATTGAAAGACTTTACATCGAGCCTACTTCTGCCTGCAATCTGTCATGTAAAATGTGCTTTCGTCACAGTTGGCTAGATGAGGCTATTGGAAGTATGTCTGATGAAACTTTTGAAAACATCTATGAATATATCAAAGAATATACTCCAAACACCGTATTTTTCGGAGGTATGGGGGAGCCCCTTATTCACAAAAACATATGTAGTATGATTAAAAAATCATCTCAGTTTTGTAAAAATACAGAACTCATTTCAAACGGCACTTGCCTTACCGAAGAGTTGGCTGAAAACCTCTTAAAAAGCGGTCTTACACGGCTTTGGATTTCTATGGACGGATTCTCTGCTGAAGAATATGAAAAAATCCGTCTTGGCGGAAGATTTAAACAGATAACCGACAATATAAAAAAATTTAACGAACTCCGCAAAGGCACACAGGCAAAACTGGGTATCACGTTTGTAGTTATGGAGGAAAATGTTCACCAACTTAAGCTTATCAATGACTTCGCAGATTTATATGATGTGGATTTAATAAATATAAGCCACGCCATCCCCGCCGGCAAAAACGAGGCCGCACGCGACTTTTATCAAAAAACCATTCCTGTTGGCAAAATGCACCGCCTTACGGATGAATACACGCCAAAGCCTATAGAATACTGTCCTTTTGTTGAGGAAAAAATGTGTTTTATCAAATGGAACGGCGATATTATACCTTGTATGCAACTACTCCATTCCTCCAAAACATATATGTTTGAGGTGGAACGTGAAGTTTTTTCCCACAACTTTGGCAACGTGAACCAAACTTCATTATACGACTCTTACAATAGTGCTGAATTCAAAACCTTTAGAGAAAGAGTTCTTAATTTTGACTTTCCCACTTGCACAATTTGTTATGGTTGTGAACTGCGTGAAAGCAACCTTGAAGATTGTATGTTTAACCAAAAACCAACCTGCGGAGCCTGTCTTTGGGCAACAGGAAAGGTGTTTTGCCCTTAAAAATCAATCAACTTTTTTCAAAAGCCTACAAAAAAATCCCACAACCTTGTTGGTTGTGGGATTTTAAAATTACTGTTTCAACTTACATATCATATGAACTCTGATTAAGTTTCAGGTCCACTGCTTCTTCGCCAAGGTATTCCTTGACATCCATATTGAGATAATTGCACAAATCAACCATTTCTGCAACGGTATTGATATTTACATCAATTCCGTTTTTAACTCTGTCTTCATAGGCAATCATTTCTTTTTCGCCGTGAGTATAAATACGCTGTGCACCTTCAGCCTTAGGTGATTCACGCAATTCAGCAAGCAATGTTGAAAGATGTTCACGGATTGCATCTGCATCGCCGAAAACTTCAGGATTTATAGCAATAAATCCGTGACAGGTACCACCCTTGCCACCAATATGTGTATGATTTGAGGTAAGACCCATTGACAAAATTGATGTGAAAATTTCACAAAGCATACCGTAACCATAACCCTTATGGCTTCCGCTTTGCTCTGTTTCGCCACCGAGAGGCATTATACCGCCGCCTGCTTTTGCAACAATGTTTTTAAGTACATCTCCTGCATCTGAACTACCCTTACCGGTTGCATTAAGAGCCCAACCCTCAGGAAGTGGTTTTTGAAGTTTGTTGTAAATTTCCAACTTTCCGCGTGTAACAACTGTAGTTGAACCATCAAAAAGGAAATCATATGGTTCTGCCGGCATTGCTATTGCGATAGGGTTACTTCCAAGCATAGCTTTTCTACCAAATGTAGGTACCATTATCGCTTCTGAGTTTGTCATAGACATACCTATAAGCCCTTCGTTACAAGCCATTTTGGCATAGTATCCTGCAATACCATAGTGGTTAGAATTTCTTACTGTAACGATAGCGATACCGGTCTTCTTTGCCTTTTCAATAGCAATGTTCATTGCCTTGTAGCCTAGCAACTGTCCCATACCATCATTACCCTCAATAACTGCTGAAACAGGTGTCTCAAAAACAACCTCAGGCTTTGCATCAGGTTTGATAAGGCCTTTTTCAATTCCCTTGTGGTAACGCACAAGTCTTTGCATACCATGTGACTCTATACCATAAAGGTCACTTGTCAACAATACGTCAACAATGATTTTGCTCTCCTCTTCATTGAAACCAAATTTCAAGAACGCATCCGTACAAAACTTATTAAGTTGGTCATACGAATAATTGATACTGTTACCCATTTCTTTTTCCTCCAATTTATCCTGTGTTTTTGGATAATATTATTTTTAATATGCCTATTATACCATATATGTGTAAAAATGGCAACTGCCAAATAAAATTTTTTCACTTTTAAA
>JAFYXL010000024.1 GCA_017546165.1 Clostridia bacterium
AATGTGTGCAGTTGAAGGCAAAGGCGTCTTCGAGATTCGGTTCTCGAGGACGCTTCTTTTGTTTTAACAATATAATATGAGTTTGTGGAGATAAGGCAATGGCGTCTTTAAGAGTATTTCTATACTCTTGGAGGCGCTTTTTTTCTTTTCGCTGCTAAAGGAGGAACAAAAAATGTCGTATGTAGATGAAGTAATCGAAAGGGTTGAAAGAGAAAATCCTAATGAACCGGAATTCCATCAGGCGGTTCGTGAAGTTCTTGACTCAATCAGACCTGTTGTTGACGCAAATGAGGCAGCGTATAGAAGAGATGCACTGCTTGAAAGACTCGTTAATCCCGAAAGACAAATCAAGTTCAGGGTACCGTGGATTGATGATAAGGGTGATGTTCAGGTTAATACCGGATACCGTGTACAGTTTAACAGTGCAATCGGTCCATACAAAGGCGGCTTGAGACTTCATCCGTCAGTTAATATCGGAATCATTAAGTTCTTAGGATTTGAGCAGATTTTCAAAAATTCACTTACCGGGCTTCCGATTGGCGGCGGTAAGGGAGGCAGTGATTTCAATCCCAAGGGAAAATCTGACAGAGAGATTATGGCATTTTGCCAAAGCTTTATGAGTGAGCTTTGTAAATATATCGGTGCTGATACTGATGTTCCTGCCGGAGATATTGGTACAGGTGCAAGAGAAATCGGATATATGTTCGGACAGTATAAAAAGCTCAGAGGCTTGTTTGAAGGCGTTCTTACAGGAAAAGGTCTTTCATATGGCGGTTCACTTGCGAGAACAGAAGCAACCGGTTATGGTCTTTTGTATCTTACCGATGAAATGCTTAAGAAAAACGGAAAGGATATCAAAGGAAAAACCGTAGTCGTTTCAGGAAGCGGTAATGTTGCAATTTATGCTGTGGAGAAAGCACAACAGCTCGGTGCAAAGGTTGTTACAGTATCCGATTCAAACGGCTGGGTATATGATCCTGACGGTATTGATGTTGCTGCTCTTAAAGAAATCAAGGAAGTAAAGAGACAGAGACTTACCGAATATAAGAACTACAGACCGAATTCCGAGTATCACGAAGGTAAGGGTGTTTGGAGCATCAAAGCGGATATTGCGCTTCCTTGTGCAACACAGAACGAGCTTGAACTTGATGATGCAAAGACCTTGGTTAAAAATGGTGTAATCGCAGTTGCAGAAGGTGCAAATATGCCAACAACTGCTGATGCGACAAAATACCTTCAGGAAAACGGAGTGCTCTTTGCACCCGGTAAAGCTGCAAATGCAGGTGGTGTAGCAACTTCAGCATTGGAGATGAGTCAGAATAGTGAAAGACTCAGTTGGTCCTTCGAAAAGGTTGATTCAAAGCTTAAAGATATTATGGTTAATCTTTTCGACAACATTGATGATGCCGCAAAGCGTTACGGATTCCCCGGAAACTATGTGGCAGGTGCAAATATTGCAGGTTTTGAAAAAGTAGTAGATGCAATGAATGCACAGGGTATTGTTTAATACTAAAAAATAAATAAATATAAGTAAAAAGGCAAAGACGTCTTTAATGTGAGAATTTTTACATTGAAGGTGTCTTTTGCTGTTTATAAGGAGATGTTTTACTATGAAAACCGTACCGGATTATTTTGGAAGCTTAGTTTTTGATGACAGAGTTATGAAATCTAAACTTTCATCAAAGGTGTACAACTCACTGAAGAAGACAATTGATGAAGGAGCGCAGCTTGACTCAAATGTAGCCAATGCCGTTGCGGATGCCATGAAAGAATGGGCAGTTGAAAATGGAGCCACACATTATACACATTGGTTCCAGCCGCTTACAGGTATAACTGCCGAAAAGCATGACAGTTTTATTTCTCCTTCACCTGATGGCAGAGTTATTATGGATTTTTCGGGAAAAGAGCTTATCAAAGGAGAACCGGATGCTTCAAGCTTTCCTTCAGGCGGATTACGTGCAACTTTTGAAGCAAGAGGATATACTGCGTGGGATCCCACATCATATGCCTTCATAAAAGGGAAAACACTTTGTATTCCTACAGCTTTTTGTTCATACGGCGGCGAAGCCCTTGATAAAAAGACACCACTCCTTCGTTCAATGGAAGCGTTAAATAAGCAGGCACTTCGTATTCTGAAGCTTTTTGGTACAGAGGCTAAGTATGTGCATACTTCTGTCGGTCCGGAACAAGAATATTTCCTTGTTCCCAAGGAAATGTTTGAAAAGCGTAAGGATTTGATTTATACAGGCAGAAC
>JAFYXL010000025.1 GCA_017546165.1 Clostridia bacterium
CCAATTCAAATAATATTGCTCTTTATTAGAATACATAATTGCATCAGCTTTTTTCAAAGCGACGTGAAAAGGTTTTGCGTTATTGAAGTCCACCTCTGAACAACCGTGAGATAATGTAACATTAATTAAATTAACTAATTCTTCATTCAGCTTTACAATTAGATTCTCGACATAAGATAATTGTATATCTTCTATCAGCAAAACAAATTCATCGCCACCAAATCTAAAACTTTCACAATTATAACTCTCAAAATATTCAGTAATAACCTTACCTACTTGTTTTAAAATTTCATCCCCTGCGACATGTCCTCTTGTATCATTGATATTTTTAAATCCATTGATATCAAGCATAACAAAAATAAACTGTGCACCGGGATTCTTTCTGTGGTTTAATACTTGTCTTCTGGTAAATCTCTCATATGCTGCTCTATTTTTCATATTTGTCAAAGCGTCTGTGTACGCAACATTTTTCAGTTCATCATTTTCATATGTTTTTTTATTCATTTCGGCGCTATCTTTTACTAAATTAAAAATCAAAATTAATGTTAAATAAAAAATAATACTGAAAATAACAAAATCAAAAACTATATCACGAGCATTGCTCATATCAATACTGAAAGCATATTGATTCAAAAACTGTATGAAAAAGAAAACTAATATAACATTAAGTTTCCACCAACCAGAAGAAAAGAACACCCTGGCTTTTTGATAACTCGGAAGCAAAATCTTGTATAGAAACAGATGCATTAATACCACTATTCCTATTCCATAAACAGATATATGAGCATTGTTACTCAGAAGATCTGATAAAATCAAGTTTGCTCCAATACATATGCAAAATGAATTCGAGTATGTAAGAAACAAAAAGGTTTTTTCTCCTAAAGAACCTATTGTTGTTATAAAAAAGATAACAGCATGCATAAAAAGCAAACTGAAAAATCCGTACATTACATTTTCTTGAAATACCATAATACATACAGCAAAAATTGCATATGCACCCCAAAAACAAGCCGTAACTAATTTTTTATATTTTTGTTTTTGAAGATATAAAGCCGCAATAATATGCGATAAAATCGTTACTACCATATTAATACATATCTCCTTCATTGATTCTTTTACCAGATTAAAAATATGCATGAATTAATTATATCATATTTTTTAACAAAATTCAATATTATAACAAAAAAACCGAACAATCCAGACTGTCATCTAAATCATTCGGTTTCTATGGGTGCAGGGGCCGGATTTGAACCGACGCCGTAACGTTAAGAAAACAGTCCTGTGGACTGTTTTTAGTGTAGGGTTGCAAAATGCGAAAGCATTTTGAAAATATTAAAAACGCAAAGCGTTTTATACATTGGGAGGAGGTTCCGGGTTATCTTTCCTTCGGAAAGCCGCCTTGCGGTTCCCGAAAAATCTTCGGGCGGTCTTCCGCTTTCCCTTGATTTTTCGACCGCTGCGGTACTCGCCCAGTGCCTTTATCTGCCACCGGCAGCGGCACTTTGCGAGTCCCAACGAACTACGCTCGTCGGCCTCATAACCCGGAGGTCAGCTACTTCACTTCTGTCACTGTATGCAAAATTAAAAGGACGCCTAAAGGCGTCCTTTTAATTTTGGGTGCAGGGGCCGGATTTGAACCGACGACCTCCGGGTTATGAGCCCGACGAGCTACCAAACTGCTCTACCCTGCGATATCTAATTAATTTTGTGGTGCCGGAAACCGGGATCGAACCGGTACGGGAAATTAATCCCACAGGATTTTAAGTCCTGGGCGTCTGCCAGTTCCGCCACTCCGGCACATCGTTGTCACCAACTACTATATATTAGCACATCAAATCAATTTTGTCAATACAAAAGTATTATTTTTTTAAGAAAATTTGGTTTTGTTGCCGCACAAAACAACCGTGCGGCAACAAATTTTGACAAACTTAACTATTCATAAATGC
Source organism: Clostridia bacterium (assembly GCA_017546165.1). GTDB lineage: Bacteria > Bacillota > Clostridia > Monoglobales > Monoglobaceae > SIG440. Next base: position 1,947 of record JAFYXL010000025.1, read on the forward strand.
TTTGTAACCCTTGTATGCCATATATACATCAAACTTGCCTGCAACTTCATATGGTGCGTGCATTGCAAGGAGAGGTACCCCAACATCAATTACTTCAATATCAAGGTTTGCAAGATAGCAAGCGATTGTTCCTCCGCCGCCTATATCAACCTTACCAAGCTCTGCGCACTGCCATTTTACCTGTGCATCATCCATTATCTTGCCAACCTTTGCAACAAACTCGGCATTTGCGTCGCTTGCAGAACTCTTGCCCCTTGCTCCTGTGTATTTAGTAAGAACAATTCCCTCATTTATATATGACGCATTTCCCTTTTCATACACTTCAGCAAAGTTTGAATCATAAGCTGCAGCTACGTCAGCTGAAAGACAAGCTGAATTTGAAAGACAGTTGCGCAACTTTAATTCACTATATTGGGTACTGCATTTGTCACATATTCTTGCAAGGGTGTTTTCAAAAAATCTTGATTGCATTCCCGTATTTCCCTGACTACCTATTTCTTCCTTATCAACAAGCATACAAACCGCTGTCTTTTTAGGATTTTTAGTTTCAATTATTGCTCTTAGCGCTGTATATCCGCAAGCTCTGTCATCATGCCCATAGCCAAGCATCATACTCTTATCAAAACCAACATCACGTGCAGGAAATGCAGGAACAAGTTCAAGCTCACTTGTAACAAAATCATCCTCGCAAATACCATACTTCTCATTGAGGCTATTCATAACTGCATATTTAACCTTGTCCTTGTCAACGTCCGCAGGAATGTTGCCCACAATAACATTGAGTTTTTCCCCTTCAAATGCTTCAGATAATTTTTTTGTGCTTTGGTTTTGCGCAAGATGTGGCAAAAGGTCTGCAATGCAGAATATGGGTTCGGACAGGTCTTCTCCGATATTCACCTCAACCTTTGTGCCATCCTTCTTAATAATAACACCGTGAAGTGACAAGGGAATATTGAGCCACTGATATTTGCGAATACCACCATAATAATGGGTTTTGAAGTATCCCATACCACCATCTTCATAAAGTGGATTGGGTTTTAAATCAAGTCTTGGTGAATCAATATGTGCCCCAACAATGTTAAGACCATTTTCAATTTCCTCACTGCCGATAACAAAGGCTGTAACGCCCTTACCACGATTTATAGCATAAACACGGTCACCCGCGCTCAAACTTGATACTTCTGCAAGATTTTTAAAACCCGCCTTTTCCAAAAGCTCTACTGAAAGGTCACAAAACTCACGCTCAGTCTTGGCTTTGGTGATAGCATCTTTGTACTCTTCACAAAAACTATAAATTTCAGCCTTGCTTTGTTCGCCTATACCATCAAATCCGTTTTTTCTTTCTCTTAATAATCCTGTTGACATTTATCCATTCCTCCTATTCATTAGTTTTATATAGTCTGTTATATATATCAAATGTATTAAACACTTTTTTCACGTATTCCCGTGTTTCTTTGTAAGGAATCTGAGAAAGACCACCTTTGCCATCAGAAAGCTCCGCATCATTAAGCCACTTGTTGACGTTCCCCGCACCACCATTATAGGCAGTAACTGCAAGTTCCATATTTTCATAAATCGCCATAAGCTGACTTATGTAATAACAGCCAAGCCGTATATTGCATTCCGGAACATACAGGTCATCGGGTATAGTATAACCAAATTCCGCTTTGTTGCTGCAATCTTCTGCAGTTTTGTCCATAAGCTGCATAAGGCCCTTTGCACCGGCAACCGAAACCGCATCTTCTTTAAAGTTGCTTTCAACCTTTATTATTGAATACACCAGATTTTTATCCAGTGCATATTCCTCAGCATACCTCTCAACATATTCCTGATATTTAATTGGATAGACCTTTTTCATAATTGTCGTCTTTCCCTCACCTACAGTAAAGTACAGTACAGCAAGCGCCAATAAAACAATTAAGAACGGTCTGAAACAACCTCTTCTCTTCACATCAAAATTCCTCTGCCAAAATATTTTTCACAATCAAAGACATAAACTGTCTGCAAATGCCTTTACCTTTTCTATATCCCCATTATTTTCAAAACATATATCCGCAAGCTTCTTATAGGTTTCATTATCCATTTGATTTTTCATTCTTGCCCGTGCTGCATCTTCCGATATATTATCTCTATCCATAATACGTCTAAGTCTTATCAACGGGTCAGCAATAACTGCAACAGTCACATCACATTTGATAGGAAAATCACAGTTAAACAAAAGCGGTACATCCAGCACTGCAACTTTTGAATCACAGCTATCCAATTGTCTTTGCATTTCATTAAATATATGTTTATGCGTTATTTTTTCAAGTAATTCCAGTTTTTGGGGATTGTTGAACACAATCTCTCCAAGGATTTTGCGGTCAATTTCACCCTTTTGCGTCAAAACTCCCCGTCCGAAACAGCTGACAATTTCATCGAATGCCAAACCGCCAACTGAAGTGACCTGTCTTGAAATTTTGTCCGCATCAATCAATTTTGCACCGCGTTTTTCAAGTTCAGCAGCGAGGACACTTTTTCCTGCCCCTGTTCCACCTGTTATACCGATAACTTTCATAAAAAGCTCCATTCTACCAAATATTAATACAAACTTAAACTGATTGCTTCTGCTTATTTTGTATCAAACCAGGTCTTGCCCGTATTACAATCTACTTTCAATGGTACTGAAAGTTTCATTGCGTTTTCCATTTCTTGCAGCAAAATGGTCCTTGCACGGCTTTCCTCCTGTGGCTCTGCTTCAACTATAAGTTCATCGTGTACCTGGAGGATAAGTTTTGATTTTAAACCTTCCTCTTTAAGACGCTTATAAACATTTACCATAGCAATTTTTATAATATCCGCCGCAGTTCCCTGCACAGGTGCATTCATTGCAATTCGTTCACCAAACCCCTGTGTAATTTTATTGCTTGCTCTGAGCTCAGGTATATATCTGCGCCTGCCCACAAGGGTTTTGACATAGCCACTTGCCTTGCCTTCTGCCACGATATTTTCCATATACTTCTTGATTGACGGATAGGTTCTGAGATAGTCCTCAATATACTGCTTTGCTTCCTTTATTGAAATTTTCAGGTCCTGAGCAAGAGAAAACTCACCTATTCCGTAAACAATACCAAAATTAACAGCTTTTGCCCCCGAACGCATAGATGGTGTCACCGCTTCGATAGGAACACCAAAAACCTGTGCCGCCGTTTGAGCGTGGATGTCAGCACCACTGACAAAAGCGTTTCTCATATTTTCATCATTTGAAATATGTGCAAGTACACGAAGTTCAATCTGTGAATAATCCGCATCAATAAGAATTCGGTTACCTTCTGCCACAAACATTTTACGCATTTCGCGTCCACGCTCGGTGCGGACAGGTATATTTTGAAGATTGGGCTCCGTACTGCTTATTCTGCCCGTTGCCGTAACAGTTTGATTGAAGTTTGAATGAATCCTGCCTGTCTTTTCAGATATAACAGGAACAAGACCGTCAACATAGGTGGATTGCAGCTTTGCAAGTCCACGATATTCAAGTATATCCTCAATTATAGGGTGAACCCCTGTCAGTTTTTTAAGCACATCCGCACTTGTGGAATATCCTGTTTTGGTCTTTTTGCCGTGAGGTAATTTCATTTCCTCAAACAAAATCTCCCCAAGCTGTTTGGGTGAATTTATATTGAATTTTCTGCCGGCAAATTCATATATGCGATTTTCAAGCTCGATAATATTTTCTTTTAGTCCGTTACCAAATTCAATAAGGGCATTTTTGTCCACAAACACACCCACATACTGCATATCAGCAAGTACCTCAACTAAAGGCAATTCAATATCATAATACAGTTTTTGCTGTCCATACTCTTCAATCTTCTCAGCAAAATGTTCCTTTAGCCTGTAAATTACAAAAAGTTCTGTGGCTACTCTATCTTCGTTGTTCTCTCCCTCATCAAAATCAAGGAAAAATTGACCGTTTTCTTCTTCATTTTGTTTTTTAGGCTGGGTAAATCCTAAAAAGTCAAATCCAAGTCCCGCAACATCATATGTACTGCGGGCAGGCTCCAAAATATACGCAGCTACCGCCACATCAAAAGAAAGGTTGCAAAAACTAACACCCCTGTTTTTTAGCAAAAGAATATCTTCCTTTACGTCAAAACCTGTCTTTTTTATATTTTCATTCTCAAAAAACATTCGCAGGGTGTCGTCACCTATATTTTCAACATAATAAAACTTTTCATTGTCGCCCGTTAAAGCAAAATCAAGATTGGCGCCGTTTTTATACAGTCTGTATGTTGCTGAAGATAAAGAGCCTATTATTTGCTGAATTTCTGTTTCTGAAACCGCTTCGCTCTTACCGTCAAAAGTTACTTCTTCCTTCTTTTCCACTGTTAAACTGAGCTTACTCAAAAATGATTTAAAGTTAAGGCGTGTAAAAAGCTGTGCCAATTTTTCATCATTATATTTTTTAACCTTTGAACTTTCGAAGTCAAAGTCAATGGGTACATCCCTGTTAATTTCAGAAAGAGTGCGACTTAAGTATGCGTCATCTTTGCCCTCTTCCAACTTCTTGCGCACCGATGGAGTAACCTCAATTGTGTCAATATGTTCATAAAGTGCATCAAGACTTTTATATTTTTCAATAAGAGAAAATGCTGTCTTTTCACCAATACCTTTGACACCGGGGATATTATCCGAACTATCTCCCATAAGTGCTTTTACGTCAATAAATTCCTTTGGAGTAACAGCATACTTTTCAAGCACTTCCTCCTCGCCGTAAACAGTTGTGGTGGTTGCGCCCATACGTGTTATAACCAACTTGACTTTTGTAAGATCTGATGCAAGCTGTAGGTCGTCTTTGTCGCCTGTGAGGATATTACATTCTATGCCTTTTTCTTCGCATAGTTTTGAAACAGTACCTATAATATCATCAGCCTCATAACCCGGAAGTTCAAGGCGCAGACAATTCATCCCATCAAGAACTTCCTTTATCAACGGCAATTGTACCAAAAAGTCTTCAGGTGCAGGCTTGCGCTGAGCTTTGTATAAATCGTACATTTTATGTCTGAAGGTTTTTTCCTTTACATCAAAGGCAACGCACAAATAGTCAGGCATATCCTCTTCAATATTTTTGAAAAGGATATTTAAAAATCCATACACTGCGTTGGTCGGCGTACCGTCAGGTGCATTAAGCATACGGATACCATAATATGCACGATTTAAAATACTGTTTCCATCTATTATAAGTAATTTCTTCACTCTTCTCACATAGCCTTTCAAATCTTAAAAATGACATAGTTCCACAAACCCTTTTGCCATACACAAAAGGGTTTGTAACAGTCATAAATTATTATTCAGCTGAAAACTCCGCAGGGTTTGATATGGAGTCATTTTTTGCCTCTTTTTTTGCCATAAAGCTGTCTTTTAGCTCTGCAATCTTGTCAATAGCAACAGGAACCATATCCAAAATTCGGTCATAAATATTGTTTTCGGGATTAACAGGCATAAGTCTTATCTGACCCTTGCCAACAACCATAAATGCAACAGGAGTAATTGAAACACCGCCGCCTGCACCGCCGCCAAAAAGATTCTGCCCTGAATCACTTGCTTTTGCCTTATCGGAAGCATAGTCACTTCCGCCTACGCCAAAGCCCAACCCAACCTTTGAAATTGGTATAATAATTGTTCCGTCAGGTGATTCTACCGGATCTCCTACAATTGTATTTACGTCAATCATATCTCTTATGCTCTGCATCGCTGTGTACATAAGGCCCTGAATTGGATGTTGTTCTGCCATTTTAAAACCGCTCCTTTTTTATTTTTAATATATTTTTTCGACTGCGGAACGCCGCAGTAATAATATGCACTAAGCGAGTTGTAATTATTCCCTCCGCCTCTATTTCAAATACCTTTTCACCAAATACGGGTTCAAGCTCCAACTCCGGAAACCTGATACGGAAATATCTGCACAAAAATCCATAAACATTGCCCACAAATGTCCATATAGCACCATAAACCATACCTGTAATGGCAGCATCGCCTGTACCATATTTTACCCTTATATAAATCCCCGAAAATTCCGCCTTATCTTTAAGCAAGGCAAGAACATCTCCAAGAACATCCTTCATATTGTCATAACCTTTTTTAAGGTTCTTTATTTTTTCGATTACTCCAGGATTTTCAGTTTTGCCGCCATTGGTGTTTGGAGCCTTTGATTTTTTCCCATTTTTAAAGGTTGAATCATCTATTTTAATCTTTACAAAAAGGCATTTGATGGTAATCTTCATCTTACTGTTTCTATACTCTATGCCAATCTTAAAAGGCGCAAACAGCAAGACAAAAATACCTGTTAAAACAATCATTAAAATCAATACAAAATATATCATCAAAATCACCGACAAAAGTAATTAAAATTCAGGCGAAGACTCCGCATTCAAAACAGCCTTTGCCATCTCAGCTTCGGTCTGGTCATCAATAGCTGACATATATCCGTCCTCACCATCAAGGGAAATCTGTTCTGAACTTATTTTTTCATAGTCAGGTAGGTCTGTCACACTGGCAATACCAAAACATCTCAAAAATTCATCATTGGTTCCAAAAAGCATTGGTCTGCCGGGAGTATCAAGCCTGCCAACTTCCTGAATAAGGTTTCTTTCAAGCAAGCGGTTTACCAAAGTGTCACAGGACACACCACGAATCTGCTCAATTACCGAACGGGTAACCGGCTGTTTGTATGCAACAATAGACAAAACTTCCATTGCGGCATTTGAAAGAGTTTGCGCACGCCTTGGCTCTGCAAGTTTGGATATGTACTCGTTATACTCCCCACGTGTACACATTTGATATGAGTCCTCCAGACGGATTATCTTAAGGCCCCGTCCTTCCTCATCATACTTGTCTATGAGAGCTGTCATAACCGCTCTTGTACTTTTTAAATCAATATCTAATATATCAGATATTCTTTCAATATCCACAGGGTCACCTGCGGCAAACAAAATACCTTCTATTATCGCTTCTGCTTCTTTAAGTTTCATAACTTCACCAAGACTTGAGCCTTAGTCCTCCAACTCCTCAAAATTAAATTTATCATCATCCGAGATTTTTGTAATGGTATAATCCTTGCCGTCAATGGTTTCATCAACTGCAATTTTATTCAGCTTTATCATTTCAAGCACCGCAAGAAATGAGGCAACCGCCTCAGGTCTTGACTTTGTCCCTTTGAACACATCTCTAAACAGCACCCTTCCTTTTGCAACGAGTTTGTTCCATATTTTGCGTACTCGCTCACGGACCGAAACCTTCTCGTGCCCTACAATACCCGAGAATGACCGCTTTGGTGGAGGCAATTTGCGTTCAAGCTTTGCAAATGACATTTTGTATGCTTCCAATAAATTTTCAACAGTGAGTGCTGAGTAATCAATAACAGCAGCGGGCCTCTCAATCACGTCAGGAAGTTTAAAGAATAATACCGAATCGGAGTTCTCGTGTTCACGGAAAAAGTCGATACTTTCTTTAATTCGCTGATACTCAACAAGTCGTCTCACAAGTTCAGTTCTTGGGTCTTCGTCTTCGCCTTCTTCATCCTCCTGCGGCAACAGCATCTTTGACTTTATCTGAAGAAGCGTGGCCGCCATAACAAGGAATTCGCTTGACATTTCAAGGTCCAATTCCTCCATCTGCTTCATAACTTCAAGGTACTGCTCCAGTATTTCCGCAATAGGAATATCATATACGCTGACCTTGTTCTTTTTAATCAGCATCAAAAGCAAATCAAGAGGACCTTCAAAAGAGTCCAGTTTAAATGAAAGTTGAGTCATTAAAATTTCCTCTCATCATATCTAAAATTCACCGTTTCTTAAAAGAACGGTATCAAACCTATTACCCAAAAGTAAAAACTGAGAATTAAATTTGATATTGTATTCAACAGACTTCCGAATATAGGAGTATTAATAAGAATAATTAAAATTATAAAACCATACTGTTCATACTGCATAAGTTTGAAGTATGTTCTTGGTGGCAAAACTGCACTGAGTATCTTGGAACCGTCAAGAGGTGGTATTGGAATAAAATTAAATACCGCCAAACCTATATTCATCGAAATCAGAATATAAAGCATAGTTGTAATTACCGAAAGTATTGTTGCTTCAACCTCACTGCCCAAAGGCACTAAATATACAAGGTTGAGTAAAAATACTGCAACAAAGGCAACCAAAAGATTGCTGAGAGGTCCTGCAAGGGAAGTTATAACCATCCCGGATTTGCGTTTTCCAACAGCAAAATTGCCCGGATTTACCGGCACAGGCCTTGCCCATCCAAATCCAAACAAAAAGAGACAAAGGGCACCGATTGGGTCAAGGTGACTTAGTGGACTTAAATTAAGCCTTCCCATAGATTTTGCTGTATTATCGCCCAGCTTGTACGCCGTATAGCCGTGGGCAAATTCGTGTATTGAGAGCGACAAAAATACGCAAAAGGCAGTCATCAAAAGTTCTGCTATACCTATCCAACCACGACCAAACCATTGTTGAAGTCTATTAACCATACTCACCGTCTCCTTAAGTTAACAAAATGGTGTTTCGCATATTATAAATATAATCTTATTAATTATACCATAATCGCCCTTTTTTGTCAAACAAAAAGGGGCGTCAGCAAGATGCTGCGCCCCTAAATTTATAATTTATTTAAAATTGAACTGACCTTTTTGAGTCTATCTTCTTAACAACAAGCATTGTTGCAACCATAAGAACGATACCTATAGGCAACGATATGGTCCAATTCTGAATATATCCCGCTATCACATATGAAACAAAGGATACTGCAGCAACGGTTATTGCGTAAGGAAGCTGTGTTGATACGTGGTTCAGGTGATTACACTTTGCACCTGCGGATGACATAATTGTTGTATCCGAGATAGGTGAGCAGTGATCGCCACATACAGCACCTGCAAGACACGCTGACATACCAATAATGAGCAACGGATCGCCTGCTTCAAAGATAACAGTAACAATCGGAATGAGGATGCCGAAGGTTCCCCATGATGTACCTGTTGCAAAAGCAAGAATACAAGCAACAACAAAGATAACAGCAGGGAGAAGATTTGCAAGAGCTCCTGCACTTGCAAGGAGATTTTCAACATATGTAGCGTAGCCAAGGAGACCGTTTACATTTTTGAGTGCTGTTGCAAATGTAAGAATTGTGATTGCAGGAACCATCGCAATAAAGCCCTTGGGAACACATTCCATTGCTTCCTTGAAGGTAACGAGTCTTCTGCACATAAAGTAAGCAATAGTAAGAACTAAAGCAATAAGAGCACCCCAAGGAAGACCAAATGTTGCATCTGTGTTACCGAATGCACCGATAAAGTTACCTGCATTATCTGTGCCACCCCAAATATCTACTCCATAGAATCCGCCAACATAGAGAAGCGAAATAACGCAAATGATAATCAAAACAACAATCGGGAGAATCAGATCAATAACCTTGCCCTTTGAAGCTACAGCTCCTTCTGGTTCTTCAACACGGTCACCACTTGTAAAGAGATCACCCTTTGTGAGTGCGTTAAATTCGTGAAGCTTCATTGGACCAAAATCGAACTTCATCAGGCAAATTGCGATAATGAATACAAAGGTCAAAATTGAATAGAAGTTATAAGGAATTGCCTGAATGAACAATGAAATACCCTGACCTTCTTCTGCATAGCTTGCAACTGCTGCCGCCCAGGATGAAACAGGAGCAATCATACAAACCGGAGCCGCTGTTGCATCGATAAGATATGCAAGTTTTGCTCTTGAAATCTTATGACGGTCACAAACAGGGGTCATAACCGAACCAACTGTAAGGCAGTTGAAGTAGTCATCTATGAATATAAGAACACCGAGAACAAATGTTGCAAGCATTGCACCTGTACGGGTTTTGATGTGCTTTTCAGCCCATGCACCAAATGCTGCGCTGCCGCCGGCTTTGTTAACAAGAGCAACAAGTATGCCAAGAACAACCAAAAAGATAAAAATACCTGCGGTACCGGAAACAGCACCAATAAGACCTGTGTCAAGAAGGTTGTTCATCGCAGCAACCGGATTGAAGTTCGCAGAGAATAAACCTGCAAGCAGAATCCCGATAAACAATGAAGAATAAACCTCTTTTGTCACAAGTGCCAAAATAATTGCAAGAATTGGTGGCAATAGCGAAACAAATGTTGCGTAATAGTTGCTTGGCGCAGGAACCTCTCCTGTCCCTCCACAAGCCTCGCAAATGTCAACAAGACCAGTTTCTGCACAGGCTCCACAAGCTACAGACACGTCTGTCTTTACGCTTACTGCGCTGACAACAACGGCAACCAATGCCAGCAAAACCACTGCGATTTTGATAATGGTTGATTTTTTCATAAAATCCTCCTTAGTTATAAAATATTTTTCTGTATCCGGACAAATGTGAACAAAACATGTCCAATATATCCCCCATTATTACATAATTTGCCTCAAAAGTCAATAATCTTACTATAGATTAGCAAAAAATAGCCTGTATCAGAAGTTACACCAGTAATTCCCGATACAGGCTATCCATTTTTAATTAAATACTATCAATATATCTCTTGACGCTTACATTCGCAGTTAATGCTTTGTAAAGAACAGTTGATGCGATTATTCCAAAAACTGACTGTATTACGCTTCCGTAAATTCCCGCCGCCGCAGCCGCAACACTGCCTGAAAGCCATATTTCAACAAGAAAGTATCCACCTGCCATTATAATTTCACCCGCTACACCGCTGACAATCAAAATCAACCAGCTCTTTGTCCTGAAAGCCTTTGAAAACATCAGGCCTGCTACAAGAGCTACCAAAAATTTTATCACCAGTGTAGGAATTGCAAATGATGTATATCCTGCAAAAATATCAGCAAGACACGAACCTATCCCAGCAGCAATTGCACCGTTTAAAGGGCCGAGTATGTAGGCAGAAAGAAGAACAACGCAATCACCCATATTCACATATCCTCCGCTAAGACCCGAGGGTATTCTTATCGCCATAGTTGCCACACAAGTAATGGCCGCAAAGAGAGATATTGTAATTAGTCTTTTTGTTTTCATAAAATGCGTCCTCCTTAACGACCTACTCCTTCACCAAATCTGACATATTGTAAAGGCCGGGGCCCTTACCATACATAAACACAGCGGCACGGACAGCTCCCACTGCAAAAACTTCTTTTGAGGTTGCAGAGTGTTTAACCTCAATTACCTCATCACAGCCTGCGAAAATAACAGTATGTTCACCAACTATGTTTCCACCACGAACTGCGTGAATACCAATTTCTGCCTTTTCTCTCTTTTGTCTTACTGAGTGTCTGTCAAACATATAATGAGGATTGTAGCTCACTGTATCTGAAATAGCATCAGCAATAGCAAGGGCTGTGCCGCTTGGCGCATCAAGTTTTTGATTGTGGTGTTTTTCAACAATTTCAATATCAAAATTGCTTTCCAGAACCTTTGACGCCTTACACACCAAATCAATGAGGAGATTTACGCCAATTGACATATTTGCTGAAAAGAAAATAGGTGTTTCCCTTGAATAAAATTCCAGCTTTGAAATTTGCTCCTTTGAAAGTCCGGTTGTGCAAATAATTGCAGGGATTTTATTATTTTTTGCATAATCAAGTATCGCATCTGTAAGTGATGGATGTGAAAAGTCAATTATACAATCAATCTTTTCACTCACCTTAGCCAAATCATCATAAACCGGAAACTCACAGGGATCAGTATTTACATCAAAGCCTGCAACAATCGAAACTAAATCATTGTCATCTGCCACTCTTCTGACTGCGTTACCCATTTTGCCATTAGCTCCGCATAATAAAACATTTATCATTTGTATTTTCACCTCTTATTTTATCTCTGCTCCGTAACTTTTAAGAGCAGTTTTGAGTTTTTCAACATTTTCCTCACCCATTTTGTAAAGAGGAAGTCTTAATTTGCCCACATCAAAACCCATAATATTCATCGCTGTTTTTACAGGGATAGGATTTACTTCAATAAACATCGCATCCATAACTTTGAGCATAGACAGGAATTTTTTTTGTGCCAATTCAAATTTTCCCTTTTGAAAGTCCATACAAAAATCGTGGACATCTTTGGGAAAAATGTTTGCTACAACCGAAATAACGCCACTGCCACCCACTGCCATAATAGGAAGTGTAACATCATCATTGCCTGAATATATAACCAGGTCTGTTTCAGCCTTTATTTTGGCTGCAAAGGCAACATCGCCACTGGCTTCTTTTATTCCTATTACGTTTTTACATTTTTTGTCCAGGTATTTTAGAGTGTCAAGAGATATGGAAACCCCCGTCCTGGAGGGGACATTGTACAAAACAATTGGGATATTGGCACCTTTTGCAATAGCCTCATAATGTTCGCAAAGTCCCTTTTGGGTAGTTTTGTTGTAGTATGGTGTCACAATTAGTGCCCCGTCATAACCCAAAGTTTCAGCAAACTTTGTCATCCTTATTGCCTTTTCGGTGTTGTTGCTCCCTGTTCCTGCTATCATTTTTATTCTGCCCTTCATCTTTCCTATGCAGAATTCAAGAACATCCTTTTGTTCATCCTCGCTCAAAGTCGAGGACTCACCTGTTGTTCCGCAAACCACGATTGCATCAGTTTCATTTTCCAAGTGAAATAAAAGCAACTCCTCAAGCTTTTGGTAATTTATTCCGGATTCAATAAAAGGAGTAACGATTGCCACGCCTGAGCCTTTAAAAATAGGTTTTTTCATAATACACACAGCCTTTCTGCCCACCAGATAAGGAACATTTTAATGCGTGCCGTGGGCGACACACACCTCTTTTGCTGTCGGTATATTAATCCAAATTGCGGCAAGACCAAGAGCCTTGCCGCAATATTTTTCAATTAATCAAGATAACCCTTTGCCGCCAAGAGTTCTGCCATTAAAACAGCACCGCCTGCTGCACCACGAAGGGTATTGTGTGAAAGACATACAAACTTGTAATCATACTGGCTATCTTCACGAAGACGTCCGATTGACACAGCCATTCCGCCTTCCATATCACGGTCAAGCTTTGCCTGAGGACGGTTATCTTCTTCAAAATAGTTAAGGAACTGTTTTGGAGCTGAAGGAAGTTCCAAATCCTGTGGTTCGCCCTTAAAATTCTTCCAAGCCTCTTTGATTTCATCAATACTTGGTTTTTTGTCAAAGCTTACAAATACGGCTGCAGTGTGACCATCTGAAACAGGAACACGGAGACACTGTGTTGTAATTGCGGGAGTAGTTGCATCAACAATCTTTCCGTCCTGGATTTTACCCCAGATTTTAAGTGGTTCAATCTCGCTCTTCTCTTCTTCTCCGCCGATAAAGGGAATAACGTTGTCAACCATCTCGGGCCAGGTTTCAAAAGTTTTACCTGCACCTGAAATTGCCTGATATGTACAAGCAAGAACATTTTTAACACCAAACTTCATCAGCGGATGAAGTGCCGGAACATAACTTTGAAGTGAACAGTTTGACTTAACCGCAACAAAACCGCGTTTTGTACCAAGACGTTTTTTCTGAGCCTCGATAATTCCAGCGTGCTCAGGGTTGATTTCAGGTACAATCATAGGTACATCATCTGTATGTCTGTGTGCAGAATTGTTTGATATAACAGGGCATTCAGCTTTTGCATAAGCTTCTTCCAAAGCACGGATTTCATCCTTCTTCATATCAACTGCGCAGAAAACAAAGTCAACCTGTGATGCAATCTTCTCAATATCAGCAGTGGCATCATACATAATCATATCCTTAACTTTTTCAGGCATTTCAGCCTTCATAGCCCAACGACTGCCTACCGCTTCAGTATATTTTTTGCCTGCACTCCTTGGAGATGCTGCAAGAAGTACAATGTTAAACCACGGATGGTCTGCAAGAAGAGTAATAAATCTCTGACCTACCATACCTGTAGCTCCGATAATTCCTACATTAAATTTTTTCATTTAAAGTATCCCCCTACGTAATTAGTCTATTCTCTTTAAATATTATATGCTATCATTAAATGAATGTCAATTATTTTTTGTAACACAATTTTAACATTTATTCAAAGGAATTTCGTCTATTTTTGTCGAATTTTTAATAAGGAAAATTTTTATTTTTACATTAAGGATTGATTTTGATGAAATTTTTAAGTAAACTTACTGTTATAAATATAATCATGGCTTTAACTTTATATTGTCCTTCTGCCTTTGCGGCAGAATATACCGACACTCTCAGAGTAGGCATTTACTACGGTTCTGCTACGGTTAAAAATCTTGACCTTAAAAGCGATGACGGTTTTGCATTTGGCATCTTTAAAGACAGAGAATTCATTCAGATAAGCACAACCGATTGTGCTTCCGTCAGCGTTGTCCCCGATATAACCGAAAACGTGCCATCATATCACGTTGATTACGCAAGCTATTCTACAGCAGAAGAGGCAAAAACCGCCGCTGAGGAACTTAAAGCAATAGGGATCGATGCTTTTACCGCATATTATAAATCACAATTTCACACAATGAGTGGCAACTACAAAAACAACAACGATGCATTATGGGCAGCAGAAAACCTGGCGGTTAAAGGAACTGTCGCAACTGTTTCTGACACTGCACTTCGTCTTGTTGATGGCTTGGGTGCAACACTTTTTGTGGCAGATGATAAAACATTTGGTGTAACTGTTTACCCTAAGCATTACGAAAATGCGGATAGCCTAATCAGCATCTCGGGCAGTGCAAAAGGTACATATCGAGGCGGTTTTGAATGTCGCGAACTTACTGACAGCGCAATTACTGTAGTAAACACCGTGCCTGTTGAATCATACCTATACAGTGTAGTATGTCGTGAAATGTCCCCTTCTTGGGAGGTTGAAGCCTTGAAAGCACAGGCAGTATGTGCAAGAAATTTTGCATTGGGCAGAATAAACTATCACAAGCAATATGGATTTGACGTATGCCGTACCGTATGCTGCCAGGCATATTCTACTTCTGCAGACCAGTCCCAAAGTGTCCACACCGCAGTTGATGAAACCCGTGGGGAACTTCTATTCTACAACAACACACTTGTTCAGGCAGTTTACTCCTCTTCTATGGGTGCATATACCGAAAGTGTTGAAAATGTATGGGGAACACCATTTCCCTACCTGGTTAGTGTAGAAAATCCTTATGAAGATACCGAAAATGTCTATAACGGCAAGTGGACAAAAAGCCTTACCAAAGCCCGCGCAACAGAGATAATGAATTCGCGGGGTTATAACATTGGTGACGTAACTTCTATAACGGTACTCCAGCGCACACCTGCCGGAGGTGTTTTAAAACTTCAGGTAACTGGCACAAACGGCAGTAAAATCTTTGAACGCGAAAGCTGTCGCACAGTATTCAGCGAAGCAACATACAGCCAAAGATATACCGTTACACTAGGTGGACAAGCAGTATATCCTACAGTTTACACCTACAATGGAAATAAAACATCTTCAGTAGCACTTTCATTCGTTTCAGTACTTGGCGGAAACAATACTACAACTACTCTGAAAGGCTCCTGCATAGCCTATGACGGAAATACTAAAACCAGCTATACTTCAACCACAACATCAGGAGACTCAAATACATTTGTATTCAGTGGCGAAGGTTGGGGTCACGGTGTCGGTATGAGTCAATATGGCGCAAAAGGTATGGCAATGGCAGGATTTGATTATGAAGAAATCCTTACTCACTACTACACAGGCACCCATATTGAAAAAGCATATTAAAATCAACGAAAGGTAAGATTGAGATTTGGATATAAAGGACTTTTATTACGATTTACCACAAGAATTAATTGCGCAAAAACCGCTTAAGGACAGAACCTCATCAAAACTTATGGTACTTGACCGCAAGGGGGGTACAATTAATCACAAACATTTTTACGACATTGTTGACTACTTAAAAGAGGGCGATTGTCTTGTAATGAACAACACTCGTGTTATCCCTGCCAGACTTTACGGTTCAAAAGAAGGCAGCGGTGGAAAAATTGAGTTTTTGCTGTTAAAAAGGCTCAATATTGACACCTGGGAACTCATACTCCGTCCCGGCAAAAAGGCAAAGGTTGGCAGTAGATTCACCTTTGGCGACGGCAGACTTAAAGCTGAAGTAATTGAAGTTAAAGAAGACGGAAACCGTATTGTCCGTTTTGAATTTGATGGAATATGGGAAGAGATTTTGGATTCATTGGGGGAGATGCCTCTGCCACCATATATAAAAGAGAAGTTAGAGGATAAAAACCGTTATCAAACTGTTTATTCAAAGATTGAGGGTTCAGCCGCTGCACCCACTGCGGGGCTGCACTTCACTGATGAATTAATAGAAAAACTTCATCAAAAAGGCGTAAAAACCGCATTTGTAACACTACACGTAGGTCTTGGAACATTTCGTCCGGTGTCTGTTGATAAGATTGAAGATCACAAAATGCACACTGAGTTTTATCAGATTTCAAATGAAACTGCAGATATCATCAATGAGACCCGAAAAAATGGAGGCAAAATAATCTGTGTAGGCACCACCTCCGTGCGCACCTTGGAGAGTAGTTCCGAGAGTGACGGAACCGTGCTTGCAGGTTCGGGAGATACCTCTATTTTTATATACCCCGGCTATAAATTTAAAACTGTAGATTCTCTCATTACCAACTTTCATTTGCCTGAATCCACCCTTCTTATGCTAATTTCAGCACTTTATGACCGAGATTCAATAATGAAAGCATACAGCGAAGCAATAAATGAAAAGTACCGCTTCTTCAGCTTTGGCGATGCAATGTTGATACTTTAAGAAAGGTAATTTTTTATGTTTAAACTTATAAAAAAAGATGGCAATGCCCGTAGGGGCGAATTTCATACTGTCCACGGCACCATACAGACTCCTGTTTTTATGAATGTTGGTACCGCTGCTGCAATCAAAGGAGGACTTGACTCCTCAGACCTTAAGGAAATCGGATGTCAGGTTGAGCTTTCAAACACCTACCATCTCCACCTTCGTCCCGGCGACGAAGTGGTAAAGTCACTTGGGGGACTTCACAAATTTATGAATTGGGACAGACCAATCCTTACTGATAGTGGTGGATTTCAGGTGTTTTCACTGGCAAAACTTCGCAAAATCAAAGAAGAAGGCGTTTACTTTGCATCCCATATTGATGGACGTAAAATTTTTATGGGACCTGAAGAAAGTATGCAAATACAGTCAAATCTTGCCTCCACTATTGCAATGGCATTTGATGAGTGCGTCGAAAACCCTTGCGAAAAGGACTATGCAAAAGCATCCTCTGAGATGACAGTGCGTTGGCTAAAACGTTGCAAAGCTGAAATGCAACGACTTAACTCACTTGAAACTACAATAAACCCACACCAGATGCTTTTTGCAATCAACCAAGGCAGCACCTACAGGGATTTGCGAATGGAAAATATGAAGCAAATTGCAGACCTTGATTTGGATGGTTATGCAATTGGCGGACTTGCAGTTGGTGAGCCGGCAGAAGTTATGTATGATATAATTGAAGCGGTTGAGCCCTTTGCACCCCAAGACAAGCCAAGATACCTTATGGGAGTAGGAACTCCTGAGAATATAATCGAAGCTGTTTGGCGTGGTGTTGACTTTTTTGACTGCGTAATGCCAAGTCGAAACGCTCGTCACGGAACGCTCTTTACATCAGAGGGCATCGTAAATATTAACAATGCAAAATATGAACGGGATTCAAGTCCACTTGATAAAAATTGTAACTGTCATACCTGTCGTAACTTTTCAAAAGGATACTTGAGACATCTTTTCAAAGCCAATGAAATCCTGGTATTACGCCTTGCAGTTATACACAATCTATACTTTTACAATCAGTTGGTTGCAGATATCAGACAAGCTATTGACGAAGATAGGTTTGATCGGTTCCGTATTGAAAGTACAGGCAGGCTTTCACAAAGAATATAATGAATAATTTATTAATTTTTAAACTTTCACTTGCAATATTATACAAATAAGGGTATAATAACAAAAGTAATTCAATTTTAGGAGGTAAACAAAATGTTTTCATTATTTATTACAGCTTATGCGGAACCTGCTGCAGCTCAGGCACAAGCCGGTGCAGGCGGTATGCTCACATCACTGCTTCCGCTTATCATTATGATTGCAGTCTTCTATTTCTTACTTATAAGACCTCAGAAGAAAAAGGAAAAAGAACTCAAAAATATGCTCGCTGCCCTCAAAGTGAATGACGAGGTAGCAACAATCGGCGGTATTCACGGCAAAATCGTAAGAATCAAAGACGATTTATTTGTTCTTGAATCAGGTATTGGTACTAACAAATCATTCATCACAGTTGACAGATCTGCTGTAAGCCGTTTTATAAAGCGTGGCGAAGAGGAAAACAAGCCAACACCTATCCCCGGTGAAGTTTCAGAAGCTGAAACAACAGAAGAATAAAAAATTAATAGGTAATATACCCCCTCCCCTTTTCATATATTTACTTTGAGTAAATTTATAAGAGGGGGTATTTTTTTGTTAAAATCAAGTCAGAATGCGGCTACGTCAAATCCTGTCTCGGCTTTACTGTTTATGCTGAAAACGGTCTTTATTTCCTACATAATTTCACTGCTACTGCTTTTTGTGGGAGCCTTGATTGCCACATATGGGGCATTCTCCGACACAGCTGTGCGAATTCTCGCAAATATTGTTACCGCACTTGGCACACTTATTGCAGGATTTATGGCAGGAAGGCACTTCTTTAGCAAAGGTATTTTCTTTGGTGCAGGATGTGGCATAATCTACACAATTTTGCTCTGTATCATAGGAAATATATTCTCAGGGAATATAAATCTTGGGGCAAGCTTTCTTACAGCCTTGCTTATAGGAATTCTCTGTGGGGCGGTAGGCGGAATTGCAGGAATAAATACAAAGCGAACCCGTCGCAGATAGATCCTTTATTTAACAAAAAGTTTACGTCAATCTATTGACTATTTTGCAAAAAATAGGTATAATGAATAAGTATGCAAAAAGCATACTTTAAGCTTAGTAAAATAATTAAAACACATATAAATAAACCTTGATTTTTCAAGGCAAGACACAAGGAGGAAAAAACAGTGTCAAGAAGTATTATCAAATTTACAGCTATCATCGCTGTAATCGCAGCACTTCTGTTTGTTGCACTGTACGGACTCGATTTTACTGATTCAGTGAGATTCCCTGGTGTACTTGACCCTGACGGTGTTGTTCAGGGGCTCGACCTTAAGGGCGGTTCAGTAATCGTGTTTGAAGCACAAGAAGCTAACCCGTCAGAAGAACAGATGAATACTGTGGCAAATATGATGAGAACTCGTCTTGACGGACTTGGCTATTCAGAAGCTACCGTTACAAGACAAGGTACAAAAAAGGTAAGAATTGAAATCCCTTCAATTTCTGACCCTGAAAAAGCGGCAGAAAGCCTTGGCGCTACTGCACAGCTGAAATTTGTTGATTATGAGGGTAATGAAGTAATCAACGGCAACGACGTAAAAACCGCTGCTGCTCAGTACGGTCCTGTCAGCGAAATGGGTGCAAGTGAACACTATGTTTCACTTACTCTCACAGCAGACGGCGCAAAGAAGTTTGCCGATGCAACTGAAAGAGTTGCAGCCCTTGCATCAAGCGGCAACAATTATATCGCAATCATGATGGATAATATGATTATTTCAGCGCCCAGTGTATCACAGAGAATTGATAGCGAAGACTGCATCATCTCAGGTTCATTCGATGCTGAATCCGCAAAGGCACTTGCCGGCAACATCCGTTCAGGACAACTTCCTTTCTCACTTGCACAGGTTGAACTTCGAGCAATCAGCGCAACACTTGGTGATACAGCACTTAAGACTTCTCTCATTGCAGGTCTTATTGGTCTTATCCTCGTTATGCTTTTTATGCTCTTCTTCTATCGTCTGCCCGGTTTCCTTGCAGACATCGCACTTGCAGGTTATATCGCAATTGTTGGTATCATCCTTGCAAACCTCCACGTCAACCTTACTCTACCGGGTATTGCGGGTATTATACTTTCAATCGGTATGGCGGTTGACGCGAACGTAGTTATTTTTGAAAGAATCAAGGAAGAGCTCCATTTAGGAAAAACAGTTCGTTCAGCAGTAGATTCAGGCTTTAACCGTGCTCTCACTGCAGTTGTTGACTCAAATATCACAACAATCATCGCAGCTGTTATCCTTATCTGGCTTGGCACAGGTACAATCAAAGGCTTTGGTGTAACTCTCCTTATTGGTGTTATCGTAAGTATGATTTCTGCTATTTTTGTTACCAAATTCCTTCTTAAGCAGACAATTGGTATGAATATCAAAAATCTCTGGCTTTACGGTCTGAAAAAATCAAAGAAAGAGGAGGGCGCAAACTAATGTTTAACTTCAACGGAAATAAAAAGATTTTCTTTGCAATCTCTCTTATTCTGATAATTGCAAGTGCTGCTTCACTTCTCATCCAGGGCTTTAACCTTGATACAGACTTTGCCGGCGGTATGGCTGTTACTTATGAAATTAAAGCTGATTGCGAAGTTAAAGACATTGAGGCTGTTGTGTCTGAAGCTCTTGGTGCAAACAAAAAAGCTTCTTCAGTTCAAAAATCAGACAATGGTGAAGTAATTATCAAGTTTGGTTATGACAACAACCTTAAAACAGATGCAGAAAGAGCTACTTTCAGTGCTGAAAAAATCGAAGCAATCACCAAACATCTTACTGAAAAGTACACAAACGTAGAACTTAAGAACAAAGACGTAGTTTCACCTTCAACAGGTAAGGAACTTGCAAGAAGCGCAATATGGATGTCCATTTTCACAGCTCTCGCAATTCTCATTTATGTAACCTTCAGATTTGAATTTGTTTCAGGTGTGTGCGCTGTATTCTGTCTTTTCCACGACGTGCTTATTCTTTGCGGTATCTACTCAATCACAAGACTTGCTGTTGATACAAACTTTATAGCAGCGGTCCTCACTGTACTTGGTTATTCAATCAATGCTACAATCGTTGTGTTTGACCGTATCCGCGAAAACACACGCCACGCAAAGAAACAAACCTACGGCGAAATTGCAAATACAAGTATAAACCAAACTCTTATGCGTTCAATCAACGCAACAATTACAACACTTCTTACAATTGGTATGGTTTATCTGCTGGGTGTTACTTCAATCAAAGTGTTTGCACTTCCTATTATCATTGGTATTTTTGTTGGTACCTATTCATCAATCTGTGTTGCAGGTACAGTGTGGGCAATCTGGAAAGATACTGGTGTTAAAGCAAAATCAAACCGTAAATAATCAAAAATCCTTCCCTATTTATATGGGTTAAACAAAAGAAGAGCGGTTCTCTAATCAAAGAGGACTGCTCTTGTTTTATAATACTATGGTTTTCAAAACATCTACAATTAATTGACAGATTATTGGTTTTATGATAAAATCAACCTGTAATACATATCAAAATATGTAATTTTTTTAGAAAGAGGTGTTCTTATGGACAGAATTTCACTTAAAACAGCCGCAAAAGAACAAATTAAAGGCAAAATTGGGATCTTATTTATAATTTCAATTATTGTGGTAGGCATTTCCTTTATTGCCGGTATGATTTTGGGCTTTATCCCATTCATTGGCGGTATTATCTCTTCTATCTTTATAACCCCTGCATTCTCACTTAGCATAGTATTAGTTTACTTAAAAGTGGCTGACGGCAAAACGCCAGTTGCAGGTGATGCCTTTGAAGGCTTCTATGATTTTTGGAGCGCATTTAAGGTAACCTTTTTTGTAAATCTTTTTACAACCCTTTGGTCACTACTTTTTATTGTTCCCGGAATCATAAAGAGTTTTTCATATTCAATGGCTATGTATATACTGGCTGAGAACAAAGGTATGAGCGCCCTTGAAGCAATTAACAAATCCAAAGCTATGATGGACGGCAAAAAGATGGATCTTTTTGTATTGGGTCTTTCATTCATTGGTTGGAGTCTGCTTTGCTTCATTACGTTTGGTATCGCAAGTATTTGGGTTGTTCCTTATATGTCAGCTACATATACAAACTTTTATAAGGCTTTGAAACCTGTTGAAACAATTGAAGCCACTGAGACTGTTGTTGAATAATTAATTAAATTTATAAAAATAACCCGAGAGAAAAACTCTCGGGTTATTTTTATATTTTACTTTTTCATCTGTATTCCACTATTTTCAAGTTTCATTGTAATTGAATCAACAACTGCCATTGTTTCTTCTTTGGTGAGAGTCCTTTCAGGATGAGAGAATACAATTCTTACTGTAATGGACTTTCCGTGTTCATCTGTGTAAGTATCAACAACAGATATACTTTTGATAAGATCGCAGTTCTCAGACTTGATTGCCTCGCCAATGGGCGCAAACTTATCTGACACAAATGACAAATCAATTTCCATTTCCGGATAACGTGAAGGCTCAACATATGAAATACTTGCATTTTTGATTTCAGCAAAATCTGCTACATCAATTTCCGCATATACAATAACTGCCTTTTTATCTATCTTCTTTGAAACCACAGGATGAACAACACCAATTTCACCAATCTCTTTTCCACCACAGAAAATCTTGTTTAAATTCTTAAGATGTTGATAAGACTTTGTTGCTTCTATTCTTTCAAAGCTCAACTCCTGATGTCTGATATCTTCAGTCGCAACTGCCAAAATATCACGAAGTTCAAAGTAAAGCTGTTCAACCGACTTTGTCTTTGAGAATAATGTAATCGCAAGCTTTTTATGCTCATCACAAAGTCCTTCCGCATTTACTCCATTTACGACTCTGCCTACCTCAAACACTCCAAAGTTTGCACTATAACCTGTGTTATATTTAACCTGACAAAGCTGTGTAGGTATGATAGACTTACGGATAGTTTCAATATTAGGGTTTGTTGCATTTATAAGCTTTATATTATCCTCAATCTCAATGCCAAGAGCTTTATACTCATCATAATATGCCCAAACATATGAATGAAGTTCGTGTAGTGAATATCTCTTAACCAAAATATCTTTTAGTCTGTCCTCCACTGTTTTTTCTTCATCTGCGCGAACAGGATAAAGGGGCGCAAGAGCTGTATGAACATCAAAGTTGTCATACCCGTAAATTCTGGTAATTTCCTCAATAATATCAGCTTTGATTGTTACGTCCTTTGTAGCTCTCCAGCTTGGAACGATAACTTTAAAATCGTCACCCTTCAGTTCTACCTCAAAACCAAGTGATTTGAGAGTTTTTACAATTGTATCGTTGCTGATTTCAATACCTGTATATCTGTCCACAAATTTTTTATCAAAATCAAGTGTTACTGTGTCATACTTAAAAGCGTACTCATCAGTAAGAGCAGATACAACCTTTACTCCGCTGTCAATATCGGTAAGGAGTTTTAAAAATCTACCAATAGCTGTAACTGTCATTTCAGGGTCAAGGCATTTTTCATATCGCATTGATGCATCTGTTCGGTGTGCCAGACGAACTGTTGATTTTCTGATTGACACTGCGTCAAATGTTGCAGATTCAAGAGTAAGCTTTGTTGTATCTTCAACTATTTCTGAATCCAAACCACCCATAATACCCGCAATTGCAACCGGTTCGTTATTATTGCAAATCATAAGAGTGTTTTCGTCAATGTTTCTGTCAACACCATCAAGAGTCTTGAAGGTAAAAGGCTTATCAAATTTCTTTATTCTGAGACATTCAACTTTTCGTGAATCAAATGCGTGCATAGGCTGACCCATCTCAAGCATCAGGTAATTTGTAAGGTCAGCAAGGAGGTTAATACCTCTCATTCCGCAATAGAAAAGACGGATGCGCATATTAACAGGGCTCACGGTTTTTGTTATATTTTCAACCTGAATACAGGAATATCTCTGGCAAAGCTCATCCTCAATCTTCATATCAAGTTTGGGAAGATTTTCAAAAGCTTCAAGATTTACACACTCAAGTGGCTTTAACTCTCTACCTGCAAGTGCTGCAAATTCACGGGCAATACCATAATGTCCCCAAAGGTCAGGACGGTTTGTAAGAGACTTGTTATCAACTTCAAAAATAATATCGTCAATTTCATAAAGGTCTTTAATATCCGTACCAGGTGCAACATCCTCGCAAATATCCATAATGCCTGCGTTGTCATCAGAAATACCAATTTCTTTTTCGCTGCAGCACATACCATATGATGTAAAGCCGGCCAAATCTCTTGGTGTGATATCAATCTCGCCGATTTTTGCACCTACCTTTGCAAAGGCAGTCTTCATACCTACTCTTACATTTGGTGCACCACAAACCACGTCTGTAAGTTTGCCATCACCTGCATCAACCTTTAAAAGATGAAGTTTTTTCGACTCCGGATGATCTGCAATCTCCTTGATTTCTGCAACTACAATGCCTGAAATTTCACTGCCCTTATTGAAAATCTCGTTTTCAACCTCTGCTGTGGAAAGTGAAAAACGGCTGATAAGTTCCATTTTGTCAAGACCCGTTAAATCAACAAAGTCTGAAATCCAATTCATTGATAAAAACATAATTTTCTCGCTCCTTTCCCTTTCCTACTCATCATCGGTAAACTGTGACAAACTCTTAAGACTGCCACTGTTTAAATCACGAATGTCTTTAACGCCATACTTCATCATAGCAAGACGCGTAAGACCAAGACCAAACGCAAATCCTGTATATTCTTCAGGGTCAATTCCGCCGGCTTTCAGCACCTCAGGGTGAATCATACCACAGGGGCAAAGTTCCAACCAACCGCTATGTTTACAAGACGGACAACCCTCGCCGCCACAAATAAGGCAGCTTATGTCAAGTTCAAATCCCGGTTCCACAAATGGGAAAAAGCCCGGACGAAGACGAACCCTGATATCTTTTTGAAATACTTCCGAAAGCATTGTCTTCATAAAGAAGATAAGATTTGAAATGGAAATGTTTTTGTCAACCATCACGCCTTCCATCTGAAAAAATGTATTTTCGTGACAAGCATCCGTTGCTTCGTTTCTGAAACATCTTCCGGGGAAAATCGCCTTAATGGGAACACCATCATTTACAAGTGCATCCTTATATTTTTTATAAATTGCATTCTGCGCAGCAGATGTCTGTGATTTAAGGAGCTGACCATTTTCCAGATAATAGGTATCTTGCATATCACGGGCAGGGTGATGTTTTGGAATATTCAATGATTCAAAACATTCATAATCAGTAACTACCTCACTGTAGTCCTCAACTGTAAAGCCCATTGATTTGAAAATCTTTTCACACTGGCGCTGAACCAAAGTGATTGGATGATATGAACCTCTGTCCAAAGTTCCCGGCATTGAGATATCAAAATCAGGCATAGCATTTATCTCAGCCATAATTTCAGCATTTTTAAGTTCTTCACCTTTGTCGGCAATCAATTCCGCCGCTTCAGTTTTAAGCACATTAACCTCCTGTCCAAAGGTCTTCTTCTCTTCAATTGACAGGTCCTTCATACCCTTTAAAAGGCCTGTGATCAGACCGTTTTTGCCCAGAAATTCAACCCTTATCTGTTCAAGTTCCTGAACATCTTTAGCTAAACGAAGTTTTGAT
This sequence comes from Clostridia bacterium, assembly GCA_017546165.1. Classification (GTDB taxonomy): domain Bacteria; phylum Bacillota; class Clostridia; order Monoglobales; family Monoglobaceae; genus SIG440. Next base: position 27,499 of record JAFYXL010000025.1, read on the forward strand.
TCAAGCTCTTCTTTTAGCCTAATTGTTTGTTCTGCCATTTTAAATTTTCCTTCCTTTATATAAAATGAAAAACTCGTCCCCAAGATTTCTCAGGGACGAGTATAATTTACCCGCGGTACCACCCAAATTCAGAAATATATTCTGCACTTTCGGCACATTTGTCGTGCGTGCAACACTCTGCTTAGCTCATTTGATTTTCGCAGAACGCTCCAATGCTGAAATTCACAAGCATCCTTACCGCAACCGCTCCCAGCCTTTGACGGTCACTCTCTTTTGGTGCACTATACTTGCTACTTACACATTTTCTTTGCGTGAACTGTATTATTATACCATCTAAAATAATCTTTTGTCAAGACGGTTTTTAAAGTTTAAGTTAATTAAATCCCAATGGACTTTCTCCGTTTAAATCATCTCTGATAATGCGATAAATTGCAGCTGCCACCGGAACTCCCAAAAGCATACCTAAAACACCGAATATTCCACCGCCGATTGTGACAGCAGCAAGCACCCATATTCCCGGCAAACCTATTGACCTTCCTACTACTTTGGGGTATATAAGGTTTCCCTCTATTTGTTGGAGAATTATCAGGAATATAATAAATACTAAGGATTTAACAGGTGACACTGTGAGTATCATAAGTGCGCCAACAGCAGCACCTATATAAGAACCTGCTATGGGAATAAGTGCTGTAAATGCTACAAGAGCGCCAATCATTGGGGCATAAGGAAGTCGCAAAATCCACATTCCCAATGTGCAAAGAATGCCCAGAACCACAGCCTCGGTACACTGTCCAACAATATATCGATGGAAGCAGTTATCTAACGTTTTTAACACATAAAACCCTTTTTCGCACCACTTCGGCCTTAAGTAGTGTCTTAAGGCTCTTACACTTTGACTCTTGAGCTTATCCTTGGATGAAAGCAGATAAAAAGCAAAAATTACGCTGAGCAAACTCGTCACAATGCCTGAAAACACTGTAGAAATCGCCTTTACCGCAACATTCATTACATTGCCCACCCCGGATGTCAGCACTCCAACAATTTCGCCTATTCTTGAATTCCAATCTATTTGCATTAAAAGGTCCGCGATATTATCGGGAATAATGTTTAATTCACCGGCCTTAGCTGCAAGATACATAAGTGCTGCAGGCAACTCCTTGAAAAGCAACTGTACGCACAAAATAAGCTGCGGAACAACTATCCTTGCAACAAGTGAAACCATTGCAAGTACTGTAAGAAATGCCAGAATCATACATACCGGTCGCCTTGTTTTTACTACTACCACATTGGTCCTTTTGGTAAAATAGAATTTTTCATAGAAAGACATCAGTATATTAATAAAATATGCAATGACTCCGCCGCATACAAGTGGCGATGCTGCACCGATTATCATTGATAGAATACTCGCCACATTCTTCCAGTAATTAATACACAAATACAGGAGAAAAATCGCAGAACCTACTTTCAGACAATCCTTAAAACTTATTTTCATTTTTCCTTCACCTTTTACTTTAATTTTAAAGGGCGCCCGCATTTTCCGCAAGCGCCCGATATTATTATAACAACTTTTCAAATCTCTTATAGGCTTCATTCCAAGCGGCCTCATCACAAGGTGTATATTCCTTTATTTCAGATGAATTCATAATAACCTCTGTTATATCGCTGATTTCACCCTTTGCATAAAGTTGAACTGCAATGTTGCCAAGAGCAGTTGCCTCAATAGGACCGGCAATCACCTTTGCCCCTGTTGAATTTGCAGTCATCTGACAAAGGAGCTTATCTTTTGTTCCGCCGCCAACCATATGTATTGAACCATATTCCTTGCCGGTACAATCTGCTATCATCGTAAATGCTTTTCTATACTTAAGAGCAATGCTCTCATAAATACATCTTACAATCTCACCATCACTCTGTGGTGTACCCTGGCCGGTCTTCTCGCAATATTCGCGAATTCTGCCGGGCATATCACCGGGAGTTACAAATACCTGGTCATCAGGATCAATGAAGTATTTAAATGGCTCTGCCTTGAGTGCCATTTCTTCCATATCAGCGTAGCTGTAGTTCTTTCCTTCTCTTGCATACTGACGCTTGGTTTCCTGAATAAGCCAAAGGCCGATTATATTTCTTAAAAATCTTATTTTATCCGCAAAACCAAACTCATTTGTAATATTATACTTGTTTGATTTTTCTGAAATCACAGGCGTATCTGTAACTGTACCAAAAAGTGACCAGGTTCCACAAGAAATAAATATGAAGTCCTCATCCTTTGAAGGAACCGCAGCAACAGCACTTGCTGTATCGTGGGATGCAATTGCAATAATCTCCTTTGGAGTAACACCAAGCTCTTTGGCAAGGTCTTCCTTCATCATTCCTACAACAGTGCCGGCCTTAATTACTTCAGGGAATATACTTCTAGGATAACCGAATTTATCAATAACTTCCCAATTCCAGTCGTGTGTTTTCTGGTCAAACATCTGTGTGGTTGAACAGTTTGTGGCTTCACAGTATTTTTTGCCTGTAAGCATATAATTGAAAAGGTCAGGCATAAGCAAAATCTTATCAATATTGCTCTTATCCTCAACCGTCAACAGCTGAAAAACTGTATTGAAGTTCATAATCTGAATACCGGTCATATTATAAAGTTCTTTTTCCGGTACGATTGAAAATGCCTTTTCGAGAATATTATCTGTTCTTGTATCTCTATAATTGAAAGGATTTTCAGCAAGCTTGCCATCCTTATCTATTATACCATAGTCAACACCCCAAGTATCAATGGCGATGCTGTCAAAATCTGAAACTTCCTTTGCTTTTTTAATACCGGTTTTAATTTCATTAAATAACTTTTCTGCATTCCAACGAAGCTCGCCGTTTTCAAAATTAGGATCATTGGAAAATCTGTGGACCTCTGTAAGTTCAATCTTTTTACCATCAAACGAGCCCAAAATTGCTCTTCCGCTTGATGCACCAAAGTCAATCGCTAAAACCTTACTCAAAATTAACACCTCATTCTTACATCATTTAATGTATATCTAGAATAACATATTCTAAAAGCTATGTCAAGGTTGACAAATCTCAAAAATTAACGATTTTTTTCTATCTATAGTGTTGACAAACCATTTTTTGCGTGCTATAATGTTTTGGTTAAGTGTGGAATTATGCACATTTAACACATATAAAAATACGCACATCATACGATTGCCGGGGCGGTGCTAGATTACCCATGACAGTTCCCTTGCAAAGTGACTATGATGGAGGTGTAAACTTTTGGAGGTGTAAAATCATGGGAGTTATTCAAATGAAGCAGTTGCTTGAAGCAGGTGTTCACTTCGGACACCAGACACGCCGTTGGAATCCTAAAATGGCGGAGTACATTTTTACAGAAAGAAATGGTATCTACATCATTGATTTGCAGAAGACTGCAAAGAAGATCGAAGAAGCTTACTATTTCGTACGTGACATCGTTGCAGACGGTGGTACAGTTCTCTTTGTTGGTACAAAGAAGCAGGCTCAGGACGCTATCCGTGAGGAAGCTGAAAAGACCGGTATGTACTACGTAAACGCAAGATGGCTCGGCGGTATGCTCACAAACTTCAAGACAATCAAGAGAAGAATTGACAGACTTTATCAGCTTAAGAAGATGAACGAAGACGGTACAATGGAACTTCTTCCTAAAAAAGAAGTTTTGAAGCTCAACCTTGAAGAAGAGCGTTTGGAAAAGTACCTCGGCGGTATCAAAGAAATGAAAGATATTCCTGCCGCTATGTTTGTTGTTGACCCAAGAAAAGAAAGAAATGCTATTGCAGAAGCACACAAGCTTGGTATTCCTGTAATTGCTATCGTTGATACAAACTGCGATCCTGAAGAAGCTGATTACCCAATCCCGGGTAATGACGATGCTATCCGTGCCGTTAAACTTATTGTTTCAACAATCGGTAACGCAATCATCGAAGGCAAGCAAGGCGAACAGATTACTGTTGAAAGCACCGAGGAAGCTGAAGAAGTTTCTTTGGATATGATTGAAGAATAATCTAAACTAATCGAAATTTTAGAAAGCGAGTGAAAAAAATGGCATTTACTGCACAAGATGTTAAAAATCTCAGAGAGATGACAAACTGCGGTATGATGGACTGCAAAAAGGCTCTCACCGAGACAAACGGCGATATGGACAAAGCCGTTGAATTTTTAAGAGAAAAAGGTCTCGCAACAGCAGCTAAAAAAGCCGGCAGAATTGCAGCAGAAGGTCTTGTTACCTCAGCTGTATTTGGTAATGTTGGTGTTGTTGTAGAAATCAACACTGAAACAGACTTTGTTGCAAAGAACGCAGACTTCCAGAACTTTGTTATGGATGTTGCTGAATGCATCGCAAAGACAAACCCTGCTGATGTTGAAGCACTCAAGGCTGCTCAGTTTAACGCAACACAGACTGTTGGCGATGCTTTGACAGAAAAGATCGCTACAATTGGTGAAAACATGAACCTCCGTCGTTTCGAACGTTTTGAAGGCGTTAACGAAGCTTATATTCACGGCGGCGGCAGAATAGGTGTTCTTGTTAACTTCAAGCTTGGTGATGAATCAAAGGCAAACGAACCTGCTTTCAAGGCAGCAGCAAAAGATATTGCTATGCAGATTGCAGCAGTTATGCCTCGTTACGTAAAAAGCGATGAAGTTCCTGCAGACGTTTTGGAAAAAGAAAAGGAAATTCTCAAGGCTCAGGCTCTTAATGAAGGTAAGCCCGCACAAATCGTTGACAAAATGGTTGCTGGTCGTATCCAGAAGTTCTTTAAGGAAGTTTGCCTTATTGAACAGCCTTACGTAAAAGATGGTGATTTGTCAGTTGCTAAGTTCCTCAAGAACGTTGCAAACGAAATCGGCACTGACATTGAAATCGTTAAGTTTGCACGTCTTGAAAAAGGCGAAGGTCTCGAAAAGAGAGTTGACGATTTTGCAGCAGAAGTTGCAAAAATGACTGGTAAATAAACCCTAGATTTTTAAAAAGCCTTTTCCGATACGGAGAAGGCTTTTTTATGTTGTAAAAAATTTTTTCCTAATATTTTTTATCCGTTACAAATAAAGCAATTTTTCGATTATTTTGTAATATTTTCATAATTTTTTTAATTTTTTTTCATTTTTTTTGGAAAAAATATTTGAATTTATATTGTATATATGTTATACTGTAAATCAGGTGATTAATTTATGCCTGAAAATATTGAAATTAATAAAATTCACATATTTAAGGAGGCTTTTATATGGCTAAAAAAATGAAAACAATGGATGGCAACAGTGCTGCTGCACATTGCGCCTATGCATTTACAGAAGTTGCTGCTATCTATCCTATCACTCCATCTTCAAATATGGCCGAAAATGTTGACCAGTGGAGTGCAGATGGTCTAAAGAACATCTTCGGCGAAACCGTTGACGTTGTAGAGATGCAGTCTGAAGCCGGTGCTGCGGGTGCAGTACACGGTTCGCTCCAGGCAGGTGCTCTTACAACAACTTTTACAGCATCACAGGGTCTTCTTCTTATGATTCCAAATATGTATAAAATTGCCGGAGAACTTCTCCCTACAGTTTTCCACGTAAGTGCCCGCGCACTTGCTGCGCACGCTCTCAATATCTTTGGTGACCATCAGGACGTTATGGCTTGTCGTCAGACAGGCTTTGCGATGCTCGCTTCAGGCAGTGTGCAGGAAACAATGGATCTTGCCGGAGTAGCTCATCTTGCTTCAATCAAGGGTAGAGTTCCTTTCCTCCACTTCTTTGATGGTTTCAGAACTTCACACGAAATCCAGAAAGTCGAAGTTATGGATTACGAAGATCTTAAAGGACTTCTTGACTGGGATGCACTCAAAGCATTCAAGGATAACGCACTCAACCCTGAGCATCCTGTTCTTCGCGGTACAGCTCAAAATGCTGATATCTACTTCCAGGGCAGAGAAGCTGCCAACAAATTCTACGAAGCAATTCCTGATATTGTTGCAGACTATATGAAAGAAATCACAAAAATCACAGGCAGAGAATATAAGCCATTTAACTACTACGGTGCACCTGATGCAACAAAGGTTATCGTAGCTATGGGCAGTGCGTGTGAAGCTATTGAAGAAACTGTTGATTACATCAATGCACGTGGCGGCAAAGTTGGTGTTGTTAAAGTTCACCTTTACAGACCTTTCTCTGCTAAATACTTCTTTGATGTAATTCCCAAAACCGTTGAAAAGATTGCTGTTCTCGACAGAACAAAGGAACCAGGTTCACTTGGCGAACCTCTCTATCTTGACGTTTGCAACCTCTTCTACGGCAAGGAGAATGCTCCAAAAATTGTGGGCGGTCGTTATGGTCTTGGTTCAAAAGACACAACACCTACACAGATTATGGCTGTATTCAACAATCTTGATTCAGACACTCCCAAGAACAACTTTACTATCGGTATCGTTGATGACGTTACCAATCTCTCACTTGAGCTTCCTGAAAAAATCAATGCAGCTCCTGAGGGAACAACACGTTGTAAGTTCTGGGGCTTTGGCTCAGACGGTACTGTCGGCGCTAACAAAGACGCTATTAAGATTATCGGTGACAACACAGACCTTTACGCTCAGGCATACTTTGACTATGACTCAAAGAAGTCAGGCGGTGTTACAATGTCTCACCTCCGCTTTGGTAAAAAGCCAATCAAGTCAACATATCTTCTTGACGAAGCTGATTACATTGCTTGTCATAAGCCTGCATATCTTACACAGTACGATGTACTTGAAGGTCTGAAAAAGGGCGGTACATTCCTCCTCAATTGCGTATGGACACCTGAAGAACTTGAAGAACACCTCCCTGCAAACGTTAAAAAATATCTTGCAGAAAACGAAATTGAATTCTATACAATCAATGCTGTAGATGTTGCTGTCAAGGTTGGTCTTGGTCCAAATCGAATCAACATGGTTACACAGAGTGCTTTCTTTAAACTCGCTAACGTAATCGACTTTGATAAAGCTGTTGAGCTCATCAAGAACGCTATCAAAAAGACATACGGCAAGAAGGGTGACGAAATCGTTAAGATGAACTGCGATGCAGTTGACGGTGCTATCGAAGCTCTCGTTAAGATCGATGTTCCTGCTTCCTGGAAAGATGCTGTTGACAAGAATGTTAAGGAAAACAACGTTCCTGACTTCATCAAGAACATCGTTCAGCCTGTAAATGCCCAGGCAGGTAACAAACTCCCTGTAAGCACTTTTGCAGGCATTGAAGACGGTACTTTTGAAACAGGCACTTCAAGATACGAAAAACGCGGTGTTGCTGTAAACGTTCCTTCTTGGGATATCAGCAAATGTATCCAGTGTAACCAGTGTTCACTTGTTTGTCCTCACGCTGCTATCCGTCCTGTTCTGCTTAATGTTGACGAAGCTGCAAAGAAACCTGCAACTTTTGAAACAAAGGCTGCTACCGGTTTTGCCGGTATGGAGTACAGAATTCAGGTATCACCTCTTGACTGTCTTGGTTGTGGTGTTTGTGCTCAGGTTTGTCCTGCTAAGGAAAAAGCACTTACAATGATGCCAATCGCAGAAGTTGAATGTGAAGCTCCTAACTGGGATTTCGCTATGACTGTTTCTTCAAAACAGGATGAAATCGATATCACAAAGAGCACAAAGAACTCACAGTTCGCCGTGCCTATGCTTGAATTCTCAGGCGCTTGTGCAGGTTGTGGTGAAACACCTTACATCAAGCTTATCACTCAGCTCTTCGGTGACAGAATGATGGTTGCAAATGCTACAGGTTGTACATCAATCTGGGGTGGCAGTGCTCCTTCAATGCCTTACTGCAAGAACGCTGAAGGCAAAGGTCCGGCTTGGGCTAACTCATTGTTCGAAGACAATGCTGAATTTGGTCTTGGTATGGTTCTCGCTAACAAGAAAATCAGAAACACATTGGTTTCAAGAATGAATTCAGTTATGGATACAGTTAAGCCTGAACTCGCTAACGCATTCAAGGCTTGGATTGAAGGTAAGGATAACGCTGATGCATCAAAGAAGGCTGCAAAAGAAATCACTGCACTCATCAAAGATGCTGATATGACAAATCCTGCAATTAAGGAAATCGCTGATCGTACCGACTTCCTCATTAAGAGATCACAGTGGGTATTCGGCGGTGACGGTTGGGCTTACGATATCGGTTATGGCGGTCTTGACCACGTTATCGCATCAGGCGAAGACATCAATATATTTGTTGTTGATACAGAGGTTTACTCGAATACAGGCGGCCAGGCATCTAAGGCTACACCTACAGCTGCTGTTGCTAAATTCGCAGCTTCAGGTATGAAGACAAAGAAGAAAGACCTTGGTATGATTGGTACAACTTATGGATACGTTTATGTAGCTCAGATTGCTCTTGGTGCTGATATGAATCAGGCACTCAAGGCTATCAAAGAGGCAGAAAGCTATCCTGGTCCATCACTTATCATTGCATATGCGCCTTGTATCAACCATGGTATCAAGACAGGTATGGCAAACACTATTGCAGAGGAAAAGAAAGCTGTTCAGACAGGTTATTGGCATCTCTGGAGATACAATCCGCTTCTGAAAGCGGAAGGCAAGAACCCATTCATCCTTGATTCAAAAGAGCCAACAGGCACAATTAAGGAATTCTTAGAGGGCGAAAACCGTTATCTTATGCTTAAGAAAGCATTCCCTGAGGTTGCAGTACAGCTCTTTGACAAGGCTGAAAAAGACCTTATCGAAAGATACGAGATCTACAAAAAGAAAGCTCAGGAAATTTAAAGAAAATTTAACCCCCAACTCTCGCAAACCGAGAGTTGGGGGTTTTTTATATATGCTTAAACATTATTTCTCATTAATTTTCCCCATAAGGAAGCGCTTCTCTTTAGTTTTCCTTACAGTTTGCGGAACCACTACTGTTTCGTCATATATATACATAGCACATTTGTCATTTTTATACATTTCTATATAAGGACAAAAAGGTGCACGGCTGTCTAGTTCAAATGCCTTTCTTCCAGTCTTACATCTCATACACAAATTGTTTTTACACATTGAAGTCACTTCCTTATTTTGTCCGGGAGTTGCGGAAAATAATGCCGCAACTCCCACGGGGGTGTTTTATACATTCTTTACACAAATTTAGTGTAAAGTTTGTACCTAATTAAGTTTTACTATTTCTCAAACTTTGTCCAGTCAGGACTGTCTGTTAACTTTATCCATTTCTCGCAAACACCATCAGCCTTAATTTCATAATTATGACTATTGGTAGCTTCTTGCACCGCAAGATAGTACCAAGCATTCTCGTCACTGTTGTCTTTCCAGGTTATCATACCGTCAAGCAAATCTTCTTTGCTTTCAGGCACACGATTAAGCACACGGTTAACAAGTGTCATAACCTCTGCTCTTGTAATGTTATCATCAGGACGAAAACTTCCGTTTTCACCAATAATCCATCCAAGATTTGCAGCTGTATTTATATATTCTTTTGCCCAATGGCCGTCAATATCCTTAAAGAAGCTTTCTCCCTTGTAAACACCGTTTGAAAATCTTGCCGCAATAGTAGTAAACTCTGCTCTGGTAATAAACGCATCAGGTTCAAAAGCTTTTTCCGTTCTGCCGTTCAGAATTTCAAGCTGTGTAAGTGTTGAGATTGCGGTGTTATACCACTCATCAGCCGCTACATCACCGAATTCATTTTCCTTTGTCAAACTTTCTTTTCTTACTTCCTCGGTCAAAAGACGGAAGAAAATTGTTGCCACTTCGGCTCTTGTTGTTTCTGCATTAGGATAAATATATCCTCCGTCACGTCCAAAAATGTACGCACAGTGTTTATCTGTAAGCATTTGTATCCTATCACTTATATCTTCAACCCACTTAGCATAAATTGTTATATTTTTTATCAATTTTATACTTGTTATCTTGTGACTGAGTTCCTTGTCGATATACCAACCCTCAAAGTTGTAACCTTCTTTTTCAGAAACGTAATTTGCTAAATCAACAATGTCATTTTTATTTTTTACAACCTTGCTTATCGCAGAACCACCGTTTGTATTGAATGTAATAGTATAATTTGTAACGCCCGAACCTCCACCGTACGTTACATTTGCATTCCATTTTGCATAAACGGTTTTTGCATCATCGAGAATGACCGACGATATACTTTGTGTTAAACCTGCATCGCTGTACCAACCTGCAAATGTATAACCCGTTTTTTCAGGTCTGTATGCCGACAAATCAACAACACTATTTACCTCTTTGTCCGTAACCGAAGGAATCAAATTACCGCCATTTGTTTCAAATGTAAGTGTGTTGTAAACTGCACCGCCTTCAATATAAATTATAGAATCAATTACTGAATTTGTATCTGCAAGTTTTTCACGTCCGGTAAGATATATACCTGCATTGTCAGTTGAGTTTTGTGCGTTTATTACTGTGATTTTAGACCCTGCAACAGTGAGCTTATCGCATTCGACTGTATTTTTGATACCATACTCAACACCATCAATGATAATTGTAGAATTTACGATGTTTCCTGCTACGTTTCTAAGTGCATTATCATCTAGATTTTTAAGTACAATTGTCGATTCTTCTATATCAAACTCTACTGAAAGAATACCTCGCGTTTCTGTGCCGTTATTGTCTCCGTCATAAACAAGCTTTGTACCTACTTCCATTGTAAGTTTAGGATTAGCCCCATCACCGTATATAACAGCTGTTGCGTCAACATCTGTAAGGTTAATTTCAGCGGCGTTAACCAGTGTCAATTCACCAGCAGACCCGATCACAACAATTCCCTGGTTTGCAATCACATTTCTACCTACAATCTTTGCATTATCAAGAGTAAGTTTACCCATTACTGTGAACGGCACAGCATATATCCCTGCTTCATCAACAAAACCACTTGCTGTTGCATCTATATTTGTGAGATCAATTGTACCGTCCTTGATTATAAAATTCTCATCATTTTCTATTACTATAGCTTTTGTAGGTGTAATTGTATTGCCTAAAAGGTTAATTTCAACAGGTCCTGTCATTTCTTTTGCTCTATCAAGAGCATTTTCTAATGATGTGTAACATAAACCATCAACGGATGCAGCTATATCACTAACAGGAGGATTGGAATTACCCTGTGCATCGAAGGTGATATTCTCAATAGTAATATTGGTCAAGATGCTTGTAGGGTTACCGCCATAAACATATCCCAAAGCATATTCTGCATAGGAATTTCCGTACGCACCAATATATGTCTGGATTAGAATATTCTTTGCCACAAGGTTGCTACCTGCAATGGGTTGTGTACCATTGTTGTCTTCAGCCATACCTACAATCGAACCAAGACCCCCTGCGGCAGACCTTATTACAAGGCCGTTTCCTGTTCCCTCAACTATGGAGTTTTTAACATTGGTTGTACCTTCGCCTGCATATCCAACCATACCGCCTGCACACCAAAAGGTAGAATTGATTGTGCCTTCAGCTTTTACAGAACTGTTGTCTATCACAACATAGCCATGGCCAACAATTCCGCCAATGTAACCGCGTCCTGAGATATCAATCTTGCCGGTTATATGAACATTGGTAATCTTTGTGCTTGCAAAAGCATTACCTACCACACCACCAACATAATTGCTGTTATTTGTAGATTTTACTGTAACATTATTAAAAGTAAGATTTTTGATTTCGGCATTGCCTGTTGTGTAAGCAAAGAAACCGAGCCCATTCCCTGTTGTCTGTACGTTGAGGTTAGAAATCGTATGACCGTTACCGTCAAACACACCCTTGAATGAACCGTGGTCACCTGCCATACTGCCAATAGGGTTCCAATTCTCGCCAATACCATCGCCATCTTCATCAAGGTCAATATCAGCGTTAAGTTTAATATATTTTCCTGTAAACTGGCTGGCTCCGTCAGATGCCTGTTCATCAACCTTATCTCTGAATAACTTCAAATCATCAATATTATTGATTTGATATGGGTCTGCTGCTGTACCTTGACCTATAAGAACTTTTTTAATTCCCAAAGTTTCGTCACCGTTATCTACTGTTTCAAAAGGAAGACCCTCTGCAACAGAAACGTTTGTTGCCTTGATAGAACTGCTACCATCAATATTAAGAGTTAAATCTGCACCTGCAAAAATACTGAAATCGCGAACATCCTCGATAACAGAGCCATTCTTCAGCGTAACAGATGCTTTGTCATCAATAATAAAGCTGTCCTGTGTATCTGTTGTTCCAACAACCTTAATAGAGGAATTGTCGAGAGTGAGACCTACGTTTGCGTAATTATCGTCGTCATAAGAATTCTTAAGCAAGAAATACCCGGTTTGGATATTTGCATCTTCTGCATAGAATGTGCCGGAATATGCGCCAATATAGTAATCGCAATCAAATTCTATAGTTGAATCATCATCGTCACCGTAGATGTATAGACCTGCATCTGCAGTTTCATTATAACGCAGAATAGTAGTGCCATCCACATCTATTCTTCCACCATTGTCAACCGTGGTCTTTGCATCATAGCCGTGATAGAAAGTTTCAGCTACTTCCAAAGTACCCTCAATCGTGTTTACACCATCTGTGTCATAGAAGAGGTTGCCGGCCTTAACAGTAACGCCACTGCCGATATTGAAATCATTTGCATAAATCCAATCATCATAAGTACTTGTAACAGTAACTCCGCCTTCAACATTTGTGGTTAAAGTACAGCCGTTAAAAGATTCAATAGACTCGGTTACATCGCGTACAACATTTACTTTGCGGCCGTTAAAATCACCAATAGCTTCATCAAGCGTTTTGTAAGCTACGACACCACCGGTAAATCCCTCTGCAATGGCAACTATCTTATTAAGATTGTCGGGGCCATTGAAACGAACATCGTTTTCAGCAACCTCAACTCCGTCGGCGAACAGTTTAACCAAAGTGGGGTTCATATCATATTTGGGATAGCCCTCTGCCCACTCAACATTCCAGTATTCGTCATTATTTTCACCAAAGTTGATGTTCCATGTAACATATACATCGCCGTTGATTATGCCACCAACATCGTTCAATGATGTAGATGCAATCTTTGTTTCACCCTCGTAAAGTTCAACTACTAAACTTTCGGTGGAATTGGATGTAGCCTCACCCCAGAAACTATTAGCATCTGTATAACAGGGAGTAATAGTTCCGAAATCTTCTGAGGTTTGATCTTCAGCGAAAACATTAAAGTTCATCGTGCCCAATACCATTGCAACGCAAAGGATTGAGACTAATACTCTTTTTACCTTCATTCGGAAATCCTTCTTTCTTGTTAATTTTTTTGTGTGCGTCTTCGAATGTGCAGATAATTCTCTTTCCCTCCTCTTTTTGCTTTCTACTCTAGTACTGTTCTTTTTAATAGGGTCAATGCCTTTTCCCACGGATAGTTATTTAATAATTATGCTTACTAATTAGCCCAAAACTTCACATCTAAATTTGTGAAATGAAAAGAATTCTATTTTTGAAATCTTCCTTTTTAGCAAACCGATTATTTATAATAAAACTAAAAACACCTACCACATAATCTGAATTATGTGGCAAATGATATAGTTCTTACATAAAATTTATTGAGTCATTTTAACATTGTAATCAACTTTTGTCAATGTTTTGTGGACAATTATTATAAATTTCATTAGAATATAACAAAAAAACATAGCAAAAGAAGACCAATGTTATATTTTTTTATCATTGGTCTAGGAAATTAGTGCGTTTTTTTAGATGAATATAAAATTTTAGAATTGCACAATAGAATTTAAAAAAATAGTAAAATCAGACTTATTATTTGTGAAATATTAAAAGAATTAAATTATAAAAAGTCAAACACCTACCACATAATTCAGATTATGTGGTATTTTTTATTTTCAAAAACTTAACAGCGTAGCAGACCCAGCTTTTGAATTTGTGCACGATGGATTTCCCCTGTTTCCATAGTATAAATCCGTGTTGTGTTTATGCTTGTATGACCCAAAATATCCGCTAGACGCACAATATCTTTTTGAACCGAATAAAAGGTTCTTGCGAAAAGATGTCTTAAATTATGGGGAAAGACCTTTTCTTTTGCAACGTTAGCACTTTCACAAAGTTTTTTCATAGCTTTCCATACATTGCTCCTATCGAGAGGACTTCCGTTCCTTGATACAAAAACCGGTCCACTTGAAATCCCAACAGTTTTTGAATATTTCATTAGTGCTTTACACAGCGAACCTGGGATTATCACAACTCTCATTTTACCTTTCAGATTTATATTTGCACGCATCTTTACAAGAGCTTCAACCGTTATAAACTTAAGTTCTGATATTCTGATTCCGCAGGCACAAATTGTTTGCATAAGCAAATACAACTTTTGATTGCCTTTGTTTTTTGCAGCAGTTAAAAGTCTTTCATACTCCGCTTTAGTAATCTCCTTGTCACGACTGGCAAAAATCTGACGTTGGATTTTGAGAGTTCTGACTCGTAGGTTATGCCACTCATTATACACAAAAAAACTGTTTAACGATGAAATAATTGAATTTACACTTGCAGGGGCAAAATTCTCAATCAAGTGTTGTTTGTAGTCTAAAACAAGTGATTTATCTACCTCGCAATTGCCCACCCACTTTGAAAACACATATATATCGTGTATATATTTTTCGATAGTCGCAACTGACTTTTCTTCATTGATTAGGTGAACTCTGTATTTTTCTATTAGACTTTCGGTGATTCGTGTCATACAATAACAACTCCTTTCTATATTAGTATCGTAATTTAAGGATAATAATATTCAAAGGATTTGTCAAGACCCTTGAAAGGTTTTATTGTCCTACATCAAACATATAATCAAGGAGTGACCAGTTTTGCTGGAATGGTCTCATTAAGTTCCAATATCCTGCTCCCCGCAAACCTTTTTCGTTTATGAGATTAAACTTTTGCTGTATGCTGCGGACATCTTCAAACCATACTTCATGTACTCTGCCTTGATTATCCGTATATCTGAACCAGGGCGATTGCGAAACTTCATCAAATTGTATTTCCGCACCGTTTGAAGCCGCAATCTGTATGGCTTCTACATTTGAAATGGAATCCGCCCTTGATTCACCCTTTACATAAGGAAGTGTCCAGTCATAACCATAGTTGGGTATGCCCAAAAAAATCTTTTCAGGCGGTATAATTGTGAGTGCATAATCCACCACTTGACGAACATTTCTGATTGGCGCAACAGCTAAAGGCGGCCCGTAAGTATATCCCCATTCATATGTCATAAGCAGTACTGCATCTGCATTGTCACCTATTGCACGATAATTATGTCCCTCATACAAAAGTCCCCTTTGAGTATCAGAGGTCTTTGGTGCAAGGGCAGCAATAACCTCATAACCAAGAGGATTTAATGCCGCCCTCAATTTCCCTACGAATTCTCCATACAAAAGGCTGTCTTCGGGATATACAAACTCAAAATCAATGTCTAGTCCCCGGTAGCCTTTTTGCTCCATATTAGCAATTATTTCATCAATCAGAGTTTCTTGAATGTCAGGATTATTAAGAACCAAACTGGCAAGTTCATTACTAAAACCGCCGCTTTCTGTTAATGTTGATAAGTGCATAAGGGGCAAAACCCCATAATTTAATGATATATCAATCAGTTCCTCGTCATCAAGCTGGACAAGATTTCCCTCGTTGGTTATTCCATATGTAAACGGTGTCATATAATTTATGTAAGGAAGTGTTTTCCGTAGCAGATTTTTATCAATATATGGATATGCATATCCATTTACGTCTATTGCCCCATTGGGTTCACGTTCAAACTCAATTATCAGCGTCTGACCCGGATATACAAGGGGTCTGCCACCAAGATTAGGATTGTTGCGGTAAATTCTGTTAAGGTCAATTCCATATCTCTGCGCGATTGAGAACAATGTTTCATTTGCCTGTACGGTATGGTATCTTAAAGGTCTTAAGATAAGCAACGCCTGACCTACTACCAGGTTTGAAATTTCATCAAGATTATTAAGTGCTTTCAAAACAAATGTTGGTATATTATATTGCTGAGCAATACTCTCTTGGGTATCTCCTGATTTAACAATATAGATTTCCATACTTGCACCTCCATTTATATAGTATATTATGCAAATAAAAAAATGCCACCCTGATATAAATACACATAATGAAAGCTAAACATAACCTTTGAATATATAAAACCCCCTGCAGCACTTATGTGCTACAAGGGGCTTATCTTTAAAGACCAACTATTTGTTTTTTAAATACTCATCAATTGCTTTTGCCGAAGACTTACCTGCTCCCATAGCCAGGATAACCGTTGCGGCTCCCGTAACTGCATCTCCGCCGGCATAAACACCCTGACGCGATGTAAGACCGCTTTCATCTCTCACAATGATACAACCGCGACGGTCGGTTTCAAGTCCCTCTGTTGTACTGCGTATAAGCGGATTTGGTGATGTTCCGATTGCCATAACAACTGCATCAACATCCAAAACATACTCTGACCCCTTAACCTCAACAGGTCTGCGCCTGCCTGATGCATCCGGCTCCCCAAGTTCCATCTTTATACACTTTATACCTTTGACGAAATTGTCTTCTCCGCCAATAATCTCTGTTGGATTATTGAGTGTAAGAAAAATTATTCCCTCTTCCTCTGCGTGCTCCACTTCTTCAAGTCGGGCAGGCATTTCCTCCATTGAACGTCTATATACTATATAAGTTTTTTCTGCGCCAAGACGTTTTGCGCATCTTGCCGCATCCATAGCAACATTTCCGCCGCCAACCACAGCAACCCTTTTAGCCTTCATTATCGGTGTCTGCGAGTTTTCCTTATAGGCTTTCATAAGGTTTGTCCTTGTCAAAAACTCATTGGCCGAATATACACCGTTCAAATTTTCACCGGGAATATTCATAAATCTTGGCAGACCTGCGCCGGAACCAATAAATACCGCATCAAATTCCATTTCAAAAAGTTCATCCACGGTTAAGGTCTTACCTATTACAACATTGGTAACCACCTGGACACCCAGTCTCTTTAAGTTATCAATTTCTTTTTTTACAATTTCCTTAGGGAGTCTGAATTCAGGTATTCCATAAACCAAAACTCCGCCTGCAACGTGCAGCGCCTCATAAATCGTGACGCTGTAACCCATTTTTGCCAGGTCCCCTGCACAGGTAAGACCTGATGGTCCTGACCCTATAACCGCTATTTTTTTGCCATTTGGCTTGATGTCGCAGTTTGATTTGTCACTTCCATTTTTCATATGCCAGTCCGCAACAAAGCGTTCAAGCCTTCCGATTGCAACAGGTTCACCTTTGATACCCCTTACGCAATCCTTTTCACACTGTTTTTCCTGAGGACAAACTCTGCCGCAAACAGCCGGGAGCGAGCTTGATTTATAAATCACGTCGTAAGCACCTTCAAAATCACCCTTTGCCACTTTTTTGATAAAGTCGGGGATATGTATCTGCACGGGGCAGCCGCTAACGCAAGGCATATTTTTGCAATTAAGGCAACGCTTTGCCTCATCTATTGCTTGTTCATCTGTATAACCAAGTGCAACCTCATCAAAGTTTTTGTTTCTTACATTGGGGTCCTGCACCGGCATCACATTCTTATTTAGTGACATATTAGCCATTGGTATTACCCCCTTTGAGCAAGTTGCAACTTTCTTCATATTTATGTCGCTGAGCTTCCTTATACATACCGGAACGTCTTATAACCTCATCAAAATCAACCAAGTGTCCGTCAAAATCAGGACCGTCAACACAGGCAAACTTCATCTCACCGCCAACAGTCAACCGGCAACCGCCGCACATACCTGTACCGTCAATCATTATGGGATTCATACTAACAACTGTTTTTATGTCAAATTCTTTAGTTAAAATAGCAACAAATTTCATCATAACAAGGGGTCCTATGGCAATAACCCTGTCATACTCTTCGCCGCTTTCAACAAGTTTGCGAAGAGCATCCGTCACAAGGCCTTTTTCCCCATATGAACCATCATCAGTCATAATGATAAATTTATCTGACACGGCCTTGAATTCATCCTCCAAAATAACTAAATCCCTATTTCGGAAACCTACAATTGAGTGGACCTCCACGCCGTTTTCCTTTAACGCTTTTGCTGTTGGATATGCAATTGCGCAACCAACACCGCCACCGATTACTGCAACCTTTTTAAAGCCTTCAACCTCTGACGGTCTGCCAAGAGGACCAACAAAATCACAGATATAGTCGCCCTCAGCAAGCTGATTAAGCTGGTTTGTAGTTGCACCAACTATTTGAAAAATTATTGTAATTGTTCCCTTTTCCCTGTCATAATCCGCGATAGTAAGGGGGATACGCTCACCCTCATCGGTGGCACGAAGTATAATAAATTGTCCTGCTTTTGCAGATTTTGCCACAAGAGGTGCTTCCACTTCCATTAAAACAACAGTAGGATTAAGCACTTCTTTTCTTATAACACGAAACATAATTTCTCCATTCTGCCACGTTGGCCTAACTCAGTAATAGTTTAAAATTCTCTTATCAGCAAGGTAAAAAATAATGAAAGATTACTCCATCAACCCTGCCACACAAAGCTCTTCTTGTAAAATTTTTATAATGTATTTAAAAACTCCCGTAGATATTTTAGGATATCACATATCAAATAAATTGTCAAACTTTTTAGAATTTAAATACAACTCTTCCATCTTGAATCTCAAGACTTGCAGAAAACTCTTTGCCTGATTTTTTTGAAACAAACCCTGATATAACCGGTGTGGACCCTGTTTCAAGCAACTTCTTCATATTATCAAGAGAAATTACTTTCCCGCAAATCACATTTCCGGATGAAAACTTGCATCCGCTGCGATATTCACTGCATCCGTAACCAAACCGTGTCCTCACTACATTCCCACCGCAAACAGGACATTTGCCTGCAACATCACCTATAAATCCGTCAAAATTTGCATCGCTTTGATTGGCCCTGTCAAATATGCCAGAAATCTCGTTTTTAACTATATCCACCGCTTCTTCAACCGTGCTTTCACCACGATACACACGTTTTAACGCCATACCCATCTGTGAAGTTTTAAATTTGTCCATACTTATATTCATTCTCGCAAGGGACTCAATCAGATTTTCACCGGCAGGCATGATTGTATATGTGTCCTTCTTGAGCAAAATATATCCGCTGTGCCGTGCATTATCAATTATCCCTGTACGGGTGGCTTCAGTGCCAAGCTCAAGTCCCTCAAACATAGCACGGTATTCCTCTTCTTCACTTTCCTGCTCGCTCAAATTTGCCTTTTCGTCTTTGAATGGGTTCTTAAGATAATTATTTAAAGTTTCAATGGTGTAGTGCCTTGGCGGACTTGTTTCTTTTTCAACAGGAACAAAATTTATATTTACCTTATCCCCTTTTTCAAGTTTAGGTAGTATTTTATCCTTTTTTGTGTAACTGTCAAAAGTAGTCCAACCCGGCTCGGATATAACTGTACCTTTAAGTGAAAACTCCTCAAGTCCACCAACAGAAACAGTGATTTCTGTTTTTTCAACTATACATTCTTCACTGCAAAATACTGCCACAAAACGGCGCATAATACTGCTGTAAACTTTCATTTCATTCTCCGAAAGTTTGGTTTTGTCAGGTATCTTGTATGTAGGAGTCAGCGCTGAATGGGATTCGATCTTTGAGTCATCAAAGATCTTTTTGTCATCCTTAAATACAACAGGATATCCCAGCCCCTTAACAGCCGTCAGGATTGCTTTTATTTTATCTTTTTCAGCGGTGGCAAGATACTCAGAGTTTGTTCTTGGATATGTTACATAGCCTTTTTCATACAACCCCTGGAGTATTTCAAGGCTCTCCGCCATTGACATCTTGTATTTTTTACCTAAAAAGTTCTGCAATTTTGTAAGTGAATACAATTTTCCGGGGGCAAGCTTGTCCTTTTTCTTTTTCTTAGCGGTAACAATTGCCTCCAAGCTATTGTACTTTTGGCAAAGTTCTTCCGCTTTTTTAATATCCTTTTTTTCAAACTTCTGTTTGCTGGTAAGTTCAATTTCTTCACCGTTTGTTTTAGCCTTACTGACAACCGCATAGTAAATGTCCGGAACAAAATTTTTGATTGCCATATCACGGTCATATATAGCTTTTACAATGGGGACAATAACGCGTCCCACACGGAGAAGTGTACCGCTTCTCAAAGTTGCATATCGTGTCAGATTTACGCCATAAAGCCAATCGGTAAAAGTGCGGGCATAACCCTCATTTGCCAGATTATCATATTCACTTTCATCCTTTAAAGCTTTCATCGCCTCCTGCACCGTTTGCGGGGTCTGGTCAGGAAGCCATATGCGTTTTAATTTTTTTGTGCACTCCAAAGCTTTTTCTATACAAGTTCTTACGATAATTTCACCCTCACGGTCAGCATCTCCGGCGTTGATTATTGTATCAACATCACTGCGATTACACAAAGCTTTTATTGTTTCAAACTGTTTGCGCACACCATCATCTGTCTGCTTATTCTTATCTTTTTTAAGTTCAAACCTGAACTTTTCAGGAAAACAGGGGAGATTTTCCATAGTCCAGCGTGGCTTTTCCTCAGTGGTTTCGGTATAACTTTCAATATCTGCAAGAGAGAATAAATGACCAAAGGCCCAGGTAATAATATAACCCCCGCCCTCAAAATATCCATCTTTTTTTGTCATCTTGCCAATGCCTGCCATAATATTTCTGGCAAGGCTTGGTTTTTCTGCAATTATAAGTACCACTCTAAACTCCGCCTAACGTATAGAAAACTTACTCCAAAATTAAGGGACGATTTTTCAACCGTCCCAAAACTTTTTTGTGTAATTAGTCCTCAAAATCAAAAAGATCTGCATTTCTTTCCTTAAAGATTTCATAAGCCTTATCAAGAACCTCTAAATCTTCTTCAGGAACAAGAATATAATCATCATTTTCATCATATTCCATTTTAAGAATAATTACTTCATCAACTTCATCGTCTTCTTCCTCTTTGTAAGGAATACAAATAACATAATCCGAATCATTAACCTTAACTGTGTCAAGATGCTCCACAGTCTGTTTGTTACCTTCATCATCAAAAAGGTCAACTAAAAATTCATTTTCGTTCTCGTTTTGAATATTATCAAAATTTTCTGCCATTTTAAAGTCTCCTTTACTTGCTAATAATATTTATTTTAAATTTTATTACTATCCAGATATCCTTGAAGGATAAAGGCAGCGGCAATCTTGTCAACGCTTTCTTTCCTTTTTTTGCCTCTGACATTTGTTTCATTCATAAGATTATGTGCTGAAACAGTAGTGAGCCTTTCATCCCACATTACTATCTCAATGCTTATAAGTTCCCGAAGCATCTTGGCAAAAACTTTGGTCTTTTTCCCTCGCTCACCAATAGTGCCGTTCATATTTCTAGGAAGTCCAAGAACTATTTTTTCAGCACCCAACTTTAAGGCAAGTTCTGCCGTATGTTCAGCAACCTTTTTCATATTCTTCTCACTATAAACTTCAAGAGTGTGTGCCGAAAATCCAAGGGCATCAGATGTTGCGTAACCTGTGCGGCTGTCTCCAAAATCCACGCCGAGAATCATACTCCGGTTGCCTCCTTCCTATAACTTCAAACATAGATATTGTACCATACTTCTCCTATTATATCAAGTGTTTTTTGCGCTGTAATCCTTTTTAAGGTTTTCCACACTTATATTTAACAAATCCTGCTGTATAATGTTGAAATATGAAAAAATTCCCTATATTACTACAGTTTACCCTGTGGATAAGTCTGTGGATACAGTGGATTGTAACAATTATGTAAACTTAAGAGCAAAAACATAACCAAAATTTTAGTATCTAACCTTGATATTCCGTTACTTTTACTATTGTGAAAGTCTTGACAAAGACACTTATTTTTTGTAAAATAGTAAAGATAAATAAGTAATACGGAGGACAAATAGATATGGGACTTACACTTTCACAAAAAATCAT
Source organism: Clostridia bacterium (assembly GCA_017546165.1). GTDB lineage: Bacteria > Bacillota > Clostridia > Monoglobales > Monoglobaceae > SIG440. The sequence goes on from JAFYXL010000025.1 coordinate 49,460, forward strand.
CAAAAATCATTTGGTTTCAGGTGAAATGATACCAGGTCAGGAAATCGGAATTAAAATTGACCAAACACTTACTCAGGATGCTACCGGTACAATGGCTTATCTGGAATTTGAGGCTATGGGAGTGCCTAGAGTAAAAACTGAAAAATCAGTTGCATATATTGACCACAATACCCTGCAAAGCGGATTCGAAAATGCAGATGACCACAGATTTATCGGCAGTGTCTGCAAAAAGCACGGTATTTACTTCTCACGCCCCGGTAATGGTATTTGTCACCAGGTTCACCTTGAGAGATTTGGCGTTCCTGGCAAAACCCTTATCGGTTCTGACAGCCATACTCCAACAGGCGGCGGCATAGGTATGCTTGCAATTGGTGCCGGAGGTATGGACGTTGCTGTTGCTATGGGTGGAGGTACATACTACATTACCTGTCCAAAAATCGTTAAAGTTGAACTCACAGGAAAGCTCCAGCCTTGGGTTGCTGCAAAGGATGTTATCTTGGAAGTTTTGCGCAGGCTTTCAGTTAAAGGAGGCGTTGGCAAAATAATCGAATATACAGGTGAAGGCGTTAAAACCCTGTCTGTTCCTGAACGTGCTACAATCACAAATATGGGTGCAGAGCTCGGTGCAACAACATCAATCTTCCCATCTGATGAAACAACTCGTGAATTCCTAAAAGCACAGAAAAGAGAACAGGACTTTGCACCTCTTGAAGCCGATGCTGACGCAGTATATGATGAGGTTGTTGAAATTAATTTAAGTGAACTTGTTCCCCTTGCTGCTTGTCCTCATTCTCCTGATAATGTCAAATCAGTTGCAGAAATCGGCGAAATGAAGATTGACCAGGTTTGTATTGGTTCTTGCACAAACTCTTCACTTTTGGATATGCTCAAAGTCGCATATATCTTAAAGGGCAAAACTGTTCATCCTGATGTTTCACTTTCAATCGCTCCCGGCTCAAAACAGGTACTCAATATGCTTGCTGCTTGCGGGGCCCTTTCAGATATGATTGACGCAGGTGCAAGAATTTTAGAAAGTGCTTGCGGTCCTTGTATAGGTATGGGACAATCACCAAATTCAGGTGGTATTTCACTCCGTACCTTTAACAGAAACTTCGAAGGTCGTTCAGGTACAAAGGACGGACAGATTTATCTTGTATCTCCTGAGCTTGCAGCCGCTTCTGCACTTTCAGGAAAGCTCACTGACCCAAGAACTTTGGGTGATATGCCTGACTTTGAACTTCCTGAATTCTTTACAATTAATGACAATATGGTTGTACCTCCTGTTGATGAAGAACTTATGGATACAGTTGAAGTTCTTCGTGGTCCAAACATCAAGCCTTTCCCTGTATCCGAGGCAATGAGTGATGAAATCAATGCAAAGTGTAGTCTTAAGGTTGGCGATAATATCACTACAGACCACATTATGCCTGCCGGTGCAAAAATTTTGCCGCTTCGCTCAAATATTCCAAAGATTTCAGAATACTGTTTTGCCGTATGCGATGAAAAGTTCCACGACAGAGCTTTGGAATTGGGTAAGAGTATTATCATAGGTGGTTCGAACTACGGTCAGGGTTCATCAAGAGAACACGCAGCACTTGCTCCTTTGTATCTTGGAGTTAAAGCTGTAATTGTTAAATCCTTTGCGAGAATTCATATGGCAAATCTGATAAATGCAGGTATCATACCTATGACCTTTGCAAATGAAGCAGACTATGACAAGATTGACCAGATGGATGAACTTAAAATGACCAATCTTAAAAGTGTTATCCTCAAGGATAATGAACTCACCGTTACCAATGTAACAAAAGGATTTGACTTCAAAGTAAAGATTGACCTCTCCGAACGTCAGAGAGAAATGATTAAAGCAGGCGGTTTGCTTAACTATACAAAAGAAACCAGCAAGTAATCAATTAACATATTATTCTACTGAAAGGAATTTTCAATATGGAAAAGATTAAAATGACTACCCCTCTTGTTGAGATGGACGGGGACGAAATGACCAGAATCATCTGGAAAATGATTAAGGATATCCTTATTAACCCATATGTTGATTTAAAAACTGAGTACTATGACTTGGGTCTTGAATACAGAAATGAAACCAATGACAAAGTTACTTTTGACTCAGCCTATGCTACAAAAAAATACGGCGTTGCCGTTAAGTGTGCGACCATTACACCTAATGCCGACAGAGTAAAGGAATATAACCTCAAAGAAATGTGGAAGTCACCAAATGGTACTATCCGTGCAATCTTAGACGGAACCGTTTTCCGTGCCCCAATCATTGTTAAAGGCATCACTCCTTACATTCCTACCTGGACAAAACCTATCACTATTGCTCGTCACGCCTATGGCGATGTTTACAAAAACACTGAAATGCAGGTTCCGGAGGGTTCAAAATGTGAAATTGTTTGTACCGATAAAAACGGAAACGAAATTCGTCAGACAATTCACGAATTTGACGGAAGTGCAGGCATCATCCAGGGCCTTCACAACGTTGACAAGTCAATTATGAGTTTTGCCCGTTGCTGCTTTAATTACGCACTGGACACTAAGCAGGATATCTGGTTTGCAACAAAAGATACTATTTCCAAAAAATATGACCATAGATTTAAGGACATTTTCAACGAAATCTTTGAAGCAGAATATAAAGAAAAATTCGACAATGCGGGTATTGAATATTTCTATACTCTTATCGACGATGCTGTTGCTCGTGTTGTTCGTTCTGAAGGTGGTTATATCTGGGCTTGCAAAAACTACGATGGTGATGTTATGTCAGATATGGTTGCAACCGCTTACGGCAGTCTTGCTATGATGACATCTGTTCTTGTATCACCTGACGGAACTTATGAGTACGAAGCAGCTCACGGCACCGTGCAGCGTCACTACTATAAGCACTTAAAAGGCGAAGAAACTTCAACAAACAGTGTTGCCACATTGTTTGCCTGGACAGGGGCGCTCCGTAAAAGAGGCGAGCTTGACGGTCTTTCTGACCTTTGCGCTTTTGCAGACAAGCTTGAAAACGCAACCATTCAGACAATTGAGGACGGCATAATGACAGGAGATTTGTATCTCCTGTCAAGCCTTGAAACCAAGAAAAAAGTTAACACAGAAGAATTCTTGCTTGCAGTAAATGACAGGCTCAAGGTAATGCTTTAATTTTCCGCTAACCTTGTCCCACAAATGGAGGAAAAATCAATGGAAAAGAAAGTATCGTCATCTGTTATCAACAGGTTGCCCAGATATTACAGATATCTGACAGATCTTGAAGCAAACGGAATTGATCGTATTTCTTCGAAAGAACTTAGTGAAAAAATGGGCATTACTGCTTCACAAATCAGACAAGATCTCAACTGTTTTGGCGGATTTGGGCAACAGGGTTATGGCTATAATGTCAAACACCTCTACAATGAAATAGCCGGAATTTTGGGGTTAAAATCCCAATACAAGGCTATTTTGGTCGGTGCAGGTAATATGGGGCAGGCTCTCATCCAAAACACTACTTTTGAAAAACGTGGTTTTTCCCTTATTGGCGTATTTGATATTGACACAGCAAAAATTGGTAAAAAGATAAAAGGAATTACCATTTCGGACTATAATAACATCAAGAACTTTGTTGAAGAAAATCACCCAACCATGGCTATCATTTCAACTCCACGAACGGTGGTAAATCAGGTAGTCAGTGATCTTACAGATTTGGGGATCAAAGCTTTTCTCAACTTTTCATATGCCGAAATACCGCATAGCGAAGACGCTGTGGTTGAAAATATACATTTAAGTGACAGCCTTATGCGTCTTTGCTACAAGATTTCTGCAAAAAGCGATAAAACAAATAATAAAAATTAGTTTACACATTCATTCCCAGGATGTTTTAATAATCTTGAATGACTATTATGGATAGAGAGGCTATAAGTATGAAAACCTTTGCACTTGTCGGAAAATCTGGAACAGGCAAGAGCTTTCGTTCTCTTGATATTGCCCATAAAAATAATATTGAGGCCGTTATTGATGACGGTCTTCTTATTTCTCACAACCGTGTTCTGGCAGGCAAGTCTGCAAAACACGAAAATTCCCGTATGGCATCGGTAAAACGAGCTATCTTTGCAGAGGATAGTCACGTATTTTCAATCAAGTCTGCGATTTTAAGTAATAATATTGGTTCGGTCCTTATCCTTGGCACATCAGAGAAAATGGTTAACCAAATTGCACAACGTCTGGATCTCTTACCGATTGAAAAAATATTTTATATTGAGGATATCGCAACCCCTGAAGAAATTAAACTTGCATCAAATATGCGCAATATTCAAGGCAAGCACATAATACCTGTGCCTGTTTTTGAAGTGAAAAAACAGTTTTCAGGATACTTTTTGCGTTCGTTGTTTCCCCATGGCCGCCGTGATAAAGAGCTTGAAAAAACCATTATGCGTCCAACATACAGCTACTTGGGGAATTTTAGAATTGCACCTAAAGTTTTTTCAGATATATGCAAATACGAAGTTTCAAAAATTGATGACGTGAGTGATGTTCTAAAAGTAAAGAGCATTTCTGACACCGATAACTGTATTGATATTTATATTGATGTTTGCCTGGACTTTCCTTGTGACATACCGCAAATATCAACGGATATTCAAAGCAGAGTTTCTGCAGCAATTGAGGATAGTACCTCAATTATTGTAAATAATGTAAATGTTTTTATTAAATCTCTCAGCAATATGTGAGGATAATAGCTATGATAAAATTATATAACATTGACCACTTTAACTTGGAGCAAACGTTTTTATGCGGTCAGGCTTTTCGTTGGGAAAAAGATGCAAACGGAGTCTTTTACGGTGTTGTGGCAAACTGCGCCGCAAAGGTGTACCACTACGACCAAAACACTATTTATATTGAAAGTTCAAATCCCGACTTGGTTTTTTGGAGCAACTATCTCAATTTCTCCTTTGATTACAACAAAGCTGAAGAACTTTTATCAAAAGATAAGTCCTTGCTTGCTTGCATCAAAGCAGGCAACGGAATCAGAATTCTCCGCCAGGATTTATGGGAGACCATTGTTTCATTTATAATTTCTGCAAACAACAATATCCCCCGTATTAAAAAAATTATCAATAAAATGTGTGAACTTTTTGGCGAAGAAATCCAATTTGACGGCAAGGTTTTCTATGGTTTTCCAACCCCTGAAGTTCTTGCTAAACTGGACCTGGCGGACCTGGCACCTATCCGTGCAGGGTTCCGTGATAAATATATACTTGATGCAGCAAAAAAGGTGGCATCAGGTGAAGTAAACTTGGGTCAGGTAGCCAAGCTAAACAATAAAACAGCAAAGGCTGAACTTATGAAAATAAAAGGTGTAGGGACAAAGGTTGCAGACTGCATCCTCCTCTTTTCACTCGGTCGCCACGATGTATTTCCTTTGGATGTCTGGACAAAGCGTATTGTTCAGGAGCTTTATGGCATAGATGAAAAATCTGTACCAGACTTTGTTTGCAAAAAGTTTGGTAATAACGCAGGCATTGCACAGCAATATCTTTACTATTATTATGCAATTGAAGGCAACAAACTGCAATCAAGTGCAGTCTGACTAAATATTGAAAATTTAAATATCATATAATCCAAACAAAAAAACACGGAAATGTAAATTTCCGTGTTTTTTCATATTTAATCTTTATTTTTAAGCATCTCTATAGTTTCGCCCAATCGTTTGGGGAAACTCGGCTTTAAGTCATACTTTTTACCGCAAACACATTCTACATAGAATGAATAGTTTTTAACACGTTCATCAATCACGCCAAACATGGGCACATTGCATACACCACAAACAGCAAGACCATTCTTCGCTTTTGGCATACGGTTTATCACCTCATATGGGTCAGATGTGCTTGTCTCTTTGGCAATTTCAAGATTTCCAAAACTTCCGCAGCTGCAAGTAATACTCAAGTTTATATATCTATACCCCTGCTTGTTTATACTCGCCACAATCTTTTCACAATTCTTGCAAAAGACTAAACTGCCATTGGGTGAAAGTGTTTTGAGTCCATTTGCGTTGTAAACCTTTTTCATTATTTAGAAGGTGTAATACCTTTATCCTTTAACACGACGTCGTGTGCTCCACCTTCAACAATGCTTGTAGCTGAAACAAGTGTCATTTTTGCATTCTTCTGGAGCTCAGGAATTGAAAGTACACCACAGTTACACATTGTTGATTTAACCTTATTAAGTGTAAGTGCTACATTATCTTTAAGGCTGCCTGCATATGGAACATATGAATCAACACCCTCTTCAAATGAAAGCTTACTTGCGCCACCCATATCGTATCTCTGCCAGTTTCTTGCACGGGCAGAACCTTCGCCCCAGTATTCCTTCATATAATTACCATTTACTGATACTTTGTTTGAAGGGCTTTCGTCAAATCTTGCAAAGTATCTGCCGAGCATTACAAAGTCAGAACCCATAGCAAGGGCAAGTGTAATATGGTAATCGTGAACAATACCGCCGTCTGAACAGATAGGAATATAAATACCTGTCTTTTCAAAATATTCATCACGAGCAGCCGCAACCTCCTGTACTGCAGTTGCCTGACCTCTGCCGATACCTTTTTGTTCACGAGTGATACAAATCGAGCCACCGCCAATACCAATTTTGATAAAGTCTGCACCGGCTTCAGCAAGGAACATAAATCCCTCACGGTCAACTACATTGCCTGCACCAACCTTTACTGTATCGCCATATTTATCACGAATGTACTTGATTGTTCTGAGCTGCCATTCAGAAAAACCTTCTGATGAATCAATACAAAGAACATCTGCACCGGCCTCGATTAAAGCAGGAACACGTTCCTCATAGTCACGGGTATTGATACCTGCACCAACAACATATCTCTTTGATGCGTCCAAAAGTTCCATCGGATTTGATTTGTGTGCATCATAGTCCTTTCTGAAAACAAAAGCAACAAGCCTCTGATTGCTGTCAACAATAGGAAGTGAATTGAGTTTGTTATCCCATATAATATCGTTTGCTTCCTTAAGGCTTGTACCCTCAGGTGCATATACAAGCTTTGAAAAAGGCGTCATAAAATCTTTAACCAAAGTATTAGGATCCATACGGCTTACACGGTAGTCACGTGGTGTAACAATACCCAAAAGCACGCCCTCAGCAGTGCCATCCTCAGTAACTGCAACAGTGTTGTGACCACTCTTCTCTCTTAAAACAAGAAGTTCTGCCAAGGTCTGGTCAGGTCTTATATTTGAATCACTTGCAACAAATCCGGCTTTATGATTTTTAACACGTCTTACCATTGCAGCCTCATCCTCAATTGACTGTGAGCCATAGATGAATGAAACACCGCCTTCTTTTGCAAGGGCAATAGCCAACTTTTCACCTGAAACTGACTGCATAATTGCAGAAACCATAGGTATGTTCATAGTAATTGCAGGTTCTTCACCCTTCTTGAATTTTACAAGAGGTGTCTTAAGACTTACGTTATTTGTCATACATTCAGATGAAGAATATCCCGGTACAAGCAGATATTCACTGAAAGTGTGTGAAGGTTCATTAAAGTAATACGCCATTTTTCAAAATCTCCCATCTATTTTATTTTCAAACGCTTTTTTATATATTCTTTACATTATACACTAATATTCGCTAAAAATCAAGTGTTCATAAAGTTTTTTTCAATTAATTAATAGTCAAGGCAATCTGTATTATAGCCATCAAATACATCCTCCACTATTTTGCGAAATCTTTGTACGCTGACCGCGCCATCACGGGATGCTACACCGTGACCGCTAGCAAGGGCATCAGTATAGTTTTTGAGGGCATACACTCCAAATCCTGAGAATTCGGTGTTATAATGAGTCACTATAGGCATAAATGAATAGTCGTGAATATATACCCTCTCACCATTAAATTTAAGTTCAATATTTGCAAGACCCCCAAGAAGATTTTTTGCTTCCAACTGTCTTGATACATAATTGCCCAGGGAATAATATACAAGCATTTCGTTTCCGTTTTCCGAGCTATACCATTCAACAGGTTCAATAACGTGCGGATGTGAACCGATTACAAGGTCAACACCCCAACTGCACATATCCTCACAAAGTGCCTTTTGGTTTTCATCAGGAGACATGGAATATTCTGTCCCCCAGTGCATAAATGCAATTGTGAAATCCGCATTACTTTCCCCAAACTCCACATCCTGCTTTATTTTCTCATTATCAATATAATTCACCAGATACTTTTTGTCACCGGGCAAAGTGAGCCCATTTGTGCCATAGGTATAGTTAAGCACAGCTAGTTTCGCTCCTTTAACCTCTACAATATCAACTGATTTTTTATCCTCTTCACTTTTGTTGATACCAAGAACCGTAACCTGAGGGTAACCCTCCCAGAATTTAATGGTATTCTCTATCCCCTCAGCCCACTTATCCGCAACGTGGTTTGATGCGTGCAAAACAATATCAAAGCCTTCATTCACCAAAGTTTTTCCCATATCTGACGGAGAATTAAAAAGTGGATATCCCGAATAGCCTAAATGTTCACCGCCAAATACAGTCTCCTGACCTATGACAGCAAGATCAGCATCTTTAAATATTGGCTGAAGCTTCTCAAAAATATGTGAATATTCATAAGTCCCGTCAGACTTTTTGCCACTATTGATAACAGGCATATGCAGCAGATTGTCCCCAACAGCAACAATGGATATAGTCTCATTTACAGGCTTTTTTTCCTTGAAAACAGGTTCTTCATTATTGTTTTTTCCACAACCTGAAATAATCAAAGTCAATATTAAAATCAAAGGCAAAATCAGTTTAATTTTTTTCATAACACAATACTCCTTTGCATTTAATTTTACTACCTTATCCCCAGGATTTCAAGCTTTTATCCAAAAATTTGACAATTAATTTTTCAAGTGATATAATTGTTGCGATTTATGCTAAAATTGGAGAATAAGCTATGACCTTTATCAAGAAAAATCCTGTTATGTGCATCGCAATTTGTGTTGCACTCATTTCAACAATATCAGTACCCCCCGATATTAAATATCTTGAGTATTTTGACCTTAAAACCTTAACCTGCCTTTTTTCCACCCTGGCAGTTGTTTGTGCCCTTAAAAACATCTACTTTTTCAGAATCATCTCATCAAAAATTATATCAATTTTCAAGACTACCCGTTCTGCGGTTATTGCACTGGTTTACATTACATTTATTGGTTCGATGCTGATTGCAAATGATATGGCTTTGATTACGTTTTTGCCCCTTGGATACTATGTAATAACATCCACCAATAACCACAAGTTCCTTGCATTTACCTTTATTATGCAAAACATAGCGGCAAATTTGGGTGGTATGCTTACTCCCTTTGGCAACCCTCAAAACCTCTATATGTATAATTATTTTAACATTCCTAGTGGGGAATTTGTAAGCATTATGCTTTTGCCATTTTTAATTTCCATTACACTTATTACACTTTGTTGTATGTTTATAAAAAATGAACCACTTGTTATTCAACGCAGCTACGAGGCTGTTCTTGATATAAAGCGCACTATTCTCTACTCAATACTCTTTGCCATTTCTATAATCATTGTCTTCGGAGTGATTCCATATTGGCTGGGGCTCTTGGTAATAACTTTGGCTTTGATATTTTTAGACCGTGATGCTCTTAAATCTGTTGACTATCCGCTTCTTATTACCTTTTGTGCCTTTTTTATATTTTCAGGAAACGTAGCCCGTATCCCAATGGTAATCAATCTTGTAGGCGACCTTGTCAACAGTCATCCGTTGATTTTTGGAACAATATCCTGCCAGTTTATCAGTAATGTTCCCAGTGCTATCTTGCTTTCCCATTTCACTGAAAACTATCCTCCGCTGCTTGTTGCAGTAAATATAGGTGGAACAGGAACACTTATCGCATCTCTTGCCAGTCTTATAACTTTTCGCGAATATCTCAAAAGTGACCCCGAAAACATAGGTATATACCTCAAAAAGTTCACTCTTTATAACTTTGCATTTCTTATCATTCTGCTTATAACAATGGGGCTTATAATTGGATTTTAGTGTATAAAAGAAGCCGTACCCTCTGGGTACGGCTTCTTTATTTTTATTTATCTTCTTTGGCTTGTGCTATGATTTTGTCAACAATATTCTGGGGTGCATCCTGATATCTCTCAAACTCAAATTCATAATTACCCTTTGCCTGGGTCATTGAACGAAGGTCTGAAGAATAAGTGTGCATTTCAGCCATAGGAACTTCCCCTTCAATCATTGTGATTCCATCACCCTGAGGTGTCATACCAAGCATCTGTCCGCGACGTTTGTTTATGTCGCCAATAATATCGCCTGTGTAACTGTCAGGAACATAAACCTTGAGATGACCAATAGGTTCCAAAAGAACCGGACTTGCCTGTTCCATACCTGCTTTGTAAGCAAGAGATGCAGCTGTTTTAAACGCCATTTCAGATGAATCCACAGGGTGGTATGAACCATCCATAAGTGTAGCCTTGAGGCCCACCATTGGATATCCTGCCAGGATGCCCTGCTTCATACTTTCCTGAAGACCCTTTTCAACTGCAGGGAAGTAATTCTTTGGAACACTGCCGCCGAATACCTTTTCTTCAAACAACAATCCATCATCATGAGGAGCAAATTCAATCCATACGTGACCGTATTGACCGTGACCGCCTGATTGCTTTTTGTGTTTACCTTCAACCTTAACAGTTTTGCGAATAGCTTCACGATATGCAACTTTTGGCTCTGTCAATGTTACATCAACACCAAACTTGTTTTTAAGCTTGCTAACCAAAATATCAATATGCTGTTCGCCCATACCTTTGATAACCATCTGGTGAGTTTCAACATTATTTTCAATCACAAATGTCTTATCCTCGTCCATAAGCTTTGAAAGGCCCTGGCTTATCTTTTCTTCGTCACCCTTTGCCTTTGGAACAACAGCAAGGGTAGTGTTGGGTCTGGCAAACTCAATACCGTCAATCACAATACGGTCTGTAAGGCTGCAGAGTGTGTCACCTGTTCCTGTGTTTGCAAGTTTTGTAACAGCACCAATATCACCTGCATTGAGCTTTTCAACCTCTACCTGTTTCTTTCCTACAACAGCAAAAATCTTACCCACTCTCTCACTATTCCCTGTAACTGCATTGTAAACAGTTGTATCAGGAGTCATAATGCCTGAATATACCTTGAAATATGAAAGTTTTCCAACATATGGGTCAGCAACAGTCTTGAACACAAGGGCCGCAAGCGGGTCATTTACATCCACCTTGCGTCTTGCGTCTGCTCCATCTTCCTTCTTTGCAATAAAGAAATCCTCTGATGAATCAGGTGCCGGAAAGTATGCGTTGATTGCATTCATAAGGGATGAAATACCAAGCTTGTGATAAGCACTGCCACAAAGCACAGGTACAATATCCCCTGCAGCAACCCCTGCACGAAGTGCCGCATAGGTTTCAGCCAGTGTAAAACTTTCACCTGCAAAGTATCTGTCCATAAGCTCTTCAGAGCTTTCGGCAACCGCTTCATTAATCATTTCACGGATTGGAGCAATATCATCCTCCATACCCTCAGGTATAGCCGCTGTAACTGTTCTGTCGCCGTCAAATTGTCTTGCTTCGCCTTCAACCACGTTTACAAAACCTGTAATCTTCTCACCTTCACGGATAGGAACCTGAAGCGGAGCAATTTTTTTGCCGTATTTTTCACGGAGCTGGTCAAGGACACCATAATAGTTTACTCTTTCGTCATCAACCTTGTTGATGAATACCATCTTGGGTATGCCACGCTCATCAGCATATTTCCACGCCTTTTCAGCGCCTACAGTAAGTCCTGATTTACCGCTAAGTACAATAATTGCAGCATCTGCAACTTTGATACTTTGCTGAACTTCGCCAACAAAGTCAAAGAATCCGGGAGTATCTATAATATTAAACTTTGTGCCGCTCCAATCACAAGTTGCAACTGCCGCACTAATGGAAAATTTACGTTTTATTTCCTCCGGGTCAAAATCCATAACTGTGTTGCCGTCCTGGGTTCTTCCCATTCTTTCAACCGAGCCTGCTGTGTATAGCATAGCTTCTGCCAGCGATGTCTTTCCTGAGTTTCCGTGTCCTAATAGACAAAAGTTTTTGATTTTTGATGTTTCATACAGTTTCAATTTTCAACCCTCCAATAATGTATATACCTTTTTTAAAACGGCTATACCGTCTAAAAGTTTACTATGCCCAAAGCCTAAAGACTATGCAACATACATTAATTATACTTTAAATCTCTCAACTTTTCAACCAAAAACCCTACAATATTTTTTGTTTTTTTTGGTTGTTTTGACTAAAATTAAAAATGTGTTGTGTTTTCGGGATTTACGTGATATACTATTGTTGCGACAAATTTTTTGAATAATTACTCTGCCGAGAGATACGCTATAGTAAAAAGCGTACCTCTGATTTTGTCATCTCGGTTGAGTATGTTCAAAAGAGTTTGTCGCAGAACTTGTCAGAGTGATACGTTTTTTGAGTGTGTCGCTTTGGCGACACACTTTTTTTTGGAGGTAATATAAATGGATTCAAAATTTTTGAAAGATATTTTGACTATCGCTGTATAAAACGAAATCTCAAATCTGGATTTGGACTACACCGCCCTTGCCGAAAAACACGCATTAAAAATGTTGGAACAAATAAATGTCATTCTGGATACAAACTGGGATGACGACAAAAAGGTAAATGAGATTTTAAAAATTATGGTTTTTTGTCCTGTACCTCCACATATAGATAATATATAAAATGATGGTTACCAAAACCGGTAACCATCATTTATAATATTACTCCGTTTATCACTTATGATATAGCCGCTTATCTTAATATACCCCTGTATCGTCTAAGTCGTTTTTTATCATTATTTAAACTTATTAAAAATAACTTACTTTGATTCTTTTGCCCATATGTTTGAGGCACTTTGAAAGTTCCTCTACTAAATTCATTTTAATACTGAACGTTATGGGCAAATCCGGGTTTTGATGTGCCGGATTTATAGCGCGCCCAACATAAAAGTTAATATCTGTTGCTTCCTCAAACAATAATCTGCAAATAAGCGATGCCCCATCGCGCTTATAATTCCAATGTTCATACATTTCATTTTCAGCCAGATAGTCTCTTGCATATTCCAGTACTTTGTTGACGGTGATAACACCTTCAGTAACCAAATCAACACCTTCAATCTTTGCGATTGGCGGAACATCAGATTTTTCAAAGTTAAGCGTTGCCTCCAGTGGCCTTCCCAAATACTTTGCCGCAATAGAAGAAGTTGTTCCTCCACATATGATATGCTTGCCTTCTTTAGAGAAGAAAAGTGACATCATACGTTCTGCGTCATCACGATTTGACGGAGGGCCAAACAGGATATTCATAGGTTCACGTTTTCTGATTTTAACAATGCACGCCGTTGCGTCGTCACCGGGTTTTTGTCCATAGAGCCTGTCGCATTCATCCACAAGTACGGTAGAAAGATTTTTTGCCGTAAGACCGCTTAATGAAATAGTCTCCATAAATTCAATGATGTCTTCCCGCTTCCAACCAAAGTTGTGTTCCATACCAATCCCTGCGTGAGGACAACCGTCACTCATAGCTATAAAAATATCATCTTGCTGCAAACGAATAACAGACTTATATATTTTCTTTCCGTCAATATTCATCTCGGTTTTTGGATAATCATAGTTCTTATTGTCACGAAGAATAATAACCTGAGGATTGTCATACTGAATTATTTCAGCGATTTCATTATTAATAAGATGAATAATTGTAAATGTTGAATACGCAACTCCACGAACTGAGCAAACGGGCAATGTTGTCGCAATCGTTGACACGCACTCTTCAATAGGAAGTCCTGCCGCCATCATAGTTGAAATTATCTTTGATGTAAGTGTTGAAAGGATACTGGCCTTAACACCGCTTCCAAGCCCATCTGCAAGCACAATAACTGTTGAATTGTCGCTTTGCTCAACGATATCTACGTGGTCACCACAAAGCTGTTCTCCGTAATGGTTGATACTTTTCCAGCCGATATCTGCACATAAATCATTCATCTTGTATCGACTCCTTTAGCTTTGAAAGTGCAATTTTTGTTTCTGCTGCTGTCTCGCCTAAAAGGGAAGCAATTTCCTGAACAATACGCATCTGCTTGTCAACAACCTTATCCGCAACCTCTATTGTCTGACGGCTGATATTTTCTTTTTTCTCACGCTCGTTTTCTTCATCGGTAACATCACGCATAATACCAATTAAAAGATGTGAGTCTTTATCATATATAACAGATTGTTCCACATACCGCTTATATTCCGCAAGATACACACGCTTGTTTCGGATATCTCTGCCGGTATTTTTCACTTCCACAAAGTCGCTTGGATCCATAATCCTGACAACCATATCACCAAGGACATCTGCGCTTGAGCGGATGTTCATTATTTTTTTTGCAGCTTCATTTATCTGTTGAACTTCGAATTCCTCATTAAGAACAATAAGTCCATTTGGAGTGTTCTTGACAATAGCATCGGAAAAGCTTTCCGCTTTATCTTTAAGGAAAGGCAAACACATAGAAACTTCTGCTTTACCCTGACAGATAGCAATTGCTTTCTCACGACAGGTATTATATCCGCAGGATCCGCAGTTGAGTTCATCTGAAGACTTGAATTTACCCATTTGGCGAAGAACGTTATATATTTCTGTTTCAGAAGGCGGTTGCAGTCTGTGTTCAATATATGTAAACTGTTTTTTAAGTTCATAGGCATCGGGTTGGGAAACATCAAAGTCTTTTTCACCTGCAAAATTTGCAATAGTAATATAATCTTTTATAGGTGCCGAGCGATGATACTTTTCCATAACAGGGCCGCCAATACAACTGCCTGCGCAGGCCGACATTTCAATAAAGCACTTATGAATTTTTCCGCTTTCTATATCTTTTAAAGCATCAACGCAGTTATCAATTCCGTCAAGTGCCATATATGTGTACCTCTGTGCATCCTGAGCCATAGTTTTAAGAATACCACCTGTTGTAGGGAAGAATCTTGCACGGCTTTGCTCATTGTAATCCATATCTGCTTTTAGCTCAATATTCTCTTCTTTTAGCCAGTTTGTTAGTTCTTCAAATGTTAACACCGCATCGGCAATATTTTCATAATATTCAGCCTCATCTTTCTTTGCAACGCAAGGGCCAATGAATACGGTCTTGGCTTTAGGGAATCTCTTTTTGATATCTATACAATGCGCCTGCATAGGTGAGATAACGTCAGCAAGATATTCAAGCTCTGCCGGGAAGTACTTCTGTATGAGCAAGTTTATTGAATGGCAGCAGGAAGTAATTATAATATCACGGTCATCCTCACGGAGCATTCTCTCATACTCATTTTTAACTATGGTAGCACCGATGGCTGTTTCTTCCACCTCATAAAAGCCAAGCTTTTTCAGTGCATCACGCATAGCATTAATTCCAACGCCCTCATAGTTTGCAGCAAAGGAAGGCGCCAGACTCACAACAACGGGGTCTCCGCTTTCCAATAAAACCTTTACTTTTTCAGTCTCATCTACAATCTGCTTTGCATTTTGGGGGCAAACAACAAAACACTGTCCGCACAAAATACATTCATTACCTATAATATGTGCCTGATTGCCGGAAAAACGAATTGCTTTTACCGGACAGTGACGAATACACTTGTAACAATTCTTACAATTTGATTTTTTTAATGTTAAACAGTTTGGCACTTAGGTCACTTCCCTTCGTTTTTAATTACCGCAAGTACTTTATCTTTAAGAAATTCCTGAAAATTTTCACGGGTAATGCCTGTATGGATTTCATCATCTACCTGAACGGTCACGCCATAGCGATTGCACTGACCGATACAAAAACTACCGACAATTTTTATTTCGTTCTCAAGATGGTGTTCCTGGATTGCTTGAGTAAGTAATTCTACAATTTCAGGCGAACCTTTTATATAGCAAGAACTACCAACGCAAATTTGAATTACCATATAATCCCACGCTTTCGTTTTCCATATTTAAGCCGCTTGCAACAAAGCTGACCTTTTTTAAATTTTCTTCTATTATTTTAAATAAGCTTTACATACCCATTTTAGCACATTTGTTTTTATGTTTCAATAGGTTTCAACCAGTCGTGTTTTGATTTCAATATTCTTTATTTTTCAATATTTCTTAATACCTTGAAAAGTATATAAAAACAGACAAAGCGGCGCAACCTCAATGGTTACACCGCTTATTCTTTAAATGTCCTTTTAAAGCCACGTTAATAATGTGAGTGCTTTGTTCTTTGGAATATTGTAATGTTTTTTAGGCCTTAACTATTGAAATTGTTACTTTCTCGCCATTAATGTTCCATTCCTTACCGGTGTTTTCAGCGCACTCAATTGAAGTCGCTAAAGCCTGAGATGAGATTTCTTCCTTGTTGGCTTTGATTATTGTATCAATCTTATCACTGCCAAAGTATGAAACCTTAATGTTATCCTGAACCTCAAATCCGCTATCCTTACGCATTGTCTGAATCTTGCTGAGGATTTCACGTACAAATCCCTCTTCAATTAATTCTTCGGTAAGGTTGGTATCAAGAACAACTGTGTAGCTTGCATCACTATCTGATACAAAACCATCTTTTTGCAGTGTTTCAACCAAAACATCATCAATGCCAAATTCAACATCTGTGCCTTCAACTGTAAGTTTTACCATTTCACCGGCATTGAGCGTTGCCATTACACTTGCGCCATCCATCTTGTTTACTTCTTCAAAAATGGCTCTTACAATTTTGCCGTATTTAGGGCCCATAGTCTTTAACTGTGGTTTGAAGTTGTATGAGATGAATGCGCTTGCATCTTCTGTTACTTCCAGCGCCTTTACATTAAGCTCATCAAGAATAATATTGCGGTAAACTTCATCCAGAGTTTCCTTTGTCTGAACAAAAATCTTTGCAATTGGCTGTCTGTTCTTCACATTGGCTGCGTTACGGCAGGCACGACCAAGGATTACAATCTTGCGTGCTGCGTCCATCTCGGTTTCTATTTCAGTAAAGTCAAATGCTTCATCTGCTTCAGGGAAGTCACAAAGATGAATACTCTCAGGAGCATTTTTATCTACATTGAGAACAAGGTTTCTGTAAATCATTTCGGTCATAAACGGAATAAATGGTGCACAAACCTTTGAGAATGTAGTAAGAACAGTGTAAAGTGTCATATAAGCTGCAACCTTATCATCTGTCAACTCACTTGCCCAGAATCTCTCTCTGCTACGACGAACATACCAGTTACTGAGTTCATCTGTAAATTCCTGAATAACACGAGTAGCTTCAGTAATCTTGTAATTCTCAAGATAATCATCAACTGTTCTGATTACATTATTAAGCTTTGATAAAATCCACCTATCAAGAAGGGTCAACTTGTCTTTATCCAGCTTATGCTCTGTTGGATTGAACTTGTCAATCTCTGCATAAAGAACATAGAAAGCATAGGTATTCCAAAGAGTGCCCAGGAACTTTCTCTGTGATTCTGAAACTGCCTCGTCAAAGAAGCGGTTAGGAAGCCAAGGAGCACTGTTTGAATAGAAGTACCAACGAGCTGCATCTGAGCCCTGCTTGTTGAGTACATCCCAAGGATCTACAACGTTGCCCTTGTGTTTTGACATCTTTTGTCCATTTTTGTCCTGAACGTGGCCAAGTACGATAACGTTCTTGTAAGGTGCCTTGTCAAACAGAAGTGTCGAAATTGCTATAAGTGTATAGAACCATCCACGTGTCTGGTCGATAGCTTCACTGATGAAATCTGCAGGGAAGTTGTTGTCAAACATCTCCTTGTTTTCAAATGGGTAGTGCCACTGTGCAAATGGCATTGATCCTGAGTCAAACCAGCAGTCAATAACTTCTGATACCCTCTTCATTTCCCCTCCGCACTTCTCACACTTAAGGTGAACATTGTCAACGTAAGGTTTGTGAAGTTCAATATCATCAGGTACATTGATACCTTTTGTTTTCAGCTCCTCAATTGAGCCAATGCATTCGTGATGTCCACACTCACACTGCCAGATAGGAAGTGGTGTACCCCAATATCTTGAACGTGAAAGACCCCAGTCTATTACATTTTCAAGGAAGTTGCCAAATCTGCCGTGCTTAATGTTGTCCGGCATCCAGTTTACTGTTTCGTTGTTTGCAAGGAGCTTGTCACGAACAGCTGACATCTTTATAAACCAGGTATCACAAGCATAGTAAAGAAGTGGTGTATCACATCTCCAGCAGAATGGATAGCTATGTTCAAAATCAATTACTTCAAAAAGCTGTTCCCTGTCACGTAAATCACGGATAACCAGTTTGTCAACATCCTTAACAAACATACCTTTCCAAGGTTCAACTGCGTCCACAAACTTACCCTGTGGGTTAACAAGATTTACAAAAGGAAGGTCATTTTCCTTACCAACTCTTGAGTCGTCTTCACCAAATGCAGGTGCAATATGAACAATACCTGTACCGTCGCTCATTGTAACATAGTTATCAGCAACTACAAAATACGCCTTTTTGTCAGGCTTTGCAAAGTTAAAGAGTGGTTCATACTCAAGACCGCAAAGGTCGGTGCCGATGTACTTTTCAACTATTTCGTATTCAGCTTTAATAACAGTTTCAAGAAGAGCTTCAGCCAAGATATAAGTTTCTTCACCGCATTTAATCTTAACATAAGTTTCATTTGGGTTTACACAAAGTGCCACGTTGGACGGAAGTGTCCAGGGTGTGGTTGTCCAGGCAAGGATATACTCATTAGTCTTACCCTTAACAATAAACTTTGCAATAAGTGATGCTTCTTTTACATCCTTGTAGCCCTGTGCAACTTCGTGGCTTGAAAGCGAAGTGCCGCAACGAGGACAATATGGCATAATTTTGTGACCTTTGTAAAGAAGCTTTTTGTCCCATATCTGCTTCAATGCCCACCAAACAGACTCAATATAGTCATTGTGATAGGTAACATAAGGTTTTTCCATATCTGCCCAATAGCCGACACGGTCACTCATTTCCTCCCATTCACTCTGATAGGTAAATACACTATCCTTACATTTTTTAACAAAATCCTCAATGCCGTAATTCTCAATCTGCGGTTTGCCGCTGATACCAAGCTGCTTTTCAACTTCAAGTTCAACAGGAAGACCGTGTGTATCCCAGCCGGCCTTTCTCTGCACGCTGTAGCCCTTCATTGTACGGTATCTTGGAATCAAGTCCTTGATAACACGGGTCAATACGTGACCAATATGAGGTTTGCCGTTTGCGGTAGGCGGGCCATCAAAAAATGTATAAATCTCACCGCCTTCACGGTTCTTTATACTCTTTTTGAATATATCGTTATCCTTCCAGAATTTAACGACTTCTTTTTCTCTGTCCACAAAAGACAGGTCAGTTGATACTTTATCGTACATTTTACGACCTCCCAAATTTATGTGAAATCTTTAAATTTCCAAATTATATACATACTTTATATATTTTACAGGAAATTTCAGAGTTTGTAAAGTGATTTGTTAAAATTCCTTGAATTTTTCGTAACTTTTTGATAACTTTTCTCCCATTTCCTTAAAAAAATATTGAATTGCAATATTGTTTGTGATATACTCTCTTAAGTATTATTTGAAAACTTTCTATATTTATATATATAAAATTTACGGAGGTAAGCTATGCTCTGTGTAAGATGCAAAAAAAATATGGCTGTGGTTTTCATCAACCAGATTGACCAAAACGGCAACCAAAAAAATGAAGGCTACTGCCTTTCCTGCGCCAGGGAGCTTAACATTGGCGCTGTAGATAGTATGATCAAAAACCTGGGTATCAATCCTGAGGAATTTGATGATATGAACAGTGAATCCTTGCGTATGATGCAAGATATGAGCGAGAATGGTGAATTTGACCCCTCAATGTTCGGTGAAATGTTCGGCGAAATGGGAGAGTTTGATGATAGTGAGGACGGCGGTGCAACAAAGAAGTCACCCCTTTCATTCCTCTCAAATATGTTGGGGGGTAAACCGCCTGTTTCCGACAATTCAACCGAAGATGTGTCTTCCAAGAAAACAACCGACAAAAAAGAAAAAAAGGATAAAAAACGCAAGTTCTTAAGCACATATGGTACAAACCTTACTGCAAAGGCTAAGAATGGCGAAATTGACAGAGTTATCGGTAGAGATTCTGAAATGGCACGTGTTGCACAGATTCTTAACCGTCGCACCAAAAACAACCCTGTCCTTATCGGTGAACCCGGTGTGGGCAAAACAGCTATTGCAGAGGGTCTCGCTCTTAAAATAGTTGAAGGTGATGTTCCTGCAAAACTCCTTGACCACGAAATTTATCTTCTCGATATGGCCGCAATGGTTGCAGGCACACAATTCCGCGGACAGTTTGAGTCAAGACTTAAAAGTCTTATCAACGAAGTTAAATCACTTGGAAATATCATACTGGTCATTGACGAGGTGCATATCCTTACCAAAGCCGGCGATGCTGAAGGCGCAATGAATGCCGGAAACATCCTTAAGCCCGCCCTATCACGTGGTGAAATCCAGATTATCGGCGCAACTACTTTGGAGGAATATCGGAAGTATATTGAAAAAGACAGCGCTTTAGAACGTCGTTTTCAATCTGTTTTGGTTGAAGAACCATCCGTTGATGAAACAATCGAAATTTTAAAGGGAATACGTGAATACTACGAAAATTATCACAAGGTAAAGATTTCCGACGAAATTATACGCTGTGCAGCTATACTCTCAAAGAGATATATCACAGACAGATTTCTTCCTGACAAAGCCATTGACGTAATTGACGAAGCTGCATCCAAGGCAAATTTGGCAAACACCGTACTTGTTGATATTGCCAAACTTGAAATGGAGCTTAAAACTGTTACTTCCGCTATGGCAGAGCTTGAATCAGAAAATGAGAAATTAGAAAATGTGCCTGCCGAAAACTATGAAAAGTTGGCGGAACTTAAAAGCCGTGAATGTAAAATAACTGAAGAGCTTGACCTGCTAAAATCAAAAAATATTGCTACAGAACTAACCGCAGATGATCTGGCAGCAGTTATTGAATCCTGGACAAAAATCCCCGTAAAAGGCATAACGGAATTTGAAACCAATAATCTTTTAAATCTTGAAGAAAAGCTTCACAAAAACCTTATTGGCCAAAACGATGCTGTTTCAGCTGTGGCAAGAGGTATCCGCCGCAAACGTGCCGGACTTAGCCTCAAACGTCGCCCCGCCTCATTTATCTTTGTAGGGCCCACAGGGGTTGGTAAAACCGAGCTTGTAAAACAGATTGCAAAAGAAGTATTTTCAACCGAGGATGCGCTTATCCGTTTTGATATGTCAGAGTTTATGGAGAAACATTCTGCATCAAAACTGATTGGCTCACCTCCCGGATATGTTGGCTATGACGATGCAGGCCAATTGACCGAAAAGGTCCGCCGTCATCCATACTCAGTAATATTGTTTGATGAAATCGAAAAAGCACACCCTGATGTATTCAATATGTTGCTTCAGATTTTAGACGACGGCCGGATAACCGACAGTCACGGAAAAACTATTTCATTTGAGGATACAATCATAGTAATGACCTCAAATGCAGGCAGCACCGATTCAGCAAATGTGGCAGGGTTTGGGGCGAATTCAAACAGCTCATCAAAAGCAAAGGCAGAACGTGCACTCCGTGACATCTTCCGCCCTGAGTTTTTAAATCGAATTGATGAAATTGTTGTATTTGATCAGCTTTCACGTCAGGATCTTCTCAAGATTGCCGCCCTGATGCTTACAGAACTGGAGCGTGGAATATCCGAAAAGGGCATCACTCTTGATATAACAGATGCTGCAAAGCAGGCTATCTGTGACGGAGGTTACAGCACAACCTATGGTGCAAGACCAATGCGAAGATACATCGAACGCAATGTTGAGGACAAACTTGCGCAACTTTATATCAGTGGCAAACTTCCTGATGGTAGTTGTGTTTTCGTAGATGCCGTAGATAACAATATCGAAATTACAGTTAAATAAAATTTAAACCGCATTTAATCGATAAATTAGATGCGGTTTCTTCCTTTATCAGCGAGTATTTTTTAATACTTAAATAAATAGGCACAATTTTGAAAAAAAATAAAAAAAACTATTGACAAACCACCTTCTTGCTGTTATAATACTTAGAGTCGGTCGGAAAACGGCTCGATAGAACCTTCTATCATGCGGGTGTAGTTCAATGGTAGAATCTCAGCCTTCCAAGCTGATTGCGTGGGTTCGATTCCCATCACCCGCTCCACATTTTTATGCGCCTGTAGCTCAGCTGGATAGAGCAACTGCCTTCTAAGCAGTGGGTCAGGAGTTCGAGTCTCTTCAGGCGCGCCACATTTTTATTTGGTGGGTATAGCTCAGTTGGTTAGAGCGCTAGATTGTGGCTCTAGAGGTCGTCGGTTCGACTCCGACTATCCACCCCATCTTATAAAAAGCAAATGGCAGGTAAATTTGTCAGGCTTATATACTGGGCTGTAGCCAAGTCGGTAAGGCACCAGACTTTGACTCTGGCATTTCGTAGGTTCGAGTCCTGCCAGCCCAGCCACACTTTTTAAAAAATTTAATATGGTCCATTAGCTCAGTTGGCAGAGCACTTGACTTTTAATCAAGGTGTCCCGCGTTCGAATCGCGGATGGATCACCAAAAACGACAAGTTTTAACTTGTCGTTTTTTTATTGACACATAACCTCCATTGTGTTATAATCAATATACCCCCTATGGGTATTTGGAGGTGTCTAAATGAAAAATAACTGTTGTACTACAAAAACAAAGCTTCGTTCCAACGAGGAATATAAAAGCCTTATAAACCGACTTAACCGAATCGAAGGTCAGGTCAGAGGCGTTAAAAATATGGTTGAAAACAGTGCATACTGCCCCGATATACTTATTCAGGTTTCTGCCATCAACGCCGCCCTTAACGCCTTTAACAAGGAGCTTCTTGCCAACCACATCAAAACCTGCGTATATGAAGACATCAAGGCGGGAAACAACCAGACAATTGATGAACTCGTGGAAGTTTTGAAAAAATTAATGAAATAAGGAGGCTACTTTATGCAACAATATGAAATTACAGGTATGAGTTGCGTCGCTTGCTCTGCCAGAGTCGAAAAGGCAGTATCCGCAATTGATGGTGTTTCATCTTGTTCTGTCAGCTTGCTTACAAATTCTATGAGTGTGGAAGGCAGCGCATCCACCGAGGCCATAGAAAAAGCTGTAGAAAATGCAGGATATGGAATAAAACAAAAAGGCGCCCTTGAGCAAAAACCAGATGACGATGAATTCTTAAAAGATACCGAAACCCCTGTTTTGAAAAAAAGGCTTCTTTACTCCCTAATTTTTCTTGTGATTCTGATGTATTTTTCAATGGGCCATTCAATGCTTGGTTTACCTATTCCAGTTTTTTTTGAAAACAATCCCTTGGCTATAGGCCTTGTTCAAATGCTTTTTGCTGTAATAGTAATGGTAATCAACCAAAAGTTCTTTACAAGCGGATTTAAAGCAATCGTCAACAAATCGCCTAATATGGACACACTTGTCGCCCTTGGTTCAGGTGCCTCATTTGTGTACAGTATTTATGCCCTTTTTGCAATGACTGATGCATACAAAATGTCCAATATGGCACTTGCGCACACCCATATGCACGAATTATACTTTGAATCTGCAGCTATGATACTTGCCCTCATCACTGTTGGCAAAATGCTCGAATCACACTCGAAAGGGAAAACCACCAATGCACTTAAAAGTCTGGTTAAACTAAAACCAAAAACCGCAACAATAATTTCAAATGGGGAAGAAATGCAAATTCCGGCAGACAATATAAAAAAAGATGATATTTTTATCGTAAGACCCGGTGAAAGTTTCCCTACCGACGGAATAATAATCGAAGGGCATTGTGCTGTAAATGAATCCGCTTTAACCGGTGAGAGTATCCCTGTTGACAAAGTTGAAGGCAATCCTATTTCCGCGGCAACTATAAATCAATCGGGTTATGTAAAATGCCGTGCAACAAAAACAAGTGAAGATACTGTTCTGGCCCAGATCATCAAAATGGTAAGCGATGCCGCCACAACAAAAGCGCCAATCGCAAAGGTTGCAGACAGGGTATCCGGAGTCTTTGTCCCTATTGTTATTGCAATATCAATTATAACATTGGCAATATGGCTTTGGGTGGGTGAAAATTTTGGTTTTGCACTTTCACGTGGAATTTCGGTACTTGTTATCAGTTGTCCTTGCGCCCTTGGTCTTGCAACACCTGTTGCAATAATGGTGGGAAGTGGTGTCGGCGCAAAGGCAGGTATTCTTTTCAAAACCTCAGCAGCTTTAGAAGAAGCAGGCAGAATACAAATTGTAGCCTTGGACAAAACAGGCACAATAACAAACGGCAATCCGGTAGTAACCGATATAATCCCTGCTTCGCACACAGCAAATACAGAGCTTTTAACCCTGGCATATTCTCTTGAGGCAAAAAGTGAACATCCCCTATCACGGGCTATTGTAGCAGAAGCAAAAAAACACAATCTACCGCTTGTTCCAAACACCAATTTCAGTATAATAGCCGGAAATGGCCTCTCTGCAGAAATAAACAGCAAATTCACCTATGGCGGAAACCTGGCATTTGTTTCAGATAAATGTAAAATTTCCCAGGACATATCAGCTCTTGCCACCAGTCTGGCAAGTCAAGGCAAGACACCACTATTCTTCGCCAGTGACGGCAACTTTATTGGCATTATAGCTGTTGCTGATACTATAAAGCCGGACAGTCCTGAAGCAATCCGCCAGCTAAAAAATATGGGCATTAAAACAGTAATGCTCACGGGAGATAATATAAGGACAGCAAATGCTATAAAAGAACTTTGCAACGTTGATGAAGTAATTGCAGAAGTAATGCCTGCCGAAAAAGAATCTGTAATCAAAAAGCTCAAAAACCAAGGCAAGGTTGCAATGGTTGGCGACGGTATAAATGATGCACCCGCCCTTACTTCCGCTAACATAGGCATTGCAATTGGGGCAGGTACAGACGTTGCAATTGATGCAGCTGATATAGTGCTTATGAAAAGCAACTTGACAGATGTACCCGCCAGCATAAGACTCAGCCGGGCCGCCCTCAGAAACATTCGGCAAAACTTATTCTGGGCATTTATTTATAATATAATCGGCATCCCCCTTGCAGCAGGATTATGGATTCCTTTGTTGGGGCTAAAATTAAGTCCTATGTTTGGCGCAGCAGCAATGAGTCTGTCCAGCTTTTGCGTAGTGACAAATGCTTTGCGTCTCAACTTTCTCAATTTAAAAGACACTGGCAAAAATAAAAAAGTAAAGGAGATTAAATCTATGGAAAAAACAATGCATATTGAAGGTATGATGTGTGGCCACTGTGAGGCAAGAGTTAAACAATGCCTTGAAGCTCTTGATGGAGTAACCGAAGCAATAGTGAGCCACCAAGAAAATTTTGCAAAGGTAATACTTTCAAAAGATATACCTGATGATGTTTTAAGAAAAACTGTAGAAGACCAAGGCTACAAGGTTTTGTAATCAAAAAGGGTCCACTCATAAAAGAGTGGACCTTTCTTCTATTTCCAATCATTTGAAAGCAGAACTTCCTTGTTGGTACCGTAAAAAATATCACTTTTCCCGCTTATCATTTTGCAGAACTCATCAAACATTTCCCATCTCTCGGGGTAAATGTCAAATTCAAATGAATGACCCCATATGTAAAATATACTTGGTTCTTTTGCATCCATTTTTAAAAATTCTTCAGCCAGACTAAACATCTTATCCCATTCAATATGGTGATAACAGGTACCATTAAAACGGTACAAATTTTCCTGAATGGAAAACTTCCCATTTGTTTCAAGAGCTCTGGCATATTTTATCCCTGTATTTTCTCTTATCAGCTTGGCTGTACGGTCATCATTGTTTTTGCCACCTGAAGAGTAAGCCATTCCACAAACTTCGTATCCAATAATCTCCGAAAGTCTTATGCGGTCATTCTCTACTTCCCGGATAACAACATCATCCTCACATCCGGGCAAAGAAACATGATTTACAGTATGTGCTGCAATCTCGTGGCCGTCATATATGTATTTAATATCATCCATTTTAAGTCTATTATGAGAGATCTCTCTCCACTCACGTAAAATGGTTGCTTCCTTCCCAAAAAGTCCGGAGTTAATATTGAATGTACCTTTAATATTATGTTTATTGAAAATTTCAACAAGACGAATATCCTGTGTATCGCCATCGTCATAGCTAAATGTGATTGCCTTATTCTTAATTGCCATAACAGATCACCTCATTAAATATATATTTACTTCTTAGATTTATTGTATCATCAAAGGAAAATTTTTTCAACCCTTACACCATTCTATCTATATTATTTATATAAAAAAAGAGGTGTCTTTGCACCTCTTTCTCTATTTTAAAACTATTAGTCTTCATCTGTGATGTTTTCATTTACCTGTACGGTAATCTCATGGGTCATAAGTTCGTCAGCTCTCACCACTGTGACTGAAAGATTTTTGTATTCAAAAGCATACCCGTCTTGGGGGATGTTTTCACTTTTTTCAATAAGCCATCCGTTAACAGTTGTGGCTTCAGACTCCTCGTCCGGTTCAAGCTCAAAAAATTCAAAAAAGTCTTCTGTTGATGTCGTGCACAAAACACGATAGATATTGTCGTCTATTTTGCTTATGTTCTCTACAGCCTCATCACTTTCATCCCAAATCTCGCCAACCAATTCCTCAAGGATATCTTCCATTGTAACGATACCTGACGGAATACCATATTCACTTACAACAATAACAATATGATTATGTTCAGTCTGCATTTCCTTGAACAGCAAATCAAGATGCATTGTTTCAGGAACAAAGGTGGGTTCAAACATAGCCTGTTTAAGCTCAAATCCGGGTTTTTTATGTTTCAAAAGATAATCTCTTGAATAAAGAACACCCACAATCTCATCTACCGTATCTGAATATACAGGGATTCTTGAATAACCATTTTCTTCAATTGTTTTAAGAATTTCCTCCTCTGTTGCATCTTCATCTATAAACGAAATCTGTTTTCTGGGTGTCATAATATCTGCCGCTGTAAGTCTGTCAAGTTTAAATACGTTTTTGATATATTCAATATCATCCTGATTGAGACTGCCCTCATCAGCACCTGCATCAAGCATTATAACAATATCCTCTTCCGAAACAGGCTCGTCCTTTTCATTTGGGTCAATACCAAAGAGTCTTAAAACACCATTGGTCGAAACAGTTAAAAGCCAAATTATAGGTTTAAGTAATACTGCCAAAGTAGATATTGTGTTGCATACCACTTCTGCAAACTTTTCCTTATGCTTCATAGCAATACGTTTTGGGACCAGCTCACCCAAAACAAGAGTAAAGAATGATAATATAAGTGTTATAGCAATAACTGAAACATCATCTATTACACCTAAATACATTTCTGGAATATTGAATGTATTTACCATAAACACCGATAAACGCTCTGCAAAATTGTCCGCAGCAAAAGCTGAGCCCAAGAATCCCGCAAGTGTAATTCCTATCTGAATTGTAGAAAGAAACCTTGTGGGTTCTTCAATCATTCTAAGCATTTTTTCAGCCTTTTTGTCACCATCTTCAGCCTTGGCTTTTACCTTTTTTTCATTTAATGAAATTACTGCTATCTCTGTCGCTGCAAAAAAAGCATTGAGTAAAATCAAAATAAATTGTAGTGATAATTGTTTAAATATTTCTGACATAAGTCCTCCAAATAAATATAAATGTTTTTTCTAAAGTATAATAGTTAGAAAAATTTCCTAATTCCGCCATTTATAAAATTTAAGAGGCATAAACCTTGTGTACCAACTTCGCGGTAACGGGTCCACTTACACCAGCTCCTCTCTAAAACTTAATACTATGCATTCATTATATCAAACATTTTAGCAAATTTCAATACCTATATAAGAAAAAGCCGGGACAAGTACAACTTGTCCCGGCTTGGTACACCATCACGGACTCGAACCGTGGACACCCTGATTAAGAGTCAGGTGCTCTACCAACTGAGCTAATGGTGCATATCGTGTCTCACAACGTTTCATATTATACTCTTTTTATCATAATTTGTCAATACCTTTTTTAAAAAAACTGAAAAATTTTTTTGAGCGGTTTTTCCACAAAAAACCGCTCATTTTTCACTACTTAGATATTTGTTTTCTCCTATCAGTTCCCTTATCATCATATCCTTGACTTTCATAAGTCTTACCTGGGTACTGCGTTCATTTTCATCAAGCTTCATAGTTATATATCTTATACCCCGCTGCGTTTCAGGTATCACAACGTGTTCCAAAGCATTAACACGGCGGCGGGTCTTTTCAATTTCAGACGCCATCAGTTGGCAAGTTTTTTCTACTTCTGCTAGCTTTAGCATATCTAAAAACACCTCCGACAAAGACCTTACCGCAAAATCCAGATCCTGAGAAGTAAACGCAAATCCATACCGATACATATCGCTTTTCATTATTTCTTCTGCTTTGCAATCAAACTCAGGTACCAAAACACTCATTATGTTTCGATTTTTAACTTCAACCGTCATCCTCTGCCCAGTCGCCAGCAAAGCAACATTTACCGCTGCCTCGCCCATTATAGCCTTTGCAAAAACAAATTTTCGGTTTGTTTCTAAAATCCCGCTTTCCACTTTTTCGCGCAAAGCCATATTGTCCTTTATCAGTTCCAGAAACTGTCGCATAAGCTCGTCACGTTTGTCTTTTAGCAGTTTGTGTCCCCGTCTTGCTGTAATAAGCTTTTTCTTAAGTTTGGTAAGCTCCATACGGGTAGGATTCACCATTATTGATGCCACATTTCACACCTACTCTATATAATATTTTTCGATGAACTCGTCCTTAATACGTTTTAACTCACTTTTGGGCAAAATGGACAGTAGCTTCCAACCAATATCCAGTGTCTTTTCAATGTTTCGGTCTTCATCATAACCCTGGGAAACATAAGTCTTTTCAAATTCGTCCGCAAATCTTGCATAAATTTTATCCATTTTTGTAAGTGCCGCATCACCCAAAACTACCATAAGTTCACGAGCATCCTTTCCCCTTGCATATGCGGCAAAAAGTTGATTCATGGTACTTGAATGGTCAGCACGGGTTTTACCCTCACCAATGCCTTTGTCTTTGAGTCGCGAAAGGGACGGAAGGACATCAATTGGCGGCATAATATTCCTCCGATAAAGCTCGCGGCTTAAAATGATCTGTCCCTCTGTGATATAACCTGTAATGTCAGGAATCGGATGGGTCTTGTCATCCTCCGGCATAGTGAGTATTGGTATCATTGTAACGCTTCCGCCACTATTCTTTTGCCTGCCTGCCCTCTCATACAAAGTCGCAAGGTCGGTGTACATATATCCGGGATATCCGCGGCGTCCCGGAACCTCTTTGCGGGCCGCGGAAACTTCTCTCAGTGCATCTGCGTAATTTGTTATATCGGTTAAGATAACCAACACGTGCATTCCTTTGTCAAATGCAAGGTATTCTGCAGCAGTAAGAGCCATACGAGGCGTCGCTATACGTTCAACCGCAGGGTCGTTGGCAAGATTCACAAACATAACCGTTCTATCCATCGCACCCGTTTCCTTAAAACTGTTAACGAAATATTCAGATTCTTCAAAGGTTATACCAATTGCAGCAAACACAACTGCAAATGGCTCATTTGTACCTGTCACTTTTGCCTGTCTGGCAATCTGGGCAGCAAGTCTTGAATGAGGAAGACCGCTTGCAGAAAATATAGGCAGTTTCTGTCCTCTGACTAATGTGTTAAGTCCGTCAATAGAAGAAACACCTGTCTGGATAAACTCTTGAGGATAGTTTCGCGCCACGGGATTCATAGGAAGGCCATTGATATCAAGCCTTTTTTCAGGCAAAATTTCAGGCCTGCCGTCTATGGGTTTGCCAAGCCCATCAAAAACACGTCCCAACATATTTTCTGATACCCCAAGTTCCATTGAATGTCCCAAGAATTTGACTTTGCTGTCAGCGGGATTGATGCCCGTTGAAGCCTCAAAAAGTTGTACCAATGCATTTTTGCCGTCAATTTCAAGAACCCTGCAGCGTCGTCTTTTTCCATTTACAAGTTGAATTTCACCAAGTTCATTATATGCTACATCTTCAACCTCTTTCACAAGCATCAACGGCCCTGCTACTTCCTCTATAGTCCTATATTCTCTGGGCATCAATCATCACTCCTCGATATAGCTTTATTCATTTCACCTATCATATCTTCCTCTATGTCTTTATATTCATCTAAAATATTATCATTGGCGATATATTTAAACCTGCCAATTTTTTCTCTTACCTTCAAATCGGATATTTCCTCAATATCTGCACCTTTTTCGAGCGCATCTTTTGCCAAGTCATAAAATTTTAGTATGAGTTTCATCATAAGGTACTGCTTTTTGAGAGGTGTGTAGGTATCCACCTCGTGGAAGGCATTTTGGTGCAGATAATCTTCTCGTACTGACCTGGAAGTTTCAAGTACAAGCCTGTCCTTTGCGGACAACGCATCCATACCTACAAGTTTCACTATTTCTTCAAGTTCCGCTTCCTTTTGCAAAATCCCCATGATCTGAGAACGAAAATCCATCCATTTTTCATCTATTTCATTTGTAAACCAATCCAACATTGTATCAACATAAAGGGAATAACTGTTGAGCCAATTGATTGCAGGAAAGTGTCTCTTGTAGGCAAGGGACGAATCAAGACCCCAAAAAACCTTTACAATACGCAATGTGGCCTGGGCAACAGGTTCAGATATATCACCGCCTGGTGGTGATACCGCTCCAATAACCGAAAGCGACCCTTCTCTTTCCTCCGTCCCTTTCGCTATTACTCTGCCCGCACGCTCATAAAACTGAGCTAATCGGCTGGCAAGATAGGCGGGATAGCCCTCTTCACCCGGCATTTCTTCAAGACGTCCCGACATTTCACGAAGTGCCTCCGCCCACCTGGATGTAGAGTCTGCCATAAGAGCAACAGAATACCCCATATCCCTAAAGTATTCCGCAATGGTAATTCCTGTATATATTGACGCTTCTCGCGCTGCAACAGGCATATCAGATGTATTAGCTATCAAAACAGTACGTTCCATAAGAGATTTCCCCGTCTTGGGGTCTATAAGTTCAGGAAACTCATTTAAAACATCTGTCATTTCATTACCACGCTCACCGCAGCCTATATAAACCACAATATCTACTTCTGCCCACTTTGCAAGCTGATGCTGTACTACAGTTTTTCCGCTGCCAAATGGCCCCGGCACTGCTGCTACTCCACCTTTGGCGATAGGGAATAACGTATCTATAACTCGCTGTCCTGTAACAAGAGGCATATCCGGTGAAAGCTTGTATTTGTAAGGTCTTGGTTGTCTTACGGGCCATTTTTGCATTAAAGTAACTTCTGCTGCACTCCCGTCAGGTCTTTTAATTTTTGCCACAACATCATCAACAGAAAATTTGCCGCTATTAATTTCTATTATTTGGCCACTCACACCACTGGGTACCATTATTTTTTGAGTAACTATTGCGGTTTCAGGAACCTCGCCTATTACATCACCCTCTATTACTCTATCACCAACATTTTTAGTAGCAATAAACTCCCACACCTTGCTACGGCTCAAAGAATTTACCTCTACTCCCCGCCTTAAGCTGTTGCCTGAAACTTTCATTATTTCATCCAATGGTCTCTGAATACCATCAAAAATGCCACCGATTAGTCCGGGTCCAAGTTCTACACTCATAGGCATCCCTGTTGACTCTACATCTTCACCCGGTCTTAGGCCTGAAGTTTCCTCATACACCTGAATCGATGCCTGGTCGCCGTGAATTTCAATAATTTCACCAATAAGTCGTCTTTCGCTGACTCTGACAACATCAAACATATTTGCATCACGCATACCGGAAGCAATCACAAGCGGTCCTGCCACTTTTTTTATCTTTCCATTCATATCTATCACATCCTTTTGGATTTCTGCTGTTTGTCAAATAAAATATCTGACCCTACCGCTTTTTCCACCGTTTTATGCACATTTAATTTACCCTTACCCGTATTACCAAAGGTCCCTGGAATAAGTATAACTGCAGGATAAATTAAATCCTTTGTTTTTTCAATTTCCTCATTTATATTTTGAGCAATTCCCTCCGTCACATATATGATGGCATAATCGCCCCGACACAATTGTCGAAACTTTGTTTTTGCATCATCTACATCTTCAACCGAAAATGTGCTCAACCCCATTGCTGAAAATCCATATACGCTATCCCTTTCCCCTAAAACTGCAACGCCTTTATACATAAAGTTCCCTTAACCTTTCCCTGACTTTTTTTGCATCAATTTGGTTTTGTAATGCAGTCACAGCAATCCTCACCGTTTTAAACTCTGTATTTTTTGCCAATATATATGCCGCAATGGGAGCCAGAGTAAAGTAATTAAACCTGTGTTCCTTAACCTTTTCCATCACCTTGTCGTCGCACCATTTTTCAAAAACTTCATATCCTTCTTTCCAGGCCTCACCGGATTCCCCATAATCTGTAAGTTTGAGATACTCCAAAACATCTTTTTCACCATTTGCCGCTGCCTTTTCTAATAATGAAACCGAAATACTGTCACAATTCGCAAGGCTTTGCTTGAAAAATTCTATTTTTTTACCAAGCCTTGCTCCCCGCAAAGCTATTTTGATATCCCCAAGCGCCACCGTAAGTTCTGCATAATCTCTTATCATTTTACAATCAGATTGCTTGCCTCTTTCCAATATTGTATCAAGGCAAGCCCTGTCAATCATTCTGTCACAAAGAGCACCGTCCCCTGTTTCCAAAAATAGTTTTCTAGCATTCTTTGCCGTATCCCTCAAAAATTTCGGCAATATATCAAACTTACGCTTTTCTACCGCTTGGGCTATTACCTCAGGTGGAATCGTTCCACCGGCAACAAATAAACCAGCCAAATAATCCTCATTTGCAATAGACTTTACCGCGGCTTTGAGATTTTGAAAATCGCCTGTATAAAAAAGTACATCAAACACAGACATATCTTCAACCAAGCTTGAAACTAACTTTAG
This sequence comes from Clostridia bacterium, assembly GCA_017546165.1. Taxonomy (GTDB): domain Bacteria; phylum Bacillota; class Clostridia; order Monoglobales; family Monoglobaceae; genus SIG440. The sequence continues at coordinate 82,617 of JAFYXL010000025.1, forward strand.
GGTCTTTTCCTGCTCTCTGTCAATCAATTCCTCTACTGTCGTTAGAGAAGTACAGTCGTAACCTTTTTGTGACAAAACAGACAATGCATCATCAATGGTTGAAGATGTAAAAATGCGTTCTATATTCTGCCGGCTTAACATAGAGTCTTCCATAGCGTGTAGCCTTGTTGCCGCATAAATATATTGATTTTTCATCCGGTCCCTCCCTAACGAACAAATAAAAGTTCATTAATCAAATCACAAACTTCTGATTCTGCAGATTGAAACAGTTCATCAACGGTACAATTAATCTCCACATTACCATACACCAACACAAAGCCATTACCCTTTTTTTGTGAAATTTCTTTAACCTGTAAGTCCCGTTTTTTTAGTTGTGCCTTGAAACTTGATGGTATCCGTTTTACATCATCTTCAGCCATTAAAATTTTCCCCTTTTCGTCCAACGAAAATTTCTCTAGCATCTTTAACAAAAATGCAAAGTACTCTTCTTGACCTAAACACTTTATCTTATTTTTTGCTTTTTCGGTTATCTCCTTTATGATACTTTGCTTTTTTTCAAGTATTGCATTGCTAAGCTCCATTTTTTTTGACGACTTTATCCGCTCAGCTATATCCACCCTTTTTTGTTCTGCAATTTTTGAATACTCCCCCAAGATTTCCTCTTTTTCCTTCTCAGCATCCCCAACTATCTCTTTTGCCCTTTGGATAGCCTTGCTCTCTATTTCCAGGATTCTTGCATCCGACTCAAACTTGATTTGTGAAATTATATTTTCAAGTCCCCTCATATTTAGCCTCCAAACAAAACGATTTGTTTAAACTCCAAGTGCAGGGATTCCGACAATCGCCAAAATTGAAATCAGTAATGCTAAAATTGCATAAGTTTCAACCATTGCCGAAAATATAATTGCTTTACCCATTTGTTCAGGCCTTTTAGCTACCAAATTTATTCCCGCAACTGCAGCCCTTGCCTGACGAATTGCCGACCAAAGCCCTACAAATCCCATAGGCAGACAGGCAACAAAGTACAAAAGACCTGCACGGAAAGACACCGATGCATTGCCACCGCCAAGGATACCTATTTGTGAAAGTGTAATAAATGCAATAAGCAAACCATATATTCCCTGTGTACCTGGGAGAAGCTGGAGAATTAAAACCTTTCCGAATTTTTGCGGTTCCTCAGTAACAACACCTGCCGCAGCTTCACCCGCCATACCAACCCCCACAGCCGATCCGATGCCTGCAAGAAGTGCTGAAATTGCCGCACCAAGCAATGCAAATACTATCCCTAAATTATCCATAATTACCATTATCAACAAACCCTCTCTTTATTTTTATTTTAATCATTTTTAATTTCAAAATATGCTGTATCCACTTTAAACGGCGAAAACTTCTCACCTCCGCCTTCATAGAACTTACCAAAAAATTCAACAAACTGAAGTCGGTTGGTATGAACATATGCACCTAGGAGATTTATTCCAATATTCAGGGTATGTCCTAGAGCAAAGACCAGGGCAAATGCTATTCCTCCCAAAATTCCGTCTCCAAACATACTACCCATTTTGTTGAAAACGTTGGCAATAACACCCGTTGCAAGCCCCAACGCCAACAATCTGGAATATGACAAAATATCGCTCAAATACCCTGTAACATTATAAAGTCCATACATTCCCTTGGCAATCCTTTTGAATGGGTTCTTTGAACTTCTGCCACTGGTGAGAATAATCCCTATGGCACCCACTATCATAAACCCAATTGCTACTTTGCCTACATTGGCTGATAAAGTGAAATTTAACCCCGCCATATCAGTGAACATTTTTGTCGTGAGTAAAAATACAATTGCGCCGCCTACCAGCATATACCAAAATATCACATCATATAAGGCATCTTTTAAATTCCCTGCCTTGATACAGGAATATAACTTCATACCAAGACCTGCAAAAAGATGTATTATCCCAACAAGAAGTGAAAACATCAACATTCGCATAGGCTCTTCCATAGGCGAAAACCATAATGGCTTTATTACAACTTCTTTATTAAAAAATGTAGTGCTTATTACCTGAACGGCATCCCCAAAGTATCCGCCAAACATAACTCCCCAAAAAGTGGTGGAAATGCCGCAATATAGATACATTTTTAGTGCTCGCCTCATTACATCTCCCATTTTAGGAAAACGCCACAATGCAATACTGCAAGCAAGAACTATCAATACGCCATATCCTGCATCAGACAGCATAATTCCAAACAGAAAATAATAAAACATTGACATAACTACCGTAGGATCAATCTCGCCCCTGCCCGGCAGACTAAATGTTTCCAAAACCCCCTCAAGAGGTTCTGAAATACTATTATTTTTAAGAAGTATTGGTGGATTATCCTCCTCGCTACTCACAGTATGCTCAAAAACAACATCCCACTTTTCACACAGAGCTTTGCCAAGTTTTTCAACCACATTTGTAGGAGCAAACCCTGACAGAACAAAGGTTGACTGACTTTGCCCCAATTTTTCAATAACTTCGTATTTATCAATGCGCATTGTGTAATAATCCGTCAAAAATTTTATATCATCACTAAATTTTGCTGCTTCATAAATGCTTTTTTCGCAATTATATATTTCACTTTTTATTTCTTGTCTTTTTTTTCTAAGTTCCCCAATTTTTGAAGTTGGCGTCTTATCGCAATCAATCTGTGATTCAATAAACCCAATATACCTTAAAACATTTTCAACTTCCTCTAATTGTTCCTTTTTGCATATTACCGCAATATGGGTTTTTACCTTGGTTGTGTTTATAATATCCACATAGAGATCTTCTACGGTTTTATCCGCGCCAAGTTTTTCACCTGCTTCTTTTAACACAAGCGTTATTCTTTCTTTTGTATAGTTTTCAGAAAGGGTTCCAAATACCACCTTGGTTTTATCCGTACCTTTTATATTCATAGCAATGGACAGGTCCTGCCAAGGTTTTAATTCATCAATCTGATCCATAAGCTTTAAAATCTGCATTTTTTTATCATCAATTTGTTTTTTTAAGTTTAATACATCACGAGCAACATCAATAATTTGTTCACGTTTTGCCACCAGGCCTTCATAATCACTGCGAAAAAAAGTCCTTTTCCCCTGAAGTATATAGAAAATTGACTTTCCCTCAGCATCATAGGTTTCAAGTATATTGAGTGCTTGCAACAAGTCATCTTTCACCTTTTGAAATTTGCTTTGGGCAACTGCAGTATCAACATTTTCAAGCCCGGCGTCATACTGACAGTCTTTTACCTCCAAAATGCCGATCTTTTGTATATATTCGAGTATCTTTTTTCTGTCATTTTTCAGTCCTATAATGTTAACCTTTGACATAGGTAAAACTGACATCTATCCCACCTCTTTTAGTCAGCAATCAATTTTTCACAAATTTTTTCTATTGTAATATCTATACGTGGATATATTCTCTCTTCTATTTTCTTGAGTTCCTCGTCAATTTTTTCTGAATTATCTTTAAGTTCGAGTTCTGCAATTTGTTTTGCCTCAGAAACTACATTTTGTATATATTCCTCGCCTTGTTTTTTGGCAAGCCTTAAAATTTTATCGGCTTCCGCCTTTGCATCTTGAATAGTTTTTTCTGCATTAGTTAAAGCAGCTTTTTCAGCTAAAATTGCATCCTTTTCAACCTTCTTTATTTTTTCTATTGCGTCAATTATCATTTTTATATCACTTTCCTTTTAGGGATAGTTTTACTTATATTATCTCCCAAACATAATTAATTTTACCAAAGATTTACACATTTTTTTCGACAAAAAAACCGCAAGTCTTTCGACTTGCGGTTTTCATTTTTTATTTTAGAATTTTGGTCTCTTTGTATAGTGTGTATGAAGCAATTCGTGAGCCTTGTGGCTGCCAGGTTCCTGGAGAAATTCTGAATAAAGTAGCTTTATATCAGGGTTTTCGTGACTCTTGCGAATTGGTAGATTTTTATCCTCGTTGTAAAGAGCTGCAGCCCTGAGAGCTTTTACATCAACGTCCATACGAGTCTGTGAATCAACAATGGGCTGTCCACCACCTGTTACACATCCGCCGGGACACGCCATAACCTCAACAAAGTGATAGTCTGCTTTTCCTTCACGAATATCATTGAGCAATTTTCTTGCATTACCAAGACCGCTGACAACTGCAACCTTGACATCTGTTCCTGCAACATTAAGAGTTGCTTCTTTGATGCCATCAGTACCACGTACCGCATCAAAATCCAATCTATCAAGGGACTTGCCTTCCATCACCTCAACAACTGTTCTGAGTGCGGCTTCCATAACGCCACCTGTTGCACCAAAGATAACGCCTGCACCACTAGCTTCTTCAAAAGGTCTGTCAAACTTTTCATCAGGCAACTTGTTAAACAAAATACCTGACTCTTTAATCATTTTTGCCAACTCTCTTGTTGAGATAACTGCATCAACATCACGAAGTGAATCAACTTCCATTTCGGGACGGCTTGACTCAAACTTTTTAGCAACACAAGGCATAACCGATACAACAAACATTGACTTTGGATCAATGCCCATCTTGTCTGCATAGTATGTCTTGAGTATTGCACCAAACATCTGGTGTGGAGATTTGCAACTTGACAGATTGTCAAGAAAATCAGGGAAATTGTGCTCACAGAACTTAATCCAGCCAGGACTACAAGATGTAATAAGAGGTAGCTTGCCACCATTCTTTAATCTGTTAATAAATTCTGTGCCTTCTTCCATAATTGTAAGGTCTGCACCGGTATCTGTATCAAATACACCGTCAAAGCCCATACGTCTAAGAGCAGCTGCCATCTTGCCTGTAACTGCTGTTCCGATTGGCATACCGAATTCTTCACCAAGTCCGGCACGAACTGCAGGAGCAGTCTGTACAACCACATATTTTTCAGGATCATTAAGTGCTGCCCATACCTCGTCTGTATTATCCTTTTCGCGAAGCGCGCCTGTTGGACAAGCAACAATACACTGACCACAATTTACGCAAGGAACCTCGCCAAGTGATTTGTTGAAAGGTGATGCAATAGTTGTCTTAAATCCTCTTTCTGTGGCATCTATAACTGAAACTGTCTGAATTGTCTTGCAGGCACTAACACATCTGCGGCAAAGTACACATTTGTTGTTGTCCCTGACAATTGATGGTGAAACCTCATCTACATCATATACATTTCTTTCACCTTCATAGGTAATTGTATTAACGCCAAGGTCATCTGCCAATTTCTGAAGTTCACATTTTTGATTTCTATCACAGGTAAGGCACTTGCGGTCATGGTTTGAGAGCAAAAGTTCCAAATTGATACGTCTTGCATCTCTTACCTTTTTTGTATTTGTCAAAACCTCCATACCTTCTGAAACAGGATAAACACAAGCAGCCTGAAGATTTCGCGCTCCTACAACCTCAACTATACACATTCTGCAAGAACCCGTCTTGCTTATATCCTTAAGATAGCAAAGAGTAGGAATTTCGATATTTGCACTGCGTGCAGCTTCCAAAACAGTATAATTCGAAGGTACGCTCAAACTCTGACCATTTATTTTTATATTAACCATTTCCATATCAGTCACTCTCCCTTCCTACTTTCTTTCAATTGCGCCAAACTTACAGGTATCCATACATACACCGCACTTAACGCATTTTTCTGTATCAATTGTGTAAGGTGATTTGATTTCACCTGAAATTGCACCAACAGGACACTTTCTTGCACAGGCACTGCAGCCCTTACATTTATCCGCAACAATTGTATATTTAACCAACTTCTTACATACACCTGCAGGACAAACCTTGTCACGAACGTGAGCTTCATACTCATCACGGAAGTATCTCAGAGTACTGAGCACAGGATTTGGCGCTGTCTGACCAAGACCGCAAAGAGCAGTTGACTTTATGCTGTAGCAAAGTTCTTCCATTTTGTCTAAGTCTTCCATTGTACCATTGCCTGAAGTTATCTTTTCAAGCAATTCATAAAGACGTTTTGTACCAACACGGCAAGGTGTACACTTTCCGCAAGATTCATCAACGGTGAATTCCAGGAAGAATTTTGCAATATCTACCATACAGTTGTCCTCGTCCATAACGATAAGACCACCTGACCCCATCATTGAGCCTATCTGAATAAGTGAATCGTAGTCGATTGGTGTATCCATAAGATGTGCCGGAATACAACCGCCTGACGGACCACCTGTTTGAGCTGCCTTAAACTTTTTACCGTTTGGAATACCTCCGCCGATATCCTCAACAATTTCACGAAGGGTTGTACCCATCGGGATTTCAACAAGACCTGTGTTGTTGATTTTACCACCAAGTGCAAATACCTTTGTTCCCTTACTCTTTTCTGTACCAATTGACTGGAACCACTCAGCACCGTTTAAAATAATTTGAGTAATATTTGCATAGGTTTCAACATTATTAAGAAGTGTTGGCTTACCCCAAAGTCCTTTCACTGCAGGGAATGGCGGACGCGGACGAGGTTCGCCACGCTTACCTTCAATTGATGTGATAAGAGCTGTTTCCTCACCGCACACAAATGCTCCGGCACCAAGACGAATTTCAAGGTCAAAATCAAAGCCTGAATCGAATATATTTTTGCCAAGCAGTCCGTATTCTCTGGCCTGAGCAATAGCAATACCAAGACGTTTAACCGCAATCGGATACTCTGCACGGATATAAATATATCCCTGGTTTGCTCCTACCGCATAACCTGCAATCGCCATAGCCTCAATAACTGAATGTGGGTCGCCCTCCAATATACTTCTATCCATAAATGCTCCGGGGTCACCCTCGTCTGCATTACAAGCAACATACTTCTGGTCACCTTGAGCTTTGTAGGTAAATTCCCATTTCATACCGGTAGGAAATCCACCGCCGCCACGGCCACGAAGCCCAGACTTTTTGATTATATCAATAACCTCTTCTCTTGACATTTCAGTAAGAACTTTGCCAAGTGCCTGATAACCGTCAACACCTATATATTCTTCAATATCCTCAGGATTTATAACACCACAGTTTCGAAGTGCAACACGCAGTTGCTTTTTATAAAAGTCAACCTCATTCAGGCTCTTTATAGTATCCTCTTCAACTGTCTCTGCATAGAGAAGACGTTTTACAACTCTACCCTTTAAAAGATGTTCTTCAACAATTTCCTTTACATCCTCAGTTGTAACTCTGCTGTAAAAAGCCCCCTCAGGATAGATAATCATAACAGGTCCCAACGCACAAAGGCCAAAGCACCCTGTTTTTACAATCTTAAATTCCTTTTCCAAACCGTTTGCCGCAAGCTGTACTTCCATTTCCTTGATGATTGCATCACAGCCGGAAGATGTACAACCAGTACCGCCGCAACATAGAATATGACCTCTAAACATATCCATATCTAACACCAAACCTTTCTGATTTCCGATTGTTTAAATCAATGCCCCGAGATTATTGTTCTGCACCGATTGTATATTTTGAAACAACGCGACCGTTAACAATGTGTTCACTAACAATCTCAGCCGCTTTTTTAGTGTCCATTTTTACATAAGTGACTTTTTCCTCGCCGGGAATATAAACTTCAACAATAGGTTCCAGTCTGCAAACGCCTATACAACCTGTTTGAGTAACCATAACGTGCTCAAGGTTTCTTTTTGCAACTTCTTCCATAATAGCATTCATAACAGGTCTTGCGCCTGCTGCAATACCACAAGTCGCCATACCCACAACAATACGTACAGCGTGATCGTCTTTTCTAAGATTAACGTTTGCTTTTGCTTTATTTCTTATAGCCTCAAGTTCTGCCAAACTTTTCATTTTCTATACCTCCATCTTACTTTAAATTCAATCAAGTTCATTTTCGCCTTCTGAAATATAATCTGAAAGCCACAAATATACATCAGGGTTTGAAAATGGAACATCTCCTAAAATTTCTTTCAACTTATCCGTATCAAGAACAAACTCCTTATCTCCCACACTGTGTTTGTATAAGAAATCCACATTTTCATAAGCGGTAACAAGTCCAAGTATAGTTTCCGCAGTATTGCCAAGTGGCTGTCGGTCAATATGTGAATATCCAAAGACCGCCTTTACGCAAGTCCCTTTACCTATCTCAGAATTAATTTCAAAACTTCCGCCTGTATTTTCAGCCGCCATTTTGAAAAGAGGAATTCCAAGACCTACCTTCCTGGTTGCACGTTTCGTAGTGAATGGGTCAGTAACTTTTTGCAAAAAATCAGGAGACATACCACATCCATTGTCCGTAATTGTAACTGTTAATGTATCCTTCCGCTTGTCTTCGTCAATTTCAATCACAACCCGACTTGCCTCGGCAGTAATGGAATTCTGTGCAATATCTAAAATATGCAGTGCAATTTCTCTCATCTCTTACTGCTGATATTTCTTAATAATGTCCGCAACATCATCTACAACCAATCGGCCATAAACATCATCGTTTATTGTCATAACAGGTGCAAGTCCGCAAGCACCGATACAACGTGTTGCGTCTATTGAAAAAAGTCCATCAGGCGTACATTCGCCAACGTCTATACCCAAAATTTCCTTTACTTTTTCAAGAATATCTCCTGAACCTTTAACATAGCAAGCAGTACCCAGACAAATACCTATCTGATACTTTCCTTTGGGATTAATTGAGAATTGTGTGTAAAAAGTAACAATTCCGTAAATCTCCGCCAATGGTACATCAAGGCCCTCAGAAATCATTTCTTGAACTTCGATTGGGAGATAACCATAAATTTCCTGAGCCTTGTGAAGCACGGGGATTACAGCACCCTCCTGCCCTTTGTGTTCAGCAATGACAGACTTGAGCTTTTCTTCCTGTTCCTTCGTCCCGTTAAATGGAATTGTGTTTTTTTCCATATGCAACAAAACCTCCTACCTATAATCTACTTTTCAAGAAAGAAAAAAATCGTTAGCATATACATATTTGTATATACTAACGATTATATCAAATTTAATCGTGAAAATCTACAATTTTTTTAATTTTAAACCTTAAATTTTATACAAATTTTCAAGTATCTTTTTTGTTATTTTGCCATCTCCCTTTAAGAAATTCTGAGGCTCCGAAATATTTTCAAGATAATGTGCATCAGAGCTTGTTATTATTTCATATTCCTTATACTTTAAAGAATATTCCAAAAGTCCACTTTCAGTAATTTCAAGCGCATCGACTTCCAAATCCGGTGGAAGAAATCCAAGATTACTCGTTACGCTGTAGCTCTGCCTATCAACATGAGCAGGTACAAAAAAGCCTCCTCTTTTTTTTGTTTCCTTTTGCACCTCATATATATCAAGATTTATTGCATTTATCAGGAGATTTTCCTCTTCACCTATGATACGGTCCTCACTATTCATTACCAGTTGTCTGCCAAATATTTCGGGTCGATTTTTTATGTTTTGCATATGTTTCCTTAAAAGCTCACCCATATCCTCGGCTGCATCTACACTTGGAAAATAACAAAGAGTATGTACTTCCTCCCGAGTTGTAACCTCAATCCCCGGTATCACTTTGATTTTCCCTTGGGCGGCCTCCATAACCGCCCTTACATTTTTTGCAGAATTATGGTCTGTCACCCCAATCAGGCCAAGTCCCTTAAGGCAGGCCATATTTACAATGTTATTGGGGGTCATATCCTCATCGCCACAAGGTGAAAGTGCGGAATGAATGTGCAAATCATAATAAATCTTCATATCCCCAACTCCGCAAGTTTCTTTGCTATATCATATGCCGAAAGTTCACTGCCTAGTATTATAACTTCCTGCTCTTTTGCTTTTTCCAAAGTGGAGTCATCGGGCACAAATCCATCTGCAATAATGATACACGCCCCATCAGCAAGTGAAGATACAGCAACAATATTCATATTGGTCTGGATGGTTATCCAGGCACTATCCATCTGCACTTTTGACATTGCAAGGCTCAAAAGGTCGCCTATATAGCAACCGCTGACGCACCTCTCCCTCGTTGATTGTTCACCTGTATATACTTTCAAATCAAGTCTTGTTGCAAGTTCTGAAACTGTCATTTCATATCCCCTCCAAGCTTTATTTTTTAAATAGTACTTCTGCACCATTTATATCACAATTATTCTTTACACAAAACGCCGCGGCATTACCTGCTGCTTCTCCGGTAAGAGCACAAACCGGTATAACTCTGGCCACTTCCCAGCCATCTCCCTGAGGGGCAGAAATTATCCTACCGGCCGCAATAAGATTTGGAAAATTGGAATTATATAATGCCCCAAAGGGAATCTGATAATGGTTCCCTATACCTTTGGTTCTAAAGTCACCACAATCTCCGATAGAATCTAAAAAATGCTGTCCTTCAATTGCACAAAAATCCGTTTCCCCTACAATACGCCTTATTGTTCTGTATTGAGGCATATCAGGAAGAGTCATTATATCAAAGCTGCCTCGTTCCTTATTTTTCAGTCGTTCCAGTAATTTCTTCTTCCCGTACATCACATAATCTGTAACATCATCTGCAGTGGTTCCTGTAAGTTTTTTCATCCCCTTTGGGTGTCCAACTCCACTCTGGTCACTGCCCACGCCTATCCATTGGCGGAAATCACACACGTTTTCATCTTCTGCAAGTTTTTTTGCTCCTTTCATATCAAAGCCATGGGCAACATATGACATAAAGTTTTCACCAACAACAGTCGGTACGCCTGCTCGTTCCATAACAACCGCTATACCACTGGCGTCAATCACCATCTTTGCGCCAAAAAACTCCTTGCCACCAACACTCTCACAAATGATTCCTTTGCAAACTTTCCCATCCATTACAGATGAAACGCCAAGAGTATCAAATCGAATTTTCACACCATTTTCTGTGACAAATTCGTCAAGAGCAAGTGCAAATACCGTGGGGGAAAAAAAGGTTGAGTATCTCTGATTCTTTATTCCATCCTCTTTTTTGCTCCCGTTCCATCGTTCAGGCAAACTGTCAAATGAATATTTCACAGAAAGCCTTATAAGTTCCTCTGCAATACCGTATATCAACTGATTTCCTTTTCCATCACAAAGAGGTTCATACCAAGAAATAAGTCCACTTGTAGCAAGCCCTCCCAAATTTACACTCTTTTCAATCAGCAAGACACTTACACCATTGCGGGCAGCCGCAACTGCTGCCGCAACGCCTGATATCCCGCCACCTACTACTATGACATCATAGCTTTCTCTTTCAATTACTCTTCTCTCATCTATCATTTTAAAATTTTCCCATATATCTATTTATTCTTATTCTTTAACTGCAGTGCCTCATTTGCAAGATCACGAAGCTTAAATATGCAATCTGTTTCCTTTGCATAACCTCTTACAATGTCCTCAGCAAAAGCCCTGCAGCTTGGTGAGCCACAAGAACCACAATCAATCTTGGGCATCTGTTCGTAAAGTTCCTCAATAAGATTCATCTTTCTCATAGCCTCATTTATATCAGGGTCAAGGTTCATTACAGGCTTATAGGCTATGGACTGATCCCACTTGAAATTTTGTTTGCTGTCAAAGGGTTTGTTTCCGTCATCTATATATTTGCATATTCTCTGAATCTTTGAGCGTGCCGCAAAACTGTTTTCGGTTGTAAGAGGACCTCCTACACAACCGCCGGGACAGGCAAGAGCCTCCACATAGTCAATATCCAAAAGCTTGCCGTCCTCAATTTCCTCTAAAACATTTATGACATTATGTATGCCGTCAACCGAAATAAACCGTTCAGTTTTTGTTGCCTCTGCTTCGCCACCGCTAGTGGCCCATAATATTCCCGATTTTCCTGCTGTACGCAAGTTTTTTACGTCTTCTATCTTTTGAAGATGCCTCGACATTTTTATACACACATCTTTTATCGAAATTACGCCGTCAACATCGGATTTATTAACAGTATAATTACCTTTTATAAAGGTAGTCTTTGCGGCACAGGGACTTATGAAAAATATTCCTATCTCTTCCGCTTTAAATCCTGTTTTTTTAATTGCCTCATATCTGGCCTGTGCCGCAGACACCTCCATCGGTGACTTAAGTGGCACAATATTCCCTATCAGGTTGGGGAATTTTATAGCAATTAATCTTACAACAGCCGGGCAAGCCGATGAAATAGAGGGTTTGAGCAGTTCGCCTGAGTCAATCATCTCATTAGTCTTTTTTGTTATTTCCTGAGCGCCACGTGCTACCTCAAAAATATCATCAAATCCGAGTTTGATAAGAGCTGTCAAAATTGTATCTATGTCTTCGGTACGTGAAAACTGACCATAAAAAGCCGGTGCAACAAGTGCCACATTGTATTTATAACCTTTAAGCATATCAAATCCATCCGTAACCGCCTTTTTTGCGTGATACGGGCAAACTCTTATGCATTCACCGCAATCAATACAACGTTCCTTCAGTATCTTTGCTCTTCCGCCTTGAATACGGATAGCCTGTGTAGGACAATGCTTGAGACAATTTGTGCAGCCTTTACACAGGTCTTTATCGAGTGTTACTGAATGCCAGTATTTTTTCAAAGTAATCACTCCTTTGCATAAATAACAATCCTGAGTTTTGTTCCCTTTCCTACCTGGGTGTCAATTTCCATAACATCTGAGTACTTCTTTATATTAGGCAATCCCATTCCTGCCCCAAATCCAAGTTCACGTACATTGTTGCTTGCAGTTGAAAAACCTTCCTGCATGGCCTTTTCAACATCCGGAATACCTGGGCCTTTATCTTGCATTACTATCACAATTTCATCGGATGAGATATCCACATCAATAGTGCCACCATCCGCATGTATTACCATATTAATTTCGCCCTCATACATAGCGATTGCAACTTTCCTGACCACCTCAGGTCTAAACCCTAATTGGTTGAGAGTCTTTTTAACTTTACTTGAAGTTTCGCCGGCACGGGTAAAATCATCACCGCTTACTACATAATGTAATTTCATTACCTCTGCCATAGATTATACCTCCCTCTCGTTCCCGGCAAGACCATTTGAATAAAGCTTACCACTTGCCACATACATAGTATGTGCAGTGCTCATTATAACCATATTTTTGGATTTTGCAAGATTAATAATACTTTCGTCAGGACATTTTCCACGAACAAAAACAATTGCTGAAATATCCATCATCTCCGCCGTCCTCACCACCTGAAGATTTACAAGCCCGGTAAGTAACAACACACGGTCATTTACAAAAGCTAAAACATCGCTCATAAGGTCACTGCCAAAAGCAGAATCAACCTCTGACTCAATAATTTTCTCCCCTGCAAAGACTTTTGCTTGTAAAATATCTCTCACTTCTGCCAGCTTCATAACTTTCTCCGTTCCGCCTCATTTTGGGGCTTATATTTATTAAAAATTTATTTGTGTTTTTTTGTCTTTTGCTGAATCTCCAGTTCTTTTCCTGTTTTCAAAATATTTGTCCCGTATTTTTCGTGCAGATCAAATATAGTATTCTCAAGAGCATCATTCTTTTGTCTGGTTTTCTCAACATTCTCCAATTCATCAAAAAGTGAAATCTGCTCAAACTCACTGTCTTTTGTGTCCTGAAGATTTCCCAGAGTTACCCCTACAAGTCTGATTGTTTCATTGAAATTGAGATTGTCAAGGAGATGACTTGCAACCGTATATATATCCTTTGCAGAATTTGTTGCATCACCGCTTTTCGACCTTGTGATTGAATGCATATCACTAAATTTGATTTTCAGGGTTATGGTTCTTCCATACATTCCTTTTTTCTTAGCCCTGACACTTACATCCCTTGCAAGAAGTAAAAGTGCATCTTTTAGAACTTCCCTATCCTCAATATTGGTTTGGAATGTATGCTCTCTGCCTATTGATTTTGCAATACTGTCCGGTATGACCTGACGTTCATCTATACCTCGGGCCAGATTAAGCATCTCGTTTCCTGTCACTCCCAAGCTATCCAATCTGCCTTTTGGCGTATTCAACAAATCCTCAACCGTTGAAATCCCTAGCATCTTTAACTTTTCAGCAGTTTTCGAACCGATTCCGTTAATTACACAAACCGGCCTTTTGCGTATAAGTTCTACCAAAAATTCCGGAGTTGGGATTATAAAAAAACCATCCGGTTTCTTTTCTTCACTGGCAAGTTTTGCACCCATCATAGAATAGGAAATTCCAACCGAGCAAGTAACCCCAACCTTTTCAAAAATTTCTTTCTTAAGCTGTCTGCCTATATTTTCAGCACCACCAAAAAGTCTGATTGAATTCGTGACATCCATATACCCCTCATCAAGTGCTACAAACTCTATCATATCGGTAAACTGAAGCATCACTTCGTGAATTTTTTCCGAAGCCTCAGCATATTTTGTCATATTCCCGTGCATAAAAATTCCGTGAGGACATCTTCGGTAAGCCTCTTTTATATTCATTGCAGAATGTATGCCGTATTTTCTTGCTTCATAACTGCAGGTTGAAACAACTCCACGTTCGTTTGGCAGCGCCCCTATAATCAAGGGTTTGCCCAAAAGGGAAGGATTGTCCCGCACCTCAACTGACGCGAAAAACGCATCCATATCAACGTGAATTATGGTTCTGTCCACTATTTAGCAGCTCCTTTTTCAAGACTATCAATTCCCCTGTAAACATCAAAATATGAAGGAACTACATCACCCTCAATTTGCTTGCTGTAAATCATAACTGAGTTCTCAAAAAACAGTCCTACCACAGGATTTATCTGCTCAAAAAGATTAATAAACTCCGCATACGTGCCTTTTATTTCCGAATCAGACCCCTTCTTTTGCATTTCCGCCATTACAAACTGCATTTCCTCGTCTGCAAAGAAGAACATGTTCCCCTCACCCAAAAGGCTGGAGAAGTCCAGTTCAGGTGACAGCACCATACTGCCGATAAACATATCATAGTCACCCTCTGAAATACGCTTTGTGTATTCATCATAAGAAACTCTTATGACATTTGTCTTAATTCCAAATTCCTCAAGATTCTTGGAAATTATCCTTGCTAGATTCTCCCTTATGGTGTTATCCTCATTTATAAGTATGCTGAATGAAGTCTTGTACTCTACCCCATCTTTGACTTTTCTATATATATTATTTTTAAACTCCCAGCCGTTCTCTTC
This sequence comes from Clostridia bacterium, assembly GCA_017546165.1. Lineage (GTDB taxonomy): Bacteria > Bacillota > Clostridia > Monoglobales > Monoglobaceae > SIG440. Next base: position 97,689 of record JAFYXL010000025.1, read on the forward strand.
CATTATTTTTTTTGCCCCATTGGCATTTGGTTTGTAGTCAAATTTTTGATTTGCGCATACAAACCATTCAGGTCTGACCGGAGAATTTGCAGAAATCCCATATCCCATGCGTGCTTCATCAATCAATTCCGCTCTATCTATAACCATAGAAATAGCACGTCTTACCTCGCTCATCGCAAGCTGTGAATTCTTATGGTTTATACCAAGGAAATTATATATGGGAGTTGCAATATCAGTATATTCTGCAGTGACAGGGTCAACAAACTTACCCCAATCCATATTATCAGCAGGAGTCATATCAATAGTGCCCGAGCCAAATGCGTAAAGGGCAGTATCACCACCGGGAAGCATCCTTACTTCAATGGTTTCAACCTTTGTCTTACCGCCCCACCAACGGTTATTTCTCACAAGATAATAGATATTTCCCTCATTTCTGTCCTCAAACCTATAGGCGCCTGTGCCGTTTGGTTTAAAGTTTGCAGTATCAATCTCGTCCGGGCCGGACTTTATGATTGGGAAGTATAAAAGATTTATAAAATTCACCGAAGGTTTTTGAAGAGTAATTTTTACTCTTCGGTTTCCTGTTTCTGTAATTTCCGCAATATTTGAAACATTGTAAATGTAAGGGCTGTTTTCAATCTTTTTTATTTGATTGACGGTATATATCACATCCTTAGCAAGACAATCGCTGCCATCATGCCACGTTGCATTTTTGCGCAGATTGATTGTCCAGACAAGTCCATCCGCAGACTTTTCCCAATTTTCAGCTATGGCAGGCTGTGCAACATAATTGTCACCCAAGGAGATAAGTCCATCATAAATTATTCCAAGCATACGAAGGTTTGCTTCATTGTTGCTGGCAATAGGGCAAAATGTATCCGGTTTATATGAAAATATAGATATATTTTCGCCATAATTCCCCGCATCTTTATTCTTATTCTTTGAATTGTTTTTTCCGCAACCGGCACAATTTAGCATAATCGCTATAATCAACAATCCTATCCATACTCTTTTGAACATTTAAACCCCATAGCCTTTCCGCCCACAAACAATAATAAAAAACTATCCACAATCTATATGCAGGCAAATAGATTGCATTTCAAAAATGATGATACTGTTTAAAGCTTCCGTCTCTCATCCTCAAGCATAATGAAAGCACCCATCCTGCCGGTATTTTCACCATGCGTGCGGTATGAATATAATACGTCGCTGTGACAAATGGTACAAAGCTTAAGTATATCAATATTGGCCGGCTTAACACCTTCAGCCAGCAAAATTTGTCGGTTCGCTTCCCATAAATCTACCTTAAACTTTCCGTTTTCCTCTTCTGTTACCAGACTGTTATTAAACTGCGCAGCAACCTCTGCTCCTGTTTCAAAGCAGCATTTACCTATCGAGGGTCCTATGGCTACCTTTATCTTCTTAGGGTCCGCGCCAAATTCCTTACACATCATTTCCACAGCTTTTCCTACAATTTGAAGGACAGTTCCGCGCCAACCGGAATGTATAGCCGCAATCACTCCTGCATCACTTTCACACAAGAGTATAGGCACACAATCTGCATAAAAAACCGTAATAGGAATATTTTTGCAGTTGGTAATCAATCCGTCTGCCTCAAATGTATTATCTAAACGTGCAACTCCACAGCCTTTCTCTTCTTCGGTAACAACTCTTATGTCATCCGAATGAATCTGCTTTGCTGCAGTTATATTTTCAAATTTAAATCCCAAATCGTCAGATACCTGATTATAATTTTTTACAACAGCATCCGTGCTGTCACCCACGCGAAATCCAAGGTTTAATCCTTCAATTTTGCCCCGGCTGTATCCACCCAGTCTGGATGTAAAAGCGTGGCTCACCCCTGATACTTTATCCAATATTTCACTTTTAAAATATACTCTGTCGTCAATTTTTAAAGTACGCATTTTACCTCTATATCTCTTTTGCCGGGAAGTACAACCTTTCAATGCCTGTTACCTTCCTCAACTTTTCATCATAATCGAACACCGCACCTGAAAACCATACCTCTCCTTCCGCTTTTTCAAAACGGAATTTTTTTCGGGTATAGTACATATCCATTATAATTTCCTTTTTCACTCCTAAAATCGAATCCCTGACACCTGTCATACCAATATCACTTATATAAGCTGTACCATTTGGCAGAATATGATTGTCTGCCGTTTGTACGTGGGTATGAGTCCCAAAAATTATATCTGCTTTCCCATCAAAATAGTTGCCAAATGCAAGCTTTTCGCTTGTAGTTTCGCAGTGAAAATCTATTATTATTATATCTGCTTTCCCTTCCATTTCTTTTAGTGCTTTTTCCGTTGCTCTGAAGGGACAATCCATTGGATCCATATGAACCCTGCCGATCGCATTAATAACACCTACTCTCAAATGTCCCAAGTCATCAATATAGTAACCCATACCTTCAGTCTCTGCAGGGAAGTTAACAGGCCTTATAACTTGTGGAATATCTGTCAATACATCAACATATTCCTTGTTGGCAAATGTGTGATTTCCAAGTGTGACAACATCAACACCCGAGCGAAGCAATGTATTGGCTATATCTACTGTTATTCCATTTGTATTGGCAGTATTCTCACCATTGGCGATACAATAGTCTGCCATATATTTATTTTTTATTCTGCCTAAATTATTATAAATAAACTCTCGTCCGTCTGATGCAACAATATCACCTACTGCAAGAATTCTCATTTTCATAATCCTCTCAAATATTATATTCTCTGCCATATAAACAGATTGTATTCAAAATCAAAAAGTCAGAAAAAGGCTGCAAAAGCAGCCTTTTTCACCGGAGCTGAATTGGCTCCTTTAATTCTTATTTTGCATATTCAACAGTTCTCATCTCACGGATAACATTAACCTTAATCTGTCCGGGATACTCCATTGTGCTTTCAATCTTCTTGACAATATCCTTTGCAAGAAGAATTGTTTCATCATCATTTACTTTGTCAGGCTTAACCATAATTCTTATCTCACGACCAGCCTGGATGGCAAATGACTTTTCAACTCCGTTGAAAGAATTTGCAATTTCTTCAAGTGCTTCAAGACGTTTAATGTAAGACTCAATATTCTCACGTCTTGCACCTGTACGAGCAGCTGAAATTGTGTCTGCTGCCTGAACAAGACAAGCTGCACAAGAATTTGGTTCAACATCGCCGTGATGAGCCATAATTGCGTGAACAACTTTGTCGTTTTCTTTATACTTTTTAGCGGCGTCTGCACCGATTGTAACGTGTGAACCCTCAACCTCGTGGTCAATAGATTTACCAATATCGTGCAGCAAGCCTGCACGTTTTGCAAGTGCAACATCCTCGCCAAGTTCTGCTGCCATAAGGCCTGCTAAGTGAGAAACCTCAATTGAATGCTTTAAAACGTTCTGGCCATAACTTGTACGGTACTTAAGACGTCCCAAAAGTTTGATAAGCTCAGGATGAAGCCCGTGAACACCTGTATCGAATGTAGCCTGCTCACCTTCTTGCTTGATGATTGCTTCAACTTCTTTTCTTGATTTTTCAACCGTTTCTTCAATTCTGCCCGGATGGATACGTCCGTCAACAATCAGCTTTTCAAGTGAAAGTCTTGCAATTTCACGTCTCACAGGGTCAAAGCTTGAAAGAATAACTGCCTCAGGTGTATCATCAATAATAAGGTCAACACCTGTAAGAGTCTCAATGGAGCGGATATTACGACCTTCACGGCCTATAATTCTACCCTTCATTTCATCGTTGGGAAGCTGAACAACTGAAACTGTAGTTTCTGCAACATGGTCAGCCGCACAACGTTGAATTGCACCTGTAATAATATTTCTCGCCTTGGTCTCCGCCTCTTCTTTCGCCTGGTCTTCAATGCTCTTCATAAGAACAGCTGCGTCGTGACGAGAATCGATTTCAACCTGTTTAAGAATAATATCTTTTGCCTCAGCAGCTGTGAGCTCAGCAACTTTTTCAAGCTGTGACATCTGAAGTTTTTTAACCCTTTCAACTTCAGCCTTAAGCTCATCTACTTCAGCAATCTTTTCCTGAACCTGTTCTTCCTTTTTCTCAAGAACCTGTGTTTTTTTGTCAATCGCATCCTCTTTTTGCTGGATACGTCGTTCCTGACGTTGAAGTTCGTTTCGTCTTTCTTTTATTTCTTTATCGAGCTCATTGCGTTCTTTATGTATTTCTTCTTTTGCTTCCAAAAGCTTTTCTTTTTTTGTATTTTCTGCATCTTTTACTGCTTTTGATTTTGCACTTTCAATAATTCTTTTTGCTTCTTCTTCAGCACTATTTATCTTCATTTCAGCAACCTTGCGACGGTATGAATAACCATATCTGAATGCCACAAACATACCAACAACTGCGACAATAATAATGCCTGCAAATAATGCCACTTGTAATCCGTCTATATCTAACACCTCCTAATAATCTTATTTGACGATTAAATCATAGATTATAATAAACGCAGTTAACCATTTTGAAAACAAAAGTCTTCAAAATCCACTGGGTTACAGTCAAAAATTGGTTTATAACGTTTAAAATATCAATATAAATTTTGCAAAGAAATACATATTAAAGAACTTTATATAAATCTGCTTAACGTATAATTTGATAAAAAATTATGTCTGCCTAGCAAGTCTATATACAATATTAATTTTAATAAATTTATGTCAATTTGTCAAGCATTTTTTGAACATTTTTGTGCATTTTGCAAAAATCAACAAACTACCCAAAACATAATTTTTAAAGAAAAACCGATGCAGTTATTTAAAAAATAACCACACCGGTTCTTACATTACTTTTTGGGCTTAAATCCTCAAAAATCATAAAAGATTGATTTCGGTCAAGGTAAAACCTCATATAATGTTGAGGCCTCACTTTTTCCAACTTGCTCCCGCACCTCAGTAACTTTTATTTTAAGTGTACGACTACCGAATTGAATTTCCATCTCATCACCAACTTTTACGTCATATGACGCCTTTACCACCTTGCCGTTAACAGAAATCCTGCCACCATCACAAGCCTCGTTGGCAACCGTGCGCCTTTTTATCAGTCTTGAAACCTTAAGATACTTATCTATTCGCATAAATTTCACTCCAATTTATTCTTCGTGTTTCGCAAATTCCTGAATGAAGCCTTTTATATGTTTGTTAAGGGCTGTTTCAGCATCTACTCCTGATACTTTTGCAACCGAAACAAGTTCAAACAGCATTTTACCGATATATTTTTCAGCCACTTCTTTGTCTTCATTACTGGTTAATATACTTATCATATTTGAGATACTTTCCGCAGCCACAATGGGCTCATTGAAAACATATCCGCTTTTTTCAGCTTTGCCCTGGATTTTTTCAGCCCGCATAAGTGCAGGCAAACCCTTTGATACGCCATCCATATCCTGACTAACAGACTTCTGGCCCCTCTCCTGCATCTTTATTTTGCTCCAGTTTTCAAGCACCTCATCACTATTCTTTACATCTACATCAGAAAATACGTGTGGGTGCCTTTTTATAAGCTTTGAACAAACAGCGGTGGTAACATCATCAATATCATATTCACCACATTCTTTGCCGATTTGCGCGTGAAAAACTACTTGCAAAAGCAAATCGCCACTTTCGTCAGCCATTTTGTCGGTTTCGCCATTTTCCAACGCTTCAATTAATTCATATCCCTCTTCGATAATATTATGTTTTATGCTATCGTGAGTCTGTTCCATATCCCAGGGACATCCACCCTCGCCACGCAATTTTTCAACTATTTCAAGTAAATCCTCAAAAGTATATTTCTTATCCATACTGTTTCTCCTCCTCGGTACCAAACTTAAAGAAGTCTATATTTTGTCATAATCGCAGCAACTTTTTCACCTTTAGGCAAATTAAGTACATCTTCTTTTTTTACTCCCTTGACAATTATAAGTCCTGCAAGGTATGCAATCACACCTACACCTATTGCTCCAAGCGTAACAACTCTCGACTCAGGCATAACTTTACCAAGCGCATTATATACAATCAGTACAACCGCACCCATAATAACAGACGCCATAAGTGGCTTAAACACCATATAATTGAAGCTCAGCTTTATCTTTAACATACTTATGATATATATTATATTCAGCGTTGCAATAATTCCATAACAAACAGTGGTTGCAATTGGCGCCGCATCAATTCCCCATACAGGGATTAGAATATAATTCATAAAAACCTTTACCACTCCGCCAATCAGCATATTTACAACAGGTATATAAACTTTTCCATAAGCCTGAAGTACTGCATTGCTTACCGACACAAGCGCTACAAACGCAACTGCTCCTGCCAGCTTCTGAAGCAGATAGCTTGCGTTGGCATCGCTGTATAATACCTTTAATATAGGCTCGGACAATACAAAAAAACCCATAGCACAAGGCAGCGCAAAAAGCATTGTAATCCTTAATACGCTGGCGGTTATTGAATGTGCTTCTGTTGACTTTTTCTCGGCAAGTGCCGTTGATATAGCCGGTACAATACTCATACTGAGGGCCACCACAATAGTGAGCGGCAAGTTAAACATCGTCTGTGCCTGACCTGTGTACATTCCATATAAAGAATTTGCTTTTTTCTGCAAAAGAACAAACCCTTCCCAGCCTTCCTCCATAGCAGAAGCAGCAAATTCAGTACCTGCCGCAAAAATGTGTGAATAGTTATCAAATACGTCCGGGTTTATTACAAGCCTGTTCATAATAGTAGCAAGATCCACAAGACTTGTAAGACTTGAAACCGATGCGCCGATTGTTATCGGAATTGCAATAAGAACAAGATTTTTCATAATGTTCCGCCTGCTTCGTATAGGCTTGCCCGGAATTGGCTTGGACTTCTTCTCTTTGCAACCATATATAACCATCATAAGTATAAGTGCAAGGAATGTGCCGGCCGTTACGCCAAAAATTGCACCTGTAGCAGAGTATATAGTCTTTGTATGTGTTGAAGCAATTTCTTTTGATAAAAAGTCAAAATCTGTACTTAATGCCGTATTTACAGTCATACTTACAAAAACAAATGCAGCAACTAGACCCAAAAGCAATTTTGTTGATGACTCAATCACCTCGGAGGCAGCCGTGGGATACATATTCTGTTTGCCTTGAAAATACCCTCTGTATGCTGACACGAGTGATACAAAAAACACCGCCGGAGCAATAACCCTGATACCCATTTCCGAATCCGGATTTCCCAAAAGTGCAGCAAGCTCACCTGCAAAAGCATAAAGAACAACACTTCCAACAAGGCCTATAAGTCCAAGCAGTATTATTGCTGTTTCAAAAACGCGCCTTGCATCATAGCGGTCATCTTTTGCAATGCTTTCGGCAACCATTTTTGATACAGCAATAGGGAAACCCGCCGTTGCAATTATAAACATAAATGTATAAATCTGATACGCAACATTAAAAATTCCATTTCCCTCTTTGCCTATAAGTTCATAAAGGGGAACTTTAAAGAATGCACCAATTATCTTCACCAAAAAATTAGCTAAAGCAAGTATCAATGCACCTTTGATAAATTTACTTCCCTTGTCCTTCAAAAAAAATCCCCCTATCTGCAAATTTTCATCCTATCTATATTTATACCACAAACTGTGGATTTATTCTGCTATTCTGCTTTAAAATAGTCATTCAAACAATACTTAGAATACTACAAAACTTGGAAATCGTCAAGTTGCAAAGTTATCTATCTCATCAACCACTATCTTTTATCACCATTTTGAATATCAATAGAACACATTTTTGTGTTTACATAATATTTTATTTTTTTCACATAATTCTTTATTTTTCCTGCTATTACAACAAATTATGTCAATATATCATATGTCGAAAATTGTCGATACTATAAATAACAAATTTTCAAAAAGTACTATAAAATGATTTATACTACTTAATTAACTTAGGAGGTACATTTTTATGCACAAAGACAATAACTTCCAGGCAATCACGTCTGCTAACGGTATAAATTATTATATCGTCAAAAGCGATGATTCCAATACCAATCGTCCGTACGGAATCAAAGCCACATTATGTGACGATGATACAGATTGTTCCACGGTAGAAAACCTGTTTTTCACAGAGGCCGAAGCCGAAAAATACTGCAAATGGCTTGCTGAAAACGAAGTCTATCCTATATCTCTTTATGAAGTTCTGGCAAATATCTATATCCTCTAAATTCATCTTCATATTATTGATCTAAATGCACTTGTCCCACCCACACTTTAAGGGTTTGACAAGTGTATTTTATTTTGCTATAATAAACATATATTTATAAAGATATTATTTATAATAATAGATTTGAGGTAATATAATGAAGACAAATGAATCTGTTGAAAACTATCTGGAAACCATACTTACCCTTTATCACAAAAACGGTCACGTCCGCAGTATAGACATCGCACACGAACTTTCATTCTCCAAGCCCAGTGTATCTGTTGCTATGAAAAATTTGCGTGAAAAAAACTACATAAATATAGACGAAGGCGGAAACATCACACTTACAAAGGAAGGACTCCAAATCGCCGAAGGGATATATGAACGGCATCAGATTATTGCAACAGCACTTATGGCTCTGGGTGTTGATGAAAAAACTGCTTTTGAAGACAGTTGCAAAATTGAACACGTTATAAGTGAAAATAGCTTTGAAAAAATAAAGGAACATTTAAAAAAATATAACTCTCCCCGCTCGCGTTCAGGCGATATTGATGTTGTTCTTCTATAACAAATTACCTTTTTAAAAACCAGTAAATCAAAAAGACATTTTTCGTATTCGAAAAATGTCTTTTCATATATCGCAAGGCAAACTTCATCAAAAAAAGCACTTCCGAATAAGTGCTTTTTTCTGGGAAAGCCGAACCATAGAGATATTTATTTTCTGTCGATATGCAAACTTCGTTCGCTCGATATTTTTGTTTTCACAAAATCGATATGTTTTCTCTTCGCTCAAACTCGATATGCTATAAATCTCGTTGCGTTAGCGACATATCGAGTGCGCAGCACATATCGAATCATTTATGACATATCGAAAATCGCGCAAGAGATTTATATCGATGAAAAAGCGACTTGTCGAAACAAGTCGCTTTTTCTGGTGCCGGTGATCGGGGTCGAACCGATACGGTATCACTACCACAGGATTTTGAGTCCAGCGCGTCTGCCAATTCCACCACACCGGCATATATCTACCGCAGATTATTGTAACATATAAAATGAATTATTGCAAGAGTTTTTTTAAAAAAATTGAATTAATTAATCAAATTTAAAAGGGACAAACATTTGCTGTCCGTCCCCTTTGATTTTACAAATTAATATAGCATCCTTTTGCTATCTTTTCTTTCATTGCATCCACTACCAAGGCTTTATCTTCCTTATATGTAACACCGTACCACTTTTCATTGGTTTTCAGAACCTTTACCCTAGCATTTTCTGTTTTTATCATGTTGTCAATAACAAACGGAATAAAAAACTCATCCTTAAGCGGATTTTGCATTTTTTTAAGAAAATCTATGAAATCCTTTTCAAGATAATCAAACATATCAGGCTGAAGTCCCCACATATTCATTGATACAGTAGTATCAAGAGGTATTCCTGAGTTTTTGTCAATAGAAGTGTGCTCACAAATTCCGTTTAATACTCCGTCCTTCTCCTCGCAGACCCCTCTGGCAACAGTGCCGTTTTCGGTCAATGTATTGCCAAGTTTAAAGCCTACCATACACATACCATCATCGTTTTCAAGATAATCATTTATTATTTTAAAAGATTCCTGTCCATAATAATCATCAGCGTTGATAATCGCAAACGGCGTCTTAACAACATTTCTGGTACAATAAATCGCATGGCCTGTACCCCATGGTTTTGCTCGGTCTGTCGGCGCCTTGAAATTTTCAGGAAGTTCATCCATATCCTGAAAAACAAACTCACAATCAACCATTTTTTCGATGCGCTGTTTTGTGATTTTTCTAAAATCCTCTTCAATATCACGGCGTATAATAAAAACAACTTTATTAAAGCCGGCCTTCACGGCATCGTAAACAGAAAAGTCCAAAATAACCTCACCGTTAGGACCAATAGGCTCAATCTGTTTAAGCCCCCCAAAACGGCTGCCCATACCGGCTGCCATAACTACCAACGTAGTATCTTTGCTCACATTTAACCCTCCAATTTAAATCATTATCAAAATTTTTGGTTTCTTCCATGACAATGACAGTTCGCTGTCAAATATTTTACGCTAAAATATACTTATTATATAATACAACTTACTTTTGACATTGTCAAGTATTCATTAATATCCCTATTTTACTATTAAAAAAGGCCTCTCTTTGCCCAGAATTGTAGTTTTTAGATATTTTTTTATTTTTTTTCTAAAAAATGCTTGCAAAAGCAAAAGTATTCTGCTATAATGGTTTGAGTTGAATTAAATTGATTTATTTTGATTGTATTTAGGAGGTGTATAGATATGGCAAAATGCGAAGTTTGCGGCAAGGAAATGAAGTTTGGAATTAAAGTTTCCCATTCACACCGTCGTTCTAATAGAACTTGGAAGCCCAATATCAGAAGAGTTAGGGCCGTTGTTGACGGAACTCCAAAGAGAGTTTATGTATGTTCAAGATGCTTGAGATCAGGAAAAGTTCAGAGAGCTGTCTAATTGACAACTAAGAGCCACAAGTGCAAACGCACTTATGGCTCTTTTATTTTGTGGAATTTCCCTCTTTATTATGTATTTATATTAACTCTCGTCTTTTATCTTAAATATGCTTTTTAAAATTCCCCTCAAAAATTTGGGAGCTTTTACAACTACTATTTTCATATTAATCCCCTTTCTTTATTTTTTCACTATTACACAAACTCCCGCACCTATAAGGCACAGACCCAACAAGGTGATAAGAACATACCTCGGTATTGCATATGCCAAAAACAAACCGCATCCCATTGCTATGAAAAAATATCCCACTGCACAGTTTGATCTTTTGCGGCAACATCTCTTTTTCCTGAACATTCAAATCACCCACCTTTTAATTTCATTATATTCCTTTGACCCAATTTGGTTACCCCTATTGTATTTTAGTTTTTATAACTGCTTGTTTTTTGCCTGTAACTGTGATACAATGATAAAAACGATTTTTTGAAAGGAAGCCTCAGATGAACAGTGTAAAAATTCTTCATACCGCAGACCTTCACATAGGTTCAGGCCGCATCAATGTAAAAGGCGGGAAAGCCGAAATTGAGAATACCTTTCTCAGGATAATCAATACCTGTAAATCACAAAACGTTGACTTTTTGCTCATTGCAGGCGACCTTTTTGATACACCCTTTGTTTCTGCCGATGTTGCATCAAAAATAATCTCTGCAATGTCACAGATCCCCGACACCATAATCGTAATCTCCCCGGGCAACCATGACTGTGCTTGCCCCGGTTCAGTATATCTTAAATACGAATTTCCTGAAAATGTCATCATATTTAATTCATTTTTGAAATATCAAGACTTTCCCCAAAAGAATGTTCGGCTTTGGGGCGCAGGCTTTACCGACCGGTTTGAAAGCCTTCCTCTGCTTCAGTCAAATATTGAAAACAGCACGGATCGTATAAACATTTGCGTTCTCCACGGCGAACTTGTAGCTGAAAATTCATCCGGTACATATAACCCCATCCACCCATCCACAATTGAAAAAAGCGGCTTTGATTATATGGCACTGGGGCACATCCACAAACGCTCGGATATTGAAAAGCTTGGAAAAACCCATTTTTCATACAGTGGTTGTCCGGATGGTATGGGGTTTGACGAAACCGGCTCTTTGGGGGTGTATATTGGTACTGTTTCAAAGGAATCCGCTAATCTTGAATTCCTTGAAATGTCCTCCCGAGAATACATAATCGACAATGTTGACATCACGCTCTGCAAAAATACATTTGACATATCGGACAAAATTTTAAGCCGGGTAAAACAACATTACAGCGAAAAATTTACAGAAAATCTTTATCGTATTACACTTACAGGCACAGTCCCGGCAGATGTATCCCTGTCTATCGCTCAACTCGAGTCAGTACTTGGGGATACATTATATTATGCAGAAGTCATTGACAAAAGTGATACTGATGTAACCCATATTGAAAAGTTGGCTACAGAAACATCCCTGCGTGGTATTTTTGTAAGGAAAATGCTTGATAAACTGAAATCCGCTTCCTTAGAAGAACAGCTTTTGTATAAAAATGCATTAAAAATTGGTCTTCAATCCTTTAGCAAAGGGGTGACTCTTGATGATAATTAAAAAAATAGAAGTTGAAGGTTTTGGCAAATTTACCAATAAAGCATTTGACTTTAATAATGGTTTAAATCTCATATATGGACACAACGAAGACGGCAAGACCACACTTATGTCATTTATCAAAATGATGTTTTACAGCAGCAGCAGTAAGACCGAAAAGGCAATTGACCTCTTTAAATCTCTGCGCAAGAAATACAGACCCTGGAACGGTGATTCTATGTCAGGCACCATTGAATTTGAAACAAATGGTATGACATATCGGCTCCAAAAAGAGTTTTTAAAATCAGAGGCAAGTGATAAGACTAACATTTTTTGCATTACTACCGGAGAAAACATCCAGATAGAAAATAAAAACGATGCGGGAGAGTACTTTTTCGGTATGAATCTTGAAGAATTTGAGCGCAGCATCTTTATTGGTCAAAACGGTGGTTTTACAGCAGACAGTACAGGAGACAGCCTTGCTATGCGTATTTCAAATCTTTCGGTTTCAGGAGATGAAAATATCTCACAGGACCTTATATTAAAGCGTCTTTCAAGCGCCGCAGAAGAACTTGTCTCAAAAAGCCACAAAAAAGGCCTTCTGGTTGAGGCAGAAAAAAGACTTGAAGAATTGCAAATGGAGAAGCAGAAACTTTTGCAACTTGAGGAAGACCAAAAGGATATTGAAATCCATATTACTAAGCTTTCAGCAGAGATACAAGGCCTTGAGAATGACCTTAATGCACTATCTGACAGCGAAAAGATAGAATCTGCAAAAAAAGAACTAAACGCATTTTACACACTTCACAACAAGCTCAATCTCCTAAAAGCAGTAAAAGGACAATTGGCGGTATATAATGCCACCACAGCAGATATGGAAAAGTATGCGGATTCGGCAAAAGAACTAAACCAAAAAATCGAAGACAGTCTTGCCATTATTCAAGAAACTTCCTCCTCCAAAAATATTACTATATCCGATGAGGAATACTCAAAGCTCACAGACCTTGATAAAAAATGCACTGAACTCAGGCAAGACCTGGGGGTTATCCGTGAGCGTATAACCGCTCTTGAATTGGAGCTTGCTGACAAAACAAAAACTGCAACAAGGCTTTCACAAACCATTGCAGCATCTGTTTTGGGAATATCTGCGGTAGTATCAGTAGTTTCCTATTTGCTTTTACCCTATGGCACATATATGGGTATTGGTATCCTTGGCATTGGAATAATTTTATTTATATCATTACTTCTGACCGCAAAAAAGCGCGCACTTTCAAAATTTACTGTTCAGTTGGTAAAGCGTGATATCGACGGAGCAATACGAGGCCTTTGTCATTTTGATGAATCAATGATTGACAAATCCGCCACTCTTTTGGAATCAGAGTTTAACGCAAAGCTTTCTGATGCTGTTTGGTCTCTGTCGCAAGGATTATCCCTCCACGGCATTGGCAGTGTTTCTGAATTAAAAACAAAATCCGCACCGGCTCAGGCAGAAAACATCAAAGCTCTTACAGAGGAATTAATGCTGCAAAAGGAACAATTTATAGCCCTTGGGTGTACTATAAAACCAATTTCAACTTTTTCTGCTGCAAAGATACTCTTTGTCGAGCTTTGTGAAAGCCTCAGTAAATTCAAATCACTTTCAAACGAAATTGAAACCATATGTGCTGCAACAGGCATCACCGATACTTCTGAGGATTTTGTGTCAGGCAAGATAAAGTCTTTGGGTGAATTTATCCAAAATGCCCCAAAAACTCAAATAGTCAACGAATCCTCTCACAACCAGATACGCATTGAGCTTGGTGAAAAACGTGCTCTTCTTAACAAGTATCAGGCACAAATCAAGCACCCTGAACGAAATATTTCAGAAGTAACTAAAGAAATTAAATTAACTATGTCTCATATCAATGACCTTAAACAAAGATTTTCCGAAATCAATCTCGCTATCGAAGTAATGAATGAGGCAATTCTTGATACAAACAAAGGTCTTGGCTCACACCTGAGCAAAAAGGTAAGCGAATACCTTGCAAAAATATCCGGCGGCAAATACACGGATGTGCTGGTTCCCCGAGATTTAAGTCTTGAAACCCGCAGCCAGAACAGTCAAACTTTTCACGAGTGGAAATACCTCAGCAGCGGTGCGATTGACAGGATTTATCTTGCCCTTCGTCTGGCTATGACCGATATACTGGCAGAAAAGCACGAAACTCTGCCCCTGTTCTTGGACGATATTCTCTCGCAATACGATGATGACGCCTGTGAGACTTCATTGAAATTCTTAAAAGAATATTTTGAAACTTCCGGTTCTGTATCCCAAATGATATTTTTTACCTGCCACAAGAACATTCTTGACCTTGCAAAAAATATTTTTGACGATGCCAAAGAAATTTCACTTTAATTGCATATAATATTAAGGAAGAAGGACGACCAATATGGCAATGACAATAACATATGAATTTGGAGGATCCCTTTACGTAAATTTTACAAACCAATGCAGCAATGACTGTGTTTTTTGTCTGCGCAATAATCACGACAATGTAAACGGTGAAGACAATCTTTGGCTTGACCACGAGCCCACATTTGACGAAATAAAAGCAGATTTTGAAAAACGCGATATGAAATCTTATAATTGGGTGGTTTTTTGCGGATATGGTGAGCCCCTTATGAAATTTGACATTTGTATAAAAACCGCAAAATGGCTCAAGGCAACATACCCTCATATAAAAATCCGAATCAACACCAACGGTCAGGTAAATATGATTGAAAAACGCGATGTGACGCCTGAATTTCACAAAATTATTGACGCCCTTTCAATCAGCCTCAATGCCCCCGACGCAAAGCGATATGACCAGCTTTGCAAAAGCACATTTGGCGAAGCTGCCTTTGCGGGTCTTTTAGACTTTGCAAAAAAAGCAAAAAAGTATGTTCCATCGGTTACCCTGTCCATTGTTGATAAAGACTTGACTTGCGAGGATATCGACAAATGCAAAGCTTTGGCAAAAGATTGCAATGTTTCATTCAGAATTCGTGAATATATTGAATAACAGAAGGGTTTGACAATTATGCAGTTTGAAATCAAACCGGTCACTTTGAAGGATAAGCCCCTTTTTGACCGATACTTTTCTTTAAATAACGGAATCAATTCCGAATACACTTTTACCAATATGTTTATGTGGCAAAAAAGCTACAACATACGCTATGCTGTAATTGACAATATGCTTTGCATATTGTCCCAGCACGGCAGCGGGGCTGAAACCGTTAACTTCCCATTGGGGGAAGGCGATGTAAAACCTGTTATCTCATCGCTCCTTGAATATTTTAAAAATTCAGGACAAAGCCCCCTTATCAGGATTTACAGCGAAGATGAAATTAATCGGCTAAATCAAGCGTTCCCCGATGCCTTTATCCTCACCAAGGACCGCAACTCCTTTGACTATGTTTATAAAATTAATGACCTCATAGAGCTACGGGGCAGCGACTATCACGCTAAAAAGAATCATATAAATCGTTTTTTGGCAAAGTATTCCTATGAATATATCAACATAACAAATGATAACTTGCATCTTTGCTATGATATGTTTGAGCGTTGGTGTGACAGTAAAATTTATACCATTTCAGGTATTGAGGAGCAACGAGAAGCCGTAAAAATACTTTTTAACAATTTTGACAAACTCAACCTTGTGGGCGGTGGTATCACAGTTGATAATAATATAGTGGCATTTTCAATCGGCGAAGTTTTAAATGCTGATAAATCGATGGTTGTAATTCATCTTGAACACGCAGATACAAATTTCCAAGGCAGCTTTCCCTTTATCAATCAGCAATTTTTAGTTCATAGTTGGGATAACTTTGAATATGTAAATCGTGAAGAAGATATGGGGCTTGCCGGGCTCAGACGGGCAAAACAATCATACCGCCCTTGTCTTATGGTTGAAAAATATATTGCTTCACTTATTTAAAATGGAATACAAAATCACATCCTTGTGTATATATGTAGTGTGGACAACTATTTGACAAAGGATGTGATTTTTTTGTTTTTTGACAGTACTTCCATTTTTGCATATGCAGTTGGACTTGTTTTGGTTTTTGTCATATGCAGAATATTTATAAAACCAATCAAGTGGATTTTAAAGCTTGTAATCAATGGCATTTTAGGAGGCCTTATTCTTGCCGCAGTGAACTTTGTTGGCGGTTTTGCAGGAATAACCATTGTTATAAGCCCTCTCTCCGCACTTTTGGTAGGTCTTTTGGGCGTACCGGGTGTTTTGTTGGTAGCCCTGCTGCAATATTTTCTTTGAAATCATAGTTATTTTTTACAAAATTATTGACAAATTTTTCATTTGATGTATAATAAACTTAGCAAAAGGGGGAGCTCGTGCAATCGGGCTGAGAGTAAGCGTATTGCCGCTTAGACCCATACAACCTGATTTGGGTAATGCCAACGAAGGGATTATAGCTTAGATGTATCAAGGTTATATCCATTCGGATATAACCTTTTTTCATTCTGATTTGAAGCAAAGCGCGCGGTTTCAAAAAGCTATCCGTCAGATGCCTTTTGCAATAAAACGAAAGGAATGATTTTTTATGAAAACTAAAAGAATGGTAACCTGCGCTATGATGGTTGCAATAGCCACGGTGCTATCTGCCATAAAACCGTTTGCCCTGCCTTTTGGTGGGGGCATAACACTGGTTTCTATGATGCCTATTTGTCTGATAGCATACATTTATGGCACAAAGGTGGGGATGCTTTCGGCATTCGTTTACAGTATAGCACAAATGATGCTTGACCCTCACGTGATCGGGGCGGCATTTTTGCCCGGTGAGGAGCAAATGATTTTTGGCAAGGCTGTTTTAATGTGTATTTTGGACTACACCTTGGCATTTACAGTCCTGGGATTTAGCGGTATTTTTAAGGGTAAGTTGAAGAACGATTTTACCTCTGTTACATTGGGGGCAATTCTTTCCACCACACTTCGTTACCTGTGTCATATTGCGTCCGGCTATATACTCTGGGGCAGCTATGCACAATGGTTTTTCTCTCAGGAAGGTTTTTATCGTATTGGACAATCTATACTTAACACATTTTCAGGCAATGGTCTGGCTCTGATTTATTCTGTGTTCTATAACGGTCTTTATATGGTACCTGAAATAATCCTGACTGCCATTATTACCCCGCTTGTATATCAGGCCCTTAAAAAAGGACAAGTTATATAATAAAAAAACACCCGAAAGGGTGTTTTTTTATTATGTTACTCACTTGTTATAGTTCCTTTTAATTCATTTATGGACTTTTCAAGAGCATTCATTGACTGTCCAAATTCACTCCAGTTGTTTGCTGAAGATGCTGCTTTTACATTTTCAAACTGCTGAATTACTAATTTAGCAACCTCATCATAGGTCAGCTCCGTATTGTTGTCTTCCTCAGTTTTATCCACAAATTCAACATTGGTTTCAGGAGCTCTTTCCCCAAAGAGCGCATATAAAGCATCCTGCAAAGTTGATTTCATAACAATCTTTTCATCATATGCAACCACTATCTGTTTGAGTTCAGGAAGTGTTTTTTTGTTGCTTGATGCAATATAAATGGGCTCAACATAAAGTATCGAATTTTCAATCGGCACTACTATCATATTGCCTCGTATTACCTGCGAACCGCCTTGGCTCCATAAATTTAATTCCTTTGAAATCTGCATATCGGAATTTATGCGGTTTTCAACCTGCATAGGTCCGTAAATATTCACATCTTTAGGGAACTTATAAATCTGAAGTTTGCCGTAATTGTCCCACTCGTTTCTGACCGCAAGCCACGCCACCATATTATCCTTGTTGGCAATGGTATAAGGTATGGTCAGAAGTAGTTCGGGTCCGGATTCTCCCGCAAGTTTTGTCATATTGTAATATGGAGAAATTTCTCTTTCCTCATTTGAAGTTCCGTAGCGTTCCTTGGCAATTGTCCACATATCATTTTTATTATAGAAAACTGTTGGATTTGAAATATGGTATTTACCATAAACCTTTGCCTGAATATTGAACATATACTCAGGATATTTGACATGTTTCTTTAAATCATCAGGGAACTCTGATTTCTCAAAAAGTTCAGGATAAATGGAGGCATATGCGTTTGCAATAGGATCGGTTTTATCTACAATATATATCTTGACCTCACCACTATATGCATCCACCACAGCCTTAATTGAGTTGCGGATATAATTAAAGCCATCAGCACTCTGAGAGTACGGGTATCTGTCCGACTTGGTATATGCATCAACAATCCATTTAAGACCTCCGTCCTTGTCAATAACCATATACGGGTCACTGTCATAATCGAAAAACGGTGCAACCCTCTCAAGCCTTTCAAGTATATTTCGATTTATCAATATCCGGCTGTTGCTTGAAACAAGGTCTGATATAAGAAGTCTTATGTCGCCATGCTTCACAGCAAATATAAGTCGATTAATCGGGCTCAATCTGACGCCCCCATCACCATCATAAGAGAATTCAATATCCTCCTGGTCTTCGGAATAATCAAGCTCCTTATACTTCTTATTTCCTACAACCACATAGTCGTCTGTAATCTCACCATAATAGATTCTTGGCTGTCTGATTTGCTGGACACCCTCAGCAGACTTTGGCGGAATATCCTTAATAAGAAACTCCGGTTGTCCTTGAGAACTTACCTCATTTATTACGTTCATAGTTACACCAAAGCCGTGGGTGTAACGCAGGGTTCTGTTTATATAAGTATCTGCACTATCGCTTAAATTCTCCTTTGTTATTTCACGTGGAGTTATTGCAACGGCAGTCTTTTTGCCGTTTATTTCATAAGGGACAATATCTGTCTCATTGAACTTATAATAGTTTCTTATGCCTTGAATCTGATTCAAAACTGTCAAATTTGCTGACAAGTCCAGGATGCGGATATTTTCGGTCACTTCGCTGTGCTGATTTAAATCTTCTATCGTCAAATCATCCTTTGCATCAAATACAACTTCCGAAATTTCTTCAAGACCATATGCACTTTGAGTAGCTTCAATATTGTTTTTAATATTTTCACTTTCTTTAATTACCTCGTTTGGTGCCACCAATATGCTTTGTACCCCAAAGGCTAGGACCGCTACAGCAATCAGCACTGCCGGATAAATAAGGACTGTTCTTATTGCAGCTTTTTTCCTGCCCTTTAGCGCAAAGAATATAAAAAATGCGCACAGTATAACAATCAAAATCGGTGCAATACGATAAAAATTTAACCATATAGTTCTTGCTGTATAACCCGCACCCTGAAGTTCGCCAAAACTTCCATAAAGAATACTTTCGGTTTTGAAAACATAGGTAAAGCAATTTATTGCAAGTAATATCACAATGTTTATAATATTGTGAGATACAACCCGCTTAAATTCAAAGAGCTCCTTTGCTGAATATCCCCCAAAAGCTGTCCCTAAAAACCAATATATTGCAAGAATAAATGCTGTAACAAAAAACCATACACCGAAAGCTGATTGCGTAACAGATTCAAGAAACGGCCTTTGGAAAATATAATAGCCAATATCCTTGCCAAATACCGGGTCAACTTTGCCAAACCATTGTGAATTAGAAAACATAAGCAACTTTTCCCAAAAGGATTCGCTTACAATTCCACTCAAAATAATGGCAACAACCACACAAATCAGCATTGAAACGCTAAGTCTTTCGAACATTGCGCGTTGAATTTTTAACACAGCCAAATTGCGTCTGACAAAAAGTATGCTCACAAATACTGCCAAAAATAGTCCTGCAAAGCTTACCGCCTGTACCAATGTGCGTACAACAAGGTTTTTAATAAAAACTGAAGTATAATTATCACCTATCTCACGGATTTCAACGTACTCAAAAAATATTTTCCCTATATTCCACACAACAAAGACAAGGATTGCCGCAATTACAATCCATATTGTCTTTTTCGAAATTCCGGATCCAAAATCACGAGCATCTTTGCCAAATCCCTTAGCATCAACCATTATGTTTCACCTCATTTTGTAGTTATAACCAAATAGGAGCAAAATTTCTCGCCCCTATTATTTTATCTCTATTTAATTTTATTCATTCTCTGAATCTAAAATTGCATCAACAAATGCCTTGGGGTCAAATTCTCCCATATCGTCAATGCCCTCCCCAAGACCTATCAGTTTTACAGAGATATCATAATCATTTTTTATTGCAAAAACAATGCCTCCCTTTGCAGTGCCGTCAAGCTTGGTAAGGACTATGCCGGTAATATTCGCCGCTTCTTTGAACTGTTGTGCCTGATACACTGCATTCTGTCCTGTAGTTGCGTCAAGTACAAGCAATACCTCTTTTGACGAATTGGGAAGTTCCTTTTCAATTATGCGATAAATCTTTTTAAGTTCCTCCATCAAATTCTTTTTATTATGGAGTCTGCCTGCTGTATCACATAACAAAACATCTGCTCCGCGTTTTTTTGCAGCGCTTACCGCATCAAAAATCACTGCCGCAGGGTCTGAACCCTCCTGCTGTTTAATAATTTCTGCATTGGCTCTGTCTGCCCAAACTTCAAGCTGTTCAATAGCTGCTGCACGGAAAGTATCTGCTGCTGCAATAACGACCTTTTTGCCCATCTTCTTATACATATGCGCAAGCTTACCAATTGATGTGGTCTTTCCCACACCATTTACCCCTATCACCATAACCACTGCGGGGCTGCCCGAAAGTTCCATTTTGTTGTCACCTTCTGTGAGTATTTCAATAAGGATGTTTTTAAGTTCGGCCTTAAGTTCTGTGCTTTCCACAATTTTCTTCTCCTTGGCAGCAATTCTCAACCTGTCAATTATCTCGCAGGAAGTATTTACCCCCAGGTCTGCCATAATAAGAACCTCTTCAAGTTCCTCAAACAAGTCCTCATCAACAGACTTAAAAGCTTTTATAACATCTTCTATTTTTGAACTTACAGACTCCTTTGTTTTGGCAAGGCTTGTTTTTAACTTATCAAATAATCCCACTATTCAATCATCCTTTCATACTACCCAATAAAACTCTCTGACCGAACTTTTTAGTTTTCAGTCACCTCATCAATATTAAGCGACAGTAGTTTTGAAACACCTTTCTCCTGCATTGTTACACCGTAAAGGATGTTTGCGGCTTCCATAGTACCACGTCTATGAGTAACCACAATAAACTGCGTCTTGTTGCTATACTTTTTTAGATAATCCGCATAGCGATATACATTTACATCATCAAGTGCCGCCTCTATTTCGTCAAGAATACAAAATGGCGTAGGGCGCACCTTTAAAATTGCAAACAGCAATGCAATAGCGGTAAATGCTTTTTCACCACCGGATAGAAGCGACAGGCTTTGCAGTTTTTTGCCAGGTGGCTGTGCCTCTATCTCCACACCGCTTTCCAAAACATCTTCAGGGTCAGCAAGGCTCAATGTGGCCTGACCACCGCCAAAAAGTTCGCGGAATACTGAGTTAAAGTTCTTGCTGATAATTGCAAACTGCTCAGAAAACTGCTTTTTCATAATATCAAGCATTTCGGAAATCAGGCCTTCAAGCTCAGCCTTGGCTTTTTCAAGGTCCTGGGTCTGCTCGGTAAGAAAATCAAATCTTTCCTTAACGTTTTTATATTCTTCAATGGCATCAATGTTAATATTACCAAGTGCTTTGATTTTTGATTTCAGATTTGCAATCTCACGATTTGCCTCAGTAAGATTGATTTCAGCCGCAGTACGCACCTTAAGTGCTTCACTATAGGTCAACTCATACTCTTCCCAAAGATGTGTAAATATGCCGTCAAGCTGTGCTTCGATGCTGGCTTTTTTTGATTCAGCCTTTACTTTTTGTTGACCCAATGCAAACAATTTTTCTCTTGTTTCTTTGGTATTTTCCTGAAGCTCTCTGATTTTGCCGTCTGCCTCCTTGCGAAGACCCAACAACTCCTCAATCCGTTTGTCAATATCAACAGACTGAGTGCTGAGTTCGCTAAGCTTCTTTCGGCTTTCCTCAATCTCCTGATTTATCTCGGCAATCTTTTGATTAAATCCTGCTATCTGATGGTTTTTCTCTTCTATATCTGCAGTTATATCCGCCTTTTCCGAAACCACACTTGCAAGGCGCTCTTCCTGAAGTTCAATGTCTTTGAGCTTCGCATTTTCTTCAATTGTAATATTTAAAACATTCTCCTGAAGATTTTGAACTTTATTAAATATTTTTTCAGTTTCATCAGTTTTGCCATCTGTATCTGCGCGAAGCTCAGATATTTCACTTTCAAGTTCCTCTATTTTAGCATTACATAAATCAATATCTTCGTTTATTTCTCTTGTGCGGTTATTTGCAATCTCAATGTCCCGGAGAAGTCCGCATCTATGTTCCTCTGCCTCGCTCAGGTATTTGTCACTATGCTCACATTCCGCTTTTACTGTTACATATTCCTCATTTTTGGACATAACAACTCTGCGAGCCTCATCCATATCAAGACTTGCACTTTCAAGAATTTGTGCGTTCTCAGCTTGTTCTTTTTCAAGTTTTTCAAGGCTGAGATTTAATTGGGAAATTTCCGCATCCAGAGTTTCGATTTCTGTTTTTCTGGATAAAAATCCCGAACTTTTGCCTGTACTGCCGCCACTCATAGCACCACCCGCCTGCATAACTTCGCCATCTAATGTGACGATGCGGAACTTGTGGCCACACTTTGCAGCCATATGGATTGCATTGTCAATATTGTCAGCAACAACGGTAGCACCAAGAACATTACCCACAATTCCCTCATAAATACTGTCATACTCTACTAAATCCTTGGCAATTGCTATGTACCCTTTAAGCTTTGAAGCAACAGAAACATCCGCTGTACGGGATTTTATGGTAGAAATCGGCATAAATGTAGCACGGCCAAGGCGATTTTCCTTTAAGTATTTAATGGCCGCCTTTGCGTCCTGTTCAGTACTGGTTACAATATTTTGGCTAACTGCTGCCATAGCTGTTTCAATAGCCGTCAAAAACTTCTTATCGGTTGTAATCAGATTGGAAAGTGGTCCGTAAATCTTAAAATCCTTAAGGCTGCCCTTTAAGTGTGCTGTCATAACCGACTTTACACTTCGGCTGTAGCCTTCAAAATCATTTTCCATATCCTCAAGCACACTCTTTTTAGAGGTTTTACGGCTAAGCTCCGATAAGGTATTATTTTTCTTTTCGAGAATCTCGGCAGCCTTCAAAGATGCTTCTCTATACTTTTTGCTGATTTCTTCCTCATTTAAGCGGCATTTACTCAGTTCTTCCTCCATTTGAGCAAGACTATTTTTTAACTTTTCATTATTCTGTCGCAAAGTTTCATAACTATCGCCTTGTTTCAAAAGTTCAGCTTTCGCATTCTCGCATTCCGCCTGAAAATTTTCAAGCAAAATATTATAGTTGGCAATTCTGCTCTGAAGGGATGTTATTTCAGAACTTTTTTCAATTACCAAAGACTTTAGATTTTCAACGTTTTCAGACTCCTGGGTAAGAATACTGTTTGTCTTTTCAAGTTCTGCCTCTAGGGCATGTTTCCTATTGAAAATTTCATGGCCTTCGGATTTTAGTTTATCCAAAGATTCATTGTAATTTTCAATAAGGTTGTCCAACTGCTCAATTCCACGTTGGCACTTTTGTATTTCCTGATTGATTCTTTCGATATTTTCGCCAAAATGCTCAACATTTGCAAGAGAAAGATTTATACTATTTGTTCCCTCAGATGTCTTTTCGGCTGCTTCTTCACGTGTAAGACGCAAATTTTCAGTTTCTGTATCATAATCTGCAATTTTTGAATAAAGGCTGTTGATTATATTCTCTGTTTCCTCGGTTTCGGTCTGCATAATGCCAATACTTTCTGAAACTGCATCATATTCCTTTTCAGCAGCTTTCAGATCTTCTCTGTACTTCTCAATTGAAACTACAGACGCATTCACTTCAATAGTTTTAAGCTCATCACGAAGGTTTAAGTACTTCTTGGCTTTTTCAGACTGATGCCTGAGTGGTTCAATCTGCCCCTCAAGCTCGGTCATTATATCAGTAACACGAGTCAGATTTTCCTGAGTTCTCTCAAGTTTTTTTTCCGCATCGTTTTTGCGATACTTGTATTTTGTTATTCCTGCAGCCTCTTCAAAGATACGACGTCTGTCCTCGGATTTGTTGCTGAGAATCTCATCAATCTTACCCTGACCCACAATGGAATAACCTTCCCGTCCAAGGCCCGTATCCATAAACATCTCGTGAATATCCTTAAGACGGCAAGAATTGCGGTTTATAAAATACTCACCTTCGCCGCTTCTATATACTCTTCGTGTAACGGTAACCTCTTCATAATCCACAGGAAATATATGTTCAGAATTATCCAACACCAAAGAAACCTCAGCAAATCCCTGAGGCTTTCTCACCTCTGTTCCTGAAAAGATTACATCTTCCATACGATTGCCACGAAGTGACTTGATGCTCTGCTCACCCATAACCCATCTTATGGCATCCGAAATATTACTTTTGCCCGAGCCATTTGGCCCAACAATTGCCGTAATGCCGGGATTAAAATCAAGATATATCTTGTCAGCAAAGGACTTAAAGCCCTGCATTTCAACGCTTTTAAGATACAAACCATTACCTCCTCTAAACCAAAAGGGCGTATCCCATCTGGACTCAATACCATCTTGTGTCCGGATATACACACCCTTGGTTAAAAACTATTCTTCAAGCTCATCAGGAACCTCTACCGGTGCTTCCTGCTTACCTTTTTTCAAAACCTTTACATCTTTTGCCGCAAGGATTTTGAAGCTTGGCTCTTCAGGTGTGCCAAACTTAACCTTAATTAAACCCTTTAATACAAAAACATCATTCACGACGCCTCTTTCGCCCTGATACTCAATAATTGCACCCTTGCCAGGCACCTTTTTAATCAAATCTTCATATGCATTCTGCTCATACTGAAGACAACACATAAGCCTACCGCAAATACCTGAAATCTTGGTAGGATTCAGTGAAATACCCTGGTCTTTTGCCATTCTGATAGATACAGGATGAAAATCAGTTAAAAATGTTGAGCAACACAGAGGCCGTCCGCAACCACCTATTGCCCCCAATGTCTTTGCCTCATCACGCACACCCATCTGTCGGAGTTCGATTCTGGTTTTAAATATACCTGCCAGACTTTTTACAAGTTCACGAAAATCAACTCGGCCGTCAGCTGTGAAGTAGAAAAGAATCTTACTGCAATCGAATGTATATTCAGTACTTATAAGTTTCATTTCAAGCTTATGTTCACGAATTTGTTGTGCCGCAATTTCAAAGGCTTCCTTTTCTTTTTGCTTATTCTTTTCCAACTTTTCAAAGTCCTGAGGAGTGGCACGCCTGATTATAGGCTTTAGTGGTGCTACGATTTCCTCATCGGCAACCTGTCGATTGGGAATAGCAACAAAACCAAATTCCACGCCACGGGCAGTTTCAACCACCGCGCCATCGCCTACCTGAAGTTTGTTGCCGTTTGGGTCAAAGTAATAAACTTTTCCCATTTTATTAAATTTTACTCCTATAACCTCTGTCATTTATTGCCTCCCACAGCTCCAGGCTAAGGCATTGTGCAATCAAGCCATAGCTTATATTTTTCGAAAAATAGTCGCTGTATTTAAAAAGTATTTCATTTAATCTTATAGGACATTCCCTGCCTATAGAATCTGCAAATTTCTGCAGTTTTATCCATTTATCCCCATTGGTAATCTCCGGATGATTTTCTATATTTTTCACATAGATTAAATCCCGGAAAACGCTCTGCATAACATTTACCAAAAATTCAAATTCATCCTTGTTTTGTTTAAGCAAAAGCATCAGCTCGTAAATACCTTTGCGTCTCTCACCCACCAATGCAAATATGCTATCCAAAAGGGCATTTCTCAAATCACCTGTCTCTGAATCTTCAAGCAACTCCTTGGCCTTGCCTATACTACCCTGACACATTTTTGCTGCAATATCTATCTCGTCCGCATCGCATTCTATGCTGCTTTTAGCTAAGTATTCTCTAACTTCGTTTTCAGCCAAAGGAAAAAACTTGAGTATTGGCGCCCTGGACAAAATAGTTGGCAAAAACAAATTTGAATTTTCTGCAATCAAAATTATCGTGCAATATTCAGGGGGCTCCTCCAGAACCTTTAAAAGACTGTTTTGTGCATAAAGATTCATAGTGTCGGCATTGGGAACTATATACACCTTGCGTTCCGCCGCATAAGGCTTTATATAAATCTCCCTTTTCATATTACGCACGGTATCAACAAGTATATCTGTTGATTTTTTTGAAGGGTCATAAAGCTGATTGTTCACAATCCGCAAATCCGGATTGTTTTGTGACATACACTGACTGCAAGTCTTGCATATGCCACAGGAATCATCATCATTGGGATTTTCACACATAAGACGCATTGCAAAAGCTTTTGCCATCGAAAGTCTCCCAACACCTTGCGGGCCCTCAAATATATACGCATGGCCTACTCTGCCCGAGTTTGCCCCTCGGATAAGGACATCTTTTATTTTATTATGTCCAAATACTTCAGAAAACAGCACGTTTTCACCAATCCTTAAAACTTAATTCTTTCTCTTATATATTCAACCAATTCGTCAATTTTAACACGTTCCTGCTGCATTGTGTCACGATCACGAACAGTAACAGCTGCATCTTCCTGTGAATCAAAGTCGTATGTGATACAGAAAGGTGTACCTATCTCGTCTTGACGACGGTAACGTTTACCTATGCTTCCTGCCTCATCATATTCACACATAAACTCAGCCGCAAGTTTTGAATAAACCTCTGTTGCCCCATCTGCCAATTTCTTTGAAAGTGGCAACACTGCCGCCTTGATAGGAGCAAGGGCCGGATGGAATCTCATCACTGTACGTACATCATTTTTTTCTTCGTCAACAACTTCCTCATCGTATGCTTCACAAAGAAATGCCAGTGTCACACGGTCAGCACCAAGTGATGGTTCAACACAGTAAGGAATATACTTCTCATTTGTTTCAGGGTCATTGTACTCAAACTTCTCACCACTGTGATCTGCGTGCTGCTTTAAGTCAAAGTCTGTTCTGTCAGCAATACCCCAAAGTTCGCCCCAACCAAACGGGAACATAAATTCAATATCAGTTGTGCCTTTGCTGTAGTGTGAAAGCTCTTCCTTCTCGTGGTCACGCATTTTGATATTTTCTTCAGCGATGCCCAGTGAAAGAAGCCAATTTTTGCAGAAGTCTTTCCAGTAAGCAAACCACTCAAGGTCTGTGCCCGGCTTACAGAAGAATTCAAGTTCCATCTGCTCAAACTCACGGGTTCTGAATGTGAAGTTACCCGGAGTAATTTCGTTTCTGAAAGATTTACCAACCTGGCCTATACCAAAAGGAACTTTTTTTCTTGAAGTTCTCTGAACATTTTTAAAGTTTACAAATATACCCTGTGCAGTCTCAGGTCTTAAATAGATTTCACTGGAGCTGTCTTCTGTAACACCCTGGAAGGTCTTGAACATAAGATTGAACTTTCTGATATCAGTAAAGTTATGCTTTCCGCAGTTTGGACACTTGAGGTCCTTTTCATTTATGAACTCAATCATTTTCTGGTCTGACCAACCGTCAGCTGAAACGCCTGCCGCATCCTCTATAAGCTTGTCCGCTCTGAAACGGGTTTTACATTCCTTACAATCCATAAGTGGGTCAGAGAATCCACCAACGTGACCTGAAGCAACCCAAGTCTGTGGATTCATAAGAATTGCTGCATCAAGACCCACGTTGTAAGGGCTTTCCTGAATAAACTTTTTCCACCAGGCACGTTTTACGTTGTTCTTAAGTTCAACGCCCAAAGGGCCGTAATCCCAAGTATTTGCAAGGCCTCCGTATATTTCAGAACCCGGATAAACGAATCCGCGTCCCTTACAAAGAGCAACTACCTTTTCCATTGTTTTTTCTGTATTTTTCATAATTTTTACACAGCCTTTCCATATCGAAATTGGTTTATGTACTTTTGTTTTGACAAACAAAACTGTCTGTTTTAGAAATAAAAATATACATTATAAATTATAGCATATATTACAAAAAACTGCAAGTATTTTTATCATTTTAGTTTTCGCAGTATAAGCCTTTAGTGTTCATCTTTAGCACTTTTTTGAAGGTTATTTGTAATAGAATTAAATAAAAAGTTCATCTTTGTTACATTTTTGGAAAGTACTGTTCAAAAATTCATAATTATATGATAAACTCTATGGGGGCGATCTTTTATGAAAATATATTGGTATAATGAAAGAAAAAATATTGTTGGAATTAATTTAAAGGAAATTCGCACAAAAAAGAAACTTACACAAAATGACATCGCCGTTCGGATGCAGCTCAAAGGACTTGATTTTGACCGTATAACTGTATCCCGCATAGAAAATGGTCTTAGATTTGTACCAGATTATGAGGTAAAATTTCTCTGCGAGGCTCTGGAAGTCACTTTTAATGAGCTTTTGGCATAATTTTAAATACATCCACAGAAAGTGAGTGCAACTATGTATATTTCAAACCACGTAATAACATCAAAACATTATCTTGTTCTTTTTGTATCCGCTTTTGCAATTGGCATATACCTTGCAACAATGCTTGGCATAATTTTTTCACTATCACTTTTGGCACTTGCAGCTGTTATTATAGGACTCGTATATACATTCCTGAAAATAAAGGGAATTTCAAAATCAAAATACATAATTCTATCATCCGCCCTTATAATTGCATCTTTTTTAGGCATTTTCAGAATTTACACCGCTGAATATCTTTATAAAAATTCCATACGCGAATATGAAGGCAAGGAAGCCTGGGTTTGCGGAACAATAACCAGCAATCCTCAACTTTCATCTAATAGTTACTATTACACTTTTGAACTTGATGCATTTGGAATAAACAATAAAACTGACTACTTTGGAACAATAATGATGTACGTGCCCCAAAATTCCGGTTTTAATTTTGAGACAGGCGACAATGTATATGCCTGGACAAAAATTGAAAGTCCAAAAGATGCCGAAGGCACATCGGCATTTGATTACTATACCCATCTCCGTGGCAAAAACATATTCTTGATCGGTACATCTGAAAATATCAATCCTCTTTCTACGTTTCCCACAACTCATCCCTTGATAACGCTAAAAGAGGCGGGCGTATTTATCCGCTCCAAAATAGTAAATTCTATTGACAGCCTTTTTCCAAATGATAAAATAAGCGCTGCTGTTTTGAAAGGAATCCTCATTGGCGATAAGTCCGGCTTTGACGATAATCTATATAAAAAGTTTTCATATGCAGGGATTTCTCACATTATTGCAGTTTCCGGCCTCCATATCTCCATTTTGTTTTCATTTTTAATGATTTTTTCAAGTATGTTTTTCTCAAAACGGAGGCTGAGTTTCCTAGCCACCATCCCGGTTATTATTTTGTTTATGTCCGCATCTTCATTTACACCATCAGTATGCCGCGCATCAATTATGATACTGATTATGATTTTGTCAACCCTAACACGTGAGGAACACAACCCTGTAACCGCCCTCTTTATAGCACTTGGATCGATTATCGCCGTAGCACCTTATGCTTTATTCTCAAAAAGTTTGATTTTGTCTTTTACAGCAACCCTTGGAATATTTGTATATTACCCTTATATAAACGGTCTTTTTATATCTCTGATTAATTTACCCAAGCTAAAAATTCACAAGCATAAAATAATTAAAAAGCCCCTTATTTATCTTTCATCCTCTTTTTCACTATCCTTTTCCTCATGCATTGGCACAGTTTATTTTTTAATTCTGTTTTTTGGCAACATATCAAAGGTTCAGTTCTTCACAAACCTTTGGATCATCCCTATTGTTTCAGTGATCTTTTGCCTTGGCTATATTAATTGTATAATCTTTTATATTTCCCCCTGGTTGGCACTAAATATTTTAAAATATCCTCTCCAGTGGTGCCTTGACGTAATCGAATTTACCATAAACGTATTTGGGCGCAAAGACTTTACATGTATATTTCCCTCAGAACTTCTAAGTGGTAATCACGCAATTGTATATTTTGGCATTGCATTTATGATTTATATGTTCTTAAAAACATTTAATGATATTCAAACAGAAAAGAAAATAGCGGCCGAAGAATTCGACCGCTTAAAATACTGATAAATATTTTAGAAATTATTAACAATCTCCTTAAAGATATTGCCTCTTTCCTCAAAGTTTTTGAACAAATCAAAACTCGCACAGGCCGGCGAAAGAATAACCACATCACCGGGTTTTGCACACTTTCTCGCACGGTTTATGGCATCTTTGAAATCAGTTTCACAATGAATTTTAATACCCTCAAAGTTTGATGCGTTTCTTACTGCATCCTCTATTTTCTTAGATGTAACCCCTATTAACACAAGCTCTTTGACGTGTTGGTTTACTACCGAGCCAAATTCGTCAAAGGGTATTTTTTTGTCGTATCCGCCCGCAATAAGGACAACCTTTTGTCCAAAGGATTTAAGGCCGGCTGTGGTCCTTGCAGGGCTGCTTGCTATTGAGTCATTGTAGTATCTAACTCCATCAAACTCACGTACAAGTTCAATCCTGTGAGGAACTCCGCCAAAATTCTTAGCAGTATATTCAATGGTCTTTGTTGATACAAATGGATAAACTGCTCCAATTGCCGCCATATAGTTTTCAATGTTGTGCACACCGGGAATTTTAATATCCTCCGCCTTTATAACTTCCTCTTCCTCGCCATTTATCTTTAAGACTATTTTCCCGTCTGTCAGTGTTAAACCCTGGCTTAAGTCATTCTGACGGCTGAAATACATTGGATTTTCAGTACATTTTGCAAAATCTCGTGTTATCTCATTATCATAATTTAAAACAACTCTACAATTTTTGTTGTTTCTGAAAATGCTTTTCTTTGATTCAACATACTCATCAAAATCCTTGTGCCAATCCAGATGGTTTGGAGTCACATTGGTCACAACTGCAATATCCGCACTATGCTTCATCGAAAACAGCTGAAAACTTGAAAGTTCAAGCACTACTTTGTCGTCCTTCTTCATATTTTCAACCTCTCCAATCAGAGGTTTTCCAATATTGCCACCTATATAACAATTATACCCTTCTTTTTTCAACATCTCGCCAATTAAACTTGTAGTAGTAGTCTTGCCATCACTACCAGTAACCGCAATTATCTCACAGGGACAAAGTTCAAAAAACAACTCCATTTCAGATGTTATAATTGCACCTTTCTCCTTTGCCGCAACAAGCTGCGAAACATCAGGCCGAAGCCCCGGAGTTTTAAAAATCACCTCTGTATCCTTTGGAATACTGTCAAGATATTCTTCGCCAAGCATAAATTCTGTCCCCAAGAGCTTTAGCTCATTATAA
Organism: Clostridia bacterium; assembly: GCA_017546165.1. Classification (GTDB taxonomy): domain Bacteria; phylum Bacillota; class Clostridia; order Monoglobales; family Monoglobaceae; genus SIG440. Next base: position 129,331 of record JAFYXL010000025.1, read on the forward strand.
GCATCACCCAATTGTTCTGCTGTCCGCTTGTCGTGGGCTGTCACTTTGGCCCCGCCTTCAAGCAGGAACTTTATAAGGGGAACATTGCTTATGCCAACACCCACCACTGAAATTTTTTTGTTTTCTATTGATTTTTTATACTGCGATGCGTTCATATTAATTCACCTTTCCTAAAAGACTCTTCGAAAGCTCCTCCTTTTTGTAAGGACCACTCGGAGATTCTTTCAAAACGTCAAAACGGGCTGTAACAAAGCCAAAATCTTTTGTTACAGCCCGTCATTGGCTGATTTTAATTTAATTACTCAGCATCAAGAATGTCGCCAAGCGTAAATGAACCTTCTTCTGTGTATGATTCATCTGAAACCTCTTCTTCAGCAGGTTTTTCAGCTTCCTCTACATAGTCAGGGAGAAGAACCTTTCTTGAAAGTCCAATCTGTTTTGTTTCGTTGTTAATTTCTACAACTTTAACTTCAACCTCGTCACCGATATTCAAAACATCTGATGGTTTTTCAATTCTTGTGTTTGCAATCTGTGAAACGTGAATAAGACCATCTACAAAAGGAGCAACTTCTGCAAATGCACCAAATGGAAGGATACGAACAATCTTGCACTTAATTGTGTCACCAACTGCCAAATCCTTTGTAGCCTTGTACCAAGGGCTATCCTCTTCCTTTTTGTGGCCAAGAGAAATCTTCTTTGTTTCAGCATTTATATCCTTGATATAAACTTCGATTGAATCACCCACTGAAATTACTTCTGATGGATGCTTGATTCGGTTCCAAGAAAGTTCTGAAACGTGAACAAGACCGTCAACGCCGCCGATATCAACAAAAGCACCAAAGTTTGTAAGTGACTTAACTGTACCTGTGTAAGCCTTACCAACTTCAAAGCCTGCCCAAAGAGCTGCCTTTCTTGCTTCTTTGTCAGCCTGGAGTTCCTTAACAAGTGAAATCTTGTTTGTTTCCTTGTTCATTTCCTTAATATATACTTCAATAGTGTCGCCAACTTTAACCGCTTCTGACGGATGTTTGATTCTAGACTCTGAAAGCTCTGAAATATGAATAAGACCATCTACGCCACCAAGGTCAATAAATGCGCCAAAGTTTGTAAGTGACTTAACTGTACCTGTGTACTTTTTGTCAACTTCAGCTGTGCTCCAGAATTCATCTGCCTTTTGCTGACTGAGTTCTCTTGCAACAGACTTGATTGAACCAACTACTCTTAATCTGCCGCGTCTGTCCTTATCCATCTTGATGATTCTGAATGATGCTTCTGTGTTGAGAAGTGCACCCAAATCTTCAACAAAACGTTCTGCCGCTTCTGATGCAGGGATAAACACTCTGATACCCTTAGCTATTGTAACGATACCACCCTTAACTATCTCAACAATTCTGCCGTTTAAAACAGTCTTGTTTTCGAAGTCTGCACGAAGTTCCTGAAGACCCTTTTCTGCATCGATCTTCTTCTTTGAGAGTGTAACAACGCCGTCACGGTCTGAAACGTGAACAACAAACACATCCACTTCATCCCCAACCTTAACAAGTTCTGCAAGGTTTGCTGATGAATCATTTGTCATTTCGTTAAATGGAATAACGCCGTCGTACTTGCCGTCAATGTCCACCTGTACCTCTGTAGGGGTGATGCCGATAACTACGCCTTTAACAATATCTCCTGTTGTTAAGGGCTTTAAAGTTTCTTCAAGCGCCTCTGCAAAGTTCATTTCATTTGTAATTTCCGCCATGGTTAATTTTGCCTCCTTGATCACCTTATCCGGAGTGGATGCTCCGGCGGTAATGCCTACTTTTTTTATATTTTTTTTAAATAAATGAGCAAGCCCATCTAATTCTTTTGCGTTTTCAATTTTGAAAGTATCCGTGCAATGTTCACGGCATATTTCATAAAGCTTTTCGGTATTAGAACTATTTTTGCCACCAAGCACCAACATAACTTGTGATTCCTTGGCCAAAATTTCAGCCGACCTCTGTCTTTCTTCAGTCGCACTACATATTGTATCAAAAAAAACCACATTTGTAAAATACTTTTTTAATATTTCTTCAATTTTTTTTGCTTTTTGTGGTCTTAGGGTTGTCTGAGCAACTATGCTTATAGGCAGATCTTTATTATTATTGAGAATTTCTTCACATTCCTCCGGCGTTGCCACAATGAATGCAGAATTTTCACACCAACCATTTATACCTTTTACTTCAGGGTGATTTTTATCACCGGCAATAACTATCATCCGCTCCTTTTGATGTTCCTCGCTTACAATCTTGTGAATTCTTTTTACAAAAGGACAAGTTGCATCTATTACTTCAATACCTTTTTCCAAAAGCTTGTCATATTCCGCCTTGGAAATGCCGTGAGCTCTGATAATCACTACGCTTCCGTCCGGTATATCGTCCATCTTCTCGGCACACTTTACATCCATACCTTCAAGTTCTTCGGTTACATCCGCATTGTGAATAAGCATTCCGTAAGTAAAAATGCTTTTTGTACTTTCTTTTGCCGTACTATATGCAATTTTAACTGCACGGTCAACGCCAAAGCAAAAACCTGCTTTATCGGCAATTTTAATTTCCATAAGTTTTTGCTCCTGCTAATTCAGCAATTCTTTCCATCAATACATTATTTGTTATGTCGGATATTTCATCTGATGTCAGTTTCTTTTCACTGTATTCTGACATATCAATGTAATCACCAACTGTAACCTTAACTTTGCTTCCTATCTTATATGTAGCCTCAATACCCACAGGAAGAATTCCAACACCTGCTTTTGTAGCAATCATAACAGCGCCTTGCTTGCCCTGGCCCAGGACTCCGTGAGTCCTGACTCTTCTTCCCTCAGGGAATATAGCAAGACACTTTCCGGCTTTCAACAATCTGATTGAAGTGCGGATAGCTGTCATTCCCTCGCCGCCTTTTACAGGAAAAGCATCAAAAGCCTTTATAACCTGTGCTACAACAGGAACTTTGAAAAGCGAAGCTTTTGCCATATATGCCATATTTTCTATCGGCAAAAATGCAGCAATCAACGGCGGATCAAAGTTGCTCAAGTGATTTGGGGTAAGGAGAAAATTTTTATCCTTAGGGATTTTTTCAAGACCCTCAATCTCTATCCGGAATAATAATCTGTATATTCCCCTTGCAACACAGAGTATAAACTTTTTCATGTAAAACACTATCCTTTCAATCAATCGAATCGTTGCAAAAATCTGTTAAGCATTAACCAATATTTCTTGCTTCGTTAATTATTTGCATAATTAATTCAACTGATTCGTCTAAATTCTTGCCTGTTGTATCAACAATTACTGAATCTACTGCAGGTTTAAGTGGCGCAATTTCACGCTCTGAATCATTTTTGTCACGATATTCCATATCGGACTTCACCAAGTCAAAGTCGCACTCCACACCTTTTTCCATAAGTTCTCTATATCTGCGCATGGCACGTTCCTCTACCGAAGCTGTAAGAAAAATCTTGAGCTGCGCATTAGGAAGCACCACTGTGCCAATATCCCTGCCATCCATAATAACATCGGTTTTTTCAGCAAGATTCCTTTGTAGTTCAAGCAACTTTGTGCGAACAACCGGAATCTTTGAAACATCAGATGCCGCAACCGACACCTCCGGCAAACGGATTTCAACCGAGACATCCTCGCCGTTAAGAAAAACTGACTGTCCACCCTCTGAATGGGCAATTTCAATGTTCATCTGAGGGAGAAGCTCTTCAACTTCCGCAATATCTTTATTTGGGTTAATTCCTGCACGAATAGTTGCAAGACCAATTGCCCGATACATTGCGCCTGTATCAACATACACAATCCCAAGCTCCCTTGCCGCAAGCTTTGCAATTGTGCTCTTACCCGCACCCGCCGGGCCATCTATTGCAATTTTAAATGTAGCCATATCTTCTGAGGTATTCCTTTCCATCAATTAATCCAGCTTACTTCTAAGTTCCTCAATTGAAGTTTCAAACCCATCAATTGTTTTGCATTTTTCTTCAATAAATTCGGATACATTTCTGTCTTCTTTGTAAGCTGCGTAGATTTCTTTACCTATCTCAGTATATACCTTTTCAATCTCATTTTTAAGATCAAAAATTGAATATTTTGTCTTTGAATCCTCTACAATTTCACCTGTTTTCTTTGCAACTGTACTAACTGTCTTTTCTGCTGCTTTTTTAAGGTTTTCAAAAAATTTCATAATCAAAATCCTTTCTGCCAAAATCCTGACACAAATTTTTATACATTAAATCTAAAGAGAATAATATCTCCATCTTCTACTACATATTCCTTACCTTCACTGCGAACAAGACCTTTTTCCTTTGCAGCATTCATACTGCCGTTTTCCATAAGGTCATTATATGCAACAACCTCCGCACGGATAAAGCCGCGTTCAAAGTCGGTATGTATCTTTCCGGCTGCCTGTGGCGCCTTTGTACCCTTGGTAATCGTCCAGGCTCTCACCTCAGGTTTGCCTGCAGTAAGATAGCTGATAAGACCCAGTAATTTGTAGCTTGCGCGAATCAACTTGTCAAGACCGGACTCGGTTGCACCAAGCTCTTCAAGGAACATAGCCTTTTCCTCATTGTCAAGTTCTGCTATTTCTTCTTCAATCCTTGCAGAAACCACCATAACCTCTGATTTCTCACTCTTTGCAAACTCAGCAATTTTCTGAACATACACATTTTCTTCCATTGGCTTTGCGTAATCATCTTCTGCCACATTTGCCGCATAAATAACAGGCTTTAAGCTAAGAAGTGAAACTTCTTTCAACATTTCCTGTTCATCATCAGTAAAGTCAAGGGCTCTTGCACTGATACCTTTTTCCAACTTTTCGCAAAGTGCTTCCAGAAAGTCGATTTCAACCTGATACTTTTTGTCGCCGCCTTTGAGCTGTTTTTTAAGACGGTCAATTCGTCTTGCAATAATCTCAAGATCAGAAAAAATAAGCTCAAAATTTATAGTTTCAATGTCACGGATAGGGTCGATATTACCCTCAACGTGGACAATGTTTGCATCCTCAAACGCCCGAACAACGTGAACAATCGCATCTACCTCACGGATGTTTGAAAGAAATTTATTGCCAAGTCCTTCACCTTTGCTTGCGCCCTTCACAAGGCCCGCAATATCAACAAATTCAATCACTGCAGGGGTAACCTTGTCGGGGTCATACATTTCCTTTAACCTTTCAAGTCTCTCATCAGGCACTGCAACCGTACCAACATTTGGTTCAATTGTGCAAAACGGATAGTTTGCAGACTCAGCTCCGGCTTGGGTTATTGCATTAAAAAGTGTACTCTTTCCTACGTTTGGCAATCCAACTATTCCTAATTTCATCTTAAATCATATACCTTTCTGATATTAATTTTCTTTTGTCATTTCAAGTATTCTTTCAGCTATACGTATGCCATCTACTGCAGCACTCATAATACCTCCGGCATACCCTGCACCTTCACCACCGGGAAAAAGGCCCTTGTGGCTCAAACTTTCAAAATTTTCATTTCTCTTTATTCTCAAAGGAGCAGATGTTCGCATCTCAACCCCTGTCAAGACTGCACCATATGATGAAAAACCCTTTATCTTTTTGTCAAAGGTCAAAAGGCCTTCCTCTAAAGTATTTGAGATAAACTCCGGTAAACACTCTCTCAAATCTACAAATTCAGTTTGCCCCGTAAATGACGGTTTTACACCATCAAAAGCGTCTGAAACTCTGTTTTTGACAAAATCTCTGGCAAGTTGAACAGGACCTCTGCCGGCTGCCAAAGAGTATGCAGCCTTTTCATATTTCCTCTGAAATTCAACACCTGCAAGAGGTGAATTTTCCTCAAAGTCCTCAGGCCTTACCGTAACAACCAGGGCACTGTTTGAATTGTCAGCCATACGGGCATTTTCGCTCATACCGTTGACACACAAATATCCGTCCTCTGAAGAAGCATTGACAACTGTGCCTCCCGGACACATACAAAAAGAATAAACAGACCTATCTACACCGTTATGAGTCAATCTGTAATCAGCTGTTGGAAGAATGTTTCTGTGAGCTAAGTTCCCATACTGCATTTCATTTATAAACTCCCGTGAATGTTCAATCCTGACGCCTGCCGCAAAGGGCTTTTGCTCCATGATAACGCCACGGCTTTCAAGCATCTTATAGGTATCCCGACTACTATGTCCGGGTGCCAGTATAATTGCATCACAATCAATATACGCAGAGCCGTTTAAAATTGCACCAATAACCTTGCCATCCTTTACATCTATATCTGTAAGACAGGTATCAAAAAACACCTGTCCGCCGTTTGCTTTTATCTTTTCACGGATATTTTTTACACAACCTGATAAAAGGTCTGTACCAATATGAGGCTTTGCATCATACAAAATTTCTTTTGGTGCACCGTTCTCAACAAAAGTTTTAAGAACAAAACCCTGCAGAGGGCTACCTATGCGGGTGTTTAATTTACCGTCTGAAAAAGTTCCTGCCCCGCCTTCACCAAACTGAATATTGCACTCCGTATCTAAAAGACCTGTTTCCCAGAACCTTTTCACCTTTTTGCATCTTTCATCAACAGAACTTCCACGTTCAACCACTATAACATCCAAGCCGCCTTTTGAAAGCACATAGGCCGCAAAAAGACCACAAGGTCCGCTGCCTACCACCAATACCTTTTTGGCGGATTGACTTTTGCCGGATTCAAATACAATATTTTCATCAAACGGCTTGATTTCGGGCGGCATAGTTTTGCTTTCTGTGTCCCTTGTACACATAACCACTGAATATACAAAATGTATATCTTTCTTGCGTCTGGCATCCAGGGACTTCTTATAAATATACGGACTTTCTGCCTTTATCCCATATTTTGCCGCAATACTTTTTGCTTTTGCAAAAACATCTTCTTCTGAGTGTAACGGCGGCATTTTTATTCCGCTTATAACTATCTTTTTCAAGGGGTTTACCCCGCCTTTCAGCCTCTCTTTTCTGCCTTTACATTAACCTTGGTTATACCATCACGAAAACTTACTCCCTCTGGAATTACAAGTTTTACTTCCTGTGTGTCTTCCGCCATACCGTCAAGATTTATGATTTCGGTTTTTATCTCTTCGATTTTTTCAAGGACAGCATTTTCCGCATAAATAGTCACATTGGAAGGCTGTGCTGAAATTTTGTAATTTGAAATACCATCAAGAGCCCTTGCATCAACCTTTACCGGAACTGTTTTAAGCTTATATACAGTACATTTAACTTCAGTTTCTTCAACACTTTTTTCAACCAAGCTATATATTTCATTGCTGCTTGCAATACGCTTGCCCTCCTTATCAAGGAAGAATAACCTTGCGGTGTCATTTATTTCAGCAGATCTGCCATCATAGTCAATCTCAGCCCCTATGCTGCCGATGCGTTCAATCATAGTAGCCGGGCCTGTCAGACTGACGGTCTTTACACTCGGCACTGCACTTCCAGCAATATAACCGTTTGCAGTATTCCCTGTTGTTACAACCTTAACATCACGTTCGGCACTTACTATCTTGTCAATAACAACGCTTGCGTTATATGGCTTTTTGCTTACAATTTCATCATATTCATATGGTATGGAAATAGCAATAGGAAGAGAAAATGTGCCTGTCTTGCTTATTGTTGTAAGGTCAACCGTTGCATATATATTTTTATTGTCAATATTTGCAACCCTCTTTCGGCTACCACTGATTTTGAGTTCCACAGTTGCCTTTGAGTCACTGATTAAGCAAAGGCCCTTTTCCTCCAGCAAGTTCTGGTTTGTGTAACGAATCGGTATATCCCTAACCGTAATATCCACCGAAGGATCAACTACCGAAATAATATAAACCCAAAGGAGAACTGCCACAATAAAGGATATAACTTTAAGAACTGAATCTTTTAGAAAAAAATCTTTCATTTGCTTTTCTCCTTTCTTACAAACATTGTCTTTTTAAGTTTCTTGTCCTTCTTTTTAAGATCAAACAACTTCATAAGATTATTTTCAAGCATCTCAGGAGTAAGCTTCATATTGAGTTCACCGCCACAGGCAATTGAAATGCCGCCTGTCTCTTCGGATACAATAACAACCACCGCATCAGATTCCTCAGACATACCAAGACCTGCACGATGTCTTGTACCAAGCTCCTTGCTTACATTCGGATTCTGTGACAGGGGCAAAAAGCAACTTGCAGCCTCTATCTTGTTGTTGCGGATAATAACCGCACCATCGTGTAGCGGTGTTTTGGGAACAAAGATATTGGTGAGAAGTTCTGCTGTTACATCAGCATTAAGAGTAATTCCCGTACCTACAATATCACCGATTTTAATTTCTCGTTCCAAAACTATCAAAGCACCAATACGGCTCTTTGACATATTAACACAGCTGTCTTTTACCTCTTTTATAATCTTTTCTTTTTCAATATCTTCTGTCCGTTCCTCAAAACTGAACCATTGCCCCACTGTAGTTCTGCCAAGCTGTTCAAGGGCACGCCTGAGTTCCGGTTGGAAGACAATTATTATAGCAATAAATCCAAGTTGGAGGGCATTGCTCAAAATATAGTGTACCGTATGAAGCTGTATCAACTGACTGACCTGCATTGTAACAATAAGCACAACAACACCTTTTAAAAGATGAACTGTCCTGGTATCACGAATAAACTTAAGTGCCTTGTAAAGAACAAATGTTACAATAAAAATATCAACTATGTCAGTAATTTTTATAAGAGATATTTGATTTAATAACGCTTCATAAAAACCTTCAAACACGCAAAACTCCCCCTATCTGTAAATCTTTAAATTAATTGTTAATATGCCTTACCCCAATAAACCAATTTCTTAGCCGGCTTACCGCAGCATACACAGGTATCCGCTACGGGAGTCTGGTCAAAAGGCATACAACGTGATGTTGCTGATGTATCAGCCTTGATTTTTTCTTCACATTCAAGTTCGCCACACCACATAGCCTTTACAAAACCGCCTTTTTCAGAAACGATATTTGTAAATTCTTCATAATTTGTTGCAACGCTTGTCTTTTCCTCACGGTTTTTAAGTGCTGCATCATACATTTCCTGCTGAATTGAATCAAGGTGATTTTTAACCTCTTCTTCAATATTGTCAAGGGATACAAAGAACTTTTCTCTTGTAGTTCTTCTTACCAATACTGCCTGATTCTTTTCAATATCCTTAGGTCCGATTTCAATTCTAAGGGGAACACCCTTCATTTCATATTCGCTAAACTTCCATCCGGGTGACTTGTCACTGTCATCCAGCTTAACACGGAAAGCCTTTGAAAGCTGGTCGCAAAGCTGATTTGCTCTCTCCAAAACACCCTCTTTGTGCTGTGCAACAGGAATAATAACCGCTTGAATTGGAGCAATTCTTGGCGGAAGCTTAAGCCCTGCATCATCACCGTGCACCATAATTATAGCACCAATTGAACGTGTAGATACACCCCATGAAGTCTGGTGAACGTAGCTTAAGCCATTGTTTTCGTCACTGTACTGAATACCAAAAGCCTTTGCAAATCCATCACCAAAGTTGTGGCTTGTACCCGATTGAAGAGCCTTGCCGTCGTGCATAAGACTTTCAATAGTATATGTCGCCTTTGCCCCTGCGAACTTCTCTTTATCGGTCTTTCTGCCTTTGATTACGGGAATAGCAAGTTCATTCTCAAAAAAGTCAGCATATACATCCAGCATACGCAACGTTTCTGCTTCAGCTTCTTCTGCTGTTGCATGGGCAGTGTGGCCTTCCTGCCACAAAAATTCTGCACTGCGGAGGAAAGGTCTTGTTGTTTTTTCCCATCTTACAACACTGCACCATTGATTATAAAGTTTTGGTAAATCTCTGTATGAATGAATTATGTTTGAATAATGATCACAGAAAAGTGTCTCTGATGTAGGTCTTACGCAAAGACGTTCAGCAAGCTTTTCATTTCCGCCGTGTGTAACCCAGGCAACCTCAGGCGCAAAACCCTCAACGTGATCCTTTTCCCTTTGAAGAAGGCTCTCCGGAATAAACATAGGCATATACACGTTTTCATGACCTGTAGCCTTAAAACGTAAATCCAGCCCTTTCTGGATATTTTCCCAAATTGCATAACCGTAAGGTTGAATAACCATACAGCCTCTAACTCCTGAATAATCAACCAACTTTGCCTTTTTCACAATATCTGTGTACCATTGTGCAAAATCCTCACTCATGGAGGTTATTTCTTCAACTAATTTCTTTTCGTCTTTTGCCAAATTTCCCATTCCCTTCAATGTATAAAAGTAGTTTAAATACTGTATCTGGCACAGGTTTTTTATCCGTTCTGCCACCATATAAGTATAATTATGCATTATTAATAACAGTATAATTGAATTTCCGTTCTGTGTCAAGGGTTTGAACCTATTTTTTCATTCTATTTACCCACTCTCTTACAAATTCCGAAAATTCACGCACAATTGCAGATTTGTTGCTGTAATCCGGCACCGCCAAACCTATTTTTCGATAAGCCTTAGGTTCAAGACTCTTTACCAAAACATTATGATTATCCTTCTCCATCACAAGCTCGTGAGCAATGCAAATACCAAGTTCATTTTCAACCATTGAAATCATAGCATAATCGTCAGCCGTTTTGAATTTTGTATTTGGCGTTATTCCGTAACTTTCAAGATAAGCCCTTGCATCATGGTCGGTACTGTCAATAAGGCTCACTACCGCTTCGGTTCCAAATCGACTTACGCTGACAGAATCTTCATTTGCAAGCCCGTGATTTTTAGGCAACACTGCAAGCAATTCATCGCGTATCAGTTCAAAACAAATACAACCCTCATCAAAGGGCATTGACACAAACCCTACATCAATTTCATTATTACGCAGTTTTTCTTCAATTTCGGAATAATGTCCGTCGGATATACTAAAATTCACGTTTTTATGCCTCTCCCCAAATTCCTTGATCATATGCGGAAGCCAATTAACCGCAATGCTTTTAAAAGCCCCTACTCTTATTGTATTTTCGTTGTAAGCATTAATTTGTGCCGCAATTTCACGCACACGTTCATTGTCTTCCACTACCTTCTTGACAGCATTATAAATAAGCCTACCCTCATCAGTAAGCCTGACTCCCCCTTTGTTTCTGACAAGTAGTTTGAATCCTAAGTCTTTTTCAAGCGAACTTATAAGTTGGGTAATACTCGACTGACTATTACCAAACTTTTTGGCCGTTTCCGATATGGACTTACATTCGCAACAGCTTATAAACGCCTCGTACTTTTTTATTTTCATATAACCACTCTTTTATATTAGTTTTTCTTATATTATAATGTCGTTTTTCTATAAAGTCAACGTTTTTTACACTTTTTCATTGGATAATCCTTGACTTTTTTCCACATTTTATATAAAATTAAAAAGACTAATTTTATATATAAGGAAAACTTATATTATCTCTTTGCAATTTTTGTATGGAGATTTTAACGAAAGGTGGTTATTTTATGGCAAGTTCGAACTTGCAGCATTTGATCGCAATGATAATTTATATGCTTGCGATTATTGCAATTGGTGTCTTTTTCTCAAAAAGGGCAAATAAAAATGCAGAAGCATACTTCTTAGGTGGCCGTTCTTTAGGGCCTTGGGTAGCGGCATTCAGTGCAGAAGCTTCAGATATGTCCGGATGGCTTCTTATGGGACTCCCGGGTCTTGCTTATTGGACAGGACTTGCTGATGCAGGTTGGACAGCTATAGGTCTTTTTGTTGGTACATACCTCAACTGGCTTATTGTTTCAAAAAGACTTCACAACTACAGTGTTCAGGTTGACGCAATTACCCTGCCCGGATTCTTTTCAAAACGTTTCCACGAGAAGAAGCATATAATCCTTACAATTTCTTCAATATTTATCATTATCTTCTTCACAGTTTATGCAGGCCAGTGTCTGGCATCTTGTGGTAAACTGTTTGTCAACCTCTTTGGCCTTGAATATCACGAAATGATGATTGTAGCCGCAATCTTTGTATTGCTTTACACATTCCTCGGCGGATTCCTGGCAGAATCAGCATCAGACTTTATGCAAGCTATTGTTATGATTGCTACGCTTGTCTTGATTCTTGCACTGGCAATAGTTAACGCAGGTGGTATTTCAAATGTCATCGAAAATGCAAAAAGTTATGATGGATTTTTCTCACTCTTTACAACTTCAAGTCCATCTGCTACCGAAGTAAATGTTTTTGGCGACGCTTCAAGTTTCAAATTCATCTCAATACTCTCAGCCCTTGCCTGGGGTCTTGGATACTTTGGTATGCCACAGGTACTCCTTAGGTTTATGGGTATCAGAAGTCCAAAGGAACTTACTCGTTCACGTAGAGTAGCTTGCATCTGGCTCTTTATCTCAATGTCTGCTGCAGTATTTATCGGTATTGTAGGAAGAAGCGTTTCCGGTCTCCATTACCTTTCAAACGCAGATGCGGAAAACATCTTCATTGATACTGCAACAACCTTCCTTCCACCAATTTTAGCAGGCTTTGCTTGTGCGGGAATTTTGGCCGCATCTATCAGTTCTTCTGACTCGTATTTGCTTATTTCCACATCAGCTCTTGCTGAAAATATTTATCATGGAATCTTTAAAAAATCAGCTAGCGATAAAGAAGTTATGTGGGTTTCAAGAATCGCAATGACCATAATTACACTTATCTCAATGGTCATCGCCTGGGACCAAAACAGTACCATTTTTGGTATCACATCATTTGCCTGGGCAGGCTTTGGCGCTACCTTTGGTCCTCTTATATTGTTCTCACTGTTCTGGAACCGCACATCATATGCCGGCGCTATCTCAGGTATGCTTTCAGGCGGTATAATGGTTTTTGTATGGAAGCTTTTAATCAAGCCTTTCGGTGGTATATTTGCAGTTTATGAACTCCTCCCGGCATTCATAATATCATCTGTCGTTATTGTAATTGTATCACTACTCACAAAGAAGCCTTCTGCTGAAATTCAGGCAGACTTCCAAGCAGTCGCTGACAAATAATCAACACAAACCAAACTCCCGCTTGCAAATAATCAAGCGGGAGTTTTTTGTTTTACTCATCATTTTTCAAAAAAGTGTTGCAAATTCGAAAAGTTTGTGTTATTATAATATAGTTATTTTGATTAATATGCGGATATGGCGGAATTGGCAGACGCGCATGGTTCAGGTCCATGTGAAAGCAATTTCATGCAGGTTCAAGTCCGTGAACCCTTTTTAAGGAAGTAGCACAAAACGGCTTGTGTGAATGCTAACAACTTAAAATTTAATATATGCGCCCTTGGCGGAATTGGCAGACGCGCATGGTTCAGGTCCATGTGCCAGCAATGGCTTGGGAGTTCAAGTCTCCCAGGGCGCACCACCGAAAAACAGAGCGTTGAGATAATATCAACGCTCTGTTTTTTAATTATTACTTTATAATTCTATTGAAAAACTAGTATCTCCAACTCGAGTGCATTTCACAGAAGTCCAATCTTCTAAATCCTTTGCTTTTTTATACAAAACATCTATATCAATATCTGTTGATAAGGTCGAAAATTTGATTTGTTTCGATTTAGGAGCATAATCGATATCCAATGAATTTAAAATTTTTTCTTTAGGAATCTCTGTATAAGCTTTTAATGGTTCTAATGTATCAGCAATACATAAGATATACAAAATTGGATTTTCTTCATATGTTATTTTTCTAAAAGTATCTTTCATTAATTCAGCAAGCATATATTTTCTATACTCATCTGAATACTTTTCAGTTTCCATCCATATATTATGAGCCATTATACAATCTGCAATATATGCAAATACAGGTAATTGCTCTTGTCTAAATACTCTATCTTTATAGATAAAGTAAGAAAGGTTATCACTCTTATGCATATCGCTGTTTGCAAGATATGACAGAACATAATTTTTTATAATTCTATCATAAAACATATATCCCGCAATTATTCCATGATCGAGTTTCTTATGTACATTGATGCGGTAATTTAAATATCGTGTTATTGTTACACTTTTATATCTATGTATATTTATTCTTTTTCCTGTCGAACAAAAAACCATCCTACCCTTGTTTGCATATATAGTTATTTCTCTAATTAATGCATTGTATGTACTTATGCTGCGAAAATTATTATTTCTATGAAGATATGTGGGAAATGGCGATGTGGTTATATTAAGTTTGTCCTTAATATTTCTTAGTGCCGAATACTCTGATGCATGTGCGGTATTATACGCTCTTGGTATCGGAGCATTCCGTGGTACACTCAAAAAAGAATTATCGTTCTCTGCTATACAATAACCATAATCATGATAAATGAATGTTAAAAACCACAAATACGAAAATGGCAGTTCCGCCAACTCACCAACATGTAGCATACTTTTACCATTTATGCAATTTTCAATTAATAGTCCTAAAAAGAACCCAGATATTGTATGTATCGCTCTATTATCTGGTAATAAATCTATTTGCTCAAACTCATTATTTAATATATAATCTTTTCTACCATTATCAAAATAATTAGTTATAAAGTTTCTGGCAGCTGTAGGTTCAAGAAATAATGCCAATTCTTTATTTCCATTTTTAAAATATTCCTGAATAAATTTTTTGGAGTTATCATTTGTAAGCAACTGAGATGCATTAAAACTCTGACCGTAATAGTTCCAATTAATAGAATTATCATTGTTTATAGTATTATTTATAAAATGGGAAAATTTCATCACTCTCACTCCTTGTCCATTCTATATTCTTCTAATAAAAAATTTGGAAGTTTTTTTCTTTCTTCTAAATCAAACTGCTTTTTTAAGAGTGCATATGGGTCAAAATAAGGCGTCAACGAAAATATATCTTGCCCTTTTTGACTTATCCGCACTACCTCCTCATTTTTGGTGGCGACATCATATATTCTAGGTGAAATATAAAAATCTTCAGAATATGCAAGTATGATATATAGTAAAGTAAGCAATTTATCACTTAGTTCAAGCTTTGAGAATGTTTTATAAAAATTACGATATCTTTTATCTCCGTTCTCAATGAACATCATAATTATGCTTGAAGCCTCGAATGGGAAAATACAAATGTGAATAGGTTTTAATATATATTTGGAGGATTGATTGTATATATCGTTAATTATGCTACCATCAAAATCTATAGCTATAGAAATACATCCTTGAAAAGCAATTGGAACTGTATAATTTAATTTTTCGTAATAACATAAATAATACTCATTCCAACCTTTTTCCAATGCTTTTTTCGCCTTATTAAAAGCATTTATATACTCATTTAAATCCAATTCTTGAACGAAATGCTTTGCATCTGTAAAATTCTGTATCATATTATTTTTCTCAAGCATACAGGTAAAGAATTCTTTTTCAATTCTTCGTTTGCTGATAAATTTTAAATTATTTTTTAACGAAATCTGAGCAAGCATCTTTTGTGTCGGAAGTTCGTCATAACTATATGGATTTTCATAGTCCGAAAATATTTTACTATCGCAATCTCTGCAAATCAATTGAAAGGTCCCTGCTTGTGCAACTCCTTTATCATTGTTCAATAAGGGGAAATCAATAATTGAGTTTAGAGTTGAAACCTTTCCGTTTACGGCAATATTTCTAAGACAAAAAGCTGGAACTGTATGAGAGTTACAAAAACTACCTATTTCCCTACCGCAACAATAACAGTAAGATAATTTCGATGCCGCCCTACTTGTTTTCATGAAATCATTTATTTGTTTATTAAACTCAACTTTATTTTCATTCATAATTTGTTTTTCAAGGTCAGAAAATATTCCCAAATCCAATATGTTGGTTAAATTATCAAACATACAATCACCACCTTTTTCTTATTATATCATATCTTATTGACAATTTCAAATTATGCAAATCGATTTTAGTTCGCAATCTTAGCTTTTTTAGTAGTTTCTTCGTAGACTTTCAAAAACTTCTGTGGTATTGTTTGTGGTTGAATAAGGAGGTAAACGCAAATCATTGACAACTCTTATATATTTTATCGTTGGTGGTAAAATAAAACCAAAGGAGTTGATTCAAAATGAGAAAAATCACAAACGAACTAATACAAAAGTTTAAAGGTTATTTAATTGACGAGGAGAAGTCCTCTTCTACCTTGGAAAAGTATATCCGTGACATAACAGTATTCATGGGATGGTGCAAAGAAACAGAATTGAGCAAGAGTATTGTACTTGAATACAAGCAAGATATAATAGAAAAATATGCTCCGGCAAGTGTAAATTCTATACTATCATCACTAAATAGTTTCTTTGCATATAACGAGTGGTATGACCTGAAGGTGAAGGCTCTTAAAATCCAAAGGCAGATATTTTCAAGTAAGGATAAGGAACTGACAAAAACTGAATATGAAAGATTGTTAGTTGCTGCAAAGCAAAAGAAAAACCAAAGACTTTATTACCTTATGCAAACTATATGTGCAACAGGCATCCGTGTATCAGAACTTAAAGCCATAACAGTTTCTGCTGTCAAGTCTGGACAAGCAACAATCAACTGTAAAGGTAAAATGAGAATTGTTATCTTACCTAAGCAGCTTTGCAAAATGCTAAAAGACTATATAAGAGAAAACAATATAAAAAGCGGCTCCGTATTTGTTAGCAAAAACGGAAAACCACTTGATAGAAGCAACATATGGTCTGATATGAAAAAGCTATGTGAAAGTGCAGGAGTATCAAAAGATAAAGTATTCCCTCACAACCTTCGCCATTTATTTGCACGAACCTACTACTCCATTCAAAAAGATGTCGTAAGACTTGCTGATATTCTTGGACACTCAAATGTTAACACCACACGAATATACACAATGGAAACAGGCGAAATTCACAGAAAGCAGATACAAAGACTTGGACTACTAATCTGCTGAAAATAAAAAACCACATAATCGTGATTATGTGGTCGTGCAATCGCAAAATTACAAATATATTATACTAAAAAACTCGAATTATGTCAATGATTTGTATAAACTTATTCTTAATTTCTACATAATAAATAAAAAATAGCATATTTTCAAGACCGATGAAGTTGAAAATAATCATCGGTCTATAAATCCTTGATAACAGAAGTTAAAATATCTCTATATGAAGAATGGTTTGTCCTATGAATACCACATAATCACGATTATGTGGTATTTGCTTTGTTAACAAGGAGGAATCTATCTATGGCAATTATTGATGTCATAAAATATGACGGTAATCCAGATGTGTTTGCCTGGAAATATCCAAACAGCGAATTGGGAACATGGACTCA
>JAFYXL010000026.1 GCA_017546165.1 Clostridia bacterium
AGCGGTCAAAATCGTTAGCGACGAGCAGGAGCGACCAACGATTTTGGGCACCGCAAGAGGGCCTTTGTGGGTTCAAATCCCGTCATCTCGACCATAAAAACAAAGTCAGGAAACACTAGGTGTTCCCTGGCTTTTTTCTTTGTTCTGTATGGGTTTGTGGATTCTCGGAAAATTAATCAAATTGAGAAAGTGACGGTTCACCCTATAACCTTTACGGCGGCAAACCGTCGGCAAAACCGACGGCGGAGAGATTATTCACAAAAATCCAATTTCTAACTCTACGCTAGGTAATAGTCAGGAATTTTTGTATCTATTGCGTTTCAAGACACGGTGTTTTTAGTTAATTCTTATCGCTCTAAACCGTTAAGAATTAACTTTTGTCGAATGGATTTAGTTTTTATTATGTATTGTCGTTTAAGAAAAATTGAACGGAAAATATGTGATTTTTATCGGTTTAGACTGCACTTTGAAGATTGTAAAAATTGCATTATTTAAGTTACCAAATCGGTTTTTGCTCTTTTTCGTTTTTAAAAGGTTTATAATATTCAATTATATATTAGTTTTATCCAAACAACTCTCTGTATTGAACAGGGTAATATCCTGTGTGTTGTTTAAAACGTCTTATGAAATTCGGATAGTCGTTGAATCCGCATTCCGTGCATATCTGCAGCACGGTCATGTCTGTGTGCTCAAGCAGTTTTTTTGCATATTCAAAGCGCATATTGTTCAGATAAACTTTGAAATTTATTCCTTTTTCTGCCTTGAATAGCCGTGAAAAATATGTGGGTGCAAGTGCAACCTCGTTGGCAACATCTTCAAGTTTAAGCTCATTTCTGAAATTGTTGAGAACATATAACTCCGCTTTGTTTATTGTGGAAAGTTCCCTGATTGGTTCGTCATCTGAAGTTTCCTTTTTAAGTTTTGCAATAATGGCGTTGAGCAACATTTCGGAAAAATCCTTATCATTTATATTGTTGCAGAGTTCGTTAAGCAAAACTTCAAAGCAAAGTTTGGTTTCTCCGCTTACTTTCAGAAACACCGGCGAGTTTTTTGTGAGGCTCTGCAGAAAAGTCTGATTGCAGATATCGCCCGAGAACATAACATTATAAAGTTCGGCATCCTTGATATCCACATAGTGAAAGTCAATCGGAGTCAAGAAAAACAAATTGCCCGGTTCTATTTCATATTCGGTTCCGTCAACCGTATATGTACCGTTGCCCGAAACAATAAACTCCAGCTCATAAAAATCGTGAAAATGCGTTTCTATAAAAGTGTTTTCTTGCTTTTTGGTTGCACTGAGGTAGCCGTTTTCTATAAATCTGCTCTTTGTATATTTCTGCATAAGCCCACTTCCTTTTGCTCTATTTTAACTTGTCTGATAATAAAAATCAATACAAAGGCAAAAAAAGACAATGCAGGATTCTGACATACAAAGTATAATAAAATCATAATCAATGGAACGTATTAGACAGGAGGTGTCAGTTATTAAATTTATTGGTATCGACATTGGCGGAACCAAATGCGCAGTGGTTTCGGGCAATGATGCGGGTGAAGTTATACAAAAGGAAAAAGTCCCAACAAAGGATTGCAAAAACACTATTGATAAGATAATCAAAATTGCAAAAACAATGGGCAAATGTGATGCTATAGGTATAAGTTGCGGAGGCCCGTTGGACTCTAAAAACGGAATAATAAAATCACCGCCTAATCTTCCCGGATGGGATAATATTAAAATAGTAGATGTGCTAAAAAACGAATTCAATGTTCCTGTCTTTTTAAGAAATGATGCAGATGCATGCAGTCTTGCAGAATGGAAATTCGGAGCAGGAAGAGGGACACAGAATATGATATTTCTTACTTTTGGCACGGGTCTTGGTGCGGGACTCATCTTGAATGGCAAACTGTACACCGGTGCTTGTGATATGGCAGGCGAAGTAGGTCATATAAGGCTTTCTGATTATGGACCGGTCGGTTACGGAAAAGCAGGTTCATTTGAAGGATTCTGTTCCGGCGGCGGTATAGCTCAAATAGGAAAAACCATTGCAAAAGAAAACCAACAAATGGGCCATCCTGTAAGTTTTTCGGGTGATGAAATAACAGCCAAATCTATCGCTGATATCGCTATATTAGGCGATGAAAGTGCATTGGAAGTATACAAGCAGTGTGCACATATGTTAGGTCGAGGTCTTTCAGTGCTGATTGATATACTCAACCCCGAAAAGATAATTCTTGGAAGCATATTTCAACGCAGCGAAGAATTATTACGAGCAGAAATGGAAAAGGTTATTGCAAAAGAAACTCTTCCTCAATCGCGCAATGTTTGCAAAATAGTTCCTGCAGAGCTTGGTGAATCACTTGGAGATGTTGCTGCTTTGTGTGTAGCGGTTTGCGGAATAAAAGGAGAAATATGAATGGAAAAGCTAATGGTACGCTATCCTGCTCTTAAGTCCTGCGAGAGTAAAATTAAAAATACTCTTGAACTTATGATAAAAACATACGAACAAGGCGGAAAGATACTTATATGCGGCAACGGGGGCAGTGCGGCAGATTGTGAACATATTGTAGGCGAACTCATGAAAGGTTTTCATTTGAAGCGACCTGTTTCCGATGAACGCATACCGGAAGAACTCCGCAAAGGTTTGCAAGGAGCTTTACCGGCAATATCTTTACCAAGCCAGATATCCGTGCTCTCCGCTTATGTTAATGATGCAGATCCTGAGATGATGTATGCACAGCTTGTATATGGATACGCATGCAAAAATGATCTTGTTATAGGTATTTCAACTTCAGGGAATTCTGCAAATATAATCAATGCCCTGACCGTTGCAAAATCACTTGGCGTAAAGACCGTTGCTTTGACAGGTGAAAAGCCAAGCAAATTGATGGAGCTGTGCGATGTTACAATAAATGTTCCGAGCTGCGAAACTTATGAAGTGCAGGAATATCACTTGCCTGTTTATCACTATCTGTGTGCATCTCTTGAAAAACATTTTTTCTCAAAATAAAAATGAATTCATAAAAAGGAGATTGAAAGATGAAGAAAAAGTTCCACCTCATTGCAAACGCTCACCTTGACCCCGTCTGGCAATGGCGTGTCCCTGAAGGACTGTCGCTTGTTAAATCCACTTTTCGCTCCGCACTTGACAGAATGAACGAATTTCCCGATTACACATTCACAAGTGCATGTGCAAGCTACTATAAATGGATAAAACTCAACGAGCCTGAAATGTTCGAAGAAATAAAGCAAAGAGTAAAAGAAGGCAGATGGGCAATTGTTGGCGGTATGTGGGTGCAACCCGATTGCAACATTCCGTCGGGTGAGGCATTCTGCCGTCACATGCTCTATTCACAAAAGTTTTTCAAAGAGAATTTCGGATTCATCGTAAAAACGGGATACAATGTTGACTCATTCGGACATAACGGTATGTTGCCTCAGCTGCTGAAAAAATCAGGAATAGACAATTACATTTATCAGCGACCTGACAACCGTACAGAAAAACCTAATCTTCCGTTTGATGATCTGCATTATTGGCAAAGCCCTGACGGAAGTGTTATCAATGCTTTCCGTGTTCCTGACGGATACGGCGGAGATGTTCACGAGCAGCGCCTTGTTGACCACTATTACAACAAAAATCAGCCGATGATGGTGCTTTTCGGTGTCGGTAATCACGGTGGCGGACCTTCAAAGGAGCACCTTAAAAACGCTGAAAAGCTTATCTGTAACGGTGATTTCAAATATTCCACCCCCGATACTTATTTTGAAGAAGCACAGGGCACTGAAATGCCGCTTGTAAACGAGGATTTGCAGCACCACGCAAGCGGTTGCTACAGCGCAAACAGCAGAATTAAAAACATCAACCGCAGGGCAGAAACAGAGCTTGTAACGGCTGAAAAACTGGATGTTCTTGCTAATATAATGACGGGTTCTGCTTTGCATAACAAGCAGATTGAAGCCGCATGGGAACGGGTTATGTTCAATCAGTTCCACGATATCCTTGCTGGCTGTTCAGTAAAAGAAGCATATTTTGATGCAGAAAATTCTTACGGTTACGCTCGTGAAACAGCTCTTGATGTAAACACCTTTGCTGCACAGCGTATAACTTGGAGAATCAAGACTACCGATTTTCTTGACGCTGACGATTCTGAAATGAGAGGCAGAATGTGGTATAAAGAGGGCGAAGGCTCACCAATGGTTGTGTTTAACCCTCATTCTTTTGCTGTTAAATCTATTGCGCAGTTCGGTTCGCAGTACATTTCAAAGGTTCTTGATTCAAAGGGTAATGAAGTCCCGTTCCAGCTTGTGCGTGCTTCATATACCGACGGTGAGCATCTTTACAAGTGCATTTTTGAAGCAGATGTTCCTGCTTACGGTTACGCTGTATATTATCTTTATCACAAAGAAAACAACGATGAAAAATCCTTCGAGTCACATCTTACTGCAACAGAAAACAGCCTTGAAAACAGTAAGGTCAGATTTGTTTTTGATAAAGAAACAGGTGCAGTTTCTTCTTGTATATTAAAAGAAAGCAACACCGAATTTGCCGAAGGTCTGCTTGGCAGAGCAGTTGTTTGCGACGATTTTGCCAACGATACATGGGGACACAGAGTTTTTGATTATAATATTGATATAGGTCAGTTTGGCGAAGGTACTCTTGAGATTGTTGAAAACGGTCCTGTCAGGGTAACCGTCAAATCCGTTGTAAAATACGGCAATTCCGTACTGACAAGATACTACTCGCTTTATGACGATAGCGATAAGCTTACAGTCAGAACAGTTCTTGAGCTTGATGAGCAGTATAAATCCGTCAAGCTTTCGTTCAAAGCGGATGTAAACAATTCAACCGTCACATATTCCATGCCTTATGGCTTTATTGAAAAGGATGCAAACGGTCAGGAAGAGCCTTCACACGCATGGTGCGATATATGCGATGAAACCGGTAAGGGTCTCGGACTTCTGAACACAGGCAAATACAGTTTCTGTTCAATCGGTAATGATCTGCGTATGATGATTGCACGAAGCTGTGCATACCTTGACCACTTCGGTCAGCATATGCGTGACGGTGAAATGGAATATCTTGATAAGGGCGAGCAGGAATTTACCTATGAAATCGTTCCTCATATTCAGAAGGTCAATTCCGAACTATTCAAAGCATCGGAAGTTCTTAACAATCCGCTTCAGACACATCAGGAAACACACCACGGCGGAAATCTACCTCAGATTTATTCTGCACTTGACGTTGATAAAGAAAATATTGTTGTCACTTCAATCAAGTCTGCAGAAAACGGCAACGGTATCATCGTGCGTATTGTTGAAACAAACGGCACCGCAACCGATGCTACGGTTGATTTCACCGCTCTTAACACAAAATTCTCAATGAGCTGGAAACCACAGGAAATCAAAACTGTCAGAATTATGCCTGACGGAAAAGTTACCGAATGTATGATAACCGAATAAAAGCAAACAAGCCCACTGACAATGAGTCAACGGGCTTGTTTGCTTTTATTTTGATTTTTATTTGTTACAGCATAATTACAACAGAATCAGCTGAGAACCGTCTTTTGCAACATAATTCTTTTGAACACCGAGTTCGTCCATCCATGCACGAACCTCCAATGTTTGAAGGTTACCGTTTCTGTTGTCCCATACCCATGAAGGCGTTTGCCATAGGTTGTCCAACCCGGTGCAAAAATAAAATCACCGATTCTTTTTCCGTTGATATATGCTTCATAAGAGCCGAGCGCAGAACAAAAAAGTGTTGCCTTACCGATTGCTTTTTCGGGCTTTATAGCCTTGATGAAAACGGGAACGACTGTACCGAAATCTGCATTTTCTTTAATGAATTTTGCGTTTTTAATCGTATTCATTTAATCACCTGTATTTTTAAACTGATGTTGATTTTTATTGATATTGATAATATAATTATTTGTGTTGAGTTTTATTTTACTACGCTTGATTGTTTATTGCAATAAAAAACAA
>JAFYXL010000027.1 GCA_017546165.1 Clostridia bacterium
AAGATCACCCCTGCTACAACAAAGGATACAAGTATCCTTGCAGGGGTCATTTTTGTTTTGTCGATTAAAATCTGGGCAATGGCGCAGATTACACCGCCAACCCAAAATGCATTAAAATATTGCATAAACTTTTTTCCTTTCATGGGGGAGTATTTTGGGACGATATGGGCACCATCCCTTACCTTATAAAATCTAAATTGTTGAATGCTTGTAGGGACGGATGCGGTCCTGCGTTGAAAACCCGTACAGGTTTTCTTCCTAACAGCAAAAACTCTGGCTTTTTTTAATCCTGTGCTAACAATATGCCACCGGCATATTGTCTTAACACCCCGGCATCCGTCCGCAGTGTTTGATAAGACAATAAAAAGATTATTTCTATTTTGCTGAAATTGCAACTGCGTGGGCAACGCAGGGGATGGACTCCCCCTGCATAGTGGATGTAGGGCTCAGAAGTGCGCCCGTACCTACAAACAGGACGTGATTTATTTCGTTTGCCCTAAACATATCCATAATATAACCGCAAAGGGTAATGGCGCCACAACCACAGCCTGAGCCGCCGCCGTGTATATCGCTGTCGTTTATGTCAAACACCATGCAACCGCAATCATTGTAATTGTCGCTCATATCATAGCCTTTTTGCCCGAGCAGGTCAATTAAGATTGATTTGCCGATTTTCCCCAAATCCCCGGTCAAAATCAAATCATAATCCTGAGGAACACGATTGGTATCTTCAAAATGAGTGAGTATGGTCTCTGCTGCGGCAGGAGCCATAGCTGCCCCCATATTGTTAGCATCTTTAATCCCGGCATCTACTATTTTCCCAACTGTAAAATGGGTTATGCAGGGCAGGTTATCCCCTTTCCCCAAAATTACACCTCCTGAGCCGGTAACTGTCCATTGAGCTGTGGGGGTGCGCTGGCCGCCATACTCTAATGGAAATCTATACTGCCGTTCAGCAGTGCAGAAGTGGCTTGAGGTAACGGCGGCACAAAGGTTGGCAAACCCGCCGTCAATCATTGAGGCGGCGAGCCCCAAAGTCTCAGCCATAGTGGAACAAGCTCCATATAGCCCCAAAAATGGAATTCCAAAATCACGAAAGGCAAAGGTGGAGCTTGTGCATTGGTTAAGAAGGTCTCCCGCAAATATATAGTCAATGTCCTTTACGTCAATTTGCGCCTTTTCAACCGCTCGCGAAATGGCGGTTTTTTGCATTTTGCTTTCGGTTTTCTCCCAGGTATCTTCGCCCCATTGGGCATCTTCCAGAATTTTATCATAGTATTTTGCCAGAGGACCCATTCCCTCCCGATGCCCTGCTATTGCCGCAGTTGAGAGTATTGAAACAGTATCTTTAAATTCTATAGTTTGTAAGCCAAGTTTTTTGGTCATAGTTGGTCTCCTTTGATAGATTCGAATGGATTTAAAGCGTTTGCATAAGATAATATATGATACCTAAAACAATCGAGGAGTTTATTCCATAGACCAATACGGGGCCGGCAATAGTGAACATTTTTGCCGCAAGACCAAGGACATAACCCTCACGTTTAAATTCAATGGCACAGGATACTATGGCGTTTGCAAAACCGGTGATGGGGACCAATGTTCCGGCCCCCGCATACTTTGCGATTTTGCAGTATATATCAAGACCGGTAAGGAGCGCACCTAAAAACACCATAGTTATAGGAACTGCCGTCTTGACGGATTCTTCGTCCAACCCCAAAAAGTTTTTATATATATCGCCAATAGCCTGACCCACCGTGCATATGGCACCACCAATTAAAAAGGCAAAAACAACGTCCTTTAGGATAGGGCTGTCGGGAGATTTTTTGTTTGCATAATCCTGATATTCCTGTTTTGTATATTTCATAGGAACCTTCCTTTATGGGTAAAAATTTGTCAAGGGTATTGTTTGCAAAATAAAATTTTTTATGCAAATCTATTGCAAAAAGGGGGCTAAAATAGTATAATTAGTTTGGTATGATTTTTTGAATTGGAGTGTTTATCTTTGAAGGAAGTAAGCCGCGAACGGCTTTTAAAACAGCAGGATTTTATACAAAAGATAAAGATTGAAAATGACCGCATTGACACACCGTTAAAAGCCTTTGTTGAAACATATGGCTGTGCTCAGAATGAGAACGATTCAGAACGTATCCGTGGGATGCTTATTGATATGGGTTATGTGCTTTGTGAAAGCATAGACTCTGCGGATTTGGTGATTTACAACACCTGTGCAGTCCGTGAAAATGCCGAGGTAAAGGTGTTTGGCAAGCTTGGTGCCTTAAAGAACAAAAAAGCGGCAAAGCCTTCCCTTATTATCGGGGTTTGCGGTTGTATGATGCAGCAGGAACATATCGCTGAGAATGTCCGCAAAAAGTACAGGCACGTGGATATGGTTTTTGGAACTCACGCACTTTATAAGTTCCCTGAAATTCTGGACAAGGCAAGGCGTGGCACAAGAGTGTTTTCAACCGAGAACAGTGATGGGGAGATTGCCGAGGGCATAAGGATAAGCCGCGACAACTCTAAAGGTGCAAAAATCTCGGTTATGTATGGCTGCAACAACTTTTGTTCATATTGTATCGTACCTTATGTCAGAGGTCGTGAACGCAGCAGAAGTGCTGAAAATATTTTGGCTGAGGTTCGGGACGTTTCAAAAAATGGGTACAAGGAAATCACTCTCCTGGGGCAAAATGTAAATTCATACGGCAAAGATTTAGGGGATGCCGGCATTACCTTTGCCCAACTTTTAAGAGAAGTTTGTAAAGTTGATGGCATTGAGAGGATCAGATTTTTGACGTCACATCCAAAGGATATTTCTGATGAACTTATAGAGGTTATGGCAACCGAACCTAAAATCTGCAAGCAACTCCATTTGCCTGTTCAATCAGGGTCGGATGAGGTCCTTGACAAGATGAACCGCAAATATACCCGCGGTGCCTACCTTGACATTGTTAGACGGGTTCGGGAGAGGATGCCTGACATAGTCTTGACTACGGATATTATCGTAGGGTTCCCTACCGAAACCAACGAAGATGTTGACAAAACTATCTCACTCCTTGAAGAAGTGGAGTTTGATATGGTTTATTCCTTTATATACTCCAAACGTCAGGGGACGCCTGCGGCAACGATGCCTGATTGCCTCACTGAGGAGGACAAGCATAGGAATTTTGACAGACTCACCCGGGTGCAAAACGAGATTTCAAGACGAAAAAACGAGGCAATGGTGGGAAAAAGCGAAAGGGTTCTCGTTGAGGGCGTAAGCCGTACAAATGATCAATTTCTCAGTGGCAGAACAGAGGGTGGCAAGATTGTTAACTTTCCCGGACCAGAAGAGATGGTTGGGAAAATTATAGATATAAAAATTACAGAGTGTAAAACCTGGTCTTTGACCGGCGAAATTATATAATAAAATTTTAAGGAGAAATAAAAATGAGAAACGAAATTATTGAAAAAGCACAAGAACTTGGACAAATGATTGCAAAATGCGAAGAAAGCACACGTGTTAAGGAAACAGGCGATAAGATGAATGCAGATGAAGCGGCTGTTGAGCTTCTTCAGAGCTATAATGATAACAGAAGAATTGCAAGCGACAAGCTCCGCAATGCTGAAAACCCATCAAAAGAGGAAATTGAAGAGTTTAAAGCATATGCTGAGTCTGAGTTTGAGAGAATTGCAAAAAATCCACTTATTGCAGACTATATAGAAGCAAGCCGTGAACTTGACAACCTTGTACAGCAGGTAAACGCTGTTCTCAGCTACTTTATCAAGGGCGCAAGAGATGGCGAAAGCAACTGCAGCGGTGACTGCTCAAGCTGTTCAAGCTGCCACTAGTTGCAAACCTTTGACTTTTGTAATCATTAGCTACTGTGGTGCACAAAAATTGCTGCGCAGGGCGTCAGTGTTGGTTAACAAAGCCAAAGGGTGGTTTAAAATGAAACGGAGGATATCAAATGGCTGAATTTACGCCAATGATGCGTCAGTATTTTGAAATAAAGGAAAAGTATCAGGACTCAATCCTTATGTACCGCCTGGGTGATTTTTACGAGATGTTCTTTGAGGATGCAATTACCGCCTCGAGAGTACTTGAAATTACCCTTACGGGCAGGGATTGCGGGCAGGAGGAGCGTGCGCCTATGTGTGGTGTGCCTTTTCACGCTGTTGATACTTATATTGCAAAATTGGTTGAAAACGGGTACAATGTGGCAATCTGCGAACAGGCGGAGGACCCTGCTGCAGCCAAAGGGATTGTAAAACGTGAGGTAATTCGTGTAATAACTCCGGGTACAATTATGGATTCAGCCGCCCTGGAGGATACCAAAAACAATTATCTGGCCTCGGTGTGTCTTTGCGACACAGGGGTGGGCCTGGCTTTTGTTGATATTTCTACAGGTGAGATTTCGGTTAATGAGTTTGAGGGCGAGAATCTGGAGATGCTGGCCTTTAATGAACTTTGCCGTTTTTCGCCGGCGGAAATTATATTTAATCAGCAGGGGTATTCAAGCTCCTATCTTTTGGGCTCGGTGGCGGAGCGATTTGGATGTTCGGTTCGCAACTATTATAATTGGGCCTTTGAAGAAGATGAGGCCCGCAAGAAAATATCTGAGAGATTTGGCGGCGCAGAGGGACATATGCCGAAGAAAGGTTATGCGGCATCAGCCCTTGGAGCCTTGCTTTTGTTCCTTGAGGAAACTCAAAAGACAGAACTTCTCAATTTGCGCCGTGTTGAGGTTATCGATGCCGAAGAATATATGGAGATTGACAACTTTAGCATAAGGAACCTTGAACTTCTTGAAACTATGCGCAGTCAAAAGGTAAAGGGAAGCCTCTTGGGTGTACTTAATCACACCAAGACCCCTATGGGTGGAAGACTTCTTAGAAAGTGGATAACAATGCCCCTTGCAAGTTGCGCAAAAATTCAAAATCGGCACAAGGCGGTAGCAGAGCTTGTGAGAGAGCCTATTCTCCGTGAAGAGCTTGTTGAAGCACTGAAGACGGTTTTGGATATTGAGAGGATGATTTCAAAGATTACATACAAAACGGCAAATTGCAGAGATATGTTGTCGATTGCAGCATCCTTAAGAAAACTGCCCGATATAAAGCGGATACTTGGCGGATGCAGTGCAGGAGTTTTAAAGCAGCTTTCAGAAAAGCTGGATGACCTGGCAGATGTCCGTATGGTAATAGAAGAGGCAATTAATCCTGACGCCCCTATTTCCCTCAGGGAGGGCGGCCTTATCCGTGATGGGTTCAGCGACGAGATTGACCAGCGCCGTGATATTATGTCAAATGGTGTTCAGTGGATAAACAATTTTGCCGAAGAGGAAAAGGACAAGACGGGGATACGCAATATCAAGGTTGGATACAACAGAGTGTTTGGTTATTATCTTGAAATCAGCAAGGTAAATACTGCCGAAGTTCCTGAATATTTTGTGAGAAAACAGACACTTTCAAACTGTGAGAGGTATATTACTCCCCAGATAAAGGAAGTTGAAGAGAAGATAGTTGAGGCAGAGAGCCAGATTGTGACAATGGAATATGAGATGTTTGCCAAAATCCGCGATATTGTTGCCCAGCAGGTTGAGAGAGTACAGACTACAGCTAGTGTTGTTGCCACAGCGGATGTTTTGTGTGCCTTTGCTTATGTTGCCGAAAAGAATAGATATGTTATGCCTGAGATGTCTATGTCAGACAGAATTATGATTCGTGACGGCAGACATCCTGTTGTAGAGAGTATAAATTCAAAGAATATATTTATACCAAACGATACAGAGCTTGATTGTGGCGCAAGTCAGGTTGCTATAATCACAGGACCTAATATGGCGGGAAAGTCAACCTATATGAGGCAAACTGCCCTGATTGCC
Organism: Clostridia bacterium; assembly: GCA_017546165.1. GTDB lineage: Bacteria > Bacillota > Clostridia > Monoglobales > Monoglobaceae > SIG440. Next base: position 5,859 of record JAFYXL010000027.1, read on the forward strand.
ATTATGGCGCAGATGGGGTCTTTTGTGCCTGCAAGCGCCGCTGAAATCGGTATTATTGACAAGGTGTTTACCCGTGTGGGGGCATCAGATGATTTGTCAGCAGGACAGTCAACTTTTATGGTTGAGATGAACGAAGTGGCATATATACTTGACAATGCCACAAAAAAGAGCTTGATTATACTGGACGAAATCGGCAGGGGAACAAGTACTTATGACGGCCTGAGTATTGCCTGGTCGGTTGTGGAGTACATTGCCAACAAGAAAAAGTGCGGTGCAAAAACACTTTTTGCTACCCACTATCACGAGCTCACAGAACTTGAGGATACTTTGGAGAATGTAAAGAACTTCTGTATTGCCGTAAAGAAAAAGGGCGACGATATCACCTTTTTGCGCAAGATTATACGCGGCGGCGCTGACGGAAGCTACGGCGTTGAGGTTGCAGCGCTTGCGGGGGTAAAACGGGATGTTATAAAGCGTGCCAAGGAAATATTGGCAGAACTTGAGCTGCGTGACGAGAGAGAAGTTTTGGTAAATCGTAAGGCTCCGAAAAAGACTGAAGAGGTTGCAGAGGAGTTGCAACTGAGCCTTGAAATGTTTGAAGAGAATGAAGTTGTAAGTGAGATTAAGGCTCTTGACCTTGACTCAATGTCGCCTATGGAGGCGCTGACAAAACTTTATTCGCTGAAAGCCAAGGCTATAAATAATTAGAAGTATAAATTAATTTTCGAATTATGGGAGGAGGGGTTAAAATGGCAGAGATAAAAGTCCTGTCCCAGGCGGTTGCAGACAAGATTGCCGCAGGGGAAGTTGTTGAGAGGCCGTCAGCGGTAGTTAAAGAGCTTGTTGAAAATTCCATTGACGCAGGTGCTACAGAGATAAGGGTTGAGATTAAAAATGGCGGGATCAAATATATTTCCGTCCAGGACAACGGCAAGGGAATTCCTACTACCGAATTGGAATGTGCGTTTCTTCGCCACGCAACCTCCAAACTCCGTGAGATAGAGGACTTGTCCGAGATTGAGACAATGGGTTTTAGGGGAGAGGCGCTGGCAAGTATTTGTGCTGTGGCCCAGGTAAATGTCCTGACTCGCACAAAGGATGCACCTTTGGGTGCTTCTATGTCGGTGCACCACGGTGTGTATTCAGACAAGACAGAAGTGGCTTGCAATTTTGGGACGACAATGGTAGTGGAGAATTTGTTTGCAAATGTCCCTGCCAGAATGAAGTTTTTGAAAAAGGATTCCACAGAGGCAGGTTACATAACAGATGTGCTGGGCAGAATTTGTCTTGCAAATCCCAATATTGCCTTTCGTTATATTTGCGATGGCAAGGAAGTGTTTTCAACATCAGGTGATGGACAGCTTAAAAATGCAGTGCTTAATATTTACGGCATTGACCACGCAAAGGGGATTTACGAGGTTGATTATGAAGAACACGGCGTAAGAGTTTACGGCGTGGTAGGCAAGGCGGAGCTTGCCCGTGGCAACAGAACAAGGCAGACGTTAATCGTCAACGGCAGGTATATAAAAAATCACGTTGTGGCAAAAGTGGTTGAGGAAGCTTACCGAAATGTGCTTATGACGGGAAAATTTCCGTTTTTTGTGCTGAATATTGACCTTAATCCTGAGCTTGTTGATGTCAATGTCCACCCTGCAAAAACCGAGATTAAGTTTGCCAATGAAAAGGAAATTTACAACATTGTTCACGTTGGAGTGAAGAATGCGATTTACAATATACAAAAAAAGCCGGAGCCTGTTTACAAAGAAGCGACAGAGAAGGTGTCGGATACGCCAAACTTTGCAAAGGTTACGGAAAAGCCAAATGCTGAGGACAGGCCCGACAGAAGAGTTATCAGGGAATTTATGGACAGGACCATACCCGCACGCCGGGAGTTTGCACCCCCTGTCTTTAATGAACCAAAACCCCAAAAGGCAGAGCCGAGTTCTGCTGATTTAGAGGACAAGTTGGCTGAAAACAGGGCTACAATAAAGCCTATGTCAACTGCAGACAAAACAGGGGTAGATAGCCTTGCTAAAAATGAGGACCAGCTGAAATTTGATTTTGCCGAAGAAAAAGGTGTTCCTTCCACAGCTTTAAAAACACGTATTGTAGGTCAGGTTTTTGACACTTATCTTGTTGTGGAGTCAGGCAGTGAAATGTTTTTGATAGACCAGCACGCCGCACATGAAAGAAAGAGATTTGAGATGCTGAAAGGGGACTATTTAAGCCACAAAACAGCAGGTCAGATTCTACTTGCGCCCATTGTGCTTGATGTTGATGGAATGGAACTTAGGATCATAAAGGACAATATACAAATCCTTTCGGATATGGGGTTTGGAATTGAGGAATTTGGACGTAACTCGGTTATTATCAGAGAGACACCTTTTGTGGGTGATGAGGATGAAATCAAGGATTTGGTGATTGAGATTATTGCCATTCTTATGGACGGCAGACCCATAGGACTTTTGTCCTTTGAGGAACGTCTTCTTGATATGATTTCCTGCAAGTATGCTATCAAGGCAAACAAAAAACTGAGTATGGTTGAGATGGAAGCCCTCGTTAGGGATGTTGCAGAACTTGAAGAACAGGGCATAAAAACCTGTCCACACGGAAGGCCTATCAAGGTTGCCTTTACAAAACAGGAAATTGAGAAAATGTTTAAAAGAATTGTTTAAGGGAGCGGAGCTTTGAAAAAATTTATAGCTCCGGCAAAGTTATGGCAAAAAAGATTATAGCAGTTGCAGGGCCTACAGCTTCAGGAAAAACCGCATTGGCAATTGAAATTGCAAAGCGAGTCGCAGGCGAGGTGGTGTCTTGTGATTCAATGCAAATTTATAAGGGTATGGATATTGGTACTGCAAAGCCTGATATGGAGGAACGGTGCGGTATTCCCCATCATATGATAGATATTGTTGACCCAAGTATGCGATACAGTGTTGCGGATTTCACCAAAGATGCAAGAGCGTGTATTGATGACATTCTCAGCAGGGATAAAGTTCCTGTTATTGCCGGAGGCACAGGCCTTTATATGGATAGTGTGCTTCTTAATATAGAATTTGATGAGTTTGAGCAGGATATGGAATACAGGTCAAAAATGCAGAAGTATGCCGATGAATGGGGAAACGAGGCCCTTCACAACTTGCTTTTGGAAAAAGACCCTGAGGCAGCAGCAAAGATACACCAAAACAATGTCCGCAGAGTTATACGGGCCCTGGAGGTTTGTCACACTACGGGCAAAACCTTTACTCAGGTGAATGCTGAGTCACGGCGGGAGCTTGTGTATGACCCTTTGATTTTTGGTATTGATGCCGACAGACAGGTGCTTTACGAAAGAATTGACAGACGTGTTGATATAATGCTTGAAAAAGGCCTTTTAGATGAGGTCAGAAGGCTTTATGAATCAGGACTTGGCAGAGAAACTACAGCTATGCAAGCTATTGGATACAAGGAACTGTTTGATTTCATTGAGGACAAGTGCACATATGACGAGGCTGTGGAAAAAATCAAGCAGGAGAGCAGACGTTATGCAAAAAGACAGCTCACCTGGTTCAGACGAAATGAGCTGATTTCCTGGGTAAGGGTTGACGGCCCTGAGGGACTTGAGGAAGTTTATAAAAAATGTTTTACATTTTTAGGGAAAGCCCCTATACTTTAAATGCGAAATGAGGATTTTGCAAATGGAAAAGGACAAAACAACCACAAAAAAGAATAGTAGAAAAAAGCGCAAAGGCGGATTTGTAGGTTTTTTGATTTTTGCATTTGTGCTTGTTGTTGCAGGGAATGTAATTTTCAGCTATGGTGACAGACTTGAGACCACCATAGTCCGCAGTGGCTCAGAGGAGGATATGATTTCGGCAACGGGCTATATCTTCCGCGAACAAACAGTTATCAATGCCCCAAGTGACGGGTATCTTTACTGTGAAGCAAATGAAGATGAGCGTGTCAGCCTTGGCGAGGCAGTTATGTATATTTACAAAAATGAGATAAATGTCTCTGCCAATAATGAACTCAAGGCAATTGATGAGAAAATAAGTGAACTTTCCGAAGGTTTGCGGTCGTCAGATGTGTTTTCAAGTGACACGGCAAAGATTGAGCAGACCATCGCACAAAGCTTAAGAAAAGTTCCCAAGCTTGGTGCAAAGGGCGAGATGGATAGCATTGCGACGATTTTGGATAG